>JADFYG010000007.1:90180-134289 GCA_015233155.1 Candidatus Rifleibacteriota bacterium
GCCCAGATACATCGGGCACAGCGCCGCATGTTCGCGCGAACTTCCCTGGCCGTAGTTTTCTCCGCCTACTATGAAGCCGGCCCCCTTGCTCTTGGCCCGGCCTGCGAACTCTTTATCCACACCTTCGAACAAATGTTTTGCATACTCGGGAACGTTGGAGCGCAAAGGCAGATATTTTCCAGCGGGCATGATGTGATCAGTGGTGATGTTGTCGCCAACGACTATCAGGGCCTCACCCTCGATAGTCTTGCCCATTGGGGTGCCCAGTGGAAGCGGAGCGATGTTTGGTCCACGGATAATATTCACCTTTGAACCATCACTTGGCGGGAAAATGAACATCGAATCATCGATAGTAAATCTTGCAGGCATTTTTACGATCGGATATTCGCCAAATGTGCGCGGGTCGACAAATTTGCCATTTACTGCAGCGACAGCAGCGACTTCCGGGCTGACCAGAAATACCTTTGCGTCATCGGTACCGGAACGTTTTTCAAAATTACGATTAAATGTGCGCACTGAAACGCTGCCGGAGCTGGGCGCGAAGCCCATACCGATGCAGGGACCGCAAGCGCATTCCAGAATGCGGGCGCCTGCGGCGACCAGATCGCTCAAATACTTCTTGTCTGAAATCATGCGAAGGACCTGACGAGACCCCGGCGAAATTGCAAGTGACACTTTTGGATGCACGCTTTTTCCGCGAAGTATCTCGGCAACGCGTGCTATGTCAGTGAAACTCGAATTTGTGCAGGAGCCGATTGCAACCTGCGTAACCGGAGTTCCCTCGAGTTCGCGAACAGTTTTGACCAGATCAGGCGAATGCGGACATGCTGCCATTGGTTCTAGTTTCGTCAGATCGATCTCTATGACGCGTTCATATTTCGCGCCGGGATCGGCAGCCAGAGGCGTCCAGTCGCCTTCCCGCCCCTGGGCTTTCAAAAATTTCTTCGTTACATCGTCGCTTGGGAAGACCGAGGTCGTGGCGCCAAGCTCCGCGCCCATGTTAGTTATAGTTGCCCGCTCCGGGACAGAAAGATTCTTTATGCCGGGCCCGGCATATTCGTAGACCATGCCGACACCGCCCTTGACGGTCTCGCGACGCAGAACTTCGAGAATAACATCTTTTGCCGCGACCCAGGGCGGAAGCTTGCCGGTCAGATGAACTTTTATGACGCCGGGCATTTTAAGCGTGAATGGTGATCCTGCCATGGCAAGGGCGACGTCGAGCCCGCCCACACCGATGGCAATCATGCCGATTCCGCCGCCTGTAGGTGTGTGGGAGTCGCTTCCGATGAGAGTTTTCCCGGGTTTGCCAAAACGTTCGAGATGCAGCTGATGACAAATACCGTTTCCGGGGCGTGAAAACACGAGACCGTATTTCGCGGCAATAGACTGCAAAAAAGCGTGATCATCAGCATTCTTGTAATCGGTCTGCAGCGTGTTGTGGTCAATATAATTAACAGAAAGTTCAGTTCGAACTCTCGGCACGCCCAGCGCTTCAAACTGAAGTGATGCCATGGTTCCCGTGGCATCCTGCGTCAGGGTTTGATCCATTCGAATGGCGATTTCGCTGTTTCGAGTCAATTCGCCAGTCACAAGATGGGCTTGGAATATCTTCTGTGTCAGATTTAGAGCCATGCTAAACTCCTGGTCCTTGATGTATTTATCTTTTGAAACATTAACGCCTGATGTCTGGAGCGCCAATCGGATTTGCCGGACGGGGAGCGGCGGGACTACCGATTGCCGCGGCTGCTGTAGCGGTTGCAGATGGAGCATTTTTTTTGAAGGCAAGCCCTGTAACAGGCATGTCAACTATTAAATCTTCATTGCCGTCCACTTCAGGCGGCTCGAGTGGATTCTTGCCCTTGGAACGTACAAGTACCAGTTCAGTATCATCATGGTCCGGGCAAGTGCCGGTTTCATCCTGTTCATAGCCGCATTCCGGGCAGCGGTAGATATCCGGGAGGTAGGCCTGATTCTCCTTCGATTCCACCAGAAACAGCTCTTCGTCCTCTTTCTTTTTATCTCCGGAAGAGGCGTCGCTCTTATCTTTGTCCTTGCTTTTCTTTTTGGAATCAGTATCGCGGGAGGAGGTGCCTCCTCGTTTCGTACGTTCGCCACTGGTAGAAGCATCGCGTGATTTTGATGCAGCCTGAAGCAGATTGACTGCCGGATCGGCAACCAATAGCAGCCCGAAAACAAGCAGAAGAGAAATCCGGCGTGGATTTCCCTTCTGTGGTGAATGACTGAGAAAGCTCATTTCAAGAAGTCTCGGCTACCGAAGCTCAGTCGTTCTCCCGGATGATTTCCATGACTTCCCCGGGAGTTTTAGCTTCGAGAAGCGAATTTCTGAATTCATCGGAGCGCAGCAGACGCGAAATCTTTGCAAGAAGCTTCAGGTAAGCGCCTCCGGAGGCAACAGGTGCGAGCAATAAAAAGACAAGATGTACCGGCTGGTTATCGATAGCCTGAAAATTGACACCTTCTTTCGATCGAAAAAAGCCGACAGAAAGTTCTTTGGCCGCAGCGCAGCGAGCGTGTGGAATTGCTATGCCTCCGCCGACTCCTGTCGTTCCAAGCTTTTCACGGTCAATGAGGGCGGTCCGCATTCCGACGACATCGTCGACATTGCCCGCAGACTCAAGGATCTTCACCATCTTGTTCAGTGCCTCGTCTTTGTCCCCAGCCTGAAAATCGAGGTGAATCATGTTTTCTTTGAAATACTCGGTCAATTGCATCAAGGGTTCCTCCGGGTGAGTGTCCTGCCAGATATTTGCTTATTCGATTATATGCACAATGCCGAAATGTTTGCAAACAATTTCCGATTTTCCCGAAGCAAACTCAATAAAATTTTCGCGGATGGCAAGCAAAACGCATTTTGCGCATTTCCCCGGCGGATGGTTAATTCTGTCACGGAATTTGTATCAGGAGCACCTGCGAAAGATCGTCGCGAATAAGATGCAACATCAGCCGGCCGTGCTGAGGAGCTTGTTCCATGCGCTTCGCAAACTCCTCGGGAGTTGCCGTATGTTTTCCATTTACTCCCTGAATTACGTCTCCGGGCTGGAGGCCCATTCCTGAAGCGATGGATCCCTGAACTATATCTGTAATGACAACTCCATCTTCGGCCTGAAGATGGTACTGACGAGTATTCTCCGGGTTTATTGAATCTACTGTAATCCCCAAAAAATTCTTTCCGGCAGCCAATGCGCCGCCACGTGTCTTGTGTTCCTGCACGGTAACTTCGTAATCAGCGATTGCACCTTTGCGATGAACCGAGAGCTTAACCGATTCGCCGATCTGATGCCGGTTTATCATTTCCTGAAGCTGATCCGGCCGTGTCAAGGGCTTACTGTCTATGCTCTGAATAACATCCCCGGGCTGCAAACCAGCTTTCTCGGAAGATGAGCCCTTGATTACCTCGGTAATGAGCACTCCGTCATGCGGTATCGAAAGATATTCAGCCAGCTGATCAGTGATGGCTTGAACGCTGACTCCGATGTCAACTTTCCTTACAGATCCAAATGCAAGAAGGTCTCCGATAACGCGGCGCGCGGATGATACCGGAATGGCGAATCCTATTCCCTGACCTGATGGAAAGATCGCGGTATTGATTCCAATAATCTCGCCTTTTGTATTCACGAGCGGTCCACCGGAATTTCCGGGATTAATTGAAGCGTCGGTTTGGATAAAATTGCGATAGGTTCGGTTTCGATCTATGGAAAGCTCGCGTCCAAGAGCTGATACGACTCCGGCGGTGACGGTCATTCCGAGTCCGAACGGATTTCCGATAGCGACGACCCACTCTCCTACCCTCAACGAATCCGAATCGCCAAGCGGTGCGAATGACGCATTTTCTACGCCGATCTTGAGAACCGCCAGATCGCTTTGAGAATCTTGACCAACGACACTGGCCTTATATTTTTTGCCGTTTTGGAGAGTAACCTGTACTTCGTCGGCGCCGTCAATAACGTGCTGGTTAGTGAGCAGATGCCCGGCAGCATCGATCAAAACCCCTGAACCGCTTCCACGCCTTGGAATTACATTGTTTGAGAAACCTTCCATTTCTTCCCCGAACAGATTCCCGAAAAACTGATCGAAAAATGGATCTCCAAAACCGCGTGGCCGGGCACGCACATAATGAACTGAATCGATTGCTGCGACAGCCGGACTCACCTTCGCTGCAACATCGGCAATAAGTGAGGTTCCGAACAATTCCGACGAGGCCGCATGCACGGAAAATGCATAGATATTTACGAGAAATGCAATTAAAAAATAGCGATAATAACAACGAAAAAGAGATTTCAACATATTATTTCCCCTTTTTCATATTGCATTTCATTTCCTCTGTCCAGACGATTTACATTTCTATACAGAAGCTTACTGAAATTTGCTTATGTATTCGGTCATAATTATCTGCTGCCGTTCCATTTCACAAGAGCCCCCTCAGAATGCGATATCTGACCAGGGTTCATTTCCGGATGCTGGGCACTATAGTCTGCGAGTTTGCGACGAAATGCTGAAATTTCTTCCGGAGTCAGGCGAACAAGGCGCTCTCCCGGATGTTTATCGCCTGACACGGTGGAGGGGGCATGAACGGCTGAAACCATAGGAAATGTGGATAGCACATGTCTTGTGCTGGCGTCATGTATCTGAGATGCATGTGGAAGAGAAAGGCCGAAGATCAGAAACAAACATGCGGCGATAAGACAGAACTCGAGCGGTCTGAGAGTCGACTGAAAGAAACGTTCAAGCACGGAAGGAGGTGTATCCTCTTCAGTGGTATCCGCCAAATCCAGATTCTGCCTTATAATAGCAATAATACCGGCAGGAGTCTCAGGTTGCTGCATTGCCAGCATGGTTTCGCGCAGAAGAGTTCTCGCGCGTTGGGAAAGCAGACAGTCGGGACATCCGCGAACATGGACGATAAGGCTTTCCCACTCGGGACCATAACTGTCCTCACCATGAAGTTCCAGCCAATCCGTGAATTTTCGGCAAGTCATACGACAACCTCACTAATGATCATCCCAAAAGATACTGTAATCTTTCGGCAAATCGCTTATTTTGGTTTCATTCATTCGCTATTCACGATTACTTATTTCAGGTGTTGATTCACATTGAACAGGCATATCGCGGAAAAACGGATCGAGAGCTTCCTGCAACAATCGCCGCCCTCTGTTAATACGTGATTTGACTGTTCCTTCTTTTAAAGACAGTATTTCGCCGATTTGCTCAAGTGACATTCCCTCAAGATCGCGGAGGATTACGGGCATGCGATAGACCTCGGGCAGTTTTGCGATGCGATCCTGGACAGCTTTTTGAAGTTCTGACTGATACTCTTTCTGGACGACCAGATGACCCGGATCTGGGGCTGCAGGCTTGCTGAACCAGTCGAGAATACCTTCGAAGAAGGTCTTGCGATGACGGTTTCGTTCCTCCGTGAGGGTAATGCAGGTATTTGAAGCAATCCGATAGATCCAGGTCTTGAAGCTCGATCGCCCCTCGAATCGACCGACTGCCCGCCATGCACGTAAAAACACCTCTTGTGTGGCATCGAGAGCGTCCTCCGGATTATTGAAGTATCGGTGAGCTATACGATAAACCGAGGTATGATGAAGCTCGACAAGACGATCGAACGACGACCGATGCCCTTGCGAGGCACGTCTTAAAAGTTCCCCTTCAATGTCTTGTACTTCACTGACAGGTGTAGACTCCGCGAGTGAAGAAAAAGTTCCAGATTTTTGTTCTGTATTATCTACCATACGAAGAAAGGCATACTTTTTTTAATCACCGTAGATTTCCCTTCGTGAATACCAATCTGGAAAGTTTCACTTTTCCACTTTTTGTCGTGCGAAACCGGACCAGCGCGATACAGTCGAATGGTCAGGAAATGATATCCGACAGGGAGAGTGAGCTCAGGGAAGACAAAAGTGCGGCGATGAAATGCCTCTTCGACACCTTTATCGCCCGTATTGAGTGCAGCAAGAGCAACATCTCCACGCCAAACTTCGACGCGCTGCGCCACCATCGAAAACATTCGCGGCGTTCGCTCCTGAACTGTTTCAATAGTGAGCAGGAGCCTTCCTCCCTTTTTCTGATCTTTGGAATTAGTCTTTGGAGAATCAGATAATATCGGAAGCTCAGGCTCTGGAAAAGACGCGTTCGAATCTGACTGAATAGCTGGGATAAATTCAGTGGCCGATGCAGAAAACTCAGATGTTGAAGCATTCGCTGCAGTTGAAACCAAAGCATCTGAAGCGGAGGCAGTCGTTGCCACTGAAGCCAATGCATCAGAAGTAGAGGCAGTCGTTGCGGCTGAAGCCGAATCATCTGAAGCAGAGGCAATCGCTGCTACTGAAGCCAACGCATCAGAAGTAGAGGCAGTCGTTGTGGCTGAAACCGAAGCATCGGCTGTAGATATAATAGTTGTTACTGAAGCCTCAGTCGATGAAGCAGTCGCTGTGATTGAAGCCACAGTATCGCTGGAAATTTCTGGAATAGCCCCGGCCGTTGCCGGCAATATTACAAAACCTGTCATGACCACGATACCGACAACGATCGAAGCCGAACTTAAAAATATTCGATTACGTGTGAGGAACTTGCAATATTCACGAAACATCACGTAGGGGCGGGTTTCAAACCCGCCTTTACAAATGGATGATGCGAATTCACGCATGATTGCCACATAATTTTGCAAGTTGCTCGTGTTATCGAAATGTGAATCATGAGAGTCGGTCATCCCGCTCTTGGTGAAGTTCAATCAGATTTTTGGAGGGGCGCTTTCCCGAATATTGAGAACTGATGCATCTGCGGCGCCTGTTATAAAAAGACTCTTGTTATCATTAAGATCTATCTCGACACGGTCGACTACAGGGCTTCCGTCCGCTGCTCTCAACAGCTTTATGGTAGGTCTAAGAACCGTTTTCGGATTTGGGCGCAACACGAGGCCAACCGAGCCATTACTGAGCATGACAAGACTTCCCGAAGGATAGATCGAAAAGCGTCGCATGAATGCCGTCAGAACGGCTGGATCAAATTGAGAGTCGACACCACTCATTATGATCTTAACGGCGTCATAGGGAGCCATCGCTGTACGGTACGGTCTATCGGTTGTCAGAGCGTCATATACATCAGCTACGGAACAGATGCGGGCGAACAGTGAAATTTCTTCACCTTTGATGCCCTTGGGATAGCCGCGACCCTGGAATTTCTCGTGATGTTGAAGACATACGAGTCGCGCCTGCTCGCTGATATCGCCGGATTTACACAGGATTTCATACCCCATGGTGGGATGCTGCTTCATCTCGTTAAATTCCGCATCGGTGAGCTTTCCGTCTTTGTTAAGTATGGAAAGAGAAACTTTTAGTTTCCCGACATCATGCATGAGCGCTCCAAGACCGAGTTCATGAAGTTCATCGGGGGATACTCCCAGCTCCTGGCCTAGCAGCACGGACAATGTCGCAACATTGATATTATGCGTGAACGTATAATCGTCGAATGACTTGATGTTTATCAGGTTCATCAGTGCGTCCGGACACTGAATGATCTCGTCGACCATGTGGCCGACAACCTCTTTTGCGCTTTTGGTATCGACACTCTGACCAACCCGAACGCTGTTGATGACGTTGGAGACAACCTTGAACGCCATGACTTGCGTCTGTTTCGAAACCAGCACCTGCTCGCCTTCGGTGATGGTTTTCATCTGCGGGAATTTTTCGAACAGCAGATCGCAGCTTTCAGCTATTCCCGAGATATTTTCGCTGTCGTCGATATCCGAAATCTGGAAATTGCCGACGACGTATTCCCTGCCGTCATCACAACGCAGATAGAGGTCTTTCCGGATCATGAGCGCATCGATTTCATACGAGCATTCAAGGCCTCGCATGACGAACGTCGATGTCATTCTCTGGTGGGCAATCATGTCTCCGGGAATCCAGACGAACTCCCGGCAACGCCCTACATATGCATAACCGGAGAAAATCGATATATTAAAAAGTGTAGTATTTTCCATGTAAATTCAAATGGACCACCTTTCGGTGGTCCATTATAGCACTATTTGAGACGGAAAAAAACGCAGTAATCAGCGGGTCGAAGAAACTTCGTTCAGTAGTGCCGGATCAACCTTATCGCCGTGCACTGCAGAGAAGGTCAGACAATCGCGAACGAGCGACTTCACAAAGGAGGCTGCCGGAGTGTTCTTGATCTGCTCCCAGGTTTCACTATTCCCCTGAGCCATTTCTGCAGCGGTCAGTTCAGCGAGATGACGGCCGATCGCCTGAATGCGATCTCCGGTCTCGATACGGGAATCTTCTGAGAGTGATGCGGAAAGCGCTGTTCCGTCGGAAATGGCAGCCAAAGCTGTTTTTGCATCAACATGTGAAGCGAGGGAGGCATCCCCGGTCGGGGTCGTAAGACCGTAGGTTCCGGCTTTGTCGATCAGATGAAACACTGCGGGAACATTCAATGCGGTGATTCCTGCAATCTTGTCGGGAGACGGTATGAACTCAGTTGCCAGTTCAATAGTGAACGCCAGAGTTTTGCAGGAACCATACAGCCAATCGTCTGAATCGCCCATCGCCGGATACAAGGTGGCGCTATTTTCTGGTGTGTAATGATTGAAAGAAGCCATTTCGCCGGCGAGTTTGCTCAGTGTAGCAGTATCGCTGCAAGGGATATCGTTTCCGTACCCAAATGGATAAAGTACTAATTCGGAATAGCTGTGGAAAGATATGCTTGCCTGAAAGTGCTCGCGTTCGGCAAGAGCCTTGATTGCGGAGGTTTCCGGTTCACTGAAGGGACCGGTACCATGATAAGTATCCTGGCTGGGATCGCTGCTGGCGCCAACATTGCCCCAATGCCATCCGTAATTGCGGTTTGGATCTACGCCGTAATTGTTGGCATCGACCTTGCGGCGGTTTTTGCGCCAATATTTCGATTTGGTCTGGGAATAGGTTATACCGTCAGGGTTTACCATCGGAACAAACCAAGTCTCACGGGTATTGACCAGTCTGGTCAGTGTCTCGTCTTTGCCATAGCCTGCAAGCATCTGTTTCAGGGCTTCCATGGGGACTTCATCGGAAATCCATTCACGGGAATGATGGGCACCCATAATCAGTGCAGCGGGAATTTTTTGGTCTTTATCGGGATTATTGGAAACCTTAACTGCCCAGATCTCGCGACCTTCGATGGATTTTCCGATTGAGCTGAGCCGGGCGATATTCGGATATTTCTGCGCCATATCCTTCAGGGCTGCAGTCATAGTGTCGTAAGTAAAATATGCCGCACCACGAACCTGCTTGCTGAGAACGCCAGCAATGTAGGCATCCATGTCGGGGATCAGGACTTTGGGAGTTGTCTTGGTGATCGGAAGCGACTTCAACTCCTGGGGAGTTACAACCACTTCCACGTAATCGCGGCCAGCTTTGGCCACGTCATACCCCTTCATTCCGATTGCGCGAACCTGGGCAAGAGAAAGCCCATCAACGCGAACCAGTTCTTTGGGGGATTCGGCGGCGAACAGTGCGCCTGCCGTAAGAAATGAAACAAGACCAACACAAGTCAGAAAACGCTTCATTACTCAATACTCCTTATATACTTATGAACTTATACCGTGATGTACCGGGCCTACTCAAATACTCTATGGGTTATGCCCAGATTCATCGATTTTACATGCAAAAGGGTACCGTGTCAAGGGCACCTGAAAAATAAATCAAAATCTTTTAACTCTTGTTGGGTAGGGCGCGACCGCTGGGCGCGCCGCATCAAATATCTGTGCCTTTCTCGGCGGGCCCAGCGGTCCCGCCCTACCTCGAAGCGCCACTGTGCTATTCAAGCTGTTCCTCTGCGAAAAATAAAACGGCCTGGAAAAATTGAAAAAAAGTTCAGGACAAATGCACGATAATTCCGGAATACATAATCATACACGCAAAATTCAAAAAATATTCACACAGAATTGAGTGCGGAGAAACTCTGAGTCGTATCTGTGTTCATCTGTGTGAATCTGTGGTTCGTTTCCGTCATTTGATTTATGTCAGTGAGAGGATGGGATAGTCGATCTGGATTTTACCGCATCAGGACTCTTGGGCCCCTCCAGGACACTGGCAAAATTTCGTGTACTGACGGTTTCTGAACTGCCATTTGCCCCTGTACCGCTGTTGTTTCCAGAATTCGATCCGGTGCTTGATCCGGAGGATGTACTTTTATTTCCGGTAATGGATGCAATCAATGCACTACGCTTTGCTGGATCGGATTCCGCCGCAACCTTCTTCATTTCATCAATATTCGGAACGATTATCACGCGACCGACCGGAATCGTTCGTGGATTTGATATACCGTTCACTTCTAGAAATACGGGATATAACGTAGGATCACCATAGAATTTTTGAGCGAGATCCCAGAGTGTGTCACCCTTTGCCATAGTGTATTGTTTGCCGGCGGATGCTGGCATTGCTATTGCAATCAGCGCCAGAACAAACAACCCCAGACTGATCGAGCGTATAAATCTGACTTGCTTGGTAATCATGATATCCCTCCTTGTAATGACAACTGAAACGTTTGTTAAAATCTAATTATACAAAACAAAACTCAATTTTGAGTAGTAGCGGTTTTTTCAGGGGGTACCTGTCAGCCCACGGGCAGCCCACCAGAATTTTTCTTCGTCCTTCCCGGAATTTTGTAAAAAACGAGGATACAAACTTGCTCCCAATTTAATTTTGTTGCCGGTGCTGTTTTCGGAACGCTTTACTTCATCTTTTTCGGCATCAACTTCAATGAGTATCTGAAGACAAGTCTGGGTGCCTGGTCTGTCAAGAGATATGACAAAACTGGAGATCTTTGCCTGATTAACGACACGCGAACCATCCTCACGTTTGAACATACCACCAGAGAAGGTATAAGAGACATTCTTCACGGTGTTACTCAAATCTGTCGTATTAAACGAAAGTGAACTGCTCGAAATTGAAGTTGGCTGGGGAACTGCTTTGGTAGAAGCCATCGACAACCTGATGTCGTGCTTGAGGTGCTCTAAAAGGAGGGAGGCGGAACGAAGATTCGTCAATTTTGTCTGCGTCTTGAAAAAGTTCATCCAGGTTCCGGAAAATATCTTGTACAAGGTGCCACTTACGAATATAAGCAGAGCCCCCATGATTACTACTTCCATGAGAGTGAACCCTCGAGTCCATTTTCGCCACAGGGAAAACGTATTAAAAGTTCTGAGGTAGGGCGCGACCGCCGGGCGCGCCGCTGCGTCTCGGCGTGCCCGGCGGTCACGCCCCACCATAATCATATTTTCCTCATGAAGAGCCGCGCTATTGGTCCAAATTCTCGATTTATTATGCGTTTGCCCTGGGCCATAAGACAGGTTTCCGTGATTCATTATGAATTCGTCGTTCGCTTTTGTCACAACTAATCCATCACAATTGTAGTAAGCGTTGCTACGTCGTCTCCCATACTTATTCCGGCCTTGTGATAATTTACGCTCACCGAAATCAGATAGTTCGGAACTGCCTTACGCTGGTTAAAAATATCGTTCAGTTTTCCCAGTAAGTCCGTTTTAACTCCTTCGAAACGCTGAACAATCATACTGCGTACGACCCCGGGCTGTGGGATCGGCGATTCCGGGGGGACAAGATTTATTTTTTTCAGGGCATCCTTAATCTTGTCGTCTCCGACCAGAGTTATTGGCGTTTTTGCATTTGGGAAAGCAGTATCCAGATCGCGAATGCTCACTTCCCGCATGAAATTCAGAAGATCAGCGGCATAATTGGTTCCGACGATCTCTTTTTCATTACTCCATGTCCCGCGCTGGCCAAACGATAAAAGATTGTAAATCGGAAGAAATGTAAATGTAATGAACATCAGTGCAACCAGGATTTCAATCATTGAAAATCCGTTGCAAGCCCTTGCTATTCTTTGCCGTGGCATTGTATCGCCAATTGGCCAATTTACCTCATGATGAACTGCATTATTGGCTAGTTCCCGATAATAAATACGTCTATCCGGCATACTTTGCTCTTCAGTTGAGAAATAATTACAACGAATCATATCATTCTTCATCGACGACTTCGACATCGCGAGGCCCCATTGCCAGTCCGAAGAAATTAGGATAGTTGGGGTTGGCCGGATCGTTGAAATCATCGATATCCTTCGGGTCAAAACCCCACTCGATTATTCCGCCGTTCTGAAGCAGATTGAAATCTTTGGGTTGGTCCAGTTGATCGAGAGCCACTCCTCCCTTGATGTGCAAAGGTCCTTTGGTGGAAATCTGCCCGGATGCGCCATTCATGGCGATCAGAAATGCGTGAAGTTCGGGATAAGTCAAAGGAGCATCTTTGGTCGGATCCGGGGCTAAATTGTCAATTTCAATTTTCTTACTGGTAATCAGAGTAAGAAAACCGAAGCTATTCGGATCAGTATAAGGCGGAGTAAATGGCGCACCGGAATTCGGTGCCAGATATGGATTCCTGATCGTGCAGGATATCTTGATGGAATCATCGCAAATAATGATTCCACCTCTTACAACATCGATTGCCTTATCGATTATCAAAGGTTTTTTGAAGCGAATGATCTGATTCAGTAAAAGTTTGTATGGCGTTCCGGCAACAAGAATTCCCTTGTCAATCAAAAACTGGCATTTGCTCAATTCAGGTTTATCGTTATCGATGTAGTAACTCGTTTTTTGCGCAAGAAAATTTTTCGGAATTTTTATATCCTTAAGCCGTCCTGAATAATGCAGCTGCGTGTCGCCGCTTGGGACGGCATAATCATCCTTCGCAAGTTTATCAGCGGAACCGTAAGTGCTGGAGACAACATTCAGGCTCTTGTCAAAGTTAGCTTGCGTATCCTTCGGACTGCACAAATTTGCCAGTCCCTGGCAATATGGCTCATCGTAGAAATATGGAATAAGCCGCAGAAGCCCATTCGATGGATCTACCCCATTCAAATATGCCTGGTATTTAAGATCGTTGTCCATAATATTCCCCATCGCCCCGATTAATGCATCCTCAGGTGCGCCGGAAATCTTGTATATCTTGGCAACACCACCACTTTTCTCTTTATCCTTGTCGTCCATGTAACCTTTAAGCTCGGGCCAGAATTTGTTCCCAGTTGAGTCGTCTTCCCATTCACCCTTGGCAAAGGCTCTAATCGGATAGACTTTTGAAATCTCCGGGAAATAAAACCCGAATGTTCGAATGAAACGCCGCCGCACCTGGCCAAACACCAGTGTTGGTGTGCATTTTGTCGGAGTTCCGTAGAGATGCAATCGACTGCCGTATTTCAAACCTTCAGCCGGAAACGCGGTATCCCAGGTTTTGACAGCCTTACTAAATAACGGAATTCCATTAAACGAAATCACGGAAGGAGGCTTCCACATCTTGCTGAAAAAACCGTAATCAACGAACGTCAACATAACCCGACCGGCGCAATTTTGAGTTGCGGATAGCTTGCCGTTCAACCAGCCAAGCCATTCTTGTGAACTGATCCATCCGCTGGAGTTCGCTTCGTAATAGTAATGAAAACCCTCTCCGAAATTGTTCAACTCGATGGGGCTCTTGTCACCCGCACAGACGTTCAGTACGAGATTACGGTCGCTCTCAATACCCGGCCTGGGTGTCGTTCCCTGACCGCCGAGATAAATCCAACCGCTTTTGACCGGAGTCTGCTGATCCATCCAGGCGTCCAGGGCCTGATTGGCCGTGAAATTAATGTCCTTGTCGCTGCCAGCGAGCAGTGGCGTATATCGGTTCCAAAGAACCAGCGGGGGATAAGGCGGCCAAGTATTATTGGGTTTCATGTCTGTTACTTGTCCGCCATCATCGATATTATCGAGTGAATTGACTATATCCTGCTTACTCGCCGCACCCTGCGTCGCAAATAACGTGAATTTATGAAATGGAGGAGGAATGAGACAAACTACATAAAATACCTTGGTGAGTTTACAGGTCTTCGTGTGGCGATTTGCCGTAACGCTCGTCTCTACCACAATTTTTCCGGATCGCTCGGTCTGGGCCGACGGCGGCGTCAAGCCACTAATGTCCGTATCGATGCCGGATTTGAAAGGTGCATCGAGATTGATTGAATACTTTACCTTCAGTACGAGATCTTTGTAACGGTCCTTTTGTTTCAAATTTTCAATGACGTCGAGTTGTGTAATATCACTGGTAAAATCCACTCCCGTCAGGGCAGTCCCGTTGAAAATGGCATTCCGTATATCTTTATAACCATTGCCATCCATCGTCTCGATAGTATTTCCCAACTTGCGAATCGTCAACCGTCCGATTGCTGAAGCAAGCTGATACAGATCCTCGTTGATTGAGCCGCGTGCCGTCATCTTGCTTTCATGACGTACACGATCAATCATCGAAGCAAAAACGATCATCGTGAAAACCAGACAACCAATCACTATAAGCAGTATCACTCCGGAACGCGACCGCACAGGGCCGGGCAAACAGATAAAATGTTCTGAGGTGGGGCGCGACCGCCGGGCGCGCCGCTTCGCGCTTTGGCGTGCCCGGCGGTCACGCCCTACCTTATGAGCCACGCTATATGCCAAATCCGGATTTTCAATGCGTTCGCCCCGTCGCACAGGGTGCCCCCGGAAACCCTGTATCAGCCCGGGAGAAGGTTCGTCTACAAGATAAGCCTTTGAAACTTCTTCTGAGACCTGCTCCGCTTTCGAACATGAAGAAGATGTCTGCGACGTCATGTCTTTCGCCTCCGCAACTGCTGCATCAGACGCGCGGCACGTATATTATTCGGGTCAAGGTCAAGCGCCCGCTGCAAGTGTTCCTGGGCCGCGACGGGTTCTTCAAGGAGCAGGTGGCATAATCCGAGGTGGAACTGGATGGATGGATTGAATGGGAAATCCCTGGCCGCCTGAAGCAGATACTCGCGCGCGCCTGTAAAATCGCCGTCCTGGGTGGCAAGCGAGGCAAGAACGACACGGGCCGTTTTGGCATCATCGGAATCGGCAAACTCGCTCAACATATCGAGAAGAAGTTTTTTTGCCTCGACACCACGATTCAGCTGTATCAAAACCTGCGCCATCTCGAGAAGAGCATTGGTATCGCCCGGATCTATTTTCAAGGTCTTCTGATAATGTTCGAGCGCTGCCGCGAAATTGCCCTTCATGCGATAAGCGTCGGCAAGATCGTTGTGAGCATTGGAATCAAGCGAATCAAGCTCCGTGGCTTTCGTGTATTCTCTGATCGCTTCTTCGTGACGCCCCTGGTCAAAATAGGCATCGCCAAGCCAGTTGTATAACAATGCGCATGAAGGAGTCAGCTTGATCGACTCTTTCAGATTGAAAATGGACTCCGTCACGAGCCCCTTTTTGCCATACACCATCCCCATGCCGGCGTATGCCGCCGCAAAATGTGGATTAGTCTCAAGAGCGCGGCCATAAAAAAAGATAGCCTTGTCAAGCAATCCTTTTTCGAAATAGGCCATCCCCATCGCTGTAAACGCGCTGGTCTGATTGCGCCCTTCCTTCAGACACTTCTGGGCTTTCTTGATTATTTCTTCCGGGGTGATAATCATACTCTTCATTATATCATACGCACGAACGGTAACGGGGGTTACAACCTTCCGTGAAGAAGCCCATACACCCTGGCAAGCGAAGGAGAGCTTCGAAGAATGATTCCCAGAGCAAAACGAGCCATTGATGCCCGTTTTACCGGAAAACGTCTGATGCGATAGGGATCATCACCCGGAAGATTCGCCCCTGAACGAGTCAGGAAAGCCGCGTTATATCCGGTTTTGCGGAGCATTACCTGAAGCTCGGGACAATCAGCCCCCCAAGGCATACAGAACGAATCGCACCCGGGAGGGTGAAATCGCCGAAAAACTTCCAGAGATAGTGATAGATCATCCTGGATACGAGCCAGAAAGGCATCTTCGGTTTCGGCCTCGAAAAGGCCTTTAAATCTGTCACTGAACGCTGCCGGGGATTCCCGCAGGAGTCGAAGATCAGCTTGAGATAAGAGATTCATGATACCCCGGATTTTTTCTGTATCGGGGCGCATCGCCTTTCGTGTCAATCCAGGCTTGCGCTCGAAAACGGGCCAGACTCCTTCGGAAAGAGTGTGCCGATAGGCCGATAGGATACCCCAGTGATTGTCGCTCGCCGGGAAAAGGCCCGTCACACGATTTGAAACGAACACCTGTTCGTGAGAATGACCGTGCGAATGAACTTCAAAAACACCAGAATCTACCATGGTTTTAAGCTCATCGAACGAAAGAAAATCACTCAGGTCACCACGGCGGGCGGCAGTATGCGCGCTGTTGAAATCTCGCGGCGTCTCTGCTCCCGGAGTTGAAGCAGGCCGCATCAACCCCGAAACTGCAAACAACACCGCGTGTAAATTGTTCGATTTCAATACCGGCAATGCGCTCAGAAGATTGTCGCGAAATCCGTCGTCGAAGGTGATCATTACTGCACGATCACGAATGCGTGCCGTTCCTGATAAATGATCAACAAGCTCGCTTACCGTGATCGTGCGCACTCCATGCCGCGTCAGAAACTCCATCTGGCGGGCGAAAGCAGCGACCGGCGTCGATAGATATGCCGGATCCGGGCTTCCGATGCGGTGATAATAGAGAACCGGTATACTTCTGGTCATGACTTAATGCCCAGTCTGTGATGCGCCTCGATTGTCGCATTGACCATGCCCGGCACCCCAAAACGCACCATGGCCAGTGAACGAAGAGTTTCGCGACGGGAAGCATCCGACGTAAGGCCGAGCTCAGCGCGTATCCCTTCCGCGAGTCCTTCCGCCGACCCGGGTTGAAACAAACGAATAGGTACAGCCTCTGAAATCTCGAGATTGGCCGGAATTGCTGAGGCAATCACCGGAACGCCCATCCCAAGTGATTCCCGGATGGTTCCGGAGAAACCTTCTTCGAACGACGCGTTTATTGTCAGGCACGAACGGGCCATGAGTGCCGGCGCATCGGTGCGGAACCCGAGAAGATGCAGGCGTTCACGGCCATGCGCGAGCGCTCCGGCTTTAGCGGAAAGTTCGGGGCGGTCAGTGCCATGGCCGGCGATTAACAGATGGACATTGGTAACAGCCGCTGCGACACGCTCGAATGCTTCCAAAACGAGAAAATGCCCCTTGTTACGATGAAAATTGCCGATTAAAAGAAGCAACGGGGCGTCATCCGGCACGGGAAGTGGTGAGACCGGCTGCTCTGCTCTGGCAGGGTCAAAACGATCGAAATCCGTCGCGGAATGAACTACCTGAATACGACGGGATGGGACACCCTGTTCGACAAGGCGCGCGGAAACGGCCTTACTGACTGCAATGAAGCCGCGAACAGCCGGAGTCCGGTATTTGACCAGGCTCAACGGATTACGATCAGGTCGGAACAGAACCCGCCGGGTGACAATGAGCCCGCGAAAACGCATGATCAGGGACGCCACAAGCCATTGAGTATGCGCCCATGCTCTGTGGACATTAACAACGTCGGGACGAAAGCTCCGGAAGACATTCATAAGACCGGCAATTGAAACGGGGTTCAGTTCGCCGCGATACTGTTGCGGAGCGACCGGGATGTTGAGAGCGCGAGCTCTTCGTTCGAGTTCGCTGTTCTTCTGACAGAGCAACAAAACGTCATGCCCAAGTCGAATCTGGCCCTGTGTCAGAAATAAAGCCTGTTGTTGCCCGCCGCTCCAGGAGTGGCCTTCAAGTGAGTGAATTATACGCAATTCCGACTCCTTTATTCAGAGACACGCTACGGCAACACTGCCGTTGTGCGTGGCGGCGCGCCCGGCGGTCGCGCCCTACCTGGATCAACATAAATCTTATCCGGCATATACTACCGGTTTGACGGAAAAAGAAGTTGGTGATACTTTGTCGAAGCTGATTTTATCCGAAACCTGCAATATCAGGAACTATTAGTGATTATGCAGAATCATGATTCGATAATCTTCGACTGGTTTCAAATTTAACATCTTTTTTCGGCAAATATTCGAAAATTTTACGGAGAATACCATGAAAATGTTTTTTTCGTCGCGAGCATTTTGGTTTATGCCGTTCACGCTTCTGGTTTGTGCGGTTCTTGCAACCGCTACAGGCTGCTCGACGGCAGGGAGCGCGCAAAATACTGATTCAGGTGCTGGTCCGCTTGTAGCCACTATCGTGCCCGTGCGCATAATTCAGGACGGAGCAGTGGATCTAGACGGTATGTATGTCGGTGCGTCGGGAGGAGGAATCACGGGCGGCTGGCTCGCGGATACAACCGGAACCAAGATCGAGAACTCTGAGCTTGTTTTCCAACCACCGAAAAAAGTGTATGAACGCACTGTAGCACGCTCCAAAGGCGGTTTTCCATCGGGCATATACACACTGAACTCCACGGCGGGAACTGGCACTGTCCAGTTGAAAAGCCGTAATCTGAACTGGACTACCGCCGTTGCCTTCCAGACTACGCCGAGGGTATCGTGGGACTCCAATTCCAGATATCTGACGGTCACTGCGGCAACAACCGGCAGTAACATCAGATACCAGCTCGAAGTCTGGGACACTGATAGAAATAGCCTTGCAAGCCTTGAAAATGAAACCGCATCAGTGGAAGTTCTCACATATCTGCCTATGCAAGGCAGATATCAAATCCGTTTCTGGGCAAACGTATACGAGGGCGGAGCAATGATATCACGCGCCCTTTACATTTCATCGGATAGAACATTCTGACGCAAATCAACGTTTCGGGGCATCCCAGTACCAGGCAAAATATAGCTCGTCTGTGGCGACATAAACAGAGGAAAGCTCACGTGGACCCGCCGCGCCTTCCTGATGAGAAGCGAGTGTTCGTTTGTCTCCGATGGAATTCGAAAGAACGGCATCTCCTTTCAGAACTGCCGCTCTGGTAAGAAGCGGATGCGCCTTTACGACGAGCAGGCCGTCAAAAAAAGCGATCCGAATATGCGGTGCCGTGATGATAATACTGGAACTGCCGTGAAATCCGGCCAATCCACGTTCAAGATCAAAGGCATCGCTCGCGGAGACGGACAGCACAGTGTTTTCCTTGAGTCGTATTTCTGTTGCATGCGCCGATTTCAGTGTTATCTGTCCATCCGGGCCGGTCGAAAATCGACCGTATGATGTCGTCTGGAAGCCTTGTTGAACGCTTTCGGATGCTCTCTGGCAACTTGGCGAATCGCTCCTGTGGTCTGGCTCCGCGGGGATTTCAGACAATGCCGCCGATGGCGAGAACGTGACAGTTCCTGTAGCAAAAATAACGGACAAAGAAGCTGGAATTGAAATAACGGATGAAGACAATGCCCCGGAAACTGGCTCAGAAAGCGTTTTAGCACATGCAGTTTTTTCCATTCCTCCAAAAATCGGAAGAAAAAAACACAAGACAACCAGGAGACTTCTTTTTATATCAAAGATCACTTCGTCTTGTTGATCCGGAATATTCTAATGGAGCGATTATTTCCGTCGCCTATGGCAAGAAGACCGTCAGCGCGAATCGAAAGCGAGGTCGGGCTCCAGGGGCGTCCGCCGATCGGGCTTTCTATCGTCAGAAGAAGTTTTCCGTTCTGATCGTAGCGAATGACGCGGCGTCCTTCACTGTCGGCAACCCACGGATATCCCCATGGATCTATCGTCATATCGCATGCATCCTTCGTTCCGGCGATGAAACCTCCCTGATATTTTCCTTCTTTCGAAAACCTCTGAAGTCGTCCCTGTCCGGGTTCAAGAACCCAGACTGTTCCATTGTGAACATGAACGGCAACAGGGTTTTCGAAATATCCGGGCAATTCACCACGTTTTCCGAAACTACCCTTATAGACTCCATCGAGGCCAAACCGCATGATCTGGGCATTTCCGCGTTCCGCAACCCAGAGCTGGTCCTCGGCGATATCGAGACCGTGCGGAAGGTCAATCTGTCCGGGCTTTGTTCCCCAGGAACCAATGCTTTTCAAATATGTTCCGCGCATGTCGAACAAATGGATAGTGTGTGTGGCGGTATCTGAGATGAAAATGCCATCGGCGGAAATGGCGATATCTATAGGAAGTCCGAGCATTCCCGGCCCTTTGCCCTTTTTTCCAAAAGCATGCATCAGACGCCCTTCGTCGTTGAAGCGCATTACACGGCGATTCTGGCTGTCAACCACCCATAGCGAGCCATCCGGGCCCCAGAGACAGCCGCGCGGCCACGA
Organism: Candidatus Rifleibacteriota bacterium; assembly: GCA_015233155.1. GTDB lineage: Bacteria > Muiribacteriota > Ozemobacteria > Ozemobacterales > Ozemobacteraceae > JADFYG01. Next base: position 110,345 of record JADFYG010000007.1, read on the forward strand.
TATAACCGCACTGGTCGCCCCCTCGGTCACGGTGAAATCGAGTTCCGGAACAACTGTTACCGCCGGGCCCGGATTGGCTATCGGTGTTACCGGTTTTTGAACAACCGTTTCCGGAACCGTTTCCGGAACCGTTTCCGCGACAGTTACTGGCTCAGAAGCCGAACTGGAAAGAGTAACTGTAACCGGAGCGGAAGGAGATGCCTGAACGATTGATTCCGGCGCAGTCGCATGTTGGGCAATCTGTGGAAGAGTCGACGATACCGATGCAAGTATTATCGGTGGAGCCATTAGAACGGCTGAAGCGACGGAGTCGACGACGGATGGCCGCGTGAGACCGGCGGGCGATGCCGTTCCCGCAACTGATGAAGCAATGCCTGGAATGCTGACGGTCGGCATACCGACGAAATTGGTTGGAAAGGTCGCGGAACTACTCAATCGTGAGCTCAGTGATGCGCGCGCCACCTCGAGCTGCCCATCGCGCCCCGAAATTCGGACAAACAACGCCACGGTTATCAGACCTACAAACTTGTCGGTCGCGATGCTGCTCGCAACGCCCCCTGAAGAGGCATTGCCTGAAACAGGTTGATTCGGGAACCTTGCGGACGGTGAAAATCGTGATGCGGGCAGCGAAAGAGTTAATCCGAATGGACGTCCCTGATAGCGAAGATCATCGATACTTCCAAACGGAGCAAGATCGTTGGTGCATGCGAAACGTGCGACCTCCCGCGATCCTTCGAGAAAAACAAGCTCACAGGCATTGAGTTTTACGGATTGGGCTTCCGGAACAGGAAGCAGTTCCGGAAGAGCCGGCCAGACGAGCTCGGCCTGATACCCATCCTCAGCAACCGAAAGAGAGAGACGTACGGTGGGAAAAGTCGGGAATGTGAATTCGTCTATGCGATTACCGGTTGCAGGGTCGAAAACACGCACAATATATACCGCTCCCGGCATAAGTTTTTTTGGCAGGAAGCGTATGCCATTGCGCCCCGCCGGGAAATACTGGCCTTCTACCTGTTTTTCTCCCCCTGTTGTGCGCAAAGTGAGTTGAACAACCTTGGAAAGAACAAGGCTGCCGGGAATATCGTGTTCGAAGATTATTTCGACAGGCTTGTATGGATCGGCATACCCCGGCCCCCCGGGATAACGCGACACTATGGCACCGAGTGATCCGGTGGTAATTAAAGGAGTGATCGTGTTTTCCGAATGCTGTTTAACGGGAGACTCCCCTGAAGAAGCAATCGGCACGGATGGCACTTCGACTGGAAGTTTAGTTTGGACGGGCGAATTCGATTGCCCCTTCGGCGTCCCTGAAGCAGTTTGAGCAGCATGTATCGTTTTTGTTTCTGGTGTTCCGGGGGGGGCTGGAATTCCGGGAGTTACAAAAGTCGTTGACGCTGCTGGCGTTACTGATGTTTCGGAGACCACAGGAGCCACGAGGCCAGCGGGAGCTACAGGAGCAACAGGAACTGAAGGAGAAACAGGTGCTGCATGAACTGCGGAGGCGGAAGCGTTACTCCCGGAGCCCGGTGAAACCTGAGATGCTGGAATTGTTCCCTGAGTCGGGGCCTCACCGTTTTCCGTGACTTTAAGAATGAAGCCTACTTCGCCTGTTACATCCGGATCGATCGCAACTTTTACATCGTAGATGCCTGGCTCTGTAAGATCGGCTTGCTTGATGCCCGCAGGGTTATTCACTCCTCCGTCAGTGGAAGCGGGAGTCACTGCAACAACTTTTACCTTGCTTAAAGCCGCACCTTTCTCGTCCGAGATCGCGAAAAGCAGTCGTTTTGGCTTATCGACCAGCATGTTGTATGTGCGGCAATCCGTGTTTTCGTGGCCGGCCGGAAATACCCCACTGTAAGTCAGCGGAGCCGCCGCAAAGGCATACGATTCTACGAGCAGCGCGAGAGTCGCGGCTTTCAGAGTGATGAAAAACCGGCGTTCCTGTTTCATGACGATTCCCTCACAAAATTACAATAACCGGCGGATATTTTCGCCCATTGCAACAGGCATTCTGACGTTAATCCGCCCTGCGATGCTTTTTGATTTATCTCTGTTCATCCGCGCTCAACTGAGCTTAACCGCGTATCAGTGCAACCAGCGACTGTTAGGATACAAGGCTCCGAGGCGGGACCAAACGGCCTGTCCTTCGACGTAATCGTGGTGAGACTGATATAATTCAGCCAGCAGCGCCAAAGCATGGTGATTCGTTTTCTCTGACGGCATTGCTGTAAGCACTTTGAGCAGTATATCTACAGCCTCTTTAGGAAACTTAGCCGACAGTGCTGCGGCTGTCAGAATTCCACGATCATGTTCTGAAACAGGCTTATAAAGAGGAAACAGGAAGTCGCGAACGAACATGTTGTCATGCGCTGACAGCATTTTTTCAATTTCCCCGTACAGGACCCAGGCATCATCCTTATTATTGCCGGCGATCTGCATGATCAGCTTTAACGGGATCGAATGGATTTTTTCGCTCATAGGAATCCTGGTAATGATATCCGTAAGTGTATCGATGTTGCCGGCGGCTAATTCTGACCATGCACGCCACAATGTGACATCGTCCGATGCGATGATGGGGTTATAACCATCATCCCATGGGAAAAGCCGGGATAGAGTATCGAGCTTCAACAAGCGATCATTTGTCTCAGGAGTGCCAAGACGTGCCTCCTGCAGACTGCCGAGAAGAGCTTCCAGGCTGACGCGGTCTGAAAAACTGGCGAGTCCGGCAAGTCTTTCCAGATCATAGGTCGCGGCTTCAGCATCCATCATTTCATATGTGTGAATTCCATGAATCTGGATGAGTACACGACCGCGCATTTCGGGATCGGCATCCGGAAATTGCTTAAGAAAGGTTTCTAGATTTTCTACACGTCTGAATGCCGGCATTCGGTGAAAATTCGCGCGTTGCTTGCCCAGAAGATGCACCTCGCAGCCATGAATCAACGGTTTCGCGGAATCTTCCAGGGCGAGCACAAGAAGCGAAGCGTCGGGAGCTTTCGGCGCAAACCACACGTCGTCGAGAATACTCCGAAGTGCCGCTGCGGCATACTCCGGGTCGCGCTGACTGGTGGTGATATCTTTTAAAGCTTTTTCAGCCAGTATCGCTCCATGTTCAAAGCGATCCCGGTCGTTACGAAAACGAGCGACGCTTTTCCGGTCAATACCGGATTTGTCAGCAAGAATTTCATCCAGCAGGCTGCCGGCAAGCCTGAAATGGCCGGAACTGAGAAGCCCATCAAGTTGAAGGGCCAGCAGATGACCGCGCTCCTTCCCACGGGAACTGGCCGCGACGGCTGCTATGGCGGCGCGACCGTCCTCGAGTCGGCCCTCAGCATAATCGAGCAGTGCCTTGTTGACCATCACTTCGTTGCGATGTTTGCCGTTCGGAAACAACTTGAAATAAGTATCTATTGCCATTCCGACCTCGGAAAACAGCGATGGATGCAGACATCGTGATGCAAGCGCATAACCTTCTTCACGCCGGGCGACTGGATAAGACGGCTGTGTCAATGTAATAGCCCCATTGAAAGCCCGGCGGAACAAATCTGCCGCGAGAAGATAAGGCCTCTCCGGCGGGATATCTGTAGCTTGGCTTAAGTCGCTTTTTATCTCGCGAACCGCTTTTTTGGCGCCTTTCCCGGTGCTTTTGGATTTATGTGCGGCTGTTTGTCCGCCATCTCTTTCAGCACTTGATTCAGCTGAAGGATCGGCAAACAAAACGGCGCCGCCACCGACTCCAAGACTGGCAGCAAGCATGATGGCTCCGACTACGGTAACACGGGCTCCACGGAGGGTACTTCTCATACAATCTCCCTCAAAAATATATTTAATTGCTTCATAACGACAATCGTTATTCTACTTTATTCGACATCAAAATCATAAATAATTCAGGCAGGCTGTGCAGGGCCGCTGTCCTTACGTCTGTGATGGTGTCTGCGACGGCGATTGCCTTCTTTGTTCTGTTGTTGTAAACCGTCTCTGGGCTCCTGGTTGGGTTGTCCGGGTTGAGCTGGTACAGGTTGATTCGATCTGCCAGGGTGCGCCGACTGCTGGGGAGTCTGAGGTTGCTGAGATTTTTGAGGTTGCTGGGCTGGCTGGGAAGTCCTGTGATCCGGGCGGGGCTCACGGCGTGGCCCCTGTGGACGTTGTTGTCTTGAATCACGGCGCTGACGTGAACCACCGGCATCACGCTCCTGGCGGGGCTCTCTGGGTTCTCGTTTTTCTCCGGTGGCTTCAGGGCGTGATTGTGATACCGGCCCCACCGCCGCAGCGACTGCTTGAGGCTGCGCAGAGTCAGCCTGTGGCGCCGCTCTGCTTTCACCTGATGGCTTGGGGCGCGAACTGTTGTCGGGACGCCGTGGCCCGCGGCCTCGTTCGCGATTTCCGCCGCCTTCCCGACCCTGGGCGGTTGCTCCGGAACCGGCTCCGGTGTGCTGTCCACGGCCGCGATCCCGATCGCTTCCCTGGGGGCGGCCTCCCTGACGATCAGCAGCGTGACGAGGACCGCCACGCGCACCGCTCCCGGCATTCACCTCTCCGCCCGCCAGAATCTGGCCGATGGCATTAAGTAAATCTTCCTTGCCGTGGCCACTTTTGGCGGAGAATACCAAGGCAAACGGAACCTCCAGCTTTTTGGTGATGGTCTTTATATTTTTGACAAGTTCACTTTGCCCAAGCTTGTCGCTCTTTGTGAGAATCGGGAGATAACGAAACTCCTGCTCGCGTATCCAGGCGTTCATCTGCAAATCCATGGCCGATGGCGGATGCCGCACATCAATGATATGAAGAATCGCCGCAAGCGTAACGGCGTTTGTAAAAAACTCGTCTACCATCTGCTGGACACGATCGCGGGTAACCTTGTTGGCCTTGGCATAGCCGTAACCCGGCAGATCCACCATGTAAAACGACTCGTTGATCAGGTAATAGTTCAAAGTCAGTGTTTTTCCGGGTGTGGAACTGGTCTTGGCCATCTCGCGACGATTACACAGAAGATTGATGAGCGAAGACTTCCCGACGTTTGAACGTCCGATCAGAGCAAAAATCGGCTTGCCGTCAGTCGGCATGGCCGCCTTATCGACAACACACGCCGAAAACTCCGCGGCAGTGATTTTCAACGTCATATTCGTGTCTGATTTCGACCGAGTTCGCGCTTTTTCGCTGGTTTGCGCTTTCGGTCAAAAATCGTTTCAGGATATGTCAATGGCGTCTTCTTGGGTTCGCCAACAAGAGCAAGTTTCAGCACCTGATCAGCTGTCTTTACCTGATGAATCTGAAGGCTCTTGCGTATCTCTTCAGGGATTTCTTCGAGGTCTTTCGAATTTTCCTCGGACAGAATGATCGTCGTAATACCCTGACGATGTGCTGCAAGCAGTTTTTCTTTAATACCACCTACAGGAAGAACCTTGCCGCGCAAAGTTATTTCGCCCGTCATGGCAACATCCTTGCTGACCGGCACTTCATTCAGCGCCGAATAAATAGCCGTGGCGATGGTGATACCAGCCGATGGGCCATCCTTTGGAACGCCCCCTTCCGGGAAGTGAATGTGAAGGTCGAGGTGGTCGTAGTCAATAGGTCGCATACTGAGCTGCTCGGCATGACTGCGAAGATAGGAAAGACCGGCGTGAGCGGACTCCTTCATGACATTGCCCAGAGAGCCCGTCAGCGTCAGCTTGCCGCGTCCCGGCATGACAACGACTTCAATGGGAAGAGTCGTGCCGCCGACTTCGGTCCAGGCGAGACCCGTTGCAACACCGATTTCACTGCGTTCTTCCTTTTTGTCGACATGGAATGTCGGCACTCCGAGATAGCCGTGGACAGTCTCGGGATTCACGATGAATGGCTCTTTCATCGCCTCTGACGGGTCACGTCCGGCAGTTTCGGCTTCCTTACGCTTTAAGACTACCTTGCGGGCGATTTTTCGACTGATCGATGCCAACTCTCTTTCCAGACTGCGGACACCTGATTCACGTGTGTACTCGCGAATTACGCGGCGAATACCCTCGTTTTCGAAAGTCACGTTCGCCTTATCGATGCCATTGGCTTCTTTTTGTTTGGGAATCAGATAACGTCGCGCGATTTCGAGCTTTTCCTCTTCCGTGTAGCCCGGGAGATAAACGATTTCGAGACGATCTTTCAATGGTCCTGGAATGGTGTGTGGCACGTTGGCTGTTGTCAGGAACAACACCTTCGAAACATCGAATGGCGTGGCGACATAATGATCGGAGAATGAGTAGTTCTGTTCCGGGTCGAGGACTTCGAGAAGCGCAGAACTGGGATCGCCGCGGAAATCCATGCCCATCTTGTCGATTTCGTCAAGCAGTATGACTGGATTGCGGGTTCCACAGTCGCGCAAAGCCTGAATGATACGTCCAGGCAAGGCGCCGATATAGGTGCGTCTATGACCGCGAATCTCAGCTTCATCCCGCATTCCGCCAAGTGATATACGTGCGAATTTGCGATTCATTGAGCGCGCTATCGATCTGCCCAGCGAGGTTTTGCCAACGCCTGGAGGCCCTATCAGACATAGTATCGGACCCTTGATGGACTTTTTCATCTTGCAAACAGCAAGATATTCAAGAATCCGTTCCTTCACTTTTTTCAAGCCGAAATGATCTTCATCCAGAATGGCCTCGGATCTGTCGATGTCGAGTTTGTCCTTGCTCTGCTTTGCCCAGGGAAGCGAGACCAGCCAGTCGATATAGTTGCGCGAGACGGTGGCTTCCGCGGAACCCGGCGGCATCTTTGTCAGCTTCGACAACTCTTTTTCAGCTTTTTCGCGGGCTTCATCCGGCATCTTGGCTTTCGTGATGGCCTGCTTCAACTCTTCGACTTCTTCTATGCGTTCGTCGCCTTCACCGAGTTCTTTCTGGATCGCCTTCATCTGTTCGCGCAGATAGTACTCTTTCTGGATTTGCTCCATCTGCTTGCGAACCTGACCGCGAATTTTCTTTTCAACCATCATGATTTCGAGTTCGCGATTCAGGATTCCTGCGATCTTTTCCAGGCGGGTCTTTGGATCAAAGGCTTCTAGAATTTCCTGCTTTTCCTCCACCTTCAGCGTCAGGTGGGCGGTTATGATATCGGCAAGCCGTCCGGGCTCCTCGACATTGTTTGCGACCATGATGACTTCAAGTGGAATCTTTTTGTTCAGCTTCACATACTGCTCGAACAGACTGATCACATTCCTCATCAGCGCCTGGATTTCAACGGTTTTTTCGTCGTTGATGACTATTTCCGAAGCTATGACTTCGAAATACTCTTCTGATTTCAGGAACTCCTGTATGCGAACGCGGGTCGTTCCTTCAACCAGGATCTTCAAAATGCCATCGGGAAGTTTAAGTAACTGAAGAATTTCGGCGACGGTGCCGGTTTCATATAATTCTTCGATAGCGGGATCGTCGGTTTTAGCCTGTTTCTGTGCGCAAAGGATTATTTTGCGATCCTTGAGCATTGCCTCTTCGATCGAGCGGATGGACTTCTTACGGCCGACGAACAGAGGAACGACCATGTAAGGAAAAACCACGACGTCCCGTAAAGGGAGAAGCGGAATAGTTGAGGTTCCGGGGAGGGAACCGCTTATTGGCGGAGTTCCGGATGGACTGCCGTTGCGTTCGGATGGGGCGTTCATGAAAGGATGGGATCCTCCTTGAGAGTGGTGGTCGACCGTATTGGTAGAGTAATTTTCTTCATCATTATTTTCGCTTTGATCACTGAGAATCGGCTGAGGTAAACGGTGGACGTATAAGTTGTGCAAAAACACGTTTGAGCAGTTTTATTCGTGCCGCCTGAGAGGCATCCTGGGCATCCAGGACGGGGGGAAGCCCCATCAGGCAGGCCTCGAGATCGGCCCGTATGCCTATGAGTATTTCCAGGCGTTGGACTATTTCCCCGTCAGAAATAATTTCGAGATGGGAAAGACGATCCATGATTTGCGATTCCATGGTGTCCGGTGCATTTGATTCGACTGATGACATCATTGTCTGGTCAGCCTGGAGCAGGTTTTTAATGCGTATCTGAAGAGCATTGAAGAATTCAACTTCACGGGGAGCGCCCTCCGGCCAGCGTTTTGCCGTTTTATACATTCCGAGGGGTGGACAGGTTTCACAGACGGATAGCCACTCGACCTTGCGACGATCGATGCCCTCAGCTACAAGTCTTCTTATCACGGCTTCCTTCCAGAAAGCCCGTTCGACTTTGTCTTCGGGCATATCCAGGGCTCGCAGCGGGATCAAATCTGTCGGAAATGATCTTTTGACCAATAATTCCAGGAAACGATCGGCGGTGTCTCCGGATAGTGCCAGGGATTTCGCACCGAACGGAAGCCGCTTCTTTCCTGATCTTGACTGATGATATAGCATTGCCAGAAGAATGATTCGACCGGCCGGCGTCGCGGGCATGTCCTGGGCTTCCGGATTGATCAGGCGCAGGTCACGCAAAGCCGCGATCAGGTCGAGTTCAAGTTCCTGACGTTCGGCTATAAGGCTGATTATTTCGCCCTCAAGATTTGGAAAGCGGCGACGAATGGCGCTGGATGATTCAAGGGCTGCAAAAAGAAGACATCGATCGAGCAGCGCTTCTGAAACCGATGGTTCGAGCTGTTGTGACAGACGGTGAGCAAGCCGGGAAAGGTGCAACGCCGAATCATACATGGTTCCCTGCATGTCATCAGCGGGAATTTGCCGCAATTCCCCGACACGCTCGGCCAGGGGACGCAGGGTATCCTTTGCCCAGAGCCGTTCGGCTTCTTCCAGGCGCTCGCGCAGAGAGTCAGCACGCAGATTTACTTCTTCAGGACCGGGGAAGCGTGAATCAGTAAAGCCCAGTACAAAGGGAAGAGCACCACCCTTGGCTGATTCTACGGGCAAAAACGATGGGCACTCATCGAGAACTTCGTTCAAAATCGCGGTTGGAAGTGCAAAAGCGTCATTCGGAATCGGAAGCGAAAATGCTCTGGGGCGTTCGCGTTCAAAACAGATGCGCTCGAGGCGGGCAGGCGTGCGGCGTATAGTGCTTCCAGGTTCGACAATGCTTTGAAACTGCGTTTCGAGAAATTTTTTTCTGTCAACGGGTAACGGCTGAACTCCAAGTTCACTCATCACACGCGGAAATTCGTCAACGTGAGTGAGTGGAATGCGCTTGAAGGAATAACCTTCACGAATGCCGGTTTCGCCAGAGGCCCTGAGTTCTTCGATGGAAAAATTCGGTGGATGATCGTCGATCATTGAACAGAAATATGCCGGTGGCTGGGGAAAGATGCGTTTGGTGGCCCAGGGTGCAATATTCCATGGGATGAGGGAAAACAGGCGAAGTGTCAACTCCGGAAGCAGATCAAGCGTCGTTTTTCCCTTCTCACTCTTCCGTGCAAAAAGGAACTTGTCGCCATCGACGTCGCGCAGAAAAAGCGCACTTGGCTCGACTCCGTGGCCCGAGGCAAAGCCTGTAGCGGCCGGAGTCAGATGCTTATTGAAATCATACGCTATTGAGGCTCGCGGCCCGCGAATCTCGATCTGCTGGTCTGATTGTACATCAGGAAGTCCTTCGAGCATGAAGGCTATGCGTGACGAGCTGAACCAGACCCTCACCCGGGCAGAGCCAAGGCGTTCGCGGACAAGGAAGTCTGACACGCGGGATGCAATCTCACGTGGGTCGCAAGCGAGACATCCGCGTGGAAGCCCCCAGAATCCTGCTTCTGCAAGGAAATTCAGTGGCACGCAGATGGCCTCAAATGCAAATTAATATCATATACCATTCAGTAATCCAACAGACAGAGAATGGCCGCCATTATAGCCGGACATGACTGGAAATTCAAGCACATTAAAATTCAAAAGTGAAGCGTTTGAATTTTAATCAAACTCTTGTATAATCACTATATATTTTGGGGAGAATTTTTATTTTCCATTCCCAACTGGATCAGTGATGGCACAAAAACGTTCACAAGGTGTGGCCCTTTTTCTGGTCATTGGCATACTTTTCGTATTGTCCATCATGTTTTTCTCGATTCACATGCAGTCGATTCAGCTTAAGGGCGCGACGGTAAATCTTCTCGAGGAAGAACAGGCCTACGAAATCGCCCGGGGATGCTCGGATATTATCTGGCTGTATCTTGAAGAGGTCTTCAAGGAACACCAGGGTTGTGAGGCTTTTTATCCGACGCTTTCAACGAATTCGGCGCTTCAACAGTTTTCGAATGGTTCAAAGAATCAGTTGTCGCTGAGACTCAAGGATTTCACGAGAAAAATCGATATAGAAGCCGCGATACAGAATCATTTGAATGAGTTTTCGAATGCCAAGCTTACTCTTGGCGACAATGATGAGCTGTTTGTTTTTTCGTTTGCTGCGCCGCCTTCCGGAGAACCTGAAGGAACGATGATATCGGGCAAAGTTGAAATGAAAATCAGGCTTGGTATGAATAAGAAGACGAGCTATGATTTCTCGTTCCCGCGTGAGCTGAAGCTCCTGAATATACTTCCGCCTGTTGCAAGCAAGTTCACACTTTTCGTTCACGACAATACATCCGAGGAAAGATACAATATCGTCGAGAAGAATTACCAGGACGACTCCGGTCCGCAGAAGACTCTTACATTATTCAATTCATTGGCATCTTCTTCGATAACGAATTACAGCGTTTATAAAAATCAGTCTTCAGGTTATATTTTCCTTGGCGGAGGCAGAGTGGTCCTCAACATTGACGGGACTCATCCTTGCCGCCGCGAGTCTGAAGCTTTCTTGTTTTGGCCGCTGATATACCAGAATCCGACATTAAATCTGGGGCCTGCAGATGCATGTGGTCCCTACCTGGGAAGTTCGAAACTGCGTGTTCGCTTAACACCGCTGGGATGTCACAAGGGATTGAACAGCCCGGACATGACCAATGTCATATGTCGGAATGGGTCGATCTCGACTTTGATGAACTCCAGCGTTTTGAGACTTTTCGGAAATAAATTCAATATGTCCCCGACCGAGGTATACGGAAAAGTCATAGCGCGATATATATTATATTCCGCGCTGATATACGATGAGGATAACGACTGTAAGCGGGATGAAATAACCGATGCCAATGGCACAGAAGTGATGATTTTCCCGTTGCCGAATGTTTCACAGAGTGCATACAGTTCTCTTGGTTTCGATTCAACACTGGTGAACAAAACTGCCAAGGCGGCATTTAACAGTTTCCAATCCCTGGATCCGAAAATCCCATTCGACGGTTTCCGCACACTTTTTCCGGCATACAGTCCGGATTACCAAGGCGCCATGACAAAAATATCCACCGACTTTATCGATTCAGTTTCATGTTACAACGCCGTGTTTGATCTGTTTTTCGATGGCGCCCAGCAAGGTTCCAATAAATGCTTTCCGTTGCCGAACAATCCATCCCTGAGAAGATTCGACCCTTCGAAAGATTATCCGAATGAAGGCAGTGCGTATATTCCTAAAATCGGGAATAATCAGCTTTCTCCTGTAGATCTCTCAACATTGTCATCCGGAGGGAGTAACGACCCTGCGAAGGGTTTCAGAGGCACAGGAAATTTATCGCGAGTCAGCCACAGTTTCCAGAATGACACTGAGTTTCTGGGAAGTTCCATGGTGACCAGAACCGGAAATAACGTATCCTTCGATCAGCCGATGGTGGCCAGAATCCAGGGCAATCTGCATTTTCCGGGGACAGTCGCGGTCAATGCACCTGTAGTTCTTGTAGTATCGGGAGGCAACGTGACTTTTGACGGGAATGTGGCGGCTAATCGCCCTGATGGCAGTATCGGCAGTCTGGTCGTATGGGCTTTGAAAGAGGGAGGAGCGGGCGGCGATATAATCGCGAATTCCGGTGCGATAGATGCCTTATTAATGGCACCGGATGGCACATTCACGTGGAATAACGCACCGCTTTGCCTCAATGGCGGGCTTTTCGTAAAGACGCTGAATCCAGACGATGTCAAGATAAATGGTGGAGCGATACATTATAATACCGGCCTCGATCCCACGGATCCCAAGGCGTGGCTGAAGAATTTTACGGTTATCATGGGATTGAAACAGCCTTCGAATTTCAAGAAGTGACGGAAATGAACCGATTTTATCCTGGACTTTGCATATACAAGAGTGGAATATCTCTTGTGGAAGTCATGATCGCATTATTTATATTCGCCTTGATATTGGCGCCTATGTTCAACACTTTTATCCAGTCTTCGACTATAATAAAGATCGGCCAGCATGACCTGGAAATACTGAATCTGAGCAGCAGTTTCACCTCCCAGATGAGAACCCTCGATTGCGCCTCTCTTCCAGTTCCGTTGACAGATGTCGCACTCACTCCCGTTACAAATGGTGGCCCGGTGAAATTCGGTTCTCCCCAAGTCGAAGTGCTGATGCCGAGTTGGGATGCGAATAATTTCAACCTCTCCGTAACTACCAAGAGTATGACCCTCCCGGGGGTATGGCTCGGCAATCCTCCTGTCGCCAAACTTTGTCTGCTGAGGGTTCAGTGGAAAGAACGCATAGGCCAGGCGAAGACGCTTTTCTTCCCGGTATTATTAACAAAGGAACAATGAGCGAATGATTTTTCGGTTAGGGAGAAAGTCAGCGTTCACGATGGTGGAGGTCATAGTCGTCATATTTATTTTTGCCGTAATAGTAATGGGAGTTTCGCGAATTCTTAGTTCGGCAATGCGAGGCACTCAACAGGGACAGGACGCCTCAGATCATACACGTCTGGCGGCAATAATATTCCGATATATCGATCTGGACCTTAGAAGCGCGATTCCCGGCAAGATGACCTATGCGAACGGGAGTCAGAAGGACTTTACTCCGGTCTGTTCCGCACCCACGAATGCCAATTCGATATCATTTTATACCAATGATAGGGCTTTGAAAAAGGTGAGTTATTCGCTGCGTTCTATTGATGCCGCGAAGAAAGAGATAGTGAGGGAGATCGGAGATGGAACAAGCATCGAAAAGTCCGAGCACCTCGGAACCGGAATTGTGGATGATTTCCAGATTAACCTGTCAGGAACCGACCCCAGGCGTATCAGCGTAAAAATAAACATGATCGGCAAGTTAAAGTCAGATGAATTCTTACGAATATTCACCCCCGGAATCTACAATGCGAAGGAGTTCGCGCGATGGATATTCAGTCAGTGAAATCTGACGCCAGAGATATTTCAACTGAAGCGCGATAATTTTCGTTAACTATATTGATGGAGGTTTTTATGAACTTTGAGAATAAAAAGATCCTGTTAAACGTTTTGGCTGTAACCGTCATTTGTTCAAGTGCCTCTTTTTTTCCCGTTAATGCACAAGTAGCTTCGTCCGCTGCAGCGCAAAAACTTATAGATGCTCTGAAAAATTTGAGACCTACAGGCACCTCTACCGGGTCATCTGTGTCCACCGACACCGGAACTTCCTCATCGCCGCCTCCATCGACAACTACTTCAGCGAGCGTATCGCCTCAGGCTAAAACTCCACAGGAGTTTATCGATTTGCTCAAAAGCAAGATGATGAAGCCGGCGTCTTCGACATCCTCAACCGGATCCCAGGGGAATTCTACGGACACGTCCACATCTGCATACAGCAGCTCTACAACATCCGGCTCCACATCACCAGGAAATACCACATCAGATGGGTTTACCAGTAAGAACACAGCTGGAAATACGGATGCTCAGGCAACTATAGACACAGTTCAGCAGACTCCGACTACCTCGAAGCTGAATACGACGGAAGTATCCGGGTTGTTGAAAGACAAGAGCGGTCTTGATTCACAATCGGGTGCCTCAGGCGTATTTCCCGTAATTGAAGCCGCGCTGACCGCCACGGAAATAAAGCAGATGCAGACAACTTTCCAGATGGACATGGCTCAGCATTCCCAATATATCGCCAATAACGACGATGAAAGGGCATTGAAAATCGTTTTGAAGTGGCAATATTGCAGCCAGATTTATCCTAACAAAATAGAAGATATTACGAATCATATCGCGGCCGCTAACGGTTATCCTAATTTCAAAGCCTGGATTTCGGAAGTCATTCGGCTGGACCAGGAATATATTGTCACCAAGTAAATAAAATTCAACTATCAATAGATATTCAACGTCATATAGTATGGAGATAAACGATCGCGATGTGATCCGGGAAGTGACCAACGGAAAATCCGAGAAGTTCGAAATGCTTATGACAAAATATTATCCCTTGTGCTTCTATTTTTTTCACAGGAAATGGAACTGCGATAAAGAGACATCTCGAGATCTGATCCAGGAAGCATTCTTCAAAGCTTTCAGAAATATAGCCCAACTTCGCCCGGGAACCTCATTCAAAGCCTGGCTCATGACGATCTGCAAAAACCAGTTTATCGATTATCAGCGTAAGGATGTTAAGCGAGTCTCGAGTCTGAATGTTGATACGGTGAGTCCAGGAATCGACCGGGAGATTGCAAAAAAAAGCGCGGTTGAATCTGCTCTGAATACATTGCCGCTGCGGCAGAAGGAAATAATCGAGTATCGTTATTTTGGTGAGTTTTCCTGTCCGGAGATCGCGGAAATGATGCAGATCCCTGAAGGAACAGTTAAAAGCGAACTGTTTTATGCCCGGAAAAGGCTCATGGAATGTCTGGAGGGAGATGGTAATCTTGAGTAACACGAACTGCAAATACCGGCAAGAGATGATACAGCGACTCCTATCAGAGGAATCCGTAGCGGAGCCATCCGCGAGGGATATCGAGCATGCGAAAAAATGTTCTGAGTGCGCTGAGGCGATTCGTAAAATATGTTCAGTGGAAGCTAAATTGACAGGGCATTTCGCGGAGATTCGTACAATAGTTTCATCAGAAAAACCGGTTCTTTCACAGCCACCATGGAAGAAAAATGCGAGTTTGCCATCAGCGATCTCGAAGAATGTTGAGGAGTCTATATTCGCGGGATGGCTTCGTCCGATTCTCCTGGGAATGGCACTCTGTTGCTGCTGCTTATTTCTGTTTAAAATGCTGGTGCCGGTTTCCGAGAGCAGGAAAATCGAGATCCAGTCGCAAACAGCATCTAACCAATCGCGAATTATCGACGGAGTTCTGTTGGCCGCTGACGGTGGACAGATTACGGCTAATCAGAGTTTTTCAATTCCCAAAGACGGAGTTCACTGCGTCGGCAAATGCAGGCTGGCGTTGTCAGACAAAGTCGATCTGGCGATGAATCGGGCAAAAATACGTCAGGCTGCGGATGGCATTGCACTGGAAAGCGGTTTCGTTGAGGTGAACGTACATAAAAAAGGCACTCCTTTTTCCGTCATTGCCCCTTCCGTTATCCTGGGCGTAAGAGGAACAGTTTTCAGCGTGGAGTGTCTTGATATGGGCGAGACATCAGTGATGGTCAAGGAAGGAATCGTTGCGGCAAAAACGGTAAGCGGAGAAGAAAAATTGTTGTCTGCTTCTCAGCGAATAAGGGTCGACCGAAGCGGGCATATTATCGAGCCGGCATCGCCAGTCTCAGTTAATGATTCTTCAGCGGCGTCACATGTTTCGTCGTCAGTTTCCACGAATACACCGGTATCAGACAGCTCTTCTGTTTCAGCCAATTCGAATAATCAGTCCTCAATATCCTCGGATTTGAATCAGTGAAAATTATTATACAGAAGCGCAATGAAATTTGTTTATATATTCGTTCATAATTATCGTAGTGGCGGATTTCAAACCCGTTCGATAAAACAAAATTCAATACACCTTTGTACAAGTTTCAGGCTTGAATATGTTGACAAGCGGTAAGGACGGTAAAAGTGCTGGATGAAGTTTCCAAGCCTTTTTATAAATCAAATTTACATGGAGGTTTTTGGGTTATGAGATCACGAATATGTCTCGGTCTTTTGGTTCTAGCCGGTCTCGGTGTTTCGTGGTCACCTGCTTTTGCAGATGACCAGGCGTCTGACAGCGCAAAGCCGTCAGTCGATAAAATCAGGCAGCTGATTTCTCGGGGGCGCGAGGAGATAATTAGGGACGGCGAAAGAAGGGATTCTGATAATGGCGAAAGGGTAAGACCGGGAATCTCCAGGGAAAACATTGAGAAGTTGAGAGATAAAATCAAGGAGATTCGGGATTCCAGGGCCAACACGCAAACTTCCGCATCGTCTGATACGTCGACCACGACAAGCGCGTCAACCGACACCTCCACGTCGTCCACTACTTCTTCCGGCGGAACGTCGGCGTCCACCGACACCGGAACCGCATCCGACAGCGTCAATGCAGATGTGGCCGATGGAAGAAGAGCTCCAGGACGCCGTTTCGGGAGAGTACCGATTCCAAACATTAAGAATCATACGAAGACCAATCAGGAATTGACTGCGGATGACTGGGCAAACGATGTCAAGGCATACAATGAAGCCATTGCCCGAGGTGACTACTCTACGGGCGAGAGACTGATCAACAAATGGAAGGGTTTCTGCAGATCAGATTTCGATGGCTTCAAAAAGGCCACAGGCTTCACGGGAACCCAGGAAAGCGCAATGGCGATGATCAGCAAGGCATTCGCCGATACCGAAAATGAGCGTGTCAACGGGCAGATCACCGCCGACACCCTCAAGAGAGATGCCGAAACATACAAGAAGGCTTTCGCTGACAAGAACTGGTCTCTCTGCCGGGATATCATCAACAAATGGACTAGATACATCAATACTGACTGGGCAGCAGTTGCAAAAGCCACTGGTGTTGACGCTACCGATGCTAAGAAACAGGAAATGCTCAACACTTTGAGCACTATGCAAAGCGATTTGGATAAGGCTGTCGCGGCGGCTGGCACTGCTACCAACACTTCCACATCCACGGCTACTGCCTCTTCGACGGCTACCACTGATGCGGTTGCCCAAATGAAGCAGCAATTGTCAGATGACTGTACGCAGTATGCTCACCTGATGGCTACCGGCAAATATGATCAAGCGGAGGCGCTCGTCTCCAAATGGTTGAGAATGATGAGAAACCCCGTCCAACGTGATCTTATGGTTAAGGCTTTAGGGATCCCTGCCCCCAATCTGGAAGCTTACATCCAGAAGGTGTTTGCCGACACCAATTGTGCCAGGGTGAATGGTGAGACGATCAATGCCGACCTCTGGAAGCGCGACTGTGCTGCTTATGCGGCAGCTATGGCCGCAGGCGATTATGCCACTTGCAGCCAGATCGCCAAGAAATGGGATTCATATTGCGACGATCCGGTCAAGTTCGAGGCCGTGAAGGCAGCCACCGGTTACACCGGCTCCCTGGCGGATGCAAAGAAATTCTTCAAGGATGTTTTCGCGGATCTCTTTGGGAAAACTATCGAGTCCTCTACGATCAATGCAGACAAGTGGCAAAAGGATTATGCCGCATTCCAATCCTATTTGGCGGCCAAGGATTTCGCGAACTGCAGAGTTATAATAGCGAGATGGCGTAATTACGTAACGAAGTATCCTGCGAAAATCAAGTCAGTGTTCGGTGTTACTGCTGATCAGGCTAATGCTGCACTCGATTCCATGGAAGCGTCCGTGAAGAGCGCCGAAGCGGCCACTGCAACTGCCACAGCGACCAGCACTGGTACCACGACCGGAGGTGACGCAGCGGCTAGCACTTCCACCGGAAATGCCACCACACCAGCCGCCGGCAATGCGAGTTCCTCTGTTGGTGATGACGTTAACAACTAGAGCTTGTCAATGCTATCCAACCCTTGAAATCGATTGATTAAATGTAGGGGCGGGTTTAAAACCCGCCCCTACTGTTTTTAGGAATTATTGATAGCAGAATCAAAAAACGACGCCTCAGCTTCCCGTGTGTGGTATCTTTTATTCATGAATTCATATCTTGCTGGAATATTAACTTGAATCGCGAGTTCGACAGTAAGCCCGCAAGTTTCTTTGATCCTGCTGTTGCTTTCGCAAACCAGCTTTCATTCCGCCAAAAGATCTCACTTATTTTTCTGGGGTTTGCCCTTCCACTCGCTGTTTCCATGATTCTCATGCTCGGAGATTGCATACATCGAGAGGAGCTCACCGCCATGGAGCGGCAGGGCATAGAGATTGAAACCCTTTTGTCTCGCCTTCTGGCCGGTCTACAGCAATTTCGAGTGATTGACCATGCTGCCGCAATTGATCCTGATACATTCAGTAACATGCTTCAGACGACCAGAAATGAGATCGAGGAAACCCTTGAGTCGATCGACAGCAAAATAACCTCAACTTCTCAAAACTCCGATATAAGTGAACTCTGGAAGGAAATTCCGGATGGATGGAAACAGGTAGCCAACGCTTCTGCAGGAGAAGAGCCGTTTCAGATATTCCAGCGGCGCTCCATTCACATCGATCTCCTCCAGTCGTTCATTGTGGAAGTCGGATATCGGTTTAATCTGTTGCTGGAATCAGAGATGGAGAGCTTATTCCTCGCCGAGTCGATCTCTCAGCGACTTCCGGAAATGAGCGAGCATTTTGCCCGAATTCGTGGTCTCGGTATGGAAGCTGTAGTCAGTAAACACCTGGATCCTGGTCTTCGCGAAAACATCATCACACTCAAGGCATCTCTGGAGGAGAGCTTCAGATGGCTTTCAGGCTGGTTAAAACGTCCCGCTTTCTCATTTTACCGAAAGGTTCACCCGGCATTGTCCGGTCCATTCCTGCAACTGCTCAAAGAGCGTAGCAGATTCGAAACTTTCGTTCTTATCGAGATCATTCAGACGAATCCAATCAGTATCCCTTTGAAAGATTATTTGGATACCTCTAATGTCAATGCAGGCATCATTTTCGGGCTTGCCGATCTGGCCGCGACTACTCTGAATAAGCATCTGGAAGAACGCCAGACGGCACTTTCCAGAGAAAAAGGAGCGGTTTTTGCTGTAATTCTTTTCATCGGCCTTCTTGGGTTATATCTTGCCGCTGGCTACTATGTCTCGCTTCAAAGAACTGTAAACGCTATTGAGGATGTTTCCGGACAGTTGACCAATCGTCATCTCCGGGAATCCGTCACCCTTGAAAGCCAGGATGAGCTTGGCGATGTTATGCGCTCATTCAACCATGTGGCTTTGGCTTTGAAGGAAAGTGAAGAGAAATATCGGGATTTATATGAGAATGCACCCATAGCCTATTTTACGATTGACCAGACTGGAACAATCAAGGTCTGTAATAACCGGGCAGGGATTCTCATCGGAATTACCCCGCCTAATCTCACTGGCAGACGATTTGCCGAATTTTTCGTGGTTGATGCAAATGAACAGAAACTATTGCATAAAGTGTTTCAAAGTTTTTTCGCCGGCGATTCGATTTATGGGCAGGAACTTCGTTTACAGCGAGCCGACGGACAAGTCAGATGGGTTGGAATGAACATGAACCCGATCAGGGATTCGCTCGGGAAAATCTGCGAGAGCCGGACGGCACTGATCGATATTACTGATCGGAAAGAGGCCGAGGAAGCATTGGACAAGGCCCGGCAGTCAGAGGCCGCCATCGCCGGTGAGATTCAGAGGGTACTCCTACAGGGAATTGCCCCCGAATCGTTTCCCGGAGCAGAGCTTACTTTTTTTTCAGTCCCTTCTCTCGCGGTAGGCGGTGATTTTTTCATTTTTTACCCTCATTCCGAGCAGGTCTTCGATCTGGTTATCGCTGACGTGATGGGCAAGGGAGTCCCTGCCGCTCTGATCGCGGCTGCGGCCAAGGCTGAAATAGAGAGATCCCTTTCCCGACTGGCTCATCTGCCGCAAATCCCCCCCATGGAAACAATCGTCGGGAATTTCCACCGGGAGTTCACTCCTCAACTTGATCAGGTAACTTCATTCATCACTTTCATTTACGCCCGTCTTGACTTCGGTAATAACGTGCTGACACAGATAAACCTCGGGCATCCTCCTCTGATCCAGTTCCGGGCTTCCGATGGTTGTTTGAAGGAATTTTTCGACTCAAGCGTTCCCATCGGATTACCCGGATATAAGGAGATACCATCAAAGCCGATTCCATTTTCATCCGGCGACATCTTCTGCTTCTATTCGGATGGGGTGTTTGAACCTCGCAACATAAGCGGGGAATGTTTTGGGAATCTCCGGCTTAGGAAACTCCTGTTATCCGAACGTATGAAAGCACCAAAGGAGATCGTTACCTCTCTCCTGGATTCTGTCAGGACATTCGCCAGTATCGAGCATTTCCCCGATGATTTCACTGTCATACTGGCTAAAATCTGCTGATTTGTTCAACTGACTGGCAAATTTAGCGGTGCGCTGCATAGTTCTCGTCTGCTATAATGAGGTTGACATAAAATTATTCCTTATTCAATGGAGGAATTTATGAAACGGTCGTTTTTTATCGTCCTGGCAATGATAACAGTCCTTTTCTCCGGAAAAGCATTCGCGACAGATTTTTTACCCATGTATCTCTTCCCCTTCAGCCAGGACAACAAACTTGGATATATTGATCGCAGCGGCAAAATTACCATTCCTCCCAAGTTCGATTTTGGAGAGCTGGTCATTCTGGGTCAGGAAAATAAGTTCCAGTTTTCCACCTATGGCCTTGCCGCCATGCAATCCGATAAATGGGGTTTTATTGATGAGACCGGCAATTTTGTCATTCCGGCCAAATTTGATATGGTTGAACCTTTTTCAGAAGGGCTGGCTCTGATAAATGTGCAAAAAAAATTCGGCTTTATCGACACGAATGGAAACATAGTTATTGAACCGCAATTTGATGAGGCCGCCAGCTTTAAGGGCGGGCTGGCCAGAGTAAAAGCCATGAATGCCGAGCAAAATGCCGCTCTTTGGGGCTACATTGATGACACAGGCCAGTATATTATTTCCCCTATTTTTGACTCCGCTGCGGATTTTCACAAGGACCTGGCTCTGGTTCAGCATAAATGCGCCAAGGGCTTTATAGACAAACGCGGAGAAATGCTGATTGCTCCCAAAGCCCAGGAGATCAATGAATTTTCCTGTGGAATGGCCTTGATAAATGTTGACGGAAAATATGGCTATATAGATCAGTCCGGTCGGATTGCCGTGGCTCCACAATTTGTAGAGGCGCAAAGTTTTTCAGATGAGATGGCACGCGTGTTAGTCGACAAGAAATACGGATTCATAGACTCCTTCGGCCGGGTATCAGTTCCGGCGAAGTTTGAAAATGCTCACGATTTTTCAGAGGGTCTGGCCGCTGTCTTCGTTGACAAAAAGTGGGGATTCATCAACAAAAGCGGAGACACGGCCATTGTTCCAGACTACAAAAGCGTCGGGGATTTTTCTGAAGATCTGGCTGTGGTCGTAAACCAGGAAAACAAAATGGGTTATATCGACCGAACCGGAAAAATGGCTATATCACCGACGTTTGACGACGCAAAAGAGTTCATGAATGGAATTGCCAAGGTAGGTATAAAGCTTAAAAAAAATAACCAGGAAGAAATGCATTATGGCTATATCAGGAAAAATGGAACCTATCTCTGGAAACCCACCAGATAAACATTGGCATCACTGCTATTATAAGGGAATGGAGTATACCGGAGGGAAGCATGAATATTGGAAAATTTAAGGGATCCGCATTTAGCCTTCTTGAGCTGATCGTCGTTGTATGCATTCTCGGCGCCATGGTCCTGGTTGCGATGCCATATTACAGTAATTATACTTCCGATACTCGCCACGCAGTCATGGAGTCGAATCACAAAACTTTACGCAACGTTCTGATGGAATACCACGCTGATAGAGGTGATTATCCACACAGCGCGGATGCCCTGAATATTCTTTGGAGCGGGTCGACGCGATATGTGTTGAATTGTCCCGCTGACCCCGAGGCTGATGCTGTCGCAAGCTGGGGCTATGTGTACTATCCGGCAGTAGGCAGCAATTCGGCATACTACATGCTCGCCCCAAAATACGAAGCTCTGGTAGCTATTTCAACGGGTTCGGCACCTGTTCCGACTCCGACTCCGACGGCAGCGCCTGTTCCGCCGGCAGTGCCGACGATCAATGTGGTTACAACACCAACGTCCACCACACCTCAGAGCATCGGTGGCACCAAAAGTGCCGATTCCGCTACAATCTGGGTCAACGGTATTACGACGGGCGTAACATACCCCGATTCGACACACTGGTCTTACAGTTTGCCGCTCGCTGAGGGCGTTAACCCCATCGGAGTGTATGCAAGAAGTGCCGCCGGACTTAACAGCGGAATAGCTCACTCCAGCATCACGCGTAATACGGTCGCGCCGACCATGCCGACGATCAATCCAGTCATAGCTCTGACTGTCAGTTCATCACAGACGATTTCCGGAACGAACGATAACGGCGCGACGGTATGGGTCAATGGAGTTGCGGCAACGGTCACCGGGACAACCTGGACATATAATATGCCGCTTCCCATCGAAGGTGCCAACGCAATCAGCGTAGTCGCCAAAGATGCGCTTCTTAACACCAGTGCCGCAGCCACTAGCAGTATAACGAAAGATACTACCGCACCTGTCGTGACGCTTGCCGCTGTCACAACACCAACGAACGTCACGCCACAGACGATTTCCGGCACGACCGAGTCCGGTGCAACAGTATGGGTCAACGGAATTGCGGCAACTGTAACCGGGACGAACTGGACGTATAGCATGGCGCTTCCCACCGAAGGTGCCAATGCCATCAGCGTCGTAGCCAAAGATGCGCTTCTTAACACCAGCAACCCTGTAACGAGCAGCATAACGAAAGATACCACCGCACCTGTCTTGACGCTTGCCGCTGTCACAACACCAACGAACGTCACGCCACAGACGATTTCCGGCACGACCGAGTCCGGTGCAACAGTATGGGTCAACGGAATTGCGGCAACTGTCACCGGGACGAACTGGACGTATAGTATGGCGCTTCCCACGGAAGGTGCCAACGCCATCAGCGTCGTCGCCAAAGATGCGCTACTTAACACCAGCAGTCCTGTAACGAGCAGCATAACGAAGGATACGACAGCTCCGACCCAACCGACAATCGATGCCGTCACGACACCGACATCCAACGCGAATCAGACGATTACCGGCACAAAAGTTGCCGACGCGGCTACAATATGGGTCAATGGGGCTGCGGCAACAATCGTCGATGCGACGCACTGGTCATATCTGATGGCTCTCGCCGCCGGAGCTAACAGCATCAGCGTGACGGCTAAGGACGCGGCTGGAAACGAGAGCAGTGCAGCCACAACCTCTATAGGGCGCAGCGGTGGGACTCCGCCGGATGTGCCGATTATCAATGCGGTCACGACACCAACTAGCGTCACTTCACAGACAATTACCGGCACGAAAGTGGCTGCCGCGATAACGATATTGGTCAATGGAAATGCTGCAACGATAGTAGACGCGACACACTGGTCATACATCTTGCCACTAGTCGAAGGGAGCAACTCTATCAGCGTAGTCGGCAAAGATGCGTTTAACAACACCAGTAGCCCCGCCAATTCAACCATTGTGCTCGATACGACGGGGCCGACCCAACCGACGATAGCTGCGGTCACTACACCGACGAATGTAACGCCACAGACAATTTCCGGCACGACAGAATCCGGTACTACGGTATGGGTCAACGGAAATGCGGCAACTGTCACCGGAACGAACTGGACATACAGCATGGCGCTTCCCACCGAAGGTGCCAACGCCATCAGCGTCGTAGCCAAAGATGCGCTACTTAACACCAGCAGTCCTGTAACGAGCAGCATAACGAAAGATACAACCGCACCTGCCGTGACGCTCAATGCTGTCACAACACCAACGAATGTCACGCCACAGACTATTTCCGGCACGACTGAGTCCGGTGCGACAGTATGGGTCAACGGAAATGCGGCAACTGTGGTCGGATCGAACTGGACATACAGCATGGCGCTTCCCACCGAAGGTGCCAACGCCATCAGTGTCGTAGCCAAAGATACGCTTCTTAACACCAGCAACCCTGTAACGAGCAGCATAACGAAAGATACCACTGCACCTGTCTTGACGCTTGCCGCTGTCACAACACCAACGAACGTCACGC
>JADFYG010000080.1:0-19363 GCA_015233155.1 Candidatus Rifleibacteriota bacterium
TATCGGGGGAGGGGACAATCGCCGGCGAAACTTTTTCGTTTGAAATCGAAAAAAAACTTTTCCCTCGGAGACACTTTTATTCATGATGCTTTCCGCGATTTTTAAAAATTTAAACCGGACAGTAGTGATGAATAATATGTTATTCATAAATTCCGGGTTCGCCGGAAACCACATGGTCGTTGTCTACGACCGGCCATCGACATAAGGGAGCCATATGAAACGACCATCCGTTTCCCGTGATGAGCTTGTTGCGATGGTTGTCGATACATTTTTTTCCGTCGCGAAGATTCACGTTTCTGAAGATCGTTTCGACGAGAATCTTTTTCATCTGGGCCTCGACAGCCTGAAAGCCATTCAGGTAATAAATTCCATTGAAGAGCGGCTTGATGTAATGATTGACGATTCTCATCTCCGCAAGCTCACCTCTATTCGCGCCATTGCTGACTTTTTCGAAGCGCTTCCGGTTGCCTGAGCGCTACAGCTATGCCGAATACACCATTCATGCCGACAGCGCCCGCCGCGACAACCGCGCCGATCATAATCACCACGACGCGCCGACTGTTTTCCCTCGAAACGATTCCCTGGCTACAGGATCACGTCATCGACGGAACTCCATTCGTGCCACTTGCTGCCCTTGCCGAGGAACTCCTCGCCACTACCCCGCCTTTTCCCCCGGAATGTGATTTAAGAGCGGTGCGGGATTTTGTCCTGGAGCAGCCGGTCATGCTGCGTCGAAATCGCCCAAAGGAGTTATTCCCCTCTGTTGCGGGCCACGAGATTTGTTTCCGCAACTCCACCGGTGAAACAATGTTCAGAGGCACTCCTGACTTACCTCTTGAAAAGCCGCTACCGCGTCCTTTTCAAGAGGAAGAGAAAACGATTTCCGCCATTTCAGCACAGCATTTGTGTCAACCCGTCATACTGCCGCTTTCGACAGTGCTTCCCATGGCCGTTTCAACAGCACTTGCGGCATCGCTTTCTAAAACGCTATCTTCGGCGCTTTCTGCAGCTGTTTCCTCATCTTTCTCAATGACGCTTTCCGTAATCGAATTATATCCGGCTCTCTTCTTCCATGGCCCAACCTTTCAAGCGGACATATCTGTATTATCCTTGCGTCCTGATCGTATGTATGTCAAACGCAGAATCTCCCCTGCCCCACCCCTGGAGGCCCCGTCACATTTAGATGAATCCGCACGTCGAGCGATAGTTGCAGCCGATCTGGCTCTTCAGAGTGCGGCGTTACTCGCGATGACAAAATCGGAAACGGGAGTCGCCCCCTGGAGCTGTCGGGCCTACGCGCGGCGTAAGATGTTTCCGAAGACGAGTGTAATTGTTATTTACGCCTGCGTTACTGGCGACGGAAGCCACGATATAGACGTTCACGGGGAAGACGGGGAGTTCCTTCTCGCCTGTCGCGGACTCGTTTTCAAGCCCATGCAGCGCTCATTGTCCGAACCCGCACTAGTCATCCTCAAAAAAATCAAAAATAATTTTCCCGGATATTCCGCGGAAATTCACGAGTCCACTGTAGGGCAAATTAGCGACAACATAATCCGCCGAACTGCAGGGCCTCGATACCACGCGCCAGAGCACACCCAAATCCCGATTTCAACCGTAGGGGCGAATGATCATTCGCCTGCTGCATCGATAAATCAGCCATCCACAAATGTGTGCCCGTCCGTTGATACCGCCGAAGCCCTGTATGAGCCCCCCCCCCGAAGACAGTAATCTTCTGGCAAAGGCCGAATGGTTTTATCCCCGGCTGAAGGCAATTCAAGCCGAAGGCGGATATTTCTACCGCCGGGCATTGACGACCGCCCCAGGAAACAAAGTACAGATGCTCGATGCATCACGATCACAAACCCGCGAAATGCTGCTTTTTTCCTCGAACAGCTATCTTGCCCTGTCTACGCATCCACGCGTCGTAGAGGCATCCCGGGCCGCCGCTGAAAAATACGGATACGGGACTGGTTCCGTAGCCCTTATGAGCGGAACAACCGATTTACACCTCGCCCTCGAAGAAAAAATCGCGGCATTCTATCGCTGCGAGGCCGCACTCGTTTTTCCGACGGGGTACCAGGCCAACGTCGGCACGATTCAGGCATTGCTGACCGATAAAGATGTTGTCCTGGCGGATATGTATGCCCATGCTTCCATAATCGACGGCGTTAAATTGAGCGATGCCGCGCTGAAATACTTTCCGCACAACGACATGGACGCCCTGGAAGCCTTGCTCATAAGAGCGGGACGCCATTTCAAGGGCAAACTGATCGCGACGGACGGCGTTTTCAGCATGGATGGCGACATCGCATTGCTCGATCGATTGCATGCTCTCGCCAGTCAATATAAAGCGACTCTGCTGGTCGATGAAGCTCATGCGCTCGGTATTATAGGCGCCACCGGACGCGGCACCGCCGAGATGTTCGGCCTCGAAGGCAAAATAGACCTTACGATAGGCACTCTCTCCAAAGCCCCATCCGGTATCGGCGGCTACCTCGCCGGCCGTCGAGATATTATCGAATACGTGCGGCACTTCGCCCGCTCCTACATATTTTCCACGAGTATTCCGGTACCGGTGGTAGCGGGCCTTATTGAGGTGTTCAACATTCTCGAAACCGAGCCCGAGCACCGTGACAAGTTGCGGCGTAATACCGAATATCTGACCCGCGCCCTGTCTGACCTTGGATTTGACACGCTTGGCTCGAAAACCGCTATTGTTCCGGTACTGATTCCGGACGAACAAATACTGCGTAAAATATGTCGTGATCTGCATAATCGCGGGATATACGTTACTCCGGTCACTTTCCCGGCCGTCGCACACGGACGCGCAAGAATACGGCTGTCCGTCTCTTCCGCCCATGAGCGGGAAGACCTTGACCGCCTTATCGGGGCATTGGCCGAACTAAAACAGGTTTACTTCAGATCATGAACGTTCTGATTACAGGGGCCTCAGGTTTCATCGGAAGCCATATCGCGCGGCTTTTTGCCGGACGCCATCAGGTGACGGTAATGGCGCGTCAGGGCTCTGATCTGCGTTTTCTTCGCCTGAAAAACATGCGTATTGTGCGCGGCGATCTCGAGACCCCTGAGACCATCGCTGCCGCGGTCGCCGGCCAGGATCTTATTATCCATGCCGCTGCCAAAGCAACGGACTGGGGTTCATACCCGGATTTTCATCGCGTCAACATCGAGGGAAGCCTTGCTCTTATCGATGCGCTTCCGGCAGGCGCGAGAATGATTCATATCAGCTCCAATGCAGTACTCGGGGAAGAGGATTGCACACAACCCAAGGGGGTCGATGCACAGCGTCGGCCACGACTTCCATATTTTCTCGAATCCGTGTTTCCTTCCGCCATGAACCATTACCGCATTTCCAAGGCCATCGCGGAACAACTTCTCGAGAAGCGGGCACGCACCAGAGGCATTTCTCTGACGATTGTTCGCCCCGTGTGGGTTTACGGGCCTCGTGAGTTTCATGCCGGGCCTTATGAGTACTGCAAGACCGTTCTTTCCGGAGTTCCGCTCATGCCGGGCATTCCCGACAATTTTTTTCATGTCATTTTCGTGGAAGATCTGGCGAAGATCATCCTGAAAATCTCGGAATCGCAAAAAGCCGGTGTCCACATGTATAATGTCGGTCATCCGGAGGTTCCGAAGATGGATGCATATTGGGGAATGTGGTGCGCTGCCCTGGGGCGGGCGAAACCTCGTCTGATTCCCGAATGGCTGATTTTTCCGATCGGAGTTTTTCTCGAACTCCTCTGGACCGCCATAGGCCTCAAGACCCCGCCACTGTTTACGCGGGCGCGCACATACATGTTTTATGCAAGCAACGTTTATGACGTTCGAAAAGTCATCGATGAGTTTGATTTTCACGATTTTACACCGCTCGAATATGGAATTCGAAAGACGGTTCGCTGGTGGCGAATGAATCGCTTTCTATGATTACCCGGAGGTCATCATTATAATGATCAAACCAAGATTTCTGACCGGTTTTTCGAAACTGATTTTTTATATTCGTCTCATCGCCCACGTGACGTATCGCTACTGTGGAGAAGTCGTGCAAGGCCGGCTTGGTTTTCGCGATTACATTCTCCTCTCATACCGCCTTATCCTGTTGTTAAAAGTGATGATACGCAACAAGGTGGTACAAATTGGCGACTTGTACAAATTGCAGCTTTATCTCCCCGCTTATCCGTCACCCGCATTCTGGGAATCAATAAACAAGTTCCTGCGGCGTGATCCGGGGCCGTTGACCGTCGTGCTTTCCATGACGAAAGCCTGCGGGTATAAATGTCCCCATTGCTATCAGCGCAATGACTCCGGCGCGGATCTCGACATCGGGCTTCTTACGAAGGTTGCGCGCGATATGCAGGAGATCGGAGTCACCATGTTCGATATCGAGGGCGGAGAGCCTCTGTTACAGTTCGACCGCCTGATGGAGCTTGTCCGTTCATTCGATGATAAGCGCGAAATATGGGTGAATACAACTGGTCACCTGGTGACTCCGGAGCGGGCAAAGAGTATGAAAGAGGCAGGCGTTTTCGGCGTAATGATTTCCCTGCACACGCCAAACCCTGAAGAGTACGACATGTTTACCGGCTTCAAAAACTCGTTCGCCACTGCCCGTGAAGCGGCACGGATGTTCAACGAAGCAGGAATCACGGTCGCGCTGAACAGTTGTCCGACCCCGGAGCTTGTCGGGAAAAAAGGTATCGAACGCATCATGGATATCGCGAAGGAGTGGGAATGTTCCTATGTCCAGATAATTCACGGGAAATCAGCCGGGGCATGGCTCGGAAAGCAGGATGAAATGATACAGGCGCGTGATAAAATTCGCGATCTGTGCCGTCTGCATATATTGTACAACTCTCCAAATCATCTGGCCGGACATCCTTCCGCTTCGGTTCAGGTTTTCGAGGAAGCGCCACACCACTTCGGATGCACCGCCGGCGGCATTGACCGTTTTTATCTGAACGCAAATGGAGAAGTCCAGCCGTGCGAATTTCTGAATGTTTCATTCGGAAACGTTAATACTGAAGATTTCAAAACTATATTCGCCCGTATGCGCGGTTTCTTCCGGAAGCCGGGAACACGCTGGCTGTGCGCCTCGGAAGCCAGGTCCATACATCGAGCGATCACGGAGAATGCGCTGGAGAAAACTCCTGTGCCATGTAATATCACGGAAACCCTGGTTTCAACATGGGATAAGGGATCTCCGACCTCTCTTTACGATAATATGTATTTGTACAAGTAATAATGTCTCGCTTTTTTCTCGTCATGAATCCGTCATCGCGGTCATTTCGGGCACGCTTTGAGTGGCTGAGAATCTTCGAGCTGCTGGAAGCCGGGAATGCCGAGTTCGACTTCGCACTGACGCGACGGGACGAAGACACTTCGGTTCTCGTGCATAATGCGATTAAAAATGGTTTTGACACTGTTGTGGCCGTGGGGGGAGACGGCACTATAAACGAGGTAATCAACGGGCTTTTCGAAGCTGAATCGACTGTTGGCGCCGCGACACTGGGAGTAATTTACACCGGTACCAGTCCTGATTTTTGCGGCTATCACGGCATTCCAGTAGACGTCGAAAAAGCCGTGGATCTTTTGTTATCCGGAAAACACCGCCGGGTGGATGTCTGCCGGATCACTCACCGGCATGCCGTCGAAGATGCGCAGGTGCAACGCATTTTTTCGTGTTGCGCCAATTTTGGCCTCGGTGCGGCCGTTGCGCGCGGGTCAAATTCCGGGCTGCGGAAAATATGGGGAGATGCAATCGGGACCTTTCTTTCAATTACATTATCCGTTTTGAAATATTCTCCACCGGATTTCCGCGTGCGCATTGATGGTGTTGAGTCCATTATTCCCGGCGTTTTCAATATCTTTGTCGGCAAGAGTCCGATCATCGCGTCAGGGATTAATCTGCGCATGAATATATCTCCTGACGACGGCAGGTTATACTTCGTTCCCTTGCATGGCATCTCACGAGCCCATTTATTCGCAATTCTGCCGACCATTTATACCGGATCGATCACCGAACGTTTTGTTCCGAAGTTTCCCGGGGAGATAGATATCCTCGATGGTGGCACCGCGTCGGAGGTGGAGTATGATGGCGACCCTCGCGGCCTGCTTCCAGCTCATATTTCGATCCTGCCACGCGCTCTCGACCTGATATGCCCGTGATCACCCTATAATCAGGCCAGGGCCATTTAATTTTCGCCGGGTAGGGCGCGACCGCCGGGCGCGCCGAGTCGTATATCTGCAGATTATCTCGGCTGGCCCGGCGGTCCAGCCCTACCAGTCGTTGAGTTCGGGCAATTCAAGCCATGCGACTGTGGAGAATTAAATTTACTTGAAAGAATTATAATCCTCTTTTAATATTTGATCAAACTATGAAAAATGCCTATTTTAGTGAGTAAAATAATGATAAGAAGTTATTACGTTCTTTCTACCGCTCTGTTGTTCGTGGTTCAGGGGCTTTTTGCCATGACCGCTGATGAGGTTCTGCAGGGGGTTGAAAACAGATATGTCGGCAAGACCTCGAAATCAGAAATGACCATGACTCTCGTTTCCCCGGACGGATCGGTTCGAAACCGCACGCTGAACATATATCGTCAAAAAATAGACAACAGAAACAAGAATATTTTTATTCTTTTTCTTTCCCCTTCAGACTTCAAGGACACATCTTATCTTGTGAACGAAAAAGATCGTGATAAATTGAAATGGATATATCTTTCGGCGTTCAAAAACGTAAGGAAAATAGTCGCGGCTGATTTCGGTGTATCCTTTGTTTCATCTGATTTTACCTATGAGGACATGGATGATATTCATGCGGAAGATTTTACATGCTCGGGACTTAAGGATGAAAAAATTGATGGAGAGGCGGTTTATTCGATAGATTGCAGGAAAAAAGATACGAACACCGCGTATTCTCACTTTATCGTGAAAGTATCAAAAGAAAAGATGGTTCCACTCTTGTACATGCTATTCGATAGAAAAGATCCCGGCAGACAGATAAAAGAGATGAGCGCAAAAAACATGAAGAAAATCCAGGATATCTGGACTCCGATGGAACTGACCATGAAGGATCTTCGAAAGAACAGTTCAACAAAACTGGTGTTACAAACGATCGAATATGATCCGGTTTTACCCGAGGACACCTTTACAGAACGAAATATGAAGAAATGAGTTATCTGTGTCTATCCGTGTTCATCTGTGGTTAATTCCGTCCGGTCCTTATCCGTCTCATCTGTGCTCACTTATGTGGTAGGCCCGGATGGCCTCATAGTCCTGTAAAAACAGCGTCTGGAGATCTTTCAAAGCCAGTGCATCACTCCTGAATTTATTCGACAGAGACCGGTCGGTTTCTTCGCCCTGGTCAAAAAATTCATAATGACTGCCATCTGAAGCAGGCTGGAACGAATATTTTTCCACACTGTCCTTTTTTATCTGGTGGAAGGTTCCGGAACCGACCCGCGCCGAGTCTCCCAATGATGAGATGAAAAAATGATCAGCTCGCGATGGGGACATCAGGGAGTTTCCCTGATAAAGATGGCCCGTCGGAACCGGAATATTCAGCAAATCAAGAAGAGTAGGCAAAATATCCGGCTGATAACCGATAGTCATATCCCGCGCAAATCCCGTAAATCTCTCATCGTAAATCGCAAAGAATACGTTCATCAGGCCAGGTGTACATGTAAACCCATGGCCAACTATGCCGTCTTCATTCAATGCCTCACCATGGTCGCCAACGATAGCGACAATCGTGTCTTTAAGTAAATTCTCTCTTTTAAGACAATCCATGAGATCGCCCAGAATGGAGTCCATGAACAGAATCTGGTTCATATAACGGTATTTAATATCCAATCCGGCCTCTACATCAGCCTGTGTGGGTATGAACACCCGAAACTCCGGATCGATAAGGGCAAAGGGGTTGTGCGGCGTCAGACAACAGTAGGTCAAGCTGAAGCGTTCCCCTTTTTCCCGATACCCGTGAATCTGTTGAATAATGGCGTCCCTTACTGCCTGTTCATTCACTCCCCAGCTATGTTGTTGGTATTTATCGCGAAAAGGCATATTGGTCATATCGTAGAGATCGTCAAAACCCTGTAACTCCAGCCATGAACCGAACCTGCGATACCCCTTGTTTCCGGAATAAAAATAGGATGTCCTGTAACCGTTATTG
The DNA here is from genome assembly GCA_015233155.1 of Candidatus Rifleibacteriota bacterium. Lineage (GTDB taxonomy): Bacteria > Muiribacteriota > Ozemobacteria > Ozemobacterales > Ozemobacteraceae > JADFYG01. Next base: position 8,186 of record JADFYG010000080.1, read on the forward strand.
CGCAGGAGTTTGAAAAGAGACGGGCAAGAGAGGCCGATGTTTAATTCAGTTACAAGCGCATCAGACGATCTAAGGCCGTTATATACGCTGAAGTAGGCATTTTCAGAACTCGGATAACTGCAAAAGATTCCGGGAAATACCTTCAGATGATCTCTATATTTTGACAGCCGTGGCTGTGTCACCTGTGGAAAACCGCACAGCGAAAGATATCTGGTATGCATTGATTCAGCTACGATCAGTATCAGATTTTTCCCGGCGGGTTTTTCGGTTTTCTGAATATTTTCGGGGAATAGCTGAATAGCTGATAGCTGCTTCAATACTGTCTCCGGCGCAAAATTTTGTAAGAAATGTTCCCGTATCGGAAGCGATCGCACAAATGAATAAAGCAGAGAATGCGCCGGCTCAAAATCGTTTACCAGAGCTACAAAATGCCAGAAAGCACACATCAACAGGAGAATCAGCGGCAATCTCACTGCTGTTTTCCCGCTGATCGATCTTACGTCCAGCCATCCCATGGCAAAAATGAAAACGAGGCAGAAAATAATGAAGGGCGAAATATACGGAAGAATGGAGCCACGGGCAATTAACAGATCTCCACCGGCAAGCTGAAAAACCGCAAATGTCCATCTTACGCCCAAAAGCTGAAAAATCCGCGTCTCGACGACACATGCCATGACATATGCGGCAAAAAAACCACACAGAGTGTATCCGACGGGACTGGTCCAGCGGCTACCAGTGCCGGCTTTGCTGAACCATGTCCCGATCAGCCACACGGTAAAGCCGCTTATCAGGAGTTCCTGAAATAAATATCCGGGAATACAATAGCTGAGAAGACTGTAATTCAACATTGAGAAAATGAACTCCGGCATATGAAATATGACGGACATCAACAGGCATGGCAGTATCCATGAAATTATCGGATAGCCTTTGAACCCGGACAAAAGATATGAAATTCCGGCAAAAATAATGCTGACGAACAGAACCATCTGAAGAAAAAGTTCGATATTCTTACTAAATGGAACTCCGGCGAGCAGTGGCAAAATCAGTAAAAATTGAGGAGCAATCTGCCAGATGATTCTCAGAGTCGGAAGACGCATAAAAGAGCAAATCAAGCCTAACGGTAAAATGCATAAATGGAATGTGGCCAGCGCGTGGTGGTCAATCCAGGGACTTTTACCGCAAAGCTCCATTGCAAACCAGGATATCAGCGGCAGGATAGTCAGAATTCGGGAATGTCTGTAAAGTAATGGCAGAAGCAAAAGATGAGAAACCACGATAATGCCAAGATATGGCGGATCAGCGAACTGAAGAAAGAAAAAAGACAGGAAGTCATCCAGGCTGATTTTATCTGAAAGCCAGCTCGTGAGGAAATGCATCCGCTCGTTTCCCATTTGCAGAGTAACAAACGTAACAACAAGTAACAGATAGGCGGCATTGATGATAATTGCAGTGGACGGCTTGATCTCTTCCCGCCACATTTCTCTCAGCAGCCTCATAACAAGCAGAAAAAAGATGATTTTTGAACACAAGGTCAGCGTGGGGGCGGCTTCAAAACTGGCGGAAGAAATCCTGAGATTGGTTTTGCAATATACGGAGAAATATGCCCAAACCAGGCTGAGTTTGGCAATAATCAGTACACCGATCAGGTATTTCGGGACCGCCAGAGCATATGAATCCCAACCGAAGGGTGTATTTCCGCAAAGGTCCGCGGATGGAGCGGGTTTGACGGTTGATTCCCGTTGTTCTGCATTATTCATTGTCCGCTCCTACTGCACTTCACCTTTCGTGACGTTCATGAAGATGGTCTCCAGATCAGTGCGATGGTGTCGGAACTCGGAAATGGGAAAGCCATCCTTCACGAGTGCCGCCAGCACTGCCACACAGGCGGCCTCCCCGCCCTCAATAATGACTTCCACTGAGTCGCCGGAAACGGCCGCGGTTTCGATATGAGGCATTTCCAGCAGACGTCTGCAAAGATCGGATTCCCGGCCATGCGCGCGTATCATGATCTTGCGGCGATCCTCCTTTTGATCGCGTAAAAGCATATCGAGCGAACCGGCGGTAAGCAGGCGCCCCTGCTCAATTATTATCGCGCCATTACATATTTCGGAAAGCTCTGTAAGAATGTGTGAGCTGATAAGTATCGCCTTGCCCTGAGTCGAAAGCTCACGCAGCAGCTCACGCAATTCTATGCGGGCACGCGGATCGAGGCCCGCTGCAGGTTCGTCCATGATCAGAATCCCAGGATCATGAATGAGAGCCCTGGCCAGACAGACTCGCTGCTTCATGCCCTTCGAAAGCGTGTCCAGAAACTTGTCACGGATGCCGACGAGATTCGTGAACTCTTCGATCTGGTCTATGAGCTGCGTACGCCGCTCTCCGCGCATACCGTAGGTTCTGGCAAAAAAATCAAGATACTCATGAATCGTAATGTCGCGATGTACCGGCAGCGAGTCGGGCACGTAACCAACGCGCTCGCGCGCGAATTCCGGCTCCTCGATGATCGAAACTCCGTCAATCCGGACATCCCCGAATGTCGGCTCATCCAGCGTGGCCATGATACGCATTGTCGTGGTTTTGCCGGCTCCGTTGGGACCAACAAAACCCATGATCTGGCCCGATTCGAATGAAAAAGATATGTTTTCAACAGCAGTTGTACGGCCGAAGACACGCTTCAGGTTGATGACTTCAATCTTCACGTTCACTCCCACTCAATATGCCGTATACAACAGTAACGCGTTCATTTTTCCCGATGTCGGCCAGGCCGTTTTCAAGAAACGGTGTTCCGTCAAGTCTGGCGATGTAGGTTCCGGCACGAAGTCTCGCTATTGCGCTGGAAAAAACAGTTTGAGCAGCTCCAGACCATGCGGAACTGAACACATCATGCATTTCAGACGCAGGGGCGTCATTAGTGGGACCGCTTGTCTGAGAAAGCCTTCCTTCAGCACCTGCCGGAATGGAACCGCCGGTAAAATATCGACGTCCGCTATCTTCCAGCCATAGATTAGTGATCGGCGCGCCAAGACCATTTACGACTGACAGACTGCCGTCCGGAGCTTTGCGCAGCGCAAGGCGCTCGCGACGTGTTTCACTCTTTCTTACGCTGAACCAGACCGGAAGACGAGCCATGACCCAGTTAGAGCCAAGATGCTGGTCCCGGCTCCAGTCGAGAGAGCGGGGGCCGATGCCGGCGGAGTTATACCTGTGCGCGCCAAGAGGCGTCAGCTCAGTTTCATAGCCGAAGTGGAAGCCGTCGGCGGATGTAAGAGGTGTATAGAAGGCTGTCCAGCCAATCGTCACCGCCCGATGCGCCGACTCGTCCAGCCATGTCACGACATCGGCGCGAACGCGGGATTCCCAGCCTTCCTCAACCATCGCGTAGACTAAAACGGCGGTACAGGTAATGAACGACAGAAGCGGAACTGTCCAAAGCAGATAAATGCGTTTCTTCATGCGCGTCAAAACATAGATGTTAAGCGGGCCGATGATAATTGCATAGCAAAAGACAAGAAAAAAAAGACCGCGAATCGGAATGCCTATTTTATCAACGATGGGAAATCTTTCATTCAGGTTGTATTCGTGCTCGAAATTCCAGACTTTCCGGGTATTTTGGATAAGCATTTCGCAGCATCCCCAGTCATCTGTGGCTACAGCCGTCGGACTCGCCTCGGAAATCCGGAACACAGTACCAAAGCCGGGATACAACGAGACTACTCCGGCAGATTCAGAATTCGAGGCTAGTTTCTTCCAGCGTGCCGGGGTTTCCAAGGCTCCGAGGATGATCAGCACTCCACCGCACTCAGCATATTCCATCAGGGCAGCGATCACGTCTACGCCAGCGGCATTGAACTCATCGGCCGTCATGGCTATGCCATCGTAGCGAGAGTAAGCCAGTCGGTTGGCGCTCCAGGCGGAGACTGGTATGTCCGCACCCACTGCCGGTTCAGCGGGAGTGTACCCGGTTGCTTTTTTTGTCATGAATGGTAGCGGATCACGCGCTAATGCAAGACTTAGGAGGATAGAAGAATAATCGGTACGGAAATAATAATCATCTCGTCGCAGTGGATTCACAGCTCTGGACTCGCGGAGCTTAACCCCGTCCACCACCACAGAGAGATCGCTGCCCATGATGGGAAGGGTTGGCTGCCAGATGGGAATGCGAAGAGTTGCCCCGGGAGGTACCATTACTGAGCGGGTTATATCGGACAACCAGCTGGTCGAGTAATAAGAGTAATGCGCGTGATTGTCGTGCTCGGGCATAAGCAGATCGACCTGATGAGTGCGATCGGATGAGCTGTTGGTAATGACCAGCGGATATTCGATATATCCGTGACTGCTTTCCCCCGGAAGGATCGGGTCGATGTCAACGGTGATATCGTCCTGTGTCACGGCGCCGGAACTTCTCATTCCTCTCGAACTCCCGGCAAGTCCAGGGGAAGATCGCAATACCGTAGCGCCTGGCTTGAACTGCTTGGCAGTCGCGACGCCAGGAACCAGGGCAAACGCACCAAATATCAGGAATATGACTACAGCGGGGCTCATTATGAGGTAAAGTGCCCGAAAGGGCAAAACTGTGAGCAAGGTAGGGCGTGACCGCCGGGCACGCCAAAGCGCGAAGCGGCGCGCCCAGCGGTCGCGCCCTACCACCAAACGTTTAATGCGTTTGCCCTGGGGAAACAGGGCAAGAAAGCCGAAAACCAGTCCGGCAATGCCCGCCAGAATGGAAATGAATTCGTTGCTTCGGGGTTTCATGCACCCATTTTGGTCATCAGGAAACGCTTACGTCCGGCGGAAGCTTCAGACCGGTTTCCTCGACATGACGAAGCAAATCTGCGATGATCGCTTTTGGAGTCAAACCCTCAAAACGTGCCTGGTAGTTTATGATGATACGATGATTCAAAACGGCCTCTGCAACCATCCGAACGTCGGAAAAACCCACCGTCGGCCGGCCGTCCAGAAGAGCCATGGCGCGGGCCGCCTCGGCAAGAGCAATAGCGGCACGCGGAGAGGCTCCGTAGGAGATAGAGCGCTTGATGATCGGCGGCGCTTCGGGGGTATTCGGATGGGTCGCAGCGGTGAGACGCGCTATATAACGGGCGACTGCTTTAGGCAGAAAAATGCGCTCCATGATTCCAAACAGATCTTTCAACTGATCGGCTGACAGTATGAAGTCCGGGGTCGGAATTTCACCTCGGCGGCGCCCGGCGATGATCTGCTCAAGAACGGCGGCATCCGGCGAATCGACTGAAAGCTTGAAAAGAAAACGGTCTAGTTGGGCCTCCGGGAGCGGATACGTTCCTTCCATTTCGATGGGATTCTGGGAAGCGAGCACAAAAAATGGATCAGGAAGCTGGCGGGTGTTGCCAAGAAGAGTGACTGAGCGTTCCTGCATGGCTTCGAGCAAAGCCGACTGAGTTTTCGGTGAGGCGCGATTGATTTCGTCGGCCAGGAGCAGATTCGTAAATATCGGACCCTGCTGAAACACCATTTCGCGATTACCATCAGAACGCTGTTGCAGGATGTGTGTTCCGAGAATGTCGCCAGGCATAAGATCAGGTGTAAACTGAACCCGCTTTCCGTCAAGCTGGAGCAACTGGCATAGCACTTTGACAAGTGCGGTTTTGCCGACCCCGGGAACTCCTTCCAGAAGTATATGGCCACGGCTTAAAATGGCGACGACAACAAGCCGGTGGAGTTCCGGACGGCCAAGCAACTGACTATCGAGCTCTCTGAGAAGGCGGGCAACAATTTCGCAAGAAGGTCGAAGCTGCTCAGGGGAAATCAGCGTCGTCGTCCTGCTGGACGCGGCATCGGAAACATCAGAGACCTGAGATTTGGATACGTCTTCGGAAGCAGCCGGCTTCATGCGGGTCTCCGTGCGCACAACAAAACATTATCAGTAACAAATTTCATACACATCGGGCTTTGCATATAGTATGAGCAACGTGCAAAATTATGCGACAATCTCAGAGCATACGCATTAAAAGCAATGATACATACAAATGCTAAAATGCTGAATATCAGATTCTAAAATCCGCATGAAATCAACGTCTACCTTTACTATTCTAGCTGTTTTAGCAACTATGCATACCGCTGATTAAAAGTTCTATGGTAGGGCGCGACCGCCGGGCGCGCCGCTTTGCGCTTCGGCGTGCCCGGCGGTCACGCCCTACCATAGTCATCGTTTCGCCCTTGCGGGCCTTCATGAGTTAATTTACATCGCCCCTGCGACCCATCAATCGATCTGTCTCCGGGCGATTTCAGCCGACCTGGGTAGAAAGGAAAATAGGGATACTCATCTGCTTTACCTGGTCCTGGAATGTCTCGATATCATCGATATGACGGTCTTCGTCCTGGAGGATATCCTCGAGCATTTCCCGGGTAGCGAAATCTTCGACGTTTCCGGCAAGCAGAATCGCTTTGTTGTAGGCCTTTACCGCTATAGATTCGGCGGCGTGATCGTTGGCAAGCTGTTTTGGCACGTCACTGCCAATATGGAGCTTGTTCAGTTCTGAAACTATCGGCAATCCTTCGAGGAAGATGATACGTGCGATCAGCTTTTCAGCGTGCTTCATCTCTTCGATAGCGCGTTTTTCGAATTTGTCGTGCAGCTTGCCATATCCCCAGTTGGCACACATTTCTGAGTGAACGATATACTGATTTATTGCTGTAAGTTCATTGGCAAGAAGTGCATTCAGGGACTCGATTAGTTTTTTGTCGCCTTTCATTGTTCTCTCCTGATGTTAAGTTATTAACAGATCCCACTGGAAAAAATAATACCACAAAAATGAAAATTCAAGAAGAATAATAGGCTACTCATTTGATGTGCCGATTCAGCATGGCCGCCAGCTCTTCTTTTCGATATGGCTTGCGAATACTATCCGTAAAACCGTATCCCGTTGGTTTTGACATAACAGGATCCTCAGAATACCCGCTTGAAGCAAAAACCAGCATGTGGGGGCATCTTTGTCTTATTTGCACAATCGTCTCTTTGCCACCCATGCCACCCGGAACTGTAATGTCCAAAAATGCTCCCTCAATGCGTATGCTTTTTCCCATAGCTTCAGCACAAATCTTCAGAGCTTCTTCGCCATCTTTCGCCTTTAATACGGTATAACCCATATCACCAAGCATAGATCCAAGAATTTCCCGGATGTACTCCTCATCATCCATGATAATCATTTTTCCACTGCCTTTATGCAGTACTGATGACGAATCAACTCCCTGAACGATTTCACCCGGAGATGCCGGAAGGAAAATGTGAAATGTTGTCCCCTTGTCAACTACAGACTCCACTTCAATGCAACCTTCGTGTTTATGAATGATGGTATAGCAAGTTGCAAGCCCAAGGCCATTTCCCTTTAGTTTGGTGGTAAAGAAGGGATCGAAAATCCGGTTAAGCAAATACGGTTGAATCCCTGTGCCGGTATCCGTAATCGATACCCTGACAAAATTCCCGCCTGAAAGCCCTGGCTTTTCTCCCTCCTTTACGATTACATTCCCGGCTGACACAAGGATTTTGCCGCCGGCAGGCATGGCCTGTTTGGCGTTGATGACAAGATTATCAATAACCTGCCCGATCTGGTTCTCGTCGAAACAAGAGGACCAGAGGTCTGCGGCAATGCTGTATTCACAGGCTATCTTGGAGCCGGAAAGCGCAAACGAAACACTTTTCCTCAGAAGTGGCTCCAACTGTCCCGTTTTTCGAACCGGCGCCCCTCCTTTTGAGAAGGTGAGCAGCTGTTGAGTAAGGTCTTTTGCGCGATTAAATACGGCAATAGCCTTGTCAAGACAGTTTGCAACCTCGTCGTCAGCTGTGTTAATACTGCGCGCAAGATCTATATAGCCGAAAATCCCGGCTAACAGGTTGTTGAAGTCGTGTGCTATACCGCCCGCCAGAACGCCCAGAGCGTCCAGTTTATCGTTGCGCTGAGCGGCATCAAGAAGCTTTTGTCTTTCCGTCATATCGCGGAACACTAATACCACGCCGATGGTAAGACTGTTCCGGTCTTTGATTGGTGCGCCGCTATCCGAGATTAATCGCTCAGTACCGTCACGCGAAATGAGTAAAGTCTGCTTGGTCAACTCAGTATTTTGCCCGGATGCCAGAACCTTTCCTACAGGGTTTTCTGAAGGCTTGCGCGTGATCTGATCGATGATAACAAAAACGGTTGAAAGCGGATTTCCCCGCGCCTCAGCTAATGTCCAGCCGCAAAGCTCTTCGGCAACTCTGTTCATCAATACGACAGTCCCGTGCGTGTCAGCGGTGATCACCCCATCGCCAATACTTCGAAGGGTGACGGAAAGTCGCTCCTTTTCATCGGCAAGAGCCTCAGCAGCTCGCTTCCGCTCGGTAATATCCTCATTTATGGATATAGCCCCAAGAATTTCACCGCTATTTCCCCGGAGCGGCAATGCGGAGTTAAGAATGATCTTGCGGGTACCATCGAAGCACTCGATCTCAATTTCTTCTTCGAGTTCAATTTCACCGTTTTCAATGGCGCGTGCCGCACCCCATTCATGTGGTTCGATCTGCTTCCCGCTTTTAAGCAGCCAGCCCTTATATTCTCCGAACTGCTCAATCCCTACATGGCGCCCACCCTCCCAAATCCTATGTCCGGCTGGATTTCCGAAGATAATTTCACCTTTGGCATTCAGATACCAGACACCCACAGGCAAATGCTCAATGATTGATTTCAAAAGCTGTTCGCTCTCGCGAAGAGCCTCTCCGCCTGCCCTGATTTCATCCATCTGTTTTGATAAAGCGGAAGCCATCGAATCAAACGTCATGGCAAGCTGGCCCAGCTCGCCCGACATCCCTGTCTGAACGGTTCGCACCGAAAAATCGCCGCGCGACAGACTCCCGGCAACTATTGTCAGCGCATTTACCGGTCTAAGAATAAATTTTTCGCTGACGATAAAAGCAGCTAGCAAACTGAATAAACCGACAAATATCAACACAGCCATATTGATTTGCAGATCCCTGTTGATCTCTGAAAAAGCTGTTTCCAGCGATATGCCAATGGAATAATGCAGAATGCTGTCACCGTAACGGGCGGCTGAAATGTAATTAATCCTGTTCTCACCGTCCAGATCTTCCGTTTCAACAAACAAGTTTTGCTTATTGAGCATGGCGACAACAATAGGGGAATCCTTCAACTGTTTCCCCGACCATTTCTCCGGATCCGGGTAACGGCTGAGGATTGTTCCATCAATGTCGGTAATGGAAAACGCATATCCCTGGGGCAGTCCAATATCAGTTACGAGTTTCCTGAACCATTCACATGATATTGACAAATACAGGACACCTTTAATTTTTCCTTCATCATCCGGGATCGGCATACTGAAAACAATTACCGGAACGCTTACTACTCTTCCCATCTGGTATTTTCCGAAGGAAAATTCCCTTGTTTTAACCGCCTGCCTGAACCACAAAAGATCAGAGGAATTAATCGATTTTGGCATGGGAATGGCACTGCTTATTATATTTCCGTTAATGTCAGCCATTCCCAGATTGATATAATCGTTAAATTTTCTGTGCAGTTTTTCGAATGAAACGCTTATCTCTGACGGAGATCCCCTTTGTACCACCTCTGTACTGGAAATAGTCAGAAGCAGTTTTCTGGTATTCTCAAAAAAACCGTTCAAATTGCTCTGAGTCATTCGACCGTAATGTGACAACTCCTGCCGGATTTCTGTTTCTCTGTTACTTCGATATCGCAGGTTTGAAGAAATAATCAGTATGACAAACGGAATAAGCGCAATTATCACCAGCAACAGCAGCCGCGTTCTCAGACTCGAAAAAATATTCATATTAATTTGTTTCACTGGTGCTGGAAAAAACGTTTGACAGCAGGACGATGGCGGGGCAGAAGAGTCCGGGTAATCGCGGACGAATTCGCCGAAGGATTCCCGGTCGAAAGAAGGCCCCCGGTCGATGGGACATTGCGGGTTGCTGCCTGTGGAGCAGTCATCGCGACTCCGATGGTCTGCGTTTCTTCGAGTCGCACCCCTTCATTGGGCGGCAGTGTCTGCTCCTGAAAGCGCGCGTTCTCCTCTGATGTAGCATCACCAAAATGCATCTTTGCATCCGCCCTTCCGCGCGAAACCCCTCCGCTTCCCGGCGGAGAATCTTTGTCTCCGGGCGTATCCATCGATATCAAAATCGCCCCGGAAGCATCTTTATTCCCGGATTGTCCGGGTATCAGCACAGTCATGGAGCTTGTACTGGTACAGGTGCCGGTGCAGGTCATGAACGAGCCTTCCGCCAGACTGACCTGTTTCAGGGTCTTCATTTTGGCCAGAGTTGCAGGGTCAAGTTTTACGGCCTTGTCGAGGCGTTCAAGCCGGGCAAGGGCTGCCGAGCTCAGGCTTCCCAACGAGGAAGCCAGGCTCGCGGCAGCATCACGCGACATCGAGGCCATCGCGTCTTCCAGACCTGATGAACCGCCGCGTCCGACAGGAATCGTCGCAGAAGCCCGCTCCAGCATTTTAGATAAATCAGCCATATTTTCCGGAGGCATGAATGTGGATGATGCTCCGCTGCTCAACGCTTCCTCCAGTGCCTTCTGCGCATTCGCAAGCTTTTCGGCGTTAGCGATAGTCTCCTCAGCTCCCTCGCGGGCCGATCTTGCCGCGGCCTGTTCGAGGTGATCGAGTGCTTCCCAGGTGCGGGCCGGGTCATCACCTGATCCCGCCGCTCTGAGTCCCTCGAGGCGTTCCTGGAGCTTTTCAGCCTGCGATGCCGGAACTAATTCCTCCTGCTTCAAAGTCTCTATTTCGGCGGAAAGCCGCTTCACTTCTTCATCGATCTTCAGTGCGCCGACTGCGGGTGGTACAATCGCGGCCGTCGGAACCGACACTGCCGCCAGCGCGAAGATTCCGCCCAGTATCGGCAATAACGCGAGTCTCATCGGAATACGCCAACGCAGATCCGGGATAGCGAGCTGTTCTTTTCGGAGCGGCCAGGCTTCCGAGCCCTGGATATCTGACGACATAAGCAGTCCGCCATACTCGTTACAGCGGTCGAACAGCGCCGTCAACGTTTCATAGTCCGGCATTTGTTTCGACATGCGAAAGAATGACAGCAAGGCTGCCGGGAAAAATCCTATCAGAAATGTATTCAGGGTGGGATACGTCCAGATGCCTGATGCGCGGCCTACAAGGGCCGCCGCCCAC
>JADFYG010000080.1:19450-19888 GCA_015233155.1 Candidatus Rifleibacteriota bacterium
GATTCCACGAACTTCACGAATTCAACACGTCCGGCCAGAATATCTGTCCGTGGATTACGGTTATTATCGGTTTTCATCCGTGTTCATCAGTGGCTATTTTGCAGACGTGGATGAGTGTATAAAATCCAGCAGCAATCTCATCGTTTCCCGGGGAACATCGTCGATACTTTCCTTATCCACCAGCTCACATGCCTCACGCGCTATCGGCAGTGCATCGGCAGGGCGTTTCAAATCGAACACCAGTAACAATGCCATATTCACAAGCGTTTGCGCCAGGCCGGCGCGATAACATCCCTTGCGGAAGTTCTTTTCAGCTTCCTTCAGCAAAGCAAGGGCTTCATCGTATTTTCCGCGCTCCCGCAGGATCTGCGCCTGATTGTCGAGCGCAGAACCAAGCTCGTCGAGAGCTCCCAGCTCCCGGCAGATGCGTTCCTGCGT
>JADFYG010000081.1:0-1125 GCA_015233155.1 Candidatus Rifleibacteriota bacterium
ATTAAAAAAAGTCGGCCGGACTGGGTTATTTTGGATGCGGGAAGCGGTGTTACTTCCCTGAAACTTATTGATGTACATAAGTTCGATATTATGCTTCTTGATTAAAATATGCCTGACATTAACGGGGTTGATCTCGGGAAACAGATTCGGGAACACCAGCCTGCCGCAAAAATAGCTCTTGTAACGGTCAATCAACAGAATGCGGTTAGATCCCGCGCAGAAGATCAAAGTTTTGTCTATATTCCCAAACCTCTTTCAGAAGAAAAGCTTCTGAAATTTGTCAATTCTGAGATGAAGCCGACAGTATGATTGAGCTCTCCCAAATGGAGCGAGATGCCATCACGGAAATTCTCAACCTTGGAATGGGTGCGGCCGCAGGTACCCTGAGCGAGGTCCTGGGCGAAGAGGTAATCGTCAATATTCCTTCAATTGAGTTCACCAGCAAAAAAGACATGCCCGGAAAATTAGGAGGCAGCTCTAACCGCCAGCTGGCTGCGATTTCAGAAACATTTGAGGGCCCGTTTTACGGCGAATCCCTGCTGATTTTTTCCGAAGAAAGCGGGGTAGAACTTGTGTCCTGTCTTCTCAAGACGCCCCTTGCCATTAAGCGCCTTTCAGAACTTGAAGAGGAAGCCCTTCTGGAGGTCGGAAACATGGTTCTGAATGCGTGTCTTGGCGGAATCGCAAATGTTCTTCTTACCGAAATTTCGGCGACGATCCCACGTGTCATCAAAGGAACATGCGGAGACATTTTCCAGGATCTGAGAGCGGCCATTGTCCCGGAAGACCTGGTAATGCTGCTTAACGTAAGTTTTGAGCTCCAGACCAAGAAGATTACCGGCTATGTAACCTTCATCCTCGGAATAACCGCGGTGGAAGATTTTCGTAAACTCGTCAATCTCCGCGTCGCGGAACTCTGTTGACCTTCCTTGTTGAATAATAATGACTTTTCAGGCGGTAGTTGAATCCCAAAGCGGATTTGGTGTCCTGGTTGAGGTCTTAAACCGCTGCCCGGACGGATTTATCATCCTTGATTCCGAATCCCGGATTCTATATTGGAATGAGTGGATGAGCCGCTTATCAAAGCAATACTCCACTGCGATTGCAGGAAAAACTATCCAGGAC
>JADFYG010000081.1:1141-19113 GCA_015233155.1 Candidatus Rifleibacteriota bacterium
TCCCGAGGTTGCCAGCGGAAGAATTCCGGGGGCAATAAAATAGGTTATTCAAACGGGAATGCCGATCGTCCTTTCCCGGACCGTCAACAAAATGCTTTTTCCTCTCGTTAAAGCTGGCAGACCGATCGATCAGAGTGTTTTCATTTCGGCTTTCCCATGGGACTCAAAGCGGCATTGTCTGGTACACATCCAGGATCTGACAGCGGTAGTCGAGCGCGAGAATATTCTCCATGCACAGGCCCGTGAATTAGCGAAGGCTCGTGATGAAGCGCAAGCTGCAAATCAAGCCAAGAGCGAGTTTTTGGCGAATATGAGCCATGAGATCAGGACGCCCATGAATGGCGTCCTCGGGATTGCCCACCTTCTCCAGGAAACATCTCTGAATGAAAAACAGCATCGGTTTGTCCAGACCATTCAGAATTCCGGCCAGTTACTGCTGGGCATTATCAATTCGATTCTTGATTTTTCGAAAATCGAAGCGGGGAAGATTGAACTCGAATGCATCCCCTTCAATCTTCGCACGCTCCTGGAGGATATATTCGATGTTTTCGCGCTGAATGCCCAGGAAGAAGGCCTGAATATAGCTTTTCGTATTTTCCCCGGTACCCCTGAAAAACTTGTCGGTGATCCGGCACGACTGAGACAGATTTTGCAGAACCTCCTTTCGAACGCGGTGAAATTCACCAACCGTGGAGAAATCGCCCTGACCGTGCAGTTATTGGAAATGTCCGCTGATAAAGCTTCTTTGATCTTTTCCGTTCGAGACACGGGCATCGGTATTTCCGAGGAAAAAGCACAAAATCTGTTCAAGGCTTTTACCCAGGCGGATTCCTCAATTACCCGGCGATTCGGCGGAACCGGACTGGGGCTGGCTATTTCAAAAAAATTGAGCATTCTCATGGGCGGAGATTTGCAGGTTTCCTCAATCGAAGGCCATGGAGCAACATTCTCTGCTACCGCGCGTTTCGGAGTTACAGGAGGCAAATCGGATGCGGAGAAACCAGTCACGCAATCGAAATTTAGTCTGCCCGAAGGCGCTGAAAAAAGAATTCTTGTCGTGGACGATCATGAATTATGTCGGGAAGCCATTATTGATTTGCTTTCCGAGTGGAAATGCCGCGGTGAATCGGCTTCCAATGGACTGGACGCTATTCAGATGCTCAAGGACGCCAGGTTACAACGTAAGCCATATCATGTAGTCCTGATGGCCAAGAAGCTTCCAGATATTCATGCGTCGCAGCTTGGTGAAATGATACTGAAAAATTCGGAATTCACGGATTTAAAGATCGTTCTGCTGGCGTCAGTCAGATTTTCCGGAGAAAGGTTTAGTGAACAATTTCCGGGTTTCACGGGATATCTCACAAAACCTGTACGTTCGACAAATCTGAGAGAATGTCTTGCAACCATATGTTCGGGCAATCCTTACCTGCCGGGAGAAACCCTCAGAAAAACAGCCGCATTCCAGAAAAAAAACATTTCGAAGAAAGCCTGGAAAATACTGGTTGTTGAAGACAACGTAGTGAATCAGGAGGTCATGCTCGGCTTCCTGGCTAACAGCGGCATGCAGGCGCGAACGGCAGGTTTGATGGCTGATGCGCTGGCGCTTCTCAAGCAAGAGGAGTTTGATCTTGTACTCATGGATATACAAATGCCGGACATGGATGGCTATGAGGCAACCCGTCTGATACGCAACCCATCTTCCGGTACTCGTAATCCATCAATTCCCATCATAGCGGTAACAGCCCATGCACTCCAGGAATACTCCGATCGTGCAGTTCAGTCCGGAATGAACGGATACATGGCCAAGCCCGTGGACCCCAAAAAACTTGAGCGGATAATTCGGGAAAATCTTGAAAATTTGAGTGGTGGTAATAGCAGAGTGATGTCTGCAAGCAATGACACTGAAATGGGGACTGTCTTCAACGAGCAGGAATTGTTATTCCGAGTATCCGGAAATTCAAAAATCTTTCAAAAGGTCATTATCGCTTTTCTTGGAGCATTACCTCCCAAAATTACTGAATTACATGAAACCTGGAAAGCAGGCGATCTGCATAAGCTTCGGCGAATGATACACACGTTCAGGGGAATGTTCGCGAACGTTGCTGCTCCTGAGTTATCGGCACTGTTTCTCGCCATGGAAAAGGCAACGGGAAAAGAGGGCGACAGTCTGAATGAACCTGAAATACAGAAGTGTTTGAGCCTTCTTCCGGCCGCCTGTGATGCTGTTGTTGAAAAAATGAAGGAAGTTCTCGAAAAACATCAGACTCAAGGAAAAAATGAAAATACTGGTTGCTGACGACGATCCCATTTCCCGGCTCATGGTCACAGAAATGCTCAGTGAATGGGGCCACGATCCAATTGCTGTGTCCAATGGAACCGAGGCATGGAGTATTCTTGAGACGAAGGAGTCGCCGCTGATTGCCGTTCTTGACTGGGAAATGCCTGGTATTGACGGCAATGAGATCTGTCAAAGATATCGCCGGCTTCACCGCGAACCACAGTGTCACCTCATTCTGCTCACCTCTAAAAGCTCGCGCACGGAAGTCGTGATAGGTCTCCAGTCAGGGGCCGACGATTATCTCACCAAACCGTTTGATCGCAATGAATTGAAAGCCAGGATCGATGTGGCCAGACGCCTGGTAAAGCTTGAGGAAAATCTGTCCTCTCGTTTGCGGGAACTGGAAGAAACTGTCTCCATTATTCATCGAAACTTTCTGATTGGCCATGTACCGGAGAATATTCCGAGAATTGCGATTGCCGCAGAGATTCAACCATTCTTCGAAATGGCTGGTGACTTTTTTGATTTTCAGCCAAATGGTGCCGATGGTTTTGATTTTCTGATCGGCGATGTAATGGGCAAGGGTATCCGTCCGGCCTTGCTTGGCGCTGCTACCATCAACAAAATTCTTCGGGAATCACGAAATCTTGCCTTGCAGGATATCTCGAGACTTCCAAGTATTTCAGCTATTCTTGCACCCGCACTGGACCAGATAATTCCAGGATTTCAGGAAATAGACAGTTTTGTGACGCTTGTTTTCGGCCGTTTCGATCTGAAAAGATCCTCTTTTTGCTACGTTAACTTCGGTCACCCCTGGCCCATCCGGTATAGTGCCAAGGCGGATACATGCGAGCTTCTCGAGGGCAATAATGCACCCATTGCGATTCTCAATTACGATAAGCCGGTTGAAATCGAAGTTGCACTTAATCCAGGCGATGTTTTCTGTTTCTGCTCCGATGGAGTGACAGAAGTTCACGACAAGACCCGGAATCAATTCGGCATTGAGCGATTGAAGGACATCGTCAAAGGTTTGGCATCCGGCACTCCGGATAAAATGCTGGCGGAAATTTTTAAATCCGCCCGTTCATTTTCCAGGACAGGCACTTTCGCCGATGATGCGACGTGCGTAGTCGTGAAGATAACAGAAAGATGAATGCTTTGCCTGCCGACGATATCAGAGAGGTGAATGTGGCATCGCCGCACCTTGAAAAGGTCGACTCCACAAGTATTCTGGTCGCCTCAAAAAGCCTCGACAATCTGGTAAATCTCGTTGGAGAGCTGATCACACTGCAAACACGGCTCAATCAACTGCTTCCCACATGTTCCGATCAGGAGATTCTTGCAGCCTCCAATGGTATTGCTCGCATGACCGACACCCTGCGTGATTCGGCTATGAGCATGTGCATGATGCCGCTTGGCCCTGTTTACAACAGATTTCGCCGCTTTCTGCGCGATTTGTGTGATAAAATAGGTATTGAAATAGATCTTGTCATAGAAGACGATGGCCTGGAGCTTGACAAAGCCGTCCTTGAATTGCTTGTTGAGCCAATTTATTCGATTATACAGTTTCTTGTGCGATATGACATTGCGCCACAACCCCGGAAAGCAACAAAAGCCAGCATTCGTCTGGTTTCAGGGCATCATGCCGGAGAAGCGCAAATTTGTGTGAGCAGTACTGGTGGCGGTCTTCAACGCGAAAGCATAACCGGCCAGACCGTGTCCGTTGCAACAGAAAAACCCGCTACAGACCAGGAACTTCTGAGAAAGACTTTTCTTGTCTCCCGTCATCGTTCGCGGGAAGAACAACTGCTTTCCCTTCAAAAATTTGGTTTGGATGCGGTTCCTGATGAGATGGAGAAACTGCGCGGAATGCTGGATGTCGATGGCAAATTCGGGACACGTCTTGAGTTCCGCTTGACTTTTCCGCTCACTTTGGCCATGTATCAGGGACTCCTGGTCTGCGTCGGCGAGCGCTTCTTTCTGCTGCCCCTCTTTCGCATTCGGGAGTGCATCGAGTACTCGTGCAGAGGAAATGAGACCGAACCGGAAAAAATGTATGTCAACTTTCGCGGAGCGATGGTGCCACTGATTTTTCTCAGACGTATTCTTGATGTGACACAAACACGGCCATCTCTTGAAAATATCGCAATAACGGTAATTGAGGGGGAACAGGTCGGCCTGGTCATCGATCGAGTCATCGGAGAACTTCAAACGGTCATCAAGCCGCTGGGACGTTACTTCCGGGAGGCCGTCTTATTCCAGGGCGCGGCGGTACTGGGAGATGGCACTTTCGCTCTCGCTCTGAATGTCGATCGCCTTACCACTTCTGTCGGGCCCTGCGAGGTCTCTGCTTGAACAGCAGCCATTTTGAAGCCTTCAAGGCTGAAGCGGGCGAATTACTGGCTGAATTCGAACATGGCCTGCTGCAACTTGACGCCGCCCCGGATAATACCAAGCCCATCGAATCAATATTCCGCGCTCTTCACACGCTGAAGGGCAACTCCAGATTTCTGGACTTTGATGATGTGGAGAAGTTTGCCCATGCCATGGAAGAGGCATTTGAACTCCTTCGGCAGGGAGAGAGACCTTTTACCCGTGAACTCGGAAATCTGGCCCTGCTTGGCAAGGATCTGCTTCACGATATGATAGAGGCCCATGGCGGATCGACTGCCGTTGAAGCTGCCCGCGTGGAAAACCTGCTTCGCCTGCTTTCCGAAATCAATCAGGAAGAGCATCCGTCTCAAATAGCAACGGCCACGCATGACCTTGCGCCGCAACATGATGACTCACTGCCTCAGCATGCTGATGATCAGACACTTTCTTATATCAGAATCTCGCTGAATCGATTGTCTGAGGTATCTAACGCCGTAGAAGAGTTGGCGGCCCGCAACGGCTTGCTGCTTCAGCGCGCACGTCTTCTGGGTGATTCCGCATTTCTTGCGATTGCCGAAGAGCTGGACCGCCTGATTGACAGATTGCGTGATGGCTCAACGTTCAATCGCCTGAAACCGATCGGCGAAAACTTTAACAAATATCAGGGAATGATCGCCGATCTGGCACGCGATCTTGGAAAAGAGGTCGAGTTTATTGCCGAAGGGGTGGAAACCGAACTCGATATGGCCACTCTTGAGAAATTGAATGACGCCATAGTTCATCTGCTTCGTAACACGGTCGATCATGGCATCGAAACTCCGGAAGTCAGGATAGCGGCGGGAAAAGGGCGACGTGGGATGGTAAAAATGTTGGCGAAGCGGTCCGGCAGCACAGTCGATATTTCTCTTTCCGATGATGGCGCAGGTTTGAATGGAGAAAAACTGCGAAATAAGGCGATTGAACGAGAGCTTATTACCGCGGATTCCACGCTGTCGCGGGAAGAGATTTTTCACCTGATTTTTCTGCCCGGTTTTTCGACGGCGGGCACAGTAACCAGTATTTCCGGGCGCGGCACCGGCATGGATGTCGTCAAACGCACGATTGATGCCTTACACGGCGAAATAGAAATTACGAGTGAGGAAGGAAGAGGAACCGTTTTCACGCTGAAACTGCCGTTCAGTTCAGCGGTCGTTGAAGGCATTCTGATTAAAATTGCCGACCGGCCGTTTATGTTTCCCCTGCAGTCCGTAGAAGAAATCGTTGATCTGGATGCATCTGAGCGCTCCCGACAGTCCCGACATGGGGCGATTGCGATTCGTGGTTCTCTTGTCCCATATTTTCGCCTCAGGGAACTCTTCGACGAGCCGCCGTGCCAGGCTTCAGACAATGAAAAAATAGTTGTCTGCAGTGTTGAAGGACGAAAAATCGGCTTCGTTGTTGATCAGGTTGTGGGCGAATGCCACGCACTGGTAAAGAATCTCGGCTCTTACCTGAAACACGTCGATCTGTTTTCCGGCGTGACGATTTCCAGTGAAGGATCACTCGCCTTTATTCTGGATTTGCAGGCAATTATCCGCAACGCGGAGCGCCGCTGTTGATTATGTGGTAAAATACCATTAGTTTGCGAGGAATTTCATTATGTCAGAGATTCGACAAAATCTGCTGACCGGCGAGTGGGTCATCATCGCTCCTGAACGTGGGAAGCGTCCTGCAAATGTCACTCGGCCGGCCGAAAAACCCATTGTTTCATCACACTCTGCAACTTGCCCGTTTTGCCCCGGAAACGAGAATATGGTAACCGACGAACGATTTCGTATTTCCGATGCCGGCGGAAGGTGGCTGATTCGCTCCGTTGTTAACCGGTTTTCAGTATTGTCCGTCAATTCTCATGTGGAAACGCATGAAAATGGTATTAACCAGAACCCCCCGGGCCTCCGGAATCAGGTGCCTGGTGTTGGTCTCCATGAGGTGATTATCGAGCATCCCCGTCATGATCTGACTCCCGCCCGTTACACGTTTTCGCATATTCAAGACCTCCTGGGCGTCTATCTGAATCGATTCGTCGAGTTCGCAGAGGATCGGCGCGTCAAGCATGTCATAGTATTCAAGAATCACGGCGAAGAAGCGGGAGCATCGCAGCAGCATCCGCATTCGCAGATAGTAGGATTGCCCATCGTTCCGGGCCAGATATTCGAGCGAATCGGCCGGTCCCGCCGATTCCACCGGGATAACGGCGTCTGCCTCTCCTGCCGGATGATAGAAGAAGAGTGTCGCGAGAATACGCGTCTGATCGAGGAAAACGAGGCATTCGTCGCAATAATCCCGTTTGCCGCTCTGTCTCCGTTTCATTTGTGGATATTTCCCAAAAGGCATAAAGCCTGTTTTTCACATACTCAGCCCGATGAACGGCATCTATTGGCCTCGATACTTCATCGCGTGTTGGGACGGGTTTATACCGCGCTGGATAACCCCGCATATAACCTTGTCATACGCTCACTGACCCCAGCTGAAGGAAACTCACTCTCGTTTCACTGGTACATTTCTCTGGTCCCTCGCGTGGGAAAGCTTGCCGGCTTCGAGCTTGGAACCGGCATGTTCGTGAACTCAAGCTCCCCGGAGGCAAGCGCCGCAACCTTGAAACAAGCCTCCCTTCCACCGGAAGAACCCGCATAACTTAACCCAAAAACCAATCCCGGATGATACCGGCAAGCAAATCCAGATTGCGCGGAGCAATCAGACTCAAATGTGTAGCGTTCGGCATAATTTCAAAACGTTTTTCGTTTGACGATATGCGATCAAATCCCGGACGCATGGAGGCTGGCGGAACAATGCGATCGTTTTCCCCGGCAAGAAACAGTACCGGTGCCGTAACGCACGCCAGATCATCGGGATACGCCGGGCCGCCCGTATGGTCGACACAACGCCCATCTGTAACCCATCGGGTCGCCTGATCGAGCGTCTCGATGGGAACATCGACGGCAACTCTTCGTATCAGCGCATGAAACAGATTTAAATCAGCGGTATAATTACATCCAGACGCTATAAACTGGTACAAAAATATCAGTTTCGCCGCCAGCCGGACGGGAATCATCCTGAAACGCAGAAGCTTCGCAACAAAAAGCGTCCCCCGCATCAAGGGCGGATAGAATGGAATTCCCGAAAATACAAAAGGCGCACCCATAACCATCAGACGCGGCGCCTCGATCAGACACCGGGCCTGACTGAACAGTGCAAGCATGCCCCCCATGCTGTAACCCAAAACAAAGGGTGCCCGTCCTCCGGTGAGTTTTAACGCCGCCTTCCAAATGCGCGGCATATCAACCGACAGATGAAAATCGAAATCCCAGCCGGGGCATCCGGGCGACGGACGTCCCCCAGTCAGCTCTCCTCGTATCGGAAAAAAGTCTGACGACAGACGGGACTCCAGACCGCGGTCAAGAATCGGTCCCCAGACGGCTGAGTTATTACAGATGCCATGCAGCAGCAGAAGCGGCGGCCTGGATGAATCAAGGCCAGAAGTAACAGAAATCATTTAACTATCAGATATGTGCAACGTCAACAAGATCCGCGAGATTCGGACCGGCTGCGGCATCGCAAACCAGTGGGACACGCAGACGAACAGTATTTTCCATAACGCGAGTCAGCATGGGCACTACACGACTGAGTTCATTCTCCGGAACCGTGAATACGAGCTCATCATGAATCTGCAGAATTATGCGCGCCGCAAAACCGCCTGATTTGAGCGCCTTGTCGCAGTCGAGCATGGCCTTTTTTACAAGATCGGCCGCCGAGCCCTGAAGAGGAGTATTGCGCGCGACCCTTTCGCCAAAAGACCGCGTCTGCCTGCCACCTGAGGAGAGTTCCGGTATGGGGCGAACCCGGTTGAACAGCGTCTTAACACTGCCGGTGCGATGAGCTTCAGCGACAGTTTCGTTGAAAAATCGCGTCACTCCCGGGAACTGTTCGAAAAAACCGTCTATGTAGCGCTGGGCCTGAACGCGGGTGATACCGAGATCTTCAGACAGACTGTGAGACGAAATACCATAGATTATGCCGAAATTCACTGTCTTGCCTATCTTGCGCTCATCACCCGTGACAGCGTCCGGGGTTTTTCCGAACAGACGCGCTGCGGTGGCCGTATGAATATCCAGACCCGCATTGAAGGCCTCGGTAAGCGCCGGATCATCCGCAAAATGCGCCAGCAGTCGAAGCTCAATCTGGGAATAATCAATTGAAAGCAGGCAGTCGCCTGATCGCGGGGCCTCAAAGGCACGGCGAATTTTCCGGCCCCAATCGGTTTTAATCGGGATGTTCTGCATATTCGGATTTGAACTGGATAGCCGCCCGGTAGCTGTGATGGTTTGATTGAAGCTGGTGTGAATGATTTCGGTACCAGGAGCTACAAGTGCGGCAAGACTGTCCGCGTAGGTCGATTTGAGTTTGGCAAGTTCGCGGTACTGAAGAAGATCCCGGCAGATTTGATTAGCCGGAGCGAGCTCATGCAAAACTTCACTGTCCGTCGAAAACCCCGTCTTGGTTTTTCTTGGCGGAGTCAGCCCGAGTTTCTTGAAAAGAACCTCCTGAAGCTGCTTGCCGGAATTTATATTGAACTGGACCCCCGCATGTCCGTGAATGGAAATTTCCAGCTCGGCAAGACGTCGCGAAAGTTCCGCGGATAACTCATACAAATAGCGTGTATTGAGTCTGATACCAATACTTTCCATGTCGAGCAGGAGGGGCAAAAGCGGCGTTTCCAGCTCTTCGAGAACACCGGTAAGACCATGTTCGGCAAGACGACGGTCGAAAAAGGGCTTCAGAAGCAAAGGGATAATCGCGTCCTGAGCGGCATACTCGACGGCACGATCAAGTGAAACAGAGGCGAAGTTGCCCTTGGGTGCAACCTGAAGAAAGTCGGTTACTTCCAGACCCAGCTCAGAGCGGGCAAGTGCTTTGAGACCATTCGACGCGGTGGGATCTATCACATATGCTGCCAGAAGCGTGTCATACAGCGGACCTTCGTGAGTAACCCCTTCACGTGCAAGAAATGTCAGATCAAACTTCAGATTGTGCCCGATAAGTGTGTGTCCCCTCATAGCCTCCTTCAGACATCTGAAGGCTGCGACGGGTTCGATCTGATCATCTGGACCCAAACCCAGATACGCATGACGCAACGGCACATAGAAAGCCCGCTCCGGACTGCATGCAAAAGAAAAGCCGACGATCCGATTTTTCCAGGGGTCGAGACCGTCCGTTTCAAGATCAAGAGAAAACAGGTCGCAGGGTTCACTGATTATGCGTTCAAGGTCCTCCAGCCGCGTAATGATGAGGCGCTCTCCCGGAATGGGTTTCAAAGCCTCACTGACGGGCAATTCATGGGACGATGAGGAAACATTATCAGGCGATACAGCAGATGTAATTGATTCCGGCTCAACCGACGACGTAAAAGGGAGCATAGGTGTCATCGCAGATGCAGATGCACCCCTGGACGCAGATATCGATGTGGACGATGAGGCAAGCGCTGGTGCCGGGGTCTCCCCTACACCTGCTGCCGCCTTCCCCGTCTCTCTCTGCGCTTCAGTAAAGTTGCCCTTGTCGTCATTTACGGCGACTTCCGACAGAAGGCTTTGAAATCCCCATTGTCGGAAAAAATCAACGAGCCTTGGACGTGCGGCATCAAGCCCCGGCCAGGAAAAACTTTTCGGAAGAAGATCTCTCGGAACGTCGCGACGAATCGTCGCCAGATCATGCGAGAGAACAGCCGATTCACGGCCTTTCGCAAGCCCCTCGCGCATGCGCGTATTATCGACTTTCTCAAGCGACGCATAAAGAGCGTCTATAGTACCAAAACGGCGAATCAGATCAAGTCCCTTTTTCTCGCCTATTCCATCGACCCCCGGAATATTATCCGACGAATCACCCCACAAAGCCTTCAAATCGACGATTGAACGTGGCTGGAAACCATATTCGGCCACAAATGCGGCATCGTCATACATACGCATCTCCGTAATGCCCTTTGCGCACAGGTAGACGCGGACATGCTCGTCAATGAGCTGCAAAAGATCCCGGTCTCCGGTGACGATCGAAACCTCATCTCCGGACTTGTACATTTCCGCAACCGTCCCGATGAGATCATCAGCTTCGTAGACAGGATTTTCCATAATCGTTATGCCTAGAGCGGTCACGAAGTCACGGGCAACCGGCATCTGGCTGATCAGCTCAGGTGGGGTCGGCCGGCGGGTCGCTTTGTATTCCGGATACAGCTTTTTCCGGAACGTGTCGCGAGCCATGTCAAAAGCAACAGCAACTCGATCAGGCTTCATCTCCCGCATCATTTTCAGCAGCATGCGCGAAAAACC
Source organism: Candidatus Rifleibacteriota bacterium (assembly GCA_015233155.1). Lineage (GTDB taxonomy): Bacteria > Muiribacteriota > Ozemobacteria > Ozemobacterales > Ozemobacteraceae > JADFYG01. Next base: position 12,149 of record JADFYG010000081.1, read on the forward strand.
AAACAGGGCACCCGTCGGCTTTCCATCACGCGTCTTGAATCCCATGCGCTCCAGGGCATAATGGGCACGATAAAGAATATTGTTCCCGTCTATCAGAAGCAGACCCGACATTGTTGACGTTCTCCCGATTCAAATATGTTCTATAATGGCCGCAACGTGCGGGCAAGCGCCGCAACCCGACATCCGTCCTTAAATGAAATCACCTCGAAATAATCGCTGACTGAGCCCTCAGGCGTGTAAAGACGCGCCTCATACGGTTCATTCCAGCAAAAGCCCGACAAAGCTATTCTCTTAAAATCGGCAATCCCAAAACCCATTCCTACTGTCTTCGATACGGCTTCCTTCGCCGTCCAGAGCGCAACGCGATCCCCGGGAGCCACACCCGCATTTTTCCCGGGACGGCCTTCGACGAGCTCTTCAGGACGCATAAATTCGGACGCAGTCTCTTCATCGATAGCCCTGCGTTCCTCAACATCTATACCAATCGGCATTTCACCGATCGCAACCATAGCGATGCCACCGCCATGAGCGATTGATACATGCATTTGAGAAATGGAAGCCTGCAAAGCAGACGCGAGGCCCTGCCCAGCTTCTATCTGCGGCCTCTTTCCCGCCCCTCCGACAATTGAAAATGCTGTCAGCGGAACGTCGGTTCCGACTCGCTCAAGCAGAAGCTCCCGAATGAGAAGCTTCCCTGCAATTCTTCCGGCAAGCCATTCCTGGCGACGCTTTGGCATATGGAGTGCGGCAAATATTTCATGTTCAGCCGATGACAAGAGTAAATCCAATGCCGCCTTGCTCTCCGAAAAGCGAGCCGCATCTTCAATAGTAACTCCCATCACGGGCGTTCCCGCTATCGAGCCCGGCAATCCGACCGGGAAAAACGTGCTTTTATCTGAAGGCTCATCCGGACCGGCAACCATCCTCAACCCGGACAGACTTATAAGAGGGCGTCCATCAGCTTCGACAACCCGAACGTTGAAATCGAGAAACAACAAAGGTAAGCCCGCCACCTTCTCTGAGCGACGTCCGATAAACTCCGCAAAAACCCGTTGCGGCGGCACTTGCTTACCCCCGCCACGCGCTCTGGAAATAGCTTCCAGATCGATGTCGAGTCGCGATATCCGGCTCGGCAGGAAAAATCGCGGAGTCTCCACACGCACAAGACATAATGCGCCGGCAGCATGCAGCGCGGCTTCCAACAGAAACGGCCACATGCTTCCGCTTGCGAGCGGTGACGTATTTCCCTTGTTAGCATCGACGGCGGCATCAGACGCGATACCTTGCACAAAGTCCCGCGCCTCTGTGCCTTTTTCTGATACATCGGGTGCAGAGCGTCTTGCCCACGCGTGTCTTACGCCAGCGCCGTTCAGCGACAACGTGTTCGGATCAGCAACTTCGGCAATCAACAAACGTCGATCAAACCGCTCGACACGTTTCAACACTTGAAATGACGGACCGTGAAAAAGAATCTTGTACATATCAGTCGCGTCAAAAGAAGTCCTGGTCAGCACCTGAGGGTGCGATGAGGGTGTGTCGCCCACCGCAGTGAAGAGCTCGCGTCTCGCAAGAAGAAGCAGTCGCTCCACGTCATCGCTCGCCCGCTGACGATCAATCGTCGAAGGATCGATAAAAGACGGTCTGCACGTCAGATGACGCCGACGCGAGAACGCCCCTTCCCCGGCAACAAAGCTCCACTCCGCCCATAAATCCAGGCTGCTCCCGTCGCGAATACCCTCCAGTGATACGGTTTCGCCACGCGCCAGTTTAACCGGAGCATGAAAAGCGATATCATCTATTCTCAGATATCGCATTACGTCAGACTCCGACTTCGGAGCGATTTTCGAAACCATTTCAGAAAGGGAAAAAACAGCTGGAAGCAGAATCCGGCCGCCAATGGCATGATCCCACAACCAGGAATTTTCATCTGGTTGTACAACTATTTTGAATGCGGATACTCCGTTGAATTGCCCGCCGGGCTCCGACGGGACCGCCACTCCCCCACCCTGCCCCTTACGTGACTGAGCGCCTCCTTCATCCGGTCCGACCAGCCCGGCTCCGAGACGTCCGAAGCAGGCTACCGTACGATGTTGCGAATTATCAACCAGCAGCATCTGGTACAACTCCCGCAGGAAGAATCTCTCGCCCCTTTCCGGCTCGATAAATTCGACGCCACCCGCTTCCAGAATCTCGTGGATCGCACCGTGCGCGGCCATTCCAACGCGGTTCCAGGCCGACCAGGCGATACTCAGAAAACGCGTTAACCCGCTCCCCCGAAACGCATTCAGAAAGCCATTCGCAGCGGCATAATCGACCTGGCCGGGGTTCCCGAATAATGACGCAACCGAGGAAAAATTCACGACCGCTCCGATGCTCTCTTCACCGATCGCATCCAGCAGATTGACCAATCCCGCCACTTTCACTCTGTACACGGCGTCGATCTCAGCGGGCGTTTTTCCGGAAAGATGACGACTGTGTTCGATTCCTGCTCCGTGAATGAGCAGATCGATGCGCAGATCACTCCCCAGCATGGATGGCGCTCTCAACTGAGCGGCGACACGATCGACCGCCGGTCCGTCGGCCAGATCGCATGCCATGTAAACGGCTTCCGAACCGAGCGCGCGCAACTCGCTAAGAAATGCGGTCCGCTCGATTGCACGACCAAGAATGATCAGACGAGGGCGGAACTCGCGCGCCAGCCGCCTGACAATGCAGGCCGTTATGCCGCTCCCTCCCCCCGTTGCAAGTACCACCGACCGCGGAGAAAGCACGCCCCTCAATGACTCTATCGCCTGCGACTCATCAACTTTCACCAGTCGCGAAACGAGCTGTCGAAACACCATGCGACCGTCCGCAGCAAGACCGGCCAGCGCTGGAAAACCAGGTCTCAGTGCAGCATCGACACTGAGCTCCGCAAGCTCCGGCGTAAAAGCGGGCAAATCGACACCGCGAGCGACTAACCCCGGAAAATCCTTTTCAAGGGCCTGGCAAAACGCCGGAATAACCCCCGATAAAAAGCTGGTAGCAAATCCGGGGGAACTTCGTGTCACTATCGCCGTGGGATCTCCGCCGCAATCAGATGGTACCAGAAGCGCGGACAACCCACGCCCGAGCGCACGCGCCACCAGAAAAAGGGAAAGCACATCTTCGCGATAGAATCGTTTGCGAGTCTTTCGGGAAAATCTGGCGCTCGCGATCGGATGCACATACAGCGCCGCGCCCCGAAGCGCATCCGGAGCCTCGCCTGCCTCGAGCATATCGAAATCACCCGATGTCGGACACCAGATCACGGGTTCGAATCCTCGTGCCGAAACAGCGCGCATCATGGCATGATCGAACGCTTCATTTCCTGATGTCTTGACAGCGGCCTGCCGCGAGACAACCTTGCCAGAAACGTGTATGGAGGATGTAATGAGCTCAGGCGGGAGCACAGAACCCGGGCCTGGAAGCAATGCATGTGCCCATTCAAGTTCGTGTCGGAATCTGTCGTCGTCCGCGGATGATGCCGATTCATGCCTTAACTGATCTTTATCGCTTTTAACGACACCGACAGTACCGGGAATTCCGGCAGAAGAAGCTGAATCCACCGAAACGACACCCGTCACTCGCGCAACATCCGCACCACCTTCCCGCATCAGTGAAACGATCGAGGCAAAAGTGCGCAGACGCGACAAATCCAGTCTCATCCCTGAAAGGCCGCCGAAAGTGGTTTTTAGCCTGCTCGCAATCTCAAATATTTTAAGGGTGTCGATGCCGAGTTCGGCTTCCAGATCAGCGTCCGGCTGAATCATCGACCGCGGATACCCGGACACATCCTCTATAACCTCCATCACAACTGCCTCGATGTCGGCATTCTTTCCCGAACTTTCATTATTTAAAAGCGCATTTAATCTCGTCATTTCCGGTAAGGCGCGCCGCGCGCTCACGCTCAACGGATCGCCCACCGGTCCAGCCGGCTTTGCCAAAAGACCTGAACTCCCGGAATATCTTGTGGCCGCGCCTTGCCCTCCACGTGAAATCGTGGTCGCGCCAGATCCGGATAGTGTCCGCATGGCCTTGTCGAATTGCTCTCGCCCGCTTTCACGCGGATTATCGAGCGGAACACAGATATGAGGTCGATCACCCAAAATCTCGTCAATGAGTCTGCACAGAATATTCTTCGGACCGACTTCGACAAAACGTCGCACACCCGCTTTCCACGCACGTTCTATCTGATTGATGAAATCCACCGGACTGACAACCTGCCGTGTCAGCAAGTCAATGACGCGCTCTACACAAGAATCTCCGGGGTCCGGATACCACTCTCCAGTAATGTTCGCCGGAACACGCACGCGAAGCGGCTGAATATCCAGACGCATCAGCGCCTCGCGAAACTGCGGAACCGCCCCGGAAACGATCGATGAATGGAACGCAGCGGACACCTTCAAACGCCTGGCAAGAACTCCCTGCGCGTCGAACATGCTTAACGCCGCCTCAACAGAGGCCGTTGCACCGCTGATGACCGTCTGGCGCGGGGAATTCATGTTTGCCGGTACTACATATCCGTCGATTTGCGTAAGACCTTTTACTACCCGATTTACCGGAAGACCAATAACACCCATTGCGCCCAGATCTTTGTCCGGCAGAGCGCTCATGTACTGGGCGCGAATGCATACCGCCCGCAAGGCGTCCTCCAGGCGGAGAGCCCCGGCCGCGAACAGTGCCGAATATTCGCCCAAACTGTGTCCAAACGCAATATCGAACGCCAGACCACGGGAACGGGCGACTTCCAGAAGCCCAGCTGATACCGCGAACAAGGCAGGCTGTGCGACGCGCGTATTTCGGAGTCGCATCTCAGCCCGTTCCTGATCGGTATCTCCAGACTCAGGCCAAATTATTCCGGACAGAGGCTCGCCCGAGGTCTCACGAAACACATCTTCGGCAACATGCATTACTGCATCGAATTCCGGCTCCTTACGCCAGGTCGACAGCATGCCTGGATACTGCGATCCCTGGCCGGGGAAAACGAGCGCGGTCAGCGGACGGGAATCACCCGGCGCCTTGCCGAAGTCTTCCCCGCTCCCGCGTTCTAGCGCGTTATTCGGCCCGAATTCAGACTCGATCGCAACGACAGGAGATGCATCAGCAATTGAAATGTGGCGTTCGGCACGATTTACCGATGCTTCACCAATAACCAGATGATGGTTCGTTCCGCCGAAACCGAAAGATGAAACTCCCGCCAAAAACGTTTCGCCGGAATACCGTTGCGAATCTACTGGTACAAATATCGAAAATGCGTCCGTCTTCCAGGCATCGGGGAAGTGCTCAAACCCGACCTGTGGCGGAATGATGCGCTGATTAACAGCCAGTATGGTCTTGAGCAGACCGGCTGCGCCGGCCGCGGCCTTGGCGTGCCCGATCATGGCTTTTACGCTTCCAACGGGAATTTTACCGGCGCCACCCGCGATAATGGAATCAAGCGTCGTGAGCTCAATCTCATCCCCCACACGCGTGCCGGTTCCATGCGCCTCGAAATATCCGGCGTTACGCGGATCGCAACCGGCGTCGGACCAGGCCCGCTCGATTGCGCGACGCTGTCCGTCCGGGTTGGGGGCGGTTATGCCACGGCCGCGACCATCGCTGGACTGTCCGATACCGAGGACCGTCGCATATATATGATCACCGTTCTGAATCGCGTCTTCAAGACGCTCAAGGAGGAACAGACCAGCTCCTTCAGCCATCACGAAGCCATCGGCCCGATGATCGAATGGGTAGGAACCCTTCGCCGAAAGCGCAGTCACCTTGGAAAATTTAATGAATGACGCCGGATCCATCTGCGTGTCAATGCCGCCCGCAAGAGCAAAATCTATGCGACCCTCACGCAGCGCATCGACGGCCACTGCGACCGCCGCCAGTCCGGAACCGCAGGCTGCATCTATCGTCATGTTCGGCCCGTGAAGATCGAATACTGACGACACCCGCCCCGCAATAAGGCTTCCCAGCTCGCCCGGAAGGCTGTCTTCAGTGATATCCGGTATCGCCTCATTACGGAGAAATTCATCGACAAGCTCTATAATGCTATTTTCCACGGAATTCCCGGCGGCGAATTTCTTCAGACGTCGCGTGAACTCGATCATGCTCACTGAGCGCAGATTTTCTACGCTGGCGGTGCCACCCATCGAGTTGCCGATAATTACTGCAAATCGCTCGCGATCGAAGGAACGGTCGAAAAAGCCCGCGTCTGAAATGGCCTGACGGGCGCATATCAGCGCCAGTTTTTGTGCGAGGTCCATGCGAGCGGCGACGCGAGGCGGAATCTTGTACAAAGTCGGATCGAATGCGACATCGTCGAGATAGCCTCCGATGCGGCTGTATGTGGCAAACGGCGCGGACGGATCGGAATCGAAAAAGATCGACGGGGCAAGCCGGCCAAAAGGCATGGGTCTGATAAAACAACGTTTCGCGAGCACATTCCCGAAAAAGCTGGCCGGATCGGGACTGCCAGGGAAAGTGCATCCAAGGCCGATTACAGCTATCGCTTCCCCACCCCGGCGCATAGATGAATTTTCATTATTATTGTCCTGGAAACTGCGTCGTTTTAACGCAGAAGGGCGCGCCGTATACCGGACCGAGCGATTGCCCGACTGCGTCTGATCCTCCGAATTCGGCTTCGGCTGCATATTTACGGGACCGCTTATGTCAGGGCTGGCAATTATTTTACCAAACAGTTCGTCATGCAGTTCGCTGATTGTCGTGACTCCGTCGATCAGCGCGATCACCTCGCCGGCCATAAAACAGCCGTCTTCGCCATCTTTGGAAGCGATGGCGCGGCTCAGATTTCCGATATTTGCGTCTTCGAAACGCTCGCGACGCTCGCCCGGCGTCAGATTCTCGCGTATCAGCGCATCTTCGAAAGCAAGAATATCAGAGACTAACGGCGTGGCTACCTGCCTGACGCGCAGGCCGACCGACTCGCCCGTCACAAG
>JADFYG010000082.1 GCA_015233155.1 Candidatus Rifleibacteriota bacterium
AGGTTACGATGTCTCTCAGGCTTTCCCTGAAAGTCAGCTGAGCGAAGATCATGACGACGAACTGGGCATAACAACTGAGGGATCGTATTCGTCGATTCCCCTGATACCGTTTGATGCACTTGTCGAGCTCGTATCGTGGAAGGAAGTCCAGCAACTGAGAAAGCACTATTCGTCCAGTGTTCATATCTCCACCCCCCGCCCATTATCGGGGGAGGGGACAATCGCCGGCGAAACTTTTTCGTTTGAAATCGAAAAAAAACTTTTCCCTCGGAGACACTTCTATTCATGATGATTTCCGCGATTTTTCAAAATTTAAACCGGACAGTAGTGGAGTTGTATGTATGATCAGACATCACGACAACGCTGAAGTTCTGCTGATTCAGCCCACAATGGGAATCACGGGCGAGTTTGCGCTTCATCCGCCTCTGAGTCTGTTGTATGTCGCCGCCGGGTTGAAAAAGAACGGCTTTCAGCCGATTATCATCGACCATCGTGTCCATTATGATCGATGGCAGATTTCTTTGCTCGAACAGTTAGCCAGGAAACCTGTATACGTCGGAATAACGGTCATGAGCGGTGCTCCAATCCGGCATTCAATTGAGGTTTCCCAATTCGTTAAACAACATTCCCGGATTCCGGTCGTTTGGGGCGGTTCGCTCGCTACTTTAGCGCCACAAGATATTTTACGCGAGCCTTTTGTCGATTTTACCGTCTCAGGAAGCGGATTTTCATCGGCGTGGAAACTTGCGCAAGCTCTTCAGTCGCTCGCGAGCGGAAATGATAGCGATACGATCTTTGATGACATCCCGGGACTTGGCTTCAAACGCGGCAAAGACTTCTTTTTCCGTCCTCGGTTTCATGGTTTTGAGCACGTTCCATATCAGGACATTCCTTACGATCTCATTTCCGACTATTCGGTCTATACCCAGATTGGCTCGCGGGAACGCATTTTTCCGATTTATGGGGCTTACGGATGCCCTTATCAGTGCGCTTTTTGCATATCCCCTTCGATGTATCGCGATTATCATCAGAAATGGATGCCCCTCTCTCCCATCGAAATAGCGGATCACATAGAATTTCTGATGTCGCGATTCGGAGCCACGGAAATCTATTTTTATGACGACGACTCTTTCGTTAATCCTGATCATGTCCGTGCATTCATGACCGAAATTAAACGCCGCGGACTTAAGCCACGACTCAGCTTTCGCGGCGCCCGTATAAACGAGATTCTGACGATGAACGACGCCTTTCTCGACGATCTGGCCGACGGCGGCACTCATATTCTGCACATAGGCATAGAATCAGGGTCTCCCAGAATTCTAAAATTGTTCCGCAAAGGCGTTACTGTAGACGACATACTCGAAGCCAATCGCAGGCTCGCCCGAAATAGCCGGATCATTGCCGCCTATAACTGGATTCTCGGAACCCCCTCGGAGACCCCGGACGATATCGCGCAGACTATTAAACTTATCACCACTCTGTTGAAAGAAAATCCGCGCGCCTTCATCTTTCAGCCCAACAAATTTCACCCAATCCCCGGCACAGAACTCGCATCGCTTGCCGAACGTTTTGGATATCGCAGACCTGCTACTCTTCAAGCCTGGATTGACGAGGAATGTGAGGGAGAAAAGATCGAGCCCTGGTATTCCAAAAAGACCAATTCCATCATCCGGATGTTACAGGTCACCTCCTACTTTATAGATCGCAAGCCGGAATTATTACTCGAAGCGAAATCGGCAAAAAACAGTCTGATTAAATTTCTTATGAGATTGTACCGGCCTATTGCAAGATTCCGCTTTCGTTATCGCATCACGGCAGCCTTATGGGAATACGGCGTATTTCAAGCCGCGCGAAATCGCCTGATCTGAAATGTGCGGCATTTGCGGGATAGTTCAAAGATCGGCCGATACGCCTGACGCGGAACTTCTCACGCGCATGATGAAACTGTTGCAACATCGAGGCAATGATGGCCGTAACGTAAAACGTTTTCCCCATGCCGGCTTAGGTCATCAGCGCCTCGCCATACTTGACGTGTCAGACAAGGCTTCCCAGCCATTTTCTTCGCGTGACGGACGATACTGGATCACATTTAACGGCGAAATATATAATTACCCGGATATTAAACGGCGTCTCGCGGACACCGGACCATTTGTTTCCACATCCGACACGGAAGTCCTGCTGCGTGCATTCATTGAATGGGGACCGGACGCATTAAACGAATTAAATGGCATGTTCGCTTTTGCCATCTGGGACAATCTTGCTCGTAGATTGTTTTGTGCAAGAGATAGGCTCGGAGTCAAGCCTTTTCATTATTTTTACGACGGAAACAGTTTCGTGTTCGCCTCGGAAATAAAGGCATTACTGGTTCACCCCCGTGTCACGCGGTCCATTGATCCGAGAGCAGTGAGCGATTATCTTTCTCTCGGGTACATCGCCGGAGACAAAACTATTGTTTCCGGTATAAAAAAACTGCTTCCGGGGCATCTCCTAGAATTATCTCCGGGAAATGAACCGGAAATCCGTGAATACTGGGATCTCCCTCAACATATCGTGATAAATCCGGCGGAAGCAGCCGGCAGTGTCAGACACATGCTAGAGGCCGCTTGCCGAGCGCGACTGATCAGCGATGTCCCGATTGGTTTTTTTCTCAGCGGAGGCGTCGATTCATCGGCCATAGTTGGATATGCCCGACGTCATCATCCGCAACTTGAAACCTTCTCTCTCGGTTTTGAAACATCGACTTTCAACGAGCTTGACGCGGCAAAGCGTTTCAGCCGGGATATTATGGCAAAAAGTCACGGTGTGGTATTTTCCGCGCCGGACGAAAAGCTGCTCAGACGCATTGCGTGGTCCTTTGATCAGCCGTTCGGAGACACATCGAGTGTTCCGACGTTCAAATTGTGCGAATTCACGTCAGGCTTCGTAAAAGTTGCCATTTCCGGAGATGGCGGAGACGAGATGTTTGGCGGATACGAGACGAATCGGGCGGACATAGCAGCTGCGGTCGGGCAGCATGCTATTCCCGGCTGGAAGAGTATCCTTCAAATTGCCGGCCGGCTTTGGGGAATGAAAAGCGTGGATTTTGGAAAAATTTCCATGGACTACAAGGTGCGCCAGTTTTTAAGAAATGCGCATCTGGAACCAGGTCGCGCACATTATTCCTGGCGACTTCTATTTGATGAGCAGGAAAAAAGAGAGTTGATGAGCCCCGTTTTATGGAAGAGTCTCAATGGATATTCTCCGTTTGAGGAGTTCGATCGATTATACAGGAAGACTGCGGATCTGGGGCTTTTTTCCAGACACATGTATGTCGATCTTAAAACGTGGCTCGTCGACGATATTCTGGTTAAAGTCGACATCGCCGCTATGGCCCACGGACTTGAAGTCAGGAATCCATTTCTGGATGTGCATCTCGTCGAATATGCGGCGGGAATTCCGTTTCGCATGAAGGCGGATCTGTTTCGCACGAAAAAAGTTCTCAGGGACGCCGTTTCGGACGTCGTTCCCGACTGGATCATAAAGAGAAAGAAAGAGGGATTCAATAGCCCGGTTTCGCACTGGTTACGGGGTGATCTGCGTCCGCTGCTGCGACAAACGATTTCAACCGATGTTTTCCGTGAGATATTTCCACATCATGATGTTCTTCAGACTATTATCGACGCCCATGAAAGGGGCCATCGGGATTGGGGACATCCCTTGTGGGCCCTTTTGATGTTTGGTCTGTGGGCGCAGAACTACCTGAAATAAGTGGCATTCGACACTGACATTATATTAACCTGATACGGAATATAATTGGCAGGATTCAAAAGGAGTGAAAAGCGGTGGAAGAGCAGACAATAGACTCCAGAAACATGAGCGTTCTGATTCATGCGCTGGATATTTTTCCGTTTCCGGAGTCATTTCAATTTGATGCTTCTTCGGTCGACTTTTCCATGGAAAAAGCCCGTTTTTTTCTCGTTTGCTCCAGACTTGTGTATGAATCTCCGGAGTTTATCAGGAATTTCCTTCAAAGCCCCGGATGGCAGTTCGACGTGGAAAACGAGTTTCGTTTTATTTCATGCAGGCACACCGATCTTTTTCTGATGAAGAGGGGATCAGATGTATTTTTGACGTTTCGCGGAACCGAGACCGAAAACTTCTGGGACTGGCGGATCGATGCCGACGTGACCCAATGTGTCGATCGGGTGCTTGGCGAAAATGGCGGACAGGTTCATTGCGGATTTTCCGAAGCATTAAATACGGTATGGGATGACCTGCAGAAGGTATTATCAGACTGGAAGGTCGGGGAATCCTCGAAAATATGGATTACAGGCCATAGCCTGGGAGCGGCCATCGCGGAACTGGCCGGGGCCCGACTGTCGCTGACATTACCTGAGAACTCGATCAGAAGCCTTTACACATTTGGGAAACCGAAGGTTGGTGACGCACGATTTTCTGAATTTGTAGATGGAAAATTGGCTGGCCGAGCTTTCTTCATCGCGAACAATCGCGATATTGTTCCCCGAATCCCCCCTGAAAAATGGGGATATGCCCCCTCAGGAAAACTCTGGTTAATTAATGAGAGTCATAAGATTGAACCTGCTCATGTGTGGGTGCCGGAGATCCCGGATTTTATCGCCGGACAATTAAAACTGACTGTAAACCTCTTCAGAAGCAGTCAGATGGAAACTCTCGCAAAATTTTTAGATAAATACCATGCCACGAAAATCTGGACCGGAATCGGTATGGCTCTCGAAAAAATACCACCGGAATTTCTGGAGAAATTCAAAATGCTGATTCCGCCGCCGGTGCTCGATCATTTCCCCAGTGAATACCTGAAAGCCTTTTGACCAATACTGCTGATCTCGATCTTATACCGTGAATCGAAACTATAGCTCCTGGAGACGAGAAAGAGAAACAGAAAGAATATCGATCGTTTGTCGTATATCATTAGAAATTGAGATTGTTCCGCCTGTTTTATGAAGAGGAAGCTGGGCAGTGAGAAATTTAATCGCATTACTTTGATATGCCAGAACTTCTTTCCTGGTCTCTTTTCCCTGCGGGGTCTTCAAAATGAATTCTTTCATCATCACTTCAAGTTTCGCGGCGCTGAGCGAAATGGATTCCGGCGTTAATAAAGAGTGGCGTGGCAATTCACTCTTGATGCCAAGTGCTGGTATCATCCCTCCACCAGCTATCACAGGGGATGCACTGGACAGGCCAAACTCACTTGTCGTAGCGAAACCGGCTCCTATGCTGGAAATTCCTTTATAAATAGAATTATCATTGGAAAATGTGGAACCTGTTTCAAACAACCCTTTCCAGAATGGAGAGCTGATTCCCAAAGCAAGTGAAGTTAATTTCCAATCTTTTATTTCCTGGGGTTCGGTTAGAGGACATCGTTTAGCTATAGCAGCATGTGTTGATCTTACGAGTTCTCTTATTTGCTTTACAAATGAATTGGAAAAACCAAGCTGGCTGGATTTTAATTCAAAAAATGATGCAACAGCGTTTTCATCGATGAAGAGACCCTGATAATCCCCCTTCTCCCGCTTTAACGGCCAGTATGCATCGAAAGCGGCGAGTTCCAGGAGGACGAGACCGGCAAGATGACGATTCCTTGGCTCATGAAGCTGTTCCACTTGCCGTATGAATTCAGGTTTCCGGTCGCTCCATATTCCGGGATGATCCTTGGGGTTGAGAAGGGATAACCCCTTCCGGGTCGAACTGTCCCACTCAACTACCCATAACCCTTTCTTTTCATTACTGTCGGCCGGGCAGAGAGCAGCCCAGTCGGGTGAATCGACTCCTTTAGCAATATCCAGCTCAATTAAATGAACTTCCAGGGACGCCAAGGTCGAAAGAGCAACGGAATCGAGAGTAAACCAGGAAATAAATGATGGTTGCATTCCAGGAGTCTCCTTAAATCTGAATTTAAAAAACCGGGCCTGTCCAGAATGCCACTAAGTTAATTTGCCGAGCTGCTTTTGCAGCCGATCGTATAAAACGACATTGACACATGCTCCAAGATTGAGACAACCTCGTGTCGGTATTTTCACAACATCACGGCACCACTCGAGAACCCGCTTTCCGAGAGTTGCATCCTCGCCTCCAAACACGTAAAAAGCCTGCGCCGGATGTTCATACTCGTGTAACGGCGTCGCTCCGTCGACCAATTCTATTGCCACAGGAACGCAGTGAAACGGCACAACACTCTGCAGATCGTTGACACGAAGCAAAGGAATTCGTCGATAATCATGAAAAACATCGGTGGACTGTTTCCGAAAACGCGCCCCTGAGATAGCGACCATGGAGACACCAAAACACCCTGCGGCACGAAGTGCGGCTCCGATATTCTCTGGTTTGTGAGGATTGTCGAGTCCAATGCAAGCATAACCACGGTCGATCCAGGGATCGACCGTCTCACGATTGCCATGCCACGCCTCAAGAGCCTCTGCGACATCTTCATAACTGATTTTCATTAATATTACAAAATATGCTATCGAATTCCGCCTGTCAATGCATCGTTTTCACATATCAGGCTCATATAATTCTCCATCACTGAATGGCTTGAATAGCACAGTTTCGCCTTGAGGCAGGGCGGGACCGCCGGAGGTGTGAAAAAATGGCCCTTTGAAAAAATCAGGTTAGTCTTATTCATGAAAACAAGGTCGGGGAAGTTCGCGGAAGGACAGTAGCGAAGCTGTCCGAAATGGTCTGAGACCGAATCCGAAGGCTTGCCATGCCGGCCCACGATGGGCCGGCACCCCGCAGATCGCCAGGAAGGCGATTCTAAGGGGTTCTGGCAAGCCTTCGAGGGGAGGTTCTCAGCAACCATTTCGAGACAGCGAAGCGTTGTCCTGGAGCGAATTTCCCCACCGCAATTACCAGAGTATATTTTTTGAGATGCCGTGACAATCACAGTTTTGAACAGATCTTTTTTTAGCTTGTGTAAAAGTTCAAAATCGGATATTATCAATATTAGAAGAGTCTAACTTCTATAGATAAATAAAACTTAATCAGGGTAGGCAAACTTTTTGGTCCGGGGAGGCATATTATCATGGTGCGAGATTCGAGATTTCCAAGCATGGCTGACATGGCGGAAGGCGAAAGCGGCTGTATACGGTCAATCGATGGGGATTGCCCGCTTGTTCGACGTTTGCTCGACCTTGGCTTCGTACCGGGAACTCGCGTCGCGGCGATAAGGCGCGCTCCTCTCGGAGACCCGACCACCTTTCTGATTCGCGGCTATCGCATTGGACTGCGCCGTACCGAGGCATCGCTGATAGGGATTGACCCCGCCACAATAGAACAGCCTGTATGAATACGGTTGCGGGAGCCGTTAAGCCTGTTCAGGCTTAAAACTCATCCGAAGGAAAGGTTATCTTCAGCATGTTTAACCGGCGATTGATGGCGGAGAAACTACTTTCGGGGTTTAGATTGTGGAACCCACTTGTACGTATTGCATTTGTGGTCGCGTTATTTGTCGCGTGTGGTACTGCCGCCTTCGCTCATGCAATCGGCGGAATTCCGGATATGATGCTGAACGTCGATATCAGGGACCACGAGGTGACATGCTCGTTGCAGTCCTTCCTGCCGATCTTCGCCGATGAATTCGGCACGGAGATCGCAACTCCGACGGTTGCACGGAGGTCGGCTTCCAGGGAACTCGAACAGCGGGTGAAAGATATTTTCTACGAAAAAGCGTTCTTCAAAATCGACGGCATCGCTGTCAAACCGCTTGTGAGATCGTTCGGCTTCACTTATCTCCCGAACTTCGCGAAACCGGATCTGCCGGGTTTCTGGATAGGAAAATGCGACCTCGCATTCATAACAAATGCACCTCCTCATCAAGTCGCCATGAAGATGTCATTTCATGAACCGACCCCATCGGATCTGGTTTCAACCCGCAATGACAAGGCGATTCAAGCCGCACTGAATCTGAGCGCCGAAGGGCAGACGCGGCCCTTCCAACTCTCCTGGCAAGAGCCCGAATATGTCTGGCATTCTCTCAAAAATGTGTCAAAACCAGTGATCGTGAAGAGTAGAGAGGAAAACGGCCATCTGCATGTGCCGACAGGGTTCGCGGTTGCAATCTTTTTTGGAGCCTTGACAATCGTGTTACGGTGGAACCGGCGCCTCGAAGGACGCTGGTTATGGCTGAGCCTCAGCACAGGGATCATCCTTTCGTTTCTCACAGCGATCAGTCCCCTCTCTTCAATCGAGTTGCCCTCGCCGTTCAGGGCCCCGTCGCCAACCGTCTCCGCGACGGAAGCCGTAGAGATATTCTCATCGCTGCATCGTAACGTCTACCGCGCCTTCGATTACCCAAACGAAAGCGATATCTACGACACACTCGCGGCCAGCGTGGACGGCAAACTCCTCAACTGGATTTACAACGAGATCTACGAAAGTCTGATCCTTCGCAACGAAGGTGGGGCCGTTTGTCAGATACAATCCGTGCTGATTCAGGCAGCTGATCTTCTTGAGAATGATGTGAAGCTCGTTGACGCGGCGTTTCGTATCAGGTGCAGCTGGAGGGTGCGCGGTGTCGTCAAACACTGGGGGCATGTTCATGTTCGCGATAACCGATATGAAGGGATATTTTCGATCGCGCCGCGAGATGGAGCGTGGAAGATCGTCGATGTCGAGATCCTGGACCAACAACAGGATGCGCCGGCCACTCCGACGTTCGGGTTAGCACAGGGCATCACTCCAGAGACTATCGCATCTGCAGGGGGAGCGACCACCGCAAGCGCCGGCGTAGAAGCGAACCCCGTTGCATCGATTGTCACAATCGCCTCGATCGCAACGATGACAACGATCGCGACGATTCCCGCAGCTGTCATATCTGGCGTGGATTCGGGGAATGCACCCGAATCTTCGGTTACACAGAGCTCTTCATCGACGCTTGGCGCGGCGGAAAACGCTTATCGTGCGAACGATTTTGAGAAAGCGTTTTCGATGTTCTCGAAGCTGGCGGAATCCGGAGACCCTGTGGCGCAACTGAGACTGGCGAATTTATACTATCGTGGCGAGGGAACGGAAAAGGATGAGCAGACAGGCGCCAGCTGGCTTCGCAAAGCCGCGGAAGGGGGCGTTTCGGAAGCCCGATGTGCGCTCGGAGCCTTCTCACTTACGGGCGAAGGAGTGCCTGAGAGTGCTTCCGAAGCCGTGTTCTGGTTTCGACTATCCGCTGAACAGGGAAATCTCCAGGCGATGAATGAACTCAGAAAACTCCTGTTGTCCAAAAATGCGGCCACTCGTGACGTCCCCGAAGGAATGCGATGGCTACACGCGGCCGCTGAGCGCGGTGACCCCGATGCACAACTGAACCTGGGGCTGCTCCTGTATCTCGGAGAAGGAGTCGAAAAGGATCTTGTCTCAGCGGTCGCATTGTTCCGGCAGGCCGCTCTCCAAAACGATGCACGCGCCCAGTTCTCGTTGGGTGTTGCTTACGATCATGGTGAGGGGGTAGCCGTCGACAAGTCGGAGGCACTCTCGTGGTACAAAAAAGCCGCCGAACAGGGATATCCGATTGCGATGTTCAATCTCGGGCAAATGTATGGGACCGGCGATGGTGTCACCAAAGACGAGAACGAAGCATTCCAATGGTTCTTGAAGGCCGCCAAAACCGGAAACACAAAAGCACAATACAGCGTGGCTCTGCGGTTCGCTCTCGGAAAAGGAACCCCACAGAGCGCCTCTGAGGCCGCTCACTGGTTCCAGGTCTCCGCGGAGCATGGTTGTGTTGAAGCTCAGTACAACCTTGGTTGCCTTTACGAGCAGGGACAGGGAGTCCCGAAAGATCCCGGAAACGCCTTGAAATGGTTTCTGAAGGCATCTGAGAGCGGTGATGCAGATGCCCAGGCGAAGCTCGGAGGGTTCTATTATGACGGAAGCGGCGTTGAAAAGGATGCGATCGAAGCATTGCGCTGGTATCGAAAAGCCGCGGAACAGGGCTCAGGCGCGGCAAAACGCTTCCTCGAAACACATGCTGCTTCAGGCTTGCCGGGAGGTGGGCGATGATCGTTTTCCAGGACGTGCGGTTTCGCTATCCAGGCAGCGACGCATTTGCCCTAGATGTTCCGGAGCTTCGAATAGGCGAAGGCGAGAAGATCGCATTGGTCGGCCCGAGCGGCTCGGGAAAGACCACGATTGTATCGCTGATCGCAGGCATCCTTTCGCCGGAAAGAGGTTCTATCGTTGTTGATGACGTCGCGCTGGAACGAGCCGACGATTCCGCGCGACGAGTGTTCCGACTGCGCCGCATCGGACTCGTGTTTCAGGAATTTGAGCTGCTCGAGTATCTGAGCGCGACAGAGAATATCCTGCTCCCATATTTTCTTGATGGAACGATGCTGCTCGAAGACAAAACGTGGGTTGCCGTTCGAGAGCTTGCCGCACGATGCGGTCTTTCGGACAAGCTCGACCGCCTTCCCGCCGAGCTTTCGCAAGGCGAGCGACAGCGCGTTGCAATCTGCAGAGCGCTCGTGATGAAGCCAAAACTGCTGATTGCCGACGAGCCCACGGCGAATCTCGATTCTGTAAATGCCGCAACGGCAATGGATATCCTGATTGAGTTTTCACGGCGCGACAAAATCACTTGTATCGTCATAACGCACGATAAGCAACTCTTGCCTGCGTTTGATCGTGTGATCGACGTCAGTCGCTTCTCGGGATTACGAGGCGCTCCATGAGAACGCTTCGCCTGACATTCCGCCACCTCTGGTTCCAGCGGTGGCGCAGCCTGATCCTGCTTCTTGCCATTTCACTGACAATAACAGTTCCGATTGGTATCCATTGGCTTATTGCGGCATTTCAGAGGAGCATGGTTGCGCGCGCAGTCTCGACACCTTTTCTCGTCGGTGCGAAAGGTAGTCCATTCGATCTTATGTTGAACGATGCTTATTTTTCGCTTCGACGGATAGACACCGTGCCATACGGCGAGTTCGAGGGTCTGGAAAACGATGGATTCGCGGCGGCAATCCCGCTCCATATTTTTTTCACGGCGAAGAAATGCCCCATTGTAGGTACTACGCCGGAATACTACGAGTTCCGGCACCTCATGCCCGTTACTGGAACGGTGCCTCTTCAAATAGGCGACGCGACGATTGGCAGTGCGGTCGCTCGAAGGCTTAACCTTCACGTTGGCGATACGTTGCTTTCCGACCCTGCGGGCATATACGACATCGCGCGGACGTTTCCGCTCAATATGCACATCGTCGGCGTCTTTCGAGAGTCATCAACAGCTGACGATCAAGCCGTTTTCGTCGATCTGAAGACAGCCTGGATTATCGAAGGGATAGGCCACGGACATCAGGATATCGTGAACAAAGTTGCCTCCGAGGCTGTGCTTGAGCGGACTGCATCAAACGTTACCGTTGACGACAGCGTGCCTCCGTACACCGAAATCACGGATTCGAACATCGAATCGTTTCATTTCCACGGCGATGAATCACAGTTTCCACTTATGGGAATCATCGTGCTGCCCAAAGACGACAAATCTGCCACTATCCTCCGCGGTCGTTATCATGTCTCCAAGGATCGACAGATGATCGAACCGCTTGCAGTGGTCGAGGAGTTCCTCGCGGTCGTCTTCCGCGTAGAGCGATTCTTCGATCTCGTTTTTGTTTTCGTCGCAGCGGCAACCATGGCCTTCATCTCGCTCATATTACTGCTGTCGATTCAGATTCGTAAGCGCGAGTTTGCAACATTACGAAAGATTGGTGCGAGCCGTGCGACACTTGTATGGCTCTGTATTGGAGACGTCGTCGTGCTCCTGATCGGAGCTTCTCTCATCGCCATCGCCATTTCCTGCGTCGGTGTGGCTTTTGCGGAGGAATGGCTTAAAGCTGTTGGTTGAAAGTGATAAAAGGAGGGTTTGCACCATGAGGCGGAATAACGTGGTTTCCTGTGCGGCATGGCGACGGCATTTTATGATGCTCTGCACTGCTCTGATCGTGGGAGTAGCAGGAATCGCTTTTGCGGAAGCCAGCGCCCCGGCAGCAGCGGCAACAGGCGCGAAACCCGTCGTCTGCGCGACGTTCTATCCGCTGGCGTTTTTTGCTTCACAGATTGCGGGAAACCACGTCCACGTTGTCTGCTATGTCCCCGAGAATAAGGACCCGAGCTCCTGGATGCCCGACCGTGACACTCTCGTAAAAATGCAGAAGGCTGATCTGATACTCATGAACGGAGCAAACTACGAGCTGTGGGCGAAAAAGGTGAGCCTTCCTCCTTCGAAAACTGTTATAGCGACGAATCCGTTCGAAAAGGAGCTCATCCGATTTCCGAACGCCATTACGCACAGCCATGGACCGGCCGGAATGCACACACACGAAGGAATAGACGGGCATACATGGCTGGACCCGATAAATGCGATCACCGAGGCCGAGACCGTAGAAAAGGCTTTATTGCAGCATTTCCCGTCTAATGAAGCAGATTTTGCAAAGGGCTTTTCAGCTCTGAAAAAGCAGTTCACGGATCTCGATGGCGCTTTCCGGAAGAGTTCCAGGGACATTCAGGGAAAAATATTGCTCTGCACGCATCCGGCGTACAATTACATTGCGCGCCGCTACGGCTGGACAGTAGAGACTCATTCGATAAATCCTGATGACAGACTGGATCCCAAGGATCTGGAGTGGATCAAGGATTCACACGCAAAGCATCCCTTCGCATGCGTCTTGTGGGAAAGCCAACCCAAGCCTGAGATCGAGAAGGCGATCGGGGATGCAACCGGCTTGCGCAGCATTGTATTTTCGCCATGCGAGCTCCTTTCCGCCGACGAAGCGAAGGCTGGATTCGATTACTTCAAAATCATGGACGGAAATCTGGAACGCTTCGAAAAGGCAATCAATAATCCGGCCCCGACTCGGCCTTAACAAAGCAATTTTATCAACGGAGATGAACAGGCCTTCAAACATTGTCAGGATCTGCCTGATCGGGAATAAAATTTTAAAGTGCAGGAGCGCTCCATATGACCCGACACTCATGTTTTCGACACTCATCACGGATGTCGGCAGTTTCAATAGGGCCATCCGTATGATCCTTCTTATAGGGAATCCAAATGCGGGCAAAACAAGCTTGTTCAATGCGCTTACCGGTGAGCACCGGCAGGTCGGGAACTGGCCTGGAATCACCGTCGAGCGTCTCTCCGGCCATCGCATTCATCGGAATATTGAGCTCGATTTCCTGGACCTTCCGGGAACATATTCGATTCATCCGTTTACCCCCGAAGAGCAGGTCGCCGTCACCGCCCTTTCAGAACTCCGCGACGCAAGCATAATCAATGTTCTTGATGGCACAAATCTCGAGCGAAATCTTGTTCTCACATTTCAGTTGCTGGAACGCGGGTTCAAGCCGATTCTTGTAATCAACTTCGCTGATGAACTCGAACGGCGTGGGGGAAAGATCGACGGGAAACGGCTCGCGGCAACGCTCGGGCTACCCGTGTTCATGACCAACGCCCGGCTCGGTTTCGGAATAGACACCCTGCTTGACGCGCTTGTGGAGCTCGCCAAGAAACCAGCGACGTCTGCTGACGAGTACGCGAAATCTTTTTACACACCGATGCCCCTTTCACGAAATGGCGCGGGCTGCTCTGTCCCGGAACCCGACTCACAGAGTGGGCTGCGATTAAGTGGGTTGGATCTTGTTTCCCACGATGATCCAAGTCGCGCTGCCTGTGAACGCTTTGAACGCATAGGCAGTCTTTTGAGCGATGTGTTTATCGCCTCTCCGCAACCGATTTCCGCCTGGCAGAACCGTCTCGATGATGTCGTAACGCATCGTTTGTTCGGCATACCGCTGTTTTTCATTGCCATGGCTCTCATATTCTGGTCCACGTTTACCCTCTCCACTCCTGTGTCTCATATGATCGACTCCATCGTGTCGGGCGTCTCCGGATTTGCCCGCGCAACCCTTCCGGCAAGCCTCCTGAGTGACCTGTTCATCGATGGAATCCTGACCGGCGTCGGCGGAGTGCTTGTTTTCATACCAAGTATCGCAGTCCTCTTCCTTTGGATCGCCATTCTTGAGGACTCGGGCTACATGTCACGCGCGGCCTTTCTAGTGGATCGCTTCATGAGGGGACTCGGACTTCATGGTCGCGCATTTCTGCCTCTCGTCATGGGGTTTGGATGCAACGTTCCGGCTGTCATGTCCACCCGCATACTGGACGACCCGGCCCAGCGCCGCAAAACCATGTTTCTTATTCCGATGATGGGTTGTTCGGCACGCCTTCCGGTTCTGACACTGCTTGCCGCCGCTTTTTTCCACGAATCGGCCGGCTTGTATCTCTTCGCCGTTTATCTCATAAATTTCATGTTAATGCTTCTTCTTGCGCGCATCGCCATGCGTTTATTTCCGGCTGACGATCTCTCGCCATTCCTGCTGGAAATGCCTCCGTTCCGTTGGCCGACCCTTCGCTCCGTCATGCTCACGCTACGCGAAAAACTCGGACATTTTATCGAAAAGGCTGCCACAGTCATACTTGCGGGCGCCATAGTCGTCTGGGCATTGAATGCTTTCCCGCGTGATATCCCGCTCAGTCTTCCGTATGACAGTCTCATAGCCTCACTTCAAATCCGTGCGCAGGCCGGCGACAAGCTTGCCGCTGAAACGGTCGTAAATCTGACGGCCGATCGCAATCGGGAGCTTATTTCCGGACGCTATATCACCCGTGTCGGACATCTGCTGGAGCCGATTGTTCGCCCCTTCGGCTGCGGCTGGCGTGAAGGCGTTGCTCTCATTCCCGGCTTTCTTGCCAAGGAGAGCATTATTTCAACACTTGCGGTTTTATACCGGCCACTTTCTGACGATCTGGGTACCGGAATGCGCGCCGCCGGTCTCTCTCCTCTCGCGGGTTTGTCATTAATGCTTTTTACACTGCTGTATGTGCCTTGTTTGCCGACAGTCGGCGTCATTTATCGGGAAAGCTGTTCACTAAATTTCACCATCGTTGCGGCGGCAGTTCCCGGCGTGCTAGCATGGATTGTCGCCGTAGCCATTTACAGGATTGGAATATTGTTTCTCTAAGAGGTTCAGTATTATGGAAACCACGCTGATTCTGTTGATTGCCACAGCGGCCGTGTGGGGCCTTTTCAGGCGTGCACGACGCGAAATTCAGGGGGGAGACTGCGCTTGCTGTTCACATCGTTCCCAATGCGAACGCGACATACAGCTTCGAGCTTCGTGCAATGACAAAATCTCCACCTCCCGATCGGAAATCAGTACCGGTGACAACAAAAAAACAGCTGAATGAGCTTTCAACCGCTCTAGAGTCATATCTCGAAGAAATAAAATCACTTCAGGAAAAATACGGTGCCGTGCGCGTCACGGACCTTGCCGAACGAATGAGTCGCCGGCTTCCATCTGTAACATCCGCGTTGCGACGCCTTTCCCAACTTGAACTAATAAACTACGAATCCTATCGGCCCGTCACACTTACACAAACCGGCGAGGCTGCCGTGAGACGGCTTGATGGACGACATCGCATTCTGGCTGACTTCTTCCTCACGCTGCTGGCCCTCCCGGAAGACCTGGCTGAAGAGGAAGCCTGCAAACTTGAGCATCGTATCTCGCCAGCCGTCCTGCGCCGCCTTGGCCGTTTCATGGAGTTCGTTCGATCAGACCCGGCCGCCAAAATACTCATTGAGGAACGCCACTTCGAGGCATTCATAGGAAGAGGGAAATAGGGCATACGCGCTTATAGGGAAATAGGGTCGGCGCGGAACTCAGGAGATAAGGGTATGGCAGCACCCCCGGTGCAACCAGAAAGCAACGCCGGAAGCTCTATATTTTCAAATAGAGCCATAGAAATTTCAATACTGGTTTTTATTATCCTGATGGGTGGATTGTTGCGGTTATACCATCTCGGCCAGAAAAGTTTTTCTCCGGATGAAGCGGCTGCCTTTTGGCTGGCCTCAGGAAATTTTCTCACAATACCTTCTCTGGCTATCTCCAACAACCAGAATCCCTTGTTTTATTTCCTTCTCAGTCTCTGGCAACATGCATTCGGAAGATCGGAGGAAGCCCTCAGATGCCTTCCCGTCTTATTTGGTATAGCCTCGATTGCAGCCATATACTTGATGGGAAAACGCATGATGAATGCATCTACGGGGCTTATTGCAAGTCTCTTGCTATCTGTTGCCCTTTATCATATTCACATTTCGCAGGAATGTCGCACATATTCGCTACTGACTTTTTTTTGCCTGATATCAATGTATTCATTTTGGGGAATACAAAAAGAATCTATCGCCCTGGATTCCTGGCTATACATTATTTCTTCGATTATTTTAGTTTTGGCACATAATTTTGGCGCCATGATTCCGGTGGCTCAGAACTGTTTCATATTGATTTACTGGGGAAGATCCTTTTGGTCGTCGCCATTCCGCAATCGATGGCTATGGATTCAGGCCTCTCTTATATTGTTGCTGGGGCTGTGGGGCGTGGTAATTGTAAAACAATTTTCTGCATTTGAGGGAGGGGGATTTCTTGACTGGATTTCCCTGCCGACTATTTCAACTGTTCTGATGATTTTTCTCCAGTACTGTGGAGCGACTACGATTTGTAATGGTCTGGCCAGCCTTGACCAGCGGGACAATACGCCTGCCCTGCTGATGGTTTTTATGATTGTATTTACGGGTCTATGCGGGCTTATTACAGTTAAACGGTCTCATGCGACTGAGGGACAGGATGAAAAGAAACCTCTTCTGACCATATTGGAAAATCAGTCCTGGGAGTTGCGTTTTAAAAACGTTAAAATTCATTTGCTTCTTTTCTGCTGGATGGCAGTTCCGATGTTAATTCCATTTCTGGTTTCTCAGGTTTCTGCGCATATTTTCTGTCCAAAGCCTCTCTCTTTTTGTTCGCTGTCTCTTATTCTGTGGGCTGCAATCGGAATCGATAGAATACAAAGAGAAATAATAAAAGTATCAGTCCTGGGAATACTTCTGATATTGTCCTGGGGCTGCATTGATCAGTTTTTTTCAGCTCAAACCGAGTGTGAATGGCGCGATGCGACCGCATTTATAGAATCAAAGGCCTCTCAGAACGATCTGATTTATTTCGACATATTATATGGCCATTACTCCTATGATTACTATTCAAAAAGAAATGATCTGGAAATGAAGCCATTCCCATTTCAGAATTACGAATTAACTCAGGAGTGTGCTCGGCAGATTTCAAGTGAATGCCGTCAAAAGAAGGGAATATGGCTGGTAATCTCAAATTCCTTCGATGAAAAGAGATACGGACTGACTTTTATGAAGAATATACGCAGACCAACTATTGAAGAACATTTCTTTGGGATTGATTTATATTTCTTCCCCCCTTGAAGCCATGATTGCCAACGGAGGTCTGGATAAAAATGCGCAAATTTGAAAGAAACCACGGAGTCACGGAGACCTCGGAAAAGAGAGACTTATTGTATTGATACATAGTTTACTTTGAGGAACACGGCCTATGTCAACACAAACCGTCTCCGTCCAAGACGCCCAGAAGCGCTTGGCCGAACTTATCGATCTTGCCAAACAAGGGGATGAAATTGTAATAGCACAAGACGAACAAACTCGTGTCAGACTGGTTCCTTTCACGAGTCATTCAGCCCCACGCATTTTGGGCCAATATCATGGAAAAATAATGATGAGTAGGGATTTCGATGATCCCTTGCCCGATGAATTTTGGCTCGGCGAGAACCCATGAAACTTCTCGTCGATACCCAGGTATTTATATGGTTGATGACTGGTCGCGGTAGGAATGCCGGTTACCCGGCACCCCCCGCACGGATCCCAGCGAGCGGAATTACCGCACTGGGCTCTTACCTTGGGTTCTAGCGAGAAATCTCTCCTCAGGCCATTTATGCAAAATGCGCGCAGGTGGGAGCCATTGTTTTATTATCCCAGCCATTTTCGCCCAGGTAATTGTGGCTTTTTGGCTGCGTCGTCGTAGAGTTCTGTACCACATCCGCCCCACTTGGGTTCGAAATCCTCCGATACGGCCCCAATTTCCGGGAATGGCATGGTAGGCAAAATAACCAAGCAATACCGAGCGTAGCCACTTGCCTTGCTCTTTCACAGATTGGTGCATACGAATTCGAAGTTCTTCCTTTACGGCATGAATCTTAGCCGTAAATCGTTTACCCATGGTTTTACGCATGACTTTGAACTTTCCGTTTCGCTTCACATCACAGCAATGCGTGAACCCCAGAAAGTTGAAAGTCTCCGGTTTCTTCTTGCCGTCATACCTTTGGCAATCCCTTCGAGCATATCTGCCGAAGCGAATGAGACGAGTCTTTTCAGGATGAAGTTCCAGAGAGAATTTCCGAAACCTCTCGCCTAATTCTGTCAAAAACCGTTTTGCATCGTATTGGTACTGGAATCCTACGACAAAGTCGTCTGCCCATCGAACGATAACAACGTCCCCTTGGGCATTGCGCTTTCTCCACTGATTTATCCATAGATCCAGAACGTAGTGGAGATAGATATTTGAGAGCAATGGAGAAATTGACGCCCCTTGCGGGGCGCCTTCCTCGCTTGCTCGCCAATGGCCCTCCTCGATTACTCCGGCCTTTAGCCATTTCTTCACCAGCCGGAGAATTCGTTTGTCCGCAATCCTGTGCTCGATGAACTTCTCAATCCATTTATGGTCAATGGTATGCAGCAGGAACATCCGCTCCAGGCGGCGGATCTGCTCAATGCCGAACTTGGCTTCTTTTTCAGCATAGATCTCCTTGAGCCGTGCGTAAACCATGGTGACCAGCTCTTCGGGGCCAAGGTCGGGGATCTGGCTCTTGAGGACGCTGATGTCAAAATTAAATTTATCGAGGAAATAGACAACCATCCCGTCGATATCCCAATCCTTGGGCGCGCGGTCCGCC
>JADFYG010000083.1:0-17660 GCA_015233155.1 Candidatus Rifleibacteriota bacterium
CGTTTCGTGCGCTCTTCGCCTTGCCCCCATGTTTTTTGTTCGGCCAGGCGAACTTCGCCATGCGAAATGGGCCGATATAAATTTCGAAACAGCGGAATGGAGATTCACTGCCTCGAAGACGAAGACTGAGCATATAGTCCCTCTGGCAAGACAGGCTATTGCAATTTTACGCGAACTGCATCCGCTCACCGGTAGTGGTGAGTATGTCTTCCCTGGTGCTCGAACGCCAACTCGGCCGATGAGTGACAATGCTATTCTCGCCGCGATGCGTCGCATGGATATTCCCAAAGAAGAAATGACCGGGCATGGTTTCAGGGCCATGGCGCGGACGATACTCGACGAGGTTCTGGGCTTTCGCCCCGACTTCGTCGAACATCAGCTTGCTCATGCGGTGCGCGACCCTATGGGAAGAGCATACAATCGCACTGCGCACCTCGAAGAGCGTCGGAGAATGATGCAGGCGTGGGCGGATTATCTCGACATGCTTCGCACAGGCGAGACGGGCGCAGTAGCGACCACAACGCCAGTTGCAATAGCCTAATCGACTGTATTTATCAAGTTCATTCTGTTGCAGAACCGCTGGGCGGAGTTTATAATCGGATTTTCTTTCGCAAGTGGGCGGCGTCGTGCAAGCTCGGAGTGTTTCATTTGAATACTTCGAAAAGCAACAGTGATTTGAAAGTTGTCAACGAGAGTTGAGTGATTATGACCAAGATGAAGAAGGCCCCGGCCTGGTTCAAACTGTCCAAATACAAAAATACGAAGAAGCTGGACCTACAAGGTTGGTATCTCCAGTTTCTAGTACGCAGCTACGCAAAAATGACTGTCGACAACATTCATTTTTTGGAGTCATCCCCCAGAAAAAGTAAAATGCCTTTAAACAATGAACAGAGCGACTATCTTAAGTCGCTAAAGCTTAACATCGATAATTTATTGAAGAAAATCGAGATAGATCCCATTTTCTCTCCCAAAACGCCCGACGCAGCCGATGGGGGCCATGAAGAAGCTGGCGATTTTTTTTCCCCTACAGAATGTGTGTTACGTAATGACATTAACCATTACGGGGCTTTTAGAGGGTGCGGAGAATCACCCTGGGAACAACTTGCTGTACGCCCTTTGACCGCTCGCGATGTTGCTTGGATCATAAGGGGAATGGAAAAAAATAAATATGACTGCTTGAATGAGTTGGCCCTAAGTGCTGACTTTGGTGACACTCTTCCCGAGGAGGCAAGGATTGCCCAGGCGTGGATGGACGACCCCATTCATTACCACCTAAATAATGCGACTACCAAATCTCTTGGCGTGCTCAGTCTAGATTTTTCGGATGATGTGTTGAAAGCTCATTTTGAAAAAATATTGTCTAAGTTTCGGCGAGGCCACCCATGTCAAGAACTGAGATCTTCGCCAGAGCCTATAAAGATGAGTATTCCGAAATGGATTAAGTGGGCCGTTCTTCCGTATATTGATCTGAAGCTATTATGGGCTGACTTCAACGGCGTCGAAATTACGATTCCGGGAATTGCTAACGCAATCTATCCCGAGGGTGAAGGCAGCGATGATCTGGTGCGAACTTCCACGAAAGAAACCGCCGAGGAAGTGTTGTCTAAGCAGTTTTTAAATAATATAAGAATACAGGCCGCTTGCGAGAAAACTATATAGTCCAAGTCCTCTTGAGAGTGCATCAATTCCAATTCTGGATGTATTCACGGAAATTTTCTTCGGGAAAAAATTCCGGGAAAATTTTCATTCTTGGATTTCCTTCATTTCAAAAAAAATACATGTTCTAATGCCTTATACGTCGAAAGACAAGGAGGCACGAAATGAGACCATTACCCGAAGAAGGACTTGTAAGACTGAAACAAGTCCTTGAATACGTACCTATAAGCAAATCCAGTTGGTGGGCCGGAATCAAGTCCGGACGCTACCCTCAGCCGATTAAACTTGGTCCCAGGACCACTGCGTGGCGAGTACAGGACATCCGGGCGCTGTTGGACGCTAAATTCGTCTCTGTTTCCAATGCCAATACCGTAAAATGCATCATTGGCCCTGGCATTACGACCGCCTCCGCTGATGCAGTGACGACCGCCACTACAGCAACGGAGATGACCAGCATAAACACGACTATTGCTGATACGGCTGCACCTGCCTCATTCACTTCGCATGTTACAACTAATGCTACGGAGACGGATACGACAGTCATCGCGCAAGCAACGCAACTGCGTGAGCCTGTGCAATTACTTCTGCCGTTAATGCCTGATACGGCAATAGATGCAGGTAGTCCGGATCAGCTTCTATAAGGAATTTCGTAACATGCAAGGTTGTCATACTGTAATATTGTCAGCCGTCGGGGCGATGGAGTGTGCGATATTATGATCGCCGGGAGACCGACTTTTTTCTTTTTTTGAGGAGCTCTGCCTCCATCTTCTCATGTTCTCTTCGCCTTCTTTGACCCTCTACAATATTTCGCTGGCCGAGATGTGTAAGCTCATATTTCTTCCGCGGATTCTCTGGATCCCGCAGATACTTGGGCTTGCATGGCTTATGATATTTCTGATTGGGACGTGTGAGTTCGCATAACAATCCGCATTTCGGGCAAACACCAAGATAATACGATCCGTTTGAAGGTTGTTTTGCTGTGGTCGTTGTAAACGCATTAACGATCGCGTCTACCAAACCCATGCGATATATCGCGAAGATGAGCTTGAATTCATCCTGATTACCCGATAGACGTGGTGTGACTTTTATCCGGGTATTGCCCGGTCCCTTCCAGGTAGTAGCAAAGAATGATCTATTCTGCAACGTTTCGAGAAGCCACACATAAAATTCAACGGTGGCTTTGCAGGACGCATCGGTCGCGACACGAATCATCAACAATGCATTTTTGAGTGTGTTCTGAAGCTCTGTCTTTGCGGATTCGCAAGACGAGTATTTTTTTATTCCCAGCTTCCCTGCTTCACGATCTCTAATCAGTTCTTCATTATGAGCGTCGGGATCATCGTGCCCACCTGCATGAAAATAACCCACAGCCATCGCCGTTACAAAATCTTTCGTTGAAGCAGTATTCGGATCAAGCATGAGAAACTGACCGTAATAATTGATCAGAGCCGATGTGGCCTGAGACTTTATTGGTTTTCGACGATATTTGCCGAATATTTTTCGCGATCGATTCATCGGCATCAACTATACACGCATTGGGAGCGGATTTCAAAAGTTAGGATTTGCGCGATCAATTTATTTTCGTTAGGTTTTTATCATCGGACCCGAATTTCGTGTGTAACTTATTTGCATAGCAATGAATGAGAAAAGTTACTTGATACAATTACGGTATAAAGAATAATCGTTCATTGAAAAGTGCATCAAGGTAAACAGCCGACGGTAACACGTCGCGGAAAATCTACGCTCAAAGCCGCTGAAGGCGGTCGAAAGCAAATAACATAAAAGGAGCCATTATGGCTGATTCAAAACGAGATGCAGCGTCTCCTGCATCACCCAAGGGTGAAGAACCCCGTCCCAGAACTACACCGGCGGCTGCGAGAGAAATCCCTGATAGTCGCGCAATACAGGCAAAGTGTCCGTGCATCCGGGACGCCCTGGTCCGGATTCACGAGATTCCAGACAAGCTCTTTATCGGAGCAGCTTCGGTGATCATCAATACGCATCGAGGTGGCGAGCAAGTTGCCGAGTTGCTGGAAAAGAGACCCGACATGAAGTCCTTCCTCCATCGCTATGAAGAAGCTCGATCTTCTGGCATGGTAAGCAAGTGCTCTGATTTCAGACACAAGCTGGGTGGCGAGGAATTCTGTGGGAAGTGCGAGGAGTGGAACTTCTGTCGAACCCCGCTCCAGCTTGGACTTCCTCACGCGCAGACTCCGCTGCGCAAGCAACTGATTCTCCGTGGCGACGAGCACATTATGCTTTGCGCCTTGGAAGACGGGTTGAAGAAAGCGGTTGAGGATGGGCAGCAGGTCTACCAGTATGCAGGACAAATCGCCCAGATCAAGCATCTGAAGGGCGTTCCCCAAACAGAGGTCGTCAGTCCGACTGCGCTGAAGACCTTGCTGCAGGAACGCTATCGGATGGTATACGAGGACGATGAAGGCAGCGAAAAACCATTGCCCGGTGTACAAATTAGCTTGACCAAGCAGTTACTGGAACGTCGGAGGTGGTCGATACCGGCCCTGCGCGGGATCGTGAAATGCCCCGTATTCGCAGAGAACGGCTCGCTCTCGACGACAGAGGGATACAACCCGATAACAGAGGTATTCCTTCACCTCGGAGGGTGTGGAGTTCCCACGATACCGGTCAATCCGACAGATGATGTTGTCGCCAACGCGAAAAGATTCATCTTTGAGGAGTTCCTGGTGGACTTCAAGTTCAAAGATGCAGCTTCGCTGGCTCATGTGGTTGGACTGGGCGTGCTTCCATTCATAAGACCGCTTATCGATGGCCCGATCCCGTTACATCTCGTGTCTGCACATGCCCCCGGTTGTGGAAAAACTTGGCTGGTCGATCTGTTGGCAATCATTGCGACTGGGGAGAAAGCAACCTGCATCACCGAGTCGGATCGAGATTGGGCATGGCAAAAGCGCATAACTTCTACGTTGCGCGATCAGCCAACGACTGTCGTGATCGACAACTTCAAAAAGAAGCTGGACTCTGGGTCGCTCGCAAGTGTGCTGACCCACACAATGTGGACCGATAAGCTGGATCGGGTGAGTCGCAATATAACGGTCCCAAACAACGCCATCTGGTGTGCCACAGCAAACCATCCCAAGCTCTCGCCGGAGTTGTCTCGACGAACCGTGCTGATTCGGTTCGATCCAAACCTGGAGAATCCGTCGCTGAGAACGAATTTCAGGCACGCCAATATAATCCCGTGGACGAAAGATAACCGCTCGCAGCTCATGCAGGCGTTCCTGATACTCATAAGCAACTGGTTTGCCAAAGGACGACCGGTATCGAATGCGGTCATGGGTAGCTACGAAGCGTATACGCAAATCGTTGGCGGCATCCTCGAAGTAAACGGGATTTCGGGATTTCTCCAAAATCAACAGGAGCTGTTGAGAACTGTTGACGCAGCCGAAGTAGAAATCGAAGCGTTTGTCCAGTCCTGGGCGGGCGCATTCGGAGCAGAACGAGTGAGCATTGCACAGCTCGTCGGACACGCCGAGTCACACAAACTCATGGCGTCCGTGCTATCTGGTACAACTACAGCGTCGAAGAAATATGCCTTGGGGCAGAAACTTCGGAAAATAAACAATAATGTTGTTGGTGGATACGTAATTCACTACCGTGAAAACAAGAGCAACAAGACGTATAGCTATAACCTGACTCCGGTAAGTGTAGAGTCAGATTCTATCGAAAGCAATCCTGCTGACGAGCCGGTATCCCCGGCACCAGCACGGTAAGAGATAGGACTATATTGTAGTACTAGTTCCGATTGGTGGAGCCGCCCCGGCCTATGGGGCGGCCTCCAAACAATACGGGTGAAGTAGCGGGTGATTTCTCGGGCAGCTGATGCCATGAAACTCCCGTTCCGGAGACATCTACGGGTGATCCGGGTGTTTTTGAGGCAGTAAAAATAAAATCAAAGGAGCGATAAATGAATCGCGAAAAGTTCAACATTCACATTCCGGCAGATCTTACTCCCCTCGTCCGAAATACGGCCACCATGACCGGTTTCGACATCCAGGACGACTCGACAGCAGACAGCGAGGGGAAACCTCTCAGCGTCAATAATGTGTCGTCTGACGCAATCCCTGATGGGCGCAATGGATACATCTGGGGGGCGTGCGGCACCGGAAAAATCACACTGACTATGGCACTCGAAAAACGGGCCGTTGCCAATGGGTTATCCGTCCGGCGGATATTTCCAGATGAGCTGGAATCAATCATTGACATTGCGGAAGCCGATCTCCTCATAATCGACGAATGCAATGCTGGTCAGATAAAGAAGATGCAACTGAAGATCATATTGGCGGCTATGGAAGAACGCCTCGGGAAAAAGTCCACCGTAATTGTCGGACACGTTCGATTTACGGTACTCCGCGATGGACTAACCGGTCTTCGAAAAGACGAAGTGACGATAATGAATCGGTTTTATTGCAACGCGCATGAGTTCAACATGGACGTAAGTTTCAGGGCAAGCAAATAACATCAGATGTGACCAAGTAAAGCACTACCATCCGGGGGCTGCCCTCGGGTGGTTTTTTATTGTTGATTTTATTTATACCGGCGGCTTCGGGCTATGATTCCGGGCGAAATCGTACTTCAACGAGTGTCCCCAATATGCGTGGATTCAACGCCTCATCGATCTCGATCACTTTATGCGCCGGGTTACCCGGTTCCAGTATCCATTTTCCACGCGGATCGCGATAAACGCTCCAAGGCTCTACGCGACTCCAGCCATCGGCAACAAAAGCGACCGGGATGCTGGAAACTGATATGTTTCCCTCTTCGCTTCTCCGGAAAATGGCGATGTCGCCCTTTTCAAAACGCGGGGCAAGATGGTTGCCGTTAATGCGAATGGCAAATAAGTCAGAGCAATACTCACCCGGGCCAACAGGGAGTTTCTCGACAATTGTACCCTGTAGTTCGCCGTCACGAAAATCAACGAGTGGATCGAACACCGGGATCTCTGATTTTATTCGGTTTTTTCGACTTTTTCGCGCTTTATTACTCAATTCGCTATCATGAACAATCTCCAAGATCTTTTGCCAGTTCTCTGGTTCTTCTGAACGATCTGCATTGAGCAGAATCAACAGTTCCATCTTTTCGTCTGGGCCAAGTTCAAGCGCATCAGCTATTCGTAAGAGATTTTTTTCCGAAGGGAAATTGCTACCGGCCAAGATATTTGAAATGTTCTGAGCTGAGATGCCGGCTTTACGGGCCAATACTGCATGAGACACCCCGAGGTTGGCAGCAGCCTGACGGATGAAGTCCGCGTATTTATTTTTCACAATTGGAGTTTACCTCAAAACATGCGGAATGAAAAGAGAAAAGGTTATGAAACCAACTAATTCATATAATACTTTATGTATTATGATCGTATTTTAATATTATCGTACAAATATCATTGACTTTTACTGGTTATACTTTATATACTAAATGCAAGGGGGTACACAAAATGAAACGAAGTGATTTCATGACTACGGATGAGACAAAGGCATTTCTCGGTGTAACAAGGATTACCATCTCGAATCTTCGGAGGCGTGGCCTGCTGAACGCAGTGTTTCTGTATGACAAGGGGCCAGGGCAACCGCTCTTTTTTCTGAGATCTGAGGTCGAATCCTTTTTCGATCAGATGATCGAAAGAAATAGGGCCAAAGCCGAACAAGGCGCCAGCAGGGAAAAGCAGGGAAAGAGGGGTAAGTGAGTCTGGCAAGGGGTACGGACTAACCGGACCCCGCCACACTGAAGCTACACAGAAAAAAATGGTTCTTCGGGAAAATGCGTATTTTTGAAAAAACCGGCATCTAAAAGGGAAAAGCTTTGATTTTATCCAACAAGTACATGCTTTGCCTCGTGAATGGCCATTATTCGGAGTTTGAAGAATTCCATATCTCGAAATCCGTATGCTTGGCGTTTCATGGTCTTGATCTTGTTGTTCATTCCTTCAAGTGGTCCTGTTGAAATCCGATGTCGGTAGTAGGCGAGGATTCCGTATCGATGGCTTTCGAGTGTTTGAGCGAACTTTTCCAGAATGCGGATTTGGGAAGCTTTGGCTTTTCCAACCCATGCGTCAATACATTCCCCCGCTTTGACTTTGTTTTCTTGACTCCAGATTTGGCGGAGATCTTCCTTAAGGTAGTAAGCGATGGACAATGGCAGATTGATATTGAGAGCATCGTCCAGCCTGTCTTTTTCGTTTCTGGACTGGTCCAGGTTTTCGGGATTCTTCAAGAGCAACCAGCGAGTTCCTTTCAAAATCGTTCTCTGTTTCTTATCAGCAATCTCTCGAAAAATATCCCTTCTCAGGTCCGAGAGCTTTTCATTGAACATTTTGACGACATGAAAATGGTCGAAAACGACTGCGGCATGAGGAAGATTCGTTGTCACCGCTTCGATATACGCGGGGGACATATCGATAGCGACGGCTTCTATTTTCGCTCCCGATCTTTTCAAGCGGACCCAGAAAGGCTCCAAAGCGTCAGCCCCCTTGCCATTCCCAACAAAGACGACACAACCACTATCAAGATCCATGACAACGGTGAGATATCGATGCCCCTTGAAAACGGCGATCTCATCAATTGCCAGACGTTGCATGTGCCTCAACTTTGGTCGAGAAAAACGCGCAGTCAAATCCCTCTTCTGGATTTCCTTGATAGTGTCCCAGGACATCTGCAAGTGCTGAGCGACATCCTGGATCGTCATGGAACCAAGAAGATCAAGGATATACCGCTCCAATTGCCTGGTGTAGGTCACTTTCGGGTCAGCAAAATTCAACGGGGATTGACGAACAAAGTCGCAAGCCGGACACCAAATGCGCTGCATATCAGTTTCGATGAAAACGCGCTTCCTTCCGATTGGGAGAGTGCGAAACTGTCTGGTCTTTGTACCACGCAAAGTCACATCGACGCGCTGGCATTCGGGACAGCAAATGATTTTCCCTTTCGGTTGGACAACGAACACCATGGCGCCAGCTTCATATCGGGTTGTTCGATAGTTGTAGCCGATCATTCCCCATCCATGATACAAAATACTTGTGGACACGTTTGGCCTCCTGAGCAGTTTGTTGGTAGCAATCTGCTAGTAGCTTGAATGTGTCCACTTTTTGCAATTGTTTTTTTGAATAAGTACGCATTATCCCGATGACCCAAAAAAATTACATAGGGAGATAACCATGTCACAGAAAAAACGTTCACCAACTGCTAGGTCCGGCACTGCGCCATGCACGTCGAAAATCGCGGTCACCACGGACGAAGTCGAGTCCGTTGTTGTCCAACAACAATCGTTGCTGATAGCGGGAACTCAAACTTCCGAAAAACCCATTAGCCAGCCTTCACAGGTGAATAATGTAGAGCTTGGATCAGGGCGGAAGGAGGAATGGATAACCAAGTGCCTGTCGAATTTATTCGAATAAACCAGAAAGTTGTATCGCAGTAATAAAAATATGTCTAAGGAGAAGTTAATATGGAAGAATTCATTCACGCAAGTAATGAATCCAATAACAGACAACACGCAACTGCACCTGTTGTGGAAGGTTCGAGCAAGACTTTTGATCGCACCATGCATCGCTTTGCCAGGCTCCGAGTAATGTCTGCCCTGTCTGACAAACTCGGACACAGCCACGATGATATGTCGGCAGCAATAAAAGAAATCCTTGGTCTAGATGTCACTCGCGAAGATACTACACCCATGAAAGACGAGGATATCGACAAGGTCATCGGGGTATTCACTCGTATGTCGCAACAAGCCATTCTAACGGAAAACACGACAGCAGATACGACGGATATGGCCAGTGAAATGGATCCTGGTGTTAATTCTGAAGCTTCGGAGCCCATTGCTACTGATACAAAGTTAAACGCAAAGGCAGCTGAGCCCAAGTCGGTCGTCCCTGAGGTTGAGGTTCCGGATATTAATCACGCGAATGCAATAACTTCAGCGATATCCGGCGTAATGCAAATGCATTTAGATCCGGCCGTGCCATGTGATGGGTGGATCGGAACAATGCCGGTCAGTATGGTCAAACTCAATCACAAGTTGGA
Source organism: Candidatus Rifleibacteriota bacterium (assembly GCA_015233155.1). Taxonomy (GTDB): domain Bacteria; phylum Muiribacteriota; class Ozemobacteria; order Ozemobacterales; family Ozemobacteraceae; genus JADFYG01. Next base: position 9,708 of record JADFYG010000083.1, read on the forward strand.
TATCAGGAGGAGCCGAAAAATATCGAAAAAGCATACGTTAATTCAGGAGGAGCGGTCGAAGTTCTTCCAGGTGAACGATTCGATAACAGTGGCATATTGCCCTGGAGACCAAGAACTACACGGCTCTGTCCTGGACGGATATTATCGCCTTATGTTCGCCATTCGTGAAGGTCATACAAGCATTAGAGTTCGGTTCGTAGCTGTCAATAATCTCTCTGACGCGTATCTACGCGCTCTGGAATTGCGTATTGGCACAGGGATGCCGATGACATCGACAGAAAAAAGGATTGCAGCCATGCGACTCAGGGCAGCTGACCTGACTGAAGCCTCAGTGGGAAGCCTATTAGCTGTGAACCAAAGCACAGTGCATAGATGGTGGAACCCCGCCACGATAGTAGAGCCCACCGGAACTCATAGTGCAATCAAGACCAAGTTGAAAGGCGTTATGAAAAATCTGAGTAAGCCGACAGCGATTGATTGGATGGATATAACAAGAACGCTCCGGGCAGTTATCACTGAGTGCGAGAATGCTATGGATACGGCGGAAGATGTAGTTCCCATTGACGAAGATGCACCGGAAGCTCACGCCGCATAAACAAATTATTAATTAACGAGGAGGTGAAAGTAGATAACGTTTGTGGGTGTTTTTTAAACGTCATAAGCAATGAAGACCTGCTGTTCAAAGAATAAAAGCGACGAAGTGCAAAGAAAACAAAGCATACAGAATAGACGAGCAAAGTAAAAAGTCTGAGAGTGAAAAAAGCCCCAGAAACGAATGGGCTTCGTCGCAAGGGCTCCGTATGTGAACACAATTGATTATAACAAATATTCTTGTTGTAATCAATTAAATACGGTTTGCGACGATGCTCAAATCACATTTTTGGAGTGACGTATGAAAATCGTCGATTTCTTTGAGCAACAAGTTGTACCGAAACTTTCTGTAGACGATGTCTACGCCCAGGAAATCCATAACTGGATAAACGAAGGCGAACAGTTGAAGGGGGCGTGCCCTTTTCACAAGAGTAAGAGCGGAGGCTCGTTTTCAGTTGAGAAATCAAGTCTAAAATGGTATTGCCAAGGCTGTAAAGTTGGTGGTGGGCCGGTTCAATATATCCATATGCTGAACGGTGGCGTGGGCACCCCGCACGGATCTGAGTATGTCGAGACCATACGAATTCTCGCGGAGAAAGCCGGACTGGAAATACCGGGAGGCATTAAACACTCTCCGAAGGATTCGGAAGCGCATCACATAATAGAAGTTCGCCGGGCACTTATGGAAAGTGCCAGTAAGTTCTTCCAGGCTAATCTTCGGGCTAAAGAGAATGAATACGCCATGGAGTATCTCGCTGGACGGGGGTTGACAGCGGATGACATAGAGAATCTTGAACTCGGATTTTTTCCGCATCAGGAAAATGTCCGCCGATACCTCATCAGCCAGGGATTCAGCAGCAAGGACATCGCTGCCACCTGGGTTGCCGATCCGAAGATGCAGGGATACATAGTATTTCCATGGCGGGACGAACGCGGCCGTATGCTGACCTTTTATGGCCGGTGGCCGGGTAAAAATACGCCACCGGGAATGCCGAAAACGATCGCGCTGTCCAATCCGAAGATGAAGGATTACGACGGGGATTTGGTGCATACAAAATGCTCTCCATTATACCTGGACCGGGCGCTTCGCGATAAGCATCGAGACATCGTCGCGGTGGAAGGTCTCCTTGATGCGGCGCTGCTTCAAGTCAGGGGCGATACCAGGGTGGTCGCCTACGTCGGTGCCCAGTTTACGCACGACCAGATTGATACTATGTGCCGTGCCGGTATTAACAGTGTCATAATCTGCCCTGATCCCGATAGCGGCGGCGATAAGGGTGCCATAGTAAGCGTTAAGAGTCTGATCGGGACACCGATCACTCCGTATGTTACGCCTCGAATACCAGAGGGAATGGATCCAGATGAAGTGGTTCTAAAGTGTGGAATGGAGACTTGGCATAAAGTCGTCGATGCCGCTCAGCACGGTCTGTCCTACTTGGCCGAACAACATATCGCGGCTCACAAGCCTGAAGCTGAGTGGACCGACAAGGGTAAGGTCGATCTCATTCGCACGGCAAAACAAGAGTTCGAAAAACTCAGTATTCACAATGCTTACGAGCAGGAGATGTTTTTCTGGAAGCCCATTGCCGATGCCCTCGGACTCACCAAAGAAGAATTGGCTGGCATTCGGGGACAACAGACTGCCGAACCTGAGCCTGTGAACGGCACATCGACGACAGGCAATCCTACTGAACCATCTGCATTTACAACGGTGTCGTCAATAAGCATTCTGATCGAGTCCGGCCAGGGATGTCTGTCCAGGATGGTTGATCAGGCCGAGAATGCGCTTATTGCTGGCGGATACCCCTTATTCCAGAGGGTGAATGAAATCGTGCTTATCACACGTAACTCTCCCCGGATAACGGTCAAGGATGTCGATAAGCCCGATGAAGACAAGGCTGGAATAAGGTGGCCAGAGGGTCAGCCCCAGATATCTCAGGTTTCTCCCCACACTCTGCACGAGTATCTGGATCAAAGTGCGTGCTGGCAAAAGATCAGCAAGAAAGGTGATCCATACAACACCAGTGTCCCCAAATCAGTAATCGACTGCGTTATAGCAAGACCTGAGAAGAAGTTTCGCACAATAATGGCGTTAACCGAGACGCCGACGCTTCGACCAGACGGTTCGTTAATCTCGGAGCCGGGATTTGACACCAAGACACAGATCCTGTTCGAGCCGATACGTGGCGAAGACTGGTCAGACCTTCAGGCGAAGTGTGACGCGATGACAGTCGAACAGGCCCGCCCGCTTATCCTGGAGGCATTCCTCGACTTCCACTTCCAGGAAGAGTTCCACAGGTCGGCTGCCATTGCCGGAACACTTACGCCGATGGTGCGATCAATTATCACTGGTAATGTGCCGCTGACGGCGGTTACCGCGTCAACTCCAGCCGAAGGGAAATCGTTGCTCTGTGACACAATGGCAATGATAAGTTCCGGGCGCATGTTTCCGAGGATGAGCTCTGGTCTTAATAATGAGGAGGATGAAAAGCGAATAACTGCCCTGTGTCGATCTGGTACAAGAATGGTGCTGGTCGACAACGTTGATGGCGGCTTCGGAAACGCGTCTTGGGACGCGCTTCTTACGGGGCTGATGTGGACAGGACGCGTACTTGGCGTCAGTGAAATGTGGTCCGGCCCGAATCTCTTAGTGCCCTACCTGACCGGGAACAACGTCTACTATCGAGGGGATATGGCTCGGAGAGTTGTGCCAATTAACCTCCATAGCGATTCTGAGGATCCTGAGAAGCGGACCGGATTCACACATCCGAATCTTCTTTCCTGGACTCAGAAAAATCGTGTTCCCCTTGTATGCGCATATTTGTCGGTCCTTCAGAAGTTTATTCGTGCTGGTAATCCGCTGCCGACAGATTTTCGCAGACTTGGAGGCTTCGAAGGATGGTCCGACCTTATCCGTGGCGTGATCTTGTGGATGGGACTCCCGGATCCTGAACTGGGCCGCGATGACGTGAAAAAGAATCAGGATCCCCAGACCAACAACTTCCGACTGTTACTGAAGGCGTGGCGGACTCTGTTCAAGGATGAGCCATGCACGCTGGCGAGTTTGGTCGGTCGTTTGTTCGACACACCGATCAGCACAACGGAGGAAGCCTCAGTGCGCGAGCTGCTCCTGACGCTGGCTCCGATGAAAACGGGCAAGTCGTGTGATTCAGTAAAACTCGGCTACATCTTCAGGAGATACAAAGATCGGATTCTCGATGGTCACATGCTTCAACAGTATGGAACTCGTGGTGGCTCTGCGGCATGGCAGGTTACGAAGGTAGTAACACCGGATGCGGGAAAGCCAAAAGCCAAAGCACAAGGACACTGGACGAATCCTGTGTTGGATCCAAAATAGTTCTCAGTAGGTGGGATGCCAAAAAGCATCCCACCTGGCTCAAACGCAGTCCCAGCGTATGATTCATGGGTATCAGGTGGGATGACCCCTTTTTTTTGAACCTAAGGATCTTTTCATTTTTTAAATATATATCCTGTGACAGTTTTTGATTCTGGCCCGGGGCGAAGGTATCCCCCTTATCCCACCATCCCACCTGAACTTCAAAATCAATAAGGAAAAACTAAATGCAAATGCATAATCAGAACGATACCGAAGTGAAAATCGGGCGCTTCAAAACAAAATGTAACTCTATATTTAGCGTCGCCCAGTATCTCAATACGCAAGCCGACGAATCACCGAAGAAACGCATCTTCGAATTCTTCATCCGTCTTGTTACACAGGAAGCCCAGTGTCTGATCCGCGATACAAGGTCCGGAACTAATACTGAATACACTTTATCCCTGTCGCCAGACAACATCTATCTCGCAAAATACTTCGGGATTATGTTGTTCGAGGAGTGTGTGTCCGAGCCCCGTGAATGGAAAATATGGGGCGGACCAAGTCTTGAACCAACGTTCCTTCCAAGAGTCGGAAGGCTCGCTCGTGATTTCGATCTCATGTTCATGGAACACTACGAGCGGATCATGGAGCCATGGTCAGGTAAGGGGTGCCCATCATACTCTGACTTTATCGATTCCGCCGAACTTCCCCTGCCCATTTTCCATTCCGTTACGCTCAGAAGGTCGCTCGAAGAGCTGGCTTATCTTTCGTGTCAGCGGAGGGACTTCTCGTGCAGTCATCTTCACCAATCCGATTTCAGAGATATTGGTGAAGACTGGACGTATATACAGAATTTTCTTCGTGAGAAATAGTTCGCTTATATTTTTAGCGTGATAAGAATGCGTCGTTTTTCCCATCCAGCTGTCGCTTCGGTCATTCGATCAGCCGTCCTAAATATCTCCAGATCTCATACGCGTATGACTCCGAGTCCGACATGTCGTTTATGACGGGAATTGAATCCTTGGCGGAGTGTCTGCGGACAGTATCTGTCATGGCAATTGTATCGGCCGTGATTGATCCGATGTTATTTTCGAAGTTGTCCCACTTTCGTATATCGTGGGCATTGTCCGGATGAGTTTCGACCGGCTCCTGATCGCCAGAGAGATATGATAGGATTATTTGCAGGCACTTTAGCCCACGCCGAAAGCTCACGAAAATGCTGTTAATTTTGGAACTTAGCCGGAATTTACAACCTAGCGAAGGAATAGCGCCCCTTGATATTCATATTGAGATACCTTCCCTTCGAGTCGGCATTCATCAATCCTTCGTGCTCACCTGGAGGAACGTTGGCGTATTGATATATTGAACCGGCGTTAAATTCAACTTCAAGGATCTGACTATCCGGGTCATAGCCTATCGATTTGAGATTCGTCGAGGTGACTGGTGTTCGTTCCATTATTTTTTCCTTTATGATTTACTTCGTATATTTCGGTCAGCTTACAGTATACCTTCATCCTTGTTTGGATCCTGCTTCCTCCAAGCCTCTACAAGATGCTTATAATTTTCGTTTTCGACCGCTTCGGTCCACCCACCACTCCGTTTTCGCTTGCCGTCCGTCTTTGGCACGACAACCATAGGATCTTCGCTATCCGGCCAACGCCCAACGGGCGGAAGATCTATCCTTGCTCGAATAGGCATGTTCACGGCCTCGCCGACGATTAATGCTTCGTGTGTACGCAAGATCGGGAGCATAGCAAACAATCCTTTAAGATTGTCGGACGAAACCGAGGCGATTTGATTGCGGTCGGCTTCATTCGTAAGGCGAAGAGAAATCATAGTGCCACACTGAGAAAGGATGGTGGTGTCAATCTCTGACGGCCGCTGGCTAACTAGCATGAGACCTACACCGTATTTTCGTCCTTCTTTCGCTATACGACGAGCCGCGAGGGCAGCCCCACCCCGTCCTGATCCTCCAGAATCTTTGTCACTCTTGCCCAGATATCTATGGGCTTCTTCCAATACAATGAGAAGAGGCCGCTCGCGTCCTCCAACGGGAAGAGCGCGCCCCCAGAAAGCCGCGTCGAATAGGATTCGCAGGACAGCACCGATGAGGTGATCCAGCACTGATGAAGGAATCCCTGACAGGTCAAGAACCGTAATTGGCCGCTTTGCACACATCCAGGATGCGATAAGCTCATCCAGATCCCTTTGGACGCAACCTTTTTGATCGGTTTCCCAATCCCCCGGCGAAAACAGAAATCCGAGCTGCTTGTCGCGAAGACGCGAATGAAGAAAGGCAAGTTGTTGTCGCAGATTGGCTCCTTCATTGGCTGAGGACACGTGTTGGTCTTTGATCCCAGTATTCTTGTAAGTGCGAAACTTGGGTGGAATGAGCTTCGTTGCGTCTCCGGGTTGTTCCGGCTTGCCGTCAGAGCCGAGCACAAGGGCATCGATGACATCATCCTCTGATCCACCTTGTTTTTTGGTAACCATCCGGAATTCGCGACAGTGCTGACGAAACCAGAGCTCTCTCAAACAAAACGGAACTGGGGTGTCAACGGTGACTTCTTCTGCGGGAATTCCCAATGGCTTCCCCGCAGCGACCCCTGCCGAAACAGCATTCTGTTTGAGTGTCACAACTAAGTCTGCGATCACAGATCGTTGCTTGTCATCCATGTTGCCTAAACAGATAGCCACGAGTTCATCAAACGCGAGTGCCCAATAGGGGATGCACAATTTCTGTTCATCAGTCACGGCTGTCCCATTAAAAATTGAATGTTAATTGGTGTTTGCTGGAATCGTCTCCCGGCTTTGTACAAGGTTGCGGTGTAAAAGCCTGTAAAATAGGGACTTTTTCGAAAACGGAAACGCTGAAAATCTGTAAAATCGTATAGAGACTCGTCTCTTTCATTCCGTAATGCTTTTTGACAATTGCTACCAATAGGTAGGTGGCAATGGCAATCCATAACTGTGTTTTGACCGCGTTGTCGCTCGTTCCGTAGAAAGATTTGATTCGCAAATGCTGTTTGATCCATCGAAAAAATAACTCGACCTGCCAACGACATCGGTAAAGTTTTGCCACCGTTAAAGCGGGAATCGCAAAATTGTTGCTTATAAAGCGTAGACGTTTTTCCGTTTCTGGATCGACAAAATGCACCAATCGGAGTTGATCCGGATAATCTTTGTGCGCTTGCGTTCCAGTGAGGATAACGGTTTGGTCGCACCTCAAACCTGTGGACTTGTCCACAGGGCGTGAGTACTGGCGGCGATACTGAGTGTTTCGCTTTATCCGGGTGACAAAGAACGCTGACTGCTGCGTGAACCGATACAGCCGCGCGTAATCGAGATAACCTCGGTCGAGGATATAGATGGAGCCGGCTTCGATAGGGAGGAGATCCAAGACGTTGACATCGTGAACTTTTCCCGTGGTTACATGAACCCAGCACGGAAGATTTCCCCGCAAATCCAAGAGAGTATGAGCCTTCACCGCCGCCTTGTTTTTCCGGAAATGTGCCCAAGGAAAAAGTTCCAGACAAAGATCGATTGTTGTGGAATCGAACGCGTAGGCGACTTGATCCAGTTCCAGACCGAAGTCGTCCTTTGCATACAAACTCCGGGCTTTCTGAATCAAAGATTGGGCGAAGTCCGCCCAAATGCGCCAGTCGCGGCATTCGTTGGCATGTGACAAGGTATTCCGGGAAACGACGGAGCGAATACCCATGTGATATACTTTGGTTTGATGCGCCCGAAGGCAGCATTCGATATCTCGAAGACTCTCGCGGTAAGTCAGTTGAGCAAAAGCCATACTGAGGAATTGATCCATGCAAGAGAAGGATTTGACATAACGCTCGCCGTTGTATCGGGTCACGCACTCGGAAAAAATCTGATGAGGCAGGTGATCCATCACTTGAGAAAAAATGGTGCGACCGGAATTCATAAGCCACCCCCAGTATTCGGGGATTATGGCTCAATTCCAAATTCAAATCGTTTTTAGAAAATTTCACACGTTAACTCTTTATTGGAGC
>JADFYG010000083.1:17669-18432 GCA_015233155.1 Candidatus Rifleibacteriota bacterium
CCGACAGATTTTCGCAGACTTGGAGGCTTCGAAGGATGGTCCGACCTTATCCGTGGCGTGATCTTGTGGATGGGACTCCCGGATCCTGAACTGGGCCGCGATGACGTGAAAAAGAATCAGGATCCCCTGACCAACAACTTCCGGCTGTTACTGAAAGCGTGGCGGACTCTGTTCAAGGATGAGCCATGCACGCTGGCGAGTTTGATCGGACGTTTGTTCGACACACCGATTAGCACGACGGAGGAAGCCACTGTGCGCGAGCTGCTCCTGACGCTGGCCCCGATGAAAACGAACAAGTCGTGTGACTCGCAGAAGCTCGGTGTTATCTTCAGGAAATACAAGGAACGGATTCTCGATGGTTACATGGTTCAAGATGTAGGGACCCGTGGCGGATCGAATGCGTGGCAGGTTACGAAGGTAGTAACGCCGAAGGCGGATGCGCCAAAAGCGGGGAGCACAGCGCGAGGGCACTGGACAAATCCGGAGTTGGATCCAAAATAGTCGTCAAATAGGTGGGATGCAAAAAAGCATCCCACCTAGCTCAAACGCAGTTCCAATGAGTAATTCAGGGGTATTAGGTGGGATGCCCCCTCTTTTTTGGATCTAAGGATCTTTTCATTTTTTAAATATATTGTGTGAGGGACTTGCAATATTCTGAAAATATTGGCGGGCGTTTCCCTCAAGTTTCTTTGAAAACAAAATTTTCACGCTTTCTTGTACATTTTTATCAAAAAAGGGCGCTTTTTCGGACAACCCCCAAAAC
>JADFYG010000084.1 GCA_015233155.1 Candidatus Rifleibacteriota bacterium
GTGTTACATATGGCGGGATTGGGGGTTTCGAGCCCGCGAGCTGAGGGAGGTTCATTGAGTCATGCGTAATATTCTTCGGAAATCACGTTGCCTGTCGCTTTTTGCGGGACTGCTTGTCTGTGGACTCACATCGGCGGCACCGGCCGATAACAGTAACCAAGCTGGAAACATCATGGAAGGCAAACACATCATCGCCAGATCAGCACAACCCATCGTAGATCCGGCGTTTTCCCGTGACGGAAAGCGACTCACCTGGGTTGAGGGGAGCGAAGGCGCACGCAGACTCTTTCTGGCCGATATTGAGAATCCGGTTCCGAAGCAACTGACTGAAAAGCCGGCAGATAGACGATCTCCGAGTTTTTCATTCGACGGCAAAACAGTATTTTTCGCCGAAAAAGCCTCGGACAATTTCGATCTGTTCGCCCTTGATCTGGGCACCGGAAAGACGCACGCTCTGACAAATACGCCGGAAGATGAATTTGCGGTCATCTGTGCTCCCGGCCTTTTTTCGGAAGAAAATGAAATACCCGCGAAGAATTCCTACGGAAAGCTGTTTTTCCTGAAAGGGAAATCCGGATCGGGGGAATTATTCTCAATGCGCGATGACGGTGCCTCCGCCGCTCGCCTGCTGGAAGGCGCGTTTACGGGCTTCGATCTTGGCGAGGAGCTTGCCAATCTGCTTTTGACGGATTCGAAAGGAGTTTCAACAGCCGAATTCCTTCCGTTGATCGACGGTCGTATGATCGCAGTCGAAACTCCGCAATACCCGGTATTTGCGACATCGGCAGCCGGGCTGACTGATGCCGTCTTTACAGGGAACGGCGTCCACGCAGTTGGGCGGAAAAATGAGTCGCTCATATTATTCAATCCTTACACTTCCGAAACCCGTGTGCTTGCCGAAGGAGTGACTAGCCACGCCGCTGCTGATCCCACCGGGAAGCTGCTGGCCTGGGTGCGCCTCGACAAAAACGGGGAGTATCAGCTTGTAGCAGAGCCGGTTCCCGACATGATCCTGCGCGTGACCAATTTGTATAAATGGGTTGACAGGCATTTTGACCGGCTTTCGGAAGGAAGAAATGCCCTGCCGGTCGGTACTGCGGAGATGAAGATGCTTGAAAAACAGCATTTTTGCGTGACCCCGGACTCGGCGAAACTGTTCCATATTCCGTATGAAGATGATCGTTATCGCTGGCGCGAAAGATATATCACCGCCGATGCGGTTCTTTACATTTTTCATCTTTTCTACGACTTTGCGCTCAGGGAAATCGAGAAGAGCCATTTTCGGGACAGCATGTTCGAAATTGCCGCCGCCATGGAAAAGGAAGCGCAAAAGGCGGAGACCGCAGCAAAAAAAACAGATGCGAAAGCCATTTTCACGACGTGGCGCGTTTTTTTTGCGGTCGCTGCGGCACTTTCAGAGTCTGATGCCGAAAACGCAAAAAAACGCCTGACTGGCCTGACCACAAGTATGAAAAAGGCTGCGTGCGAAGATGTTGATGCCATTTTTGCGGCTTCAGGCGCCGATACGTCGGCCGTCCTGAAACGCACAACCCATTTTGACCAGTTCAAGGTGCGCGGCCATTACAGTGGCGCCAAAAAGCTCGAAAGCTACTTCAGACTGATGATGTGGCTTTCGCAGGTGCCACTCGATGTATTCGATCACGAAACAAATAGAGTTGGAGAAAAAGCCGGCAAAGGTGACAAAAATGAGTTTAAAAACCCTGCGACTACAAAGAGTGCACGAGCAGGTTTCGAAAAATCGTCAGCGGATCTGTCCGCGATTCTAGCCCTGTACCACCTGGGGCTGAAAGCCCAAATAGGCACAGATACAGCTCTGACCGCGCTGGAAAAAGTGTCTTCGCCATTGAATTATCTGGTTGGCGAAACTGAGGACATCGGCGTGATCGATCTCGAACGGCTTCTAACGGGAAGAACAACGTTGGCCAATCCTGACGATGTCACGAATCCGGAAATCATCAAGACGGCATTTGATGCCTTGAAAGTCTTCCCGAAGCCGCGCATCCGTCCGTTCGAAGATCTTAAGGTCATGTTTTTCCCGCAACGATTTACTATTGACTCGTATATCATGCAGCGTCTCGTGTACAAAGCCATCGGCACCGATGATCAGCCGCGCATGCTGCCAAATATGCTCGATGTTCCGGCGGCCCTTGGCTCTGAACGAGCCGAACGATTGCTGCTGGACGTGTGCAATGAGGGCAGATACGCGAAGTACGCGGAGACCTTGAAAGCCGTTCGATCCGAGATGATCGGGCTTCCCGCGACCGAGTGGGATCGCAACATGTATCGCGGCTGGCTGAAATCGCTGACTGATCTCTGCGCAACGACCGGAGCTTCCCTTCCCGAATTCACGAAGAGCGCGGCTTGGGCTGATCGACTGCTAAACACAACGCTGGGCAGCCTTGCGACATTGAGACATGACACACTGCTGTATAACAAAATGGGTGGGGCTGAAGCCGGGGAAGGCGGAGAAGAGTATTTCATCCGGGATTTCCCCGGAGTATATGTCGATCCGTATCCCGAGATGTTCGGCCAACTTCGTCGCATGACGCTCGAACTCTATGGCAGGATGACTGCACAAGGTTTATTGCCAACGGGTGACACGATCGCAGGCCAGGAAGAGTCGTATGACAAGATTCTCAAGCTCAACGCAAAAGGACTGACTCTGAAGCTCATCTCGCTATTCGAACTTCTGGAAACTGCTTCTAAAAAACAGCTCGCAGGGCAGGAACTCACTCCGGACGAACGGAGTGAACTACTCGGTTTCGGCGCGACTATAGAGCACCTCAGCATTGCATTGATGCGCCCTGATGAACATTATTATAATACCATCGACGAAGAAGCCTCATTGATCGCGGATGTGTTCACCGGGTCTGAAACATGCCTGGAAATGGCTATAGGCAGGGTTTTCAATCTATGGGTGCTTCTCGGCGGCCCGGGCGGAGAAAAGCTGTACCGGGGCGGTGTCTTTTCGTATTTTGAGTTCGAACAGCCTATAAGTAAACGCCTGAATGACCTGGAATGGAAAAAGATGATTCGCGAAAATAAAGTTCCGAATTTGCCGAAATGGACAAAATCATTTATTGTCGGCGACTTACCACGCCTTTCTGAGAAGGAAACTGAAGAAGATAATGGCAGCCCGATAGAAGGCCAGAATGACAGCAAAGAGGCCGGCGAAACAAAAATAAATGATCATAAAGACATCAAAGACGCGGGTGATTCCGAAATCACGGACCAGAAAGATAGCGAAGAAGCCGGTGATAACGAGACAGACGATCAGACTGAAAAATAAACGACAGTATGAGTCCGTGGTTACTTTGGGCTGTCTGGACGCTTTGTTGCCGGCTTCTGGTAACAGTCGAGGTCGGCGGTGATCTGAGTCTTGGACGCGGCCTTGGAGAAGCGATTCTTGCCGGTGGTGGCCGAGCTGGCGATGCTAATGCGAATACTTTTTTTGAGCCGTTACGTCAGCACCTTCGCGGCACTGATCTCGCCATCGCTAACCTCGAGGGCTGCGTTCGTAAGCAGCCGGGACCACCGGCAACTCGTGTTCGTTTCGATCTTTCCTTCCCGGCGTCCAGCGCCCGTGCACTCACCATGACCGGCTTCAACGCATTCGGAATGGCCAACAACCACTCAGGCGACAGGGGCAGGGAAGGATTCGGCGCGACCCGCGACACTCTGCTCAGCCTCGGATTACATCCCATCGCCGGAATCGAGCGAATCAACCTGCATGGAACACTCTTGACGGTAGTCGCGCTCGAATACGCTAATTGGCGTCAGCCGCATTCATGGAACGCTTCCTGGGTGCTTGATATCGATTCGCAAAGCCAGCGTGTGAAATGGGCGCAGCGGGTGCGTCAGCTTGCTTCGGATGGTCCGGTAATTGTATTTTTACATGGAGGTGCCGAAGACTGCGATACAATCCAGGACAACGAAAAATTATTTCATCAGGAACTCAGGACAGCGGGGGCTGCCGGAGTGTTTGGTCATCATCCGCATCGTATCAAAATGTCCGTAATGCCTGATGGATACCCGTCATTCATATCGCTCGGCAGCGTGATGTTCGACCGCCGTCGTTCGCCCGATTGTTTCGGATTACTGGTAAGATTGACTTTCTGGGCTGGAACACGTGTCGGGATGCGTGTTTTTCCTGTCCATATCACTTCTCGCGCGTTTCGCCCACTTGTCTGGAAACAGTCTGCCTTTTGCCAGCAATCTCGATCAACGACTGAGCACAGGTAGGACGCGGCGGCCCTGCCATTCGTCATTTATATTGTTCATAAAATGCACATATGAGGAAACATATCATGGGAACGATTTTCACTGCAGTATTGTTGTATGTTTTTTTAGGCTGTTCGCTTGCAACGGCATTTGGAGCAGAGCCTGAGCGGGTTATATTTTCGAAACGCATACCAATGCACGCAAATCGCGGGGGTGAAATCAGCGTAACCATGGACTGGCTGGAACGGCCGGGCGAATTCGCGTTGACTATCACGTATTGGGGGCAGTTGACGCAAGAGGGTCCGGTGAACGTCTGGATGAATTTAAACGGCGTAGAGCGCGGCTTCGTAACATTGACAGAGCTTCCCGATCGCCATCAGATGGTCAGAATCCTGTCATACCAACCAACTGCAACAAATGCTGATGGCGGAACCATTCTTCGTTCGCTTGAAGATTATGAGCGCGTCGATATCGATTTTTTCAGCAAAGCCGGATACTATACCGCTTTTGGTCAGAACCGCCTGGAATGCAAATTTTTTGTAAATGGTCGTTGGGAAGGTGACCCGGGCAATAACGACAGCAACTACGTATTTACCTTCATACCGCCGGTTTCATAGTATTTACCTGGTTTCTTCTTCATAGCCCGGCGCTCACAGCCGGTTTATATATAAGTTCCCCCGCGCGACCATGCGCGGGGGAACTTTATTTTATTCATGACTACCCAAAATAAAATGGGGTCAGACCCCATTTTATTTAGTCATTTCGACCGAGGGGAGAAATCTCAACTAACCGATAGGCGCGCTTTGTTAATCTTGATTTAATTAAACAGGTTGCTGAAAAAGAAAAACGGGGTCTGTCCCCATTTTATTCATTGTCTGAGAGCGAAATTAAGTGTGCGTTTGACTAAATACTTCGGGCTGAATACAATGCTGTAGAATATGTGATTCACAAAAACAGGGTAATATACTTTATCCGTAAAAGCTTATGTGAATTCAGACATAGCCGGATACTTATTAAAAATAAACGGAATTTGAAATAATGGAAAATATGCAAACAAACCTCAGAGAGCATCTCCCTGAATGCAAGCTTGACAGATCTGACCAGTTTAAGTTTTACGATAAAAACGGGAACAATAAAATACTGGGTGCTATCCAGTATTCGTTGCTATCAGACTGTTCTCAAAAGCCTCTTAATACTGACGACATACCATGTCCGATTCTCAGAGTTCCGATGAAAAATTTATCTTTGCCTCATGACATGGAAATATGGTACGGCGCAGCCGAGATTCACTATGAGACGCATCAGGATATACATCTTGCCTATGACTCTGAATACATGTTCGGTTGCATATCTTTGACAGTCTCCCCCGATAACTTGGACAAGATGGCGTTTAATGCGTATACGCAGGTCTTTCACTGCATGGAAATGCTGAATTTCCCAAGTCTTATCCGCATATGGCATTTCGTTCCTCATATAAATGGCATTACTGGAGATCATGACAATTACAAATCATTCTCTCTTGGAAGAGCCCGCGCTTTCAGCGAGAATAAAAGATACTCGAATGCTACCGATTATCCGGCTGCCACCGCCGTCGGAATTGAGGATGATAAGCTGCTTTTTTATTTTATTGCTTCACGTGAAAGCAGTCCACACGTCCTGGAAAACCCACTTCAGGTTTCAGCTTACAATTACCCGGTACAACCCGGACTTATGCCGCCATTATTTTCCAGGGCCGTGATACTCTCAAATGAAACCGATAGTCAGCTGTATTTATCCGGGACTGCCAGTATCAGCGGACATAAGAGCATGTACAGTGATGTGGAAAAACAGTTTGATACGACCATAAAGAATATTGAAACACTGATCCCCAAAGATGATGGCAATAATAATCTCAATTTCTCATTTGAAAACATGATACTGTTTAAAATTTACCTGAAATATGAGAAAGACTACGGTCTGATTATGAGTCTGATAAACGATCGTTTGAATTTAAATTGTCCCGTAATTGTACTGGTGTCTGATATCTGCAGATCTGAATTATTGCTGGAAATAGAAGGCATCCTGCATAAAACGAATGAAAATGCTGACACGTAGAGATTTTCTAAAAGCCGCTGTTGCAGCATCGTCCTTGGGTTGCGTTAAACCTCTGACGATGCTGTCCGCAGAAAGTGAAAACGGGAAGACCCAATCATTTAGAGGTAGCGGACGGACGGCATTTGGCGAGTGGCACACAGAAGCACATTTCTCCCCCGACATATGGGAACCGGGAATGCCCCTCACTGTCGAAGTGTCGCTTCAAATGGATACCACCTTTCTTTCCAGGATAAAATCTGCCGTTACGGAACTAAAAGCCCTGCTGATGCTGGTAACGGCCGAACGCTGTTTTGCCCCGGACGGATGGCTGAGGATGCCATGGGATGATCGCATGTCAACATTATTGACCCCTGCCGGCCTTGCTATCGAAGGTGGGGTACATGGCGCGACAAGCAAGCATCTCAACGGAATTTATCGCACCCCGGTTGATGAACTGGCCATGCTGCCATTGTCTGATGTTAAAACCAAGGAAGGGTTTAATACTGCAACTTTCCATGTCGACTCTATCTTGCCTGCTGATTTGCCTCCGGGCATATATAGATTGAGGTTCGACTTCGGCATTTTAACAAGCAGGAATAGGGTTAGCCTAAACGTTGACAGTGATTTTGCAGCGATTCCACGTAGCATCCAAAACTCATCGGCTATTTATTCTCCGCCGATATTATGCAATGGCACTGATCTAAAAGGAAAAGCGGTAAGCGCAAAAAGCATTGTACCGCGAGTTTACTGGGTACTGCTTGCCGATTACAATTCCAACGGTTACCAGGGAGTCGTCGCCAGCGAAGATGTGGAGCACTTTGCCTTGTCGAATCGCAACCTGATTCACGATGAGATAATACTGCCGCGCTTCAGCGACGATGGCAAAATAATCGCATATAACATCGAGCCCACACCGATCATATCTGAAAAAAATATTCAGAGAAAGATCCCATGGGATTACTCTTCCGGCGAGCTTTCAGTGGCAGTGACTGATCAGTCGGGCCTGACCACGAATCTTGGCAAACTAAATTTCAAAAGCAGGAAAGGAGTTGGGCCGACAACCGGCGATAAGCGTTTTACAGAATGGATTCCGCCTGGGTATGGCTGTTATACGATCACTGCAACCGGATGGATGTCTGATATTTGGGGCAATCATTACCAGGGCGGAGGCACTTATCATTTCTGGATTGCCAGACGTATGACAATGGCTACGGCCACTTTTCAGGGAATGGCATATCCGGTGGGCACTTCATATGGCCGCGACATAAGCTTTTTCCCATCCGTACCGGCTGAAACAAGGGTTGATGTGACTTTGTATCCTTATTCCGACTGTTCAAAAGCAAGAACATTAAAATACAGTGGAAGGGCCACTGAGGCAGGCATATTTGGACCAGCGCAGGGAATGAAGCCTTTTATTCTGGATTCTCCCGGCGAATATCACGCCAGGATTTTCGCCACTTATACCGATATGCACGGCGAACTATGGGTATCCAGTATGCGGCACGCCGGTATAGTTTATCCGGAAGATAGCTGCGTTACAGCACACGGAAAGAAAATAATGGTTAACCAACAATTGGTCGACAGGGGGGAAACCCACAGCGAAGGATTTTCTGACCCGAGCAGCGGGTCTTTGAACCGACCTGCAAACTTCAGCTTCATGGACTACCCATATAACAGTGGCGATGTCTTGCTTATCTCCAGTGAAGGGGATGGAGCCAATAACATCGGACCAGTACTCACATATGAACTCAAGGGTGAAACCCAGTCCAGTGATTCGATGATTCAAAATAAGCGCGATACTAATGTCAGGATAAAAACTTCTAACGGCATGTCTCCTCATATGTACCCCGAGTATATAACAGACTGGGAATACTTCTATGCCGCAGCTCCAAGACCGGGATTTTCCTCTCGCTTCCTTGTAGGAGAAAATGGAGTGGGAGGCTCATATTGGGCGACCAGTTCAACAAACTTCGGAGCCCAGATCGGCGCCTCCAGTAATGGAGACCTTCCAGGCGACATCTATCGTCTGATAGGCGGTGTCGTCATTCGACGCTCCGGCCGGCAGCCCTGCTATGCCGGATACATGGCCAGCGCATTCATTCTGCCAGGCGGTAGTCAGAACAATCGTGTAATTGCCCCGGGTTCAGAGGATCTGATCGGGGCCGATGGTCGAAAATCCCGTTTTTTCCTGGCTTCGACAAGGCCAGGCACGGTGTATGAACAGAATGCAGTTTATGTTCCTTTTGTCCAGATCGATCCCGTGCTACCCGCTCAAATCCATTTTGTGCTTCGTTTTCCGGATGGAAGTGAAAAAATAGCTGAAGGAATATGTGACAAGTTCGGGCATTTCATCGGCTCTGAACGCTGGAAACTGGATCAGCCCGGCGTTTATGTTTTCAAAATAGACGCAGACTGGGAGGGACATAAAGGCTACGTTCCCGGCCTGCCCCAGGAAGGCGGTTTTCTATTTGTCCGGGAAAGTGGATCACCAAATCAGCCCGGATTAAAACTTTCGCTTGCCGAGCAACAGACGTTTGATGTTTCGACCGGCCTGAAAATAGATGGATCCAGCACCGCTGATGAGGTCTATTTTACGGCCATTATGCCCGGAGCAATTATTGACGTGGGGCGTATTCCGGTGAAAAATGGATCTTTCACCTATCTCCTGGACCCGGCTGATGTCCACCGTCGCATCCCTGTATACGACATTGAGAACCGGCACAGCGGGAGTAAAGAAGTAGGACGGATCATCCATCTCACCTTTTTCTCTTTTGAAAAGCCGGCTGATGCCAAGCCGTTCCACTCTTTCAGCCGGGTTATAATAAGGGGGAATACAGCTCTTTGCCCCCAGCCATGAAATTATGAATATCAATAATCGAAAAGACTATCCTTTATGGTGGAAAAGAAATTTCAGGCTGGACACACACTTCAAGACGCTTTCTTCGCGGTGAATAACTTTCAATGAGTCCCAGACAAGCATCAGAAACTTCACAGCGCTTTACAAAAGCCGCTTTTCTCGGACTCATGATCTTCGGTCTGGCCATGATTACCACGCTTGAGGTCGAATTTCGCGGCAAAACTCCCGACAAACTGCATTTTCAGTCTCTCTCCTCAGAAATATTGATGCAAACTGTTTCGGCAGGCGATCTCCGCGATCATCCCCTGGAATCCCTCTGGTTTCTGCACATTCAGCCACCTGCGTTCGACACATTACGCGCAGTCATCGTCAATATGCTTGTCCGAATTGCCCCGAATCTTGACGACCGTGGCCTCCTTCGCTTTCTCGATGCCATGATCTACAATGTGTGGGCCTTACTATATGCGGCAATGGGCGCCATGATCTTTATCATGTTGAACCGATCTGCAGGCGGATTGACCGGGCTGGTCGGCGCCATGCTATTCTTTTTTCATCCTGCGGCCATTTTTTATGCGACTTTACTCGATGCAACGATGCTCAGCTCCTTTGCAATACTGCTTTTTTTCATGATCTTGAAAAACCCGGAGACCAGGAAAGGAGATGTTTTTCCTCTCGCCCTTTCGCTGCTTTTCCTCTTCTTTACCAGATCACTGTTTCAGTGGCCATTCGTAGTCTTATGCGCTTTTTCTCTTTACCTGCTCGATGTACCGAAAAGGGCCATCAGATCGTTCTTCTTCTTTACGTCGATGGTAATCATCGCTTTTCTGACTAAACAATACCTGCTTTTCGGTCTGGCGACGACCACTTCCTTCACTGGCTTGAGCATTTCCCACACTGTCGATCTACGTACCACCTATAATAAGAATCCCTATCTCGAAAATCCAGGCTTCGCCAACGCAACAGGACCATCGGTCTTATACCGGAAACGAAAGATCAACGGTACGGTCAATCTGAATCACGTATCCTTTCTGCGTTATAACAACGAACTCCTCGAGACGGCCCGCAAAAAACTTCTCTCAGACGGCATTTGGCAATTATTTCGGCGAACCCTTGAAAACATCGATAAATATTTATTGCCGTCATCGAACTACAGCAGGAATTTTATTGTAGACTCACTTTTCTGGCGGCAAGCCTTCGACCGTGTATTTTCCGGCATGCGGCTTGTCATGCTTCTGCTCCTTGCAGCCGCAATTCGCATGACCCTGAATCGACGACGCACACTGCTGAGACACGATGTCGCCATCCTGCTGCCAGTGTTTTACATCTTCCTGGCATCAATTTTACTGGATCGCGGCGAAAACATGCGGTTCAAATTCTTTATAGAACCCTTGTTCATCGTCTTTATAGTGTCACAGACACAAGCAGTGATTCATGCCTTCATAGGCGCGGAAGAACCACACGAAAAATAGGATCAGCGACCACTTTCCATTTTCATGGTCGCTGACCATATGTTTTATTTTTCCATATTTTTCCAGTCGGAGACAATTTTGACATTGCCCGTCGCCGGAAGCTGCACAAGCTGATTCGCTCCATCCTGCCAGCGGATCTTTCCATCCGCGCCCCGAATCAGAAATTTGCATTCGAAGACTCCACGCGCCGGCAATAAGAATTCCCCTCGATAAACGCCTGCGCCCATACGCTTCAGCGATGGGGCAAGGTGATCAGTCTTCCAGTCACCAAGCTCCGGCAGCCCGCCGATCGCATGCACGGTCTCCGCTTCCGATGCCGGACAACCGCTAAGCTCGAAACTGACGGAAACCCGCCCGAGTGCCGCGGGATCACGAGAAAGCGCCGATGCCTTCCGAAAGGCCTCATCGAATGCCCCCGACTGAGGCGCCGATGCAAAAAACAGACGAAAGCCGGCACTTGCGAAAGAGCACTCGATATTTCCGGCATTTACCCGGGCCTCAGAACCATCAAGAGCATCGATCAGCGTTGTTCCATCGGGAAGCAGACCACCAAGCGGGATCTTCAGTTCAGCCGCTGCGGACCCCGTATGCAGGATAGCTATTGCCTGTTCGACAGTAGACAATCTTGAAAAAGCGAACGTATCACGATCAGCGAATTGTGTTATCTGAACACCGTTTTTGAGAGAATCATGGCCGCGACGCAGTCCTATCAGCTTCTTCGTGAAAGCGAAAAGCCCGGGATTACGCTCAAACTCCATGTCACGCCGATTATCTTTCGCCGGCTCAACCGCGCCCGGCAATCCTGATTCATCACCGTAACAAAGCGTCGGAATTCCGCGAGCGGTCAGAAGAAAAGCGAGCGCCATACGAAGCTTTCCGATATCACCGCCACAACTCGTGATAAACCGGTCGGTATCGTGATTGTCGAGAAATGTTGCAAGCATCGCTGCGTCCGGGTATCTGAAGTCTTGATAAAGACGCAGGGCAAGCTGTCGACAATCCCCATTTCGTGCGATCACATCCAGGAGCGTGTAATAAAGCGGATAATCAAACAATGACGAAAAAGCACCCTGTTCAAGCGTTCTCACCATGTTTTCGGGATTTCCGTCCATCAGTTCGCCAAGCAAAAGAAAATCTGAACCGACATTATCCCTGATGTGCGAATTGAAATGATTCCAGAATTCCACTGGCACGTGCTTTACAGCATCGAGTCTAAAACCATCAGGATGAACCGTCCTGATCCAGAATTTTGCGACAGACTGAAAATATGATTTCACGGCTCCGGTCTCGGATGCAAAGTCCGGAAGCCCGAACAGGCACCCCGTTTCGAGATCGTTACGATCGTTCCAGTCCTTGATTTCGCCCTTATGGTGAAACATCTCAGGATGAGCCTGGGCGAAAGGCGCGTCGTACCCCATGTGGTTTACTACAAGATCAAGTAATACTTTTATTTTACGGCTGTGAAGCCGGTTCACTAACTCCTGTAATTTAGGTACACTTCCGAAACGTGGATCGACTGAAAAATAATCCCAGGCCCAGTAGCCATGATAGGCCTGATCCTTGTAGAAACGCATGGGACGATTGTAAACGACCGGACTCAGCCAGATAGTGCTAACGCCAAGATCCTGGAGATATGCGAGCTTCTCACTGATTCCATCGAGATCGCCACCGTGAAATCCGGCCGGATCGCGTCTGTTAATCTCATAGTTCATGCAACGACAACCATCGCAAAAACGATCAACAAGGATAAAATACAACACTTCTCCGGACCATTTAGCCCGTACATCCTGCTGGGGGTCGGCATGTTTCGATCTGGCAGACTCACTTGGCCCCAAAGAAAGAAATTTCGCAGACTCTGCCCCGAACCCCGGATTGATTCCAAGCAAAACAAAGATCATACCGATGACAAACAATCTGAATGACCCCATACATTCGGAGACCTTGGCTGAAATACCCATCATGTCTATTATCATTTATCGAGCAATAAGAGTATTCCCTCGCGCTCGGGGGAATCCTCGGGAAAACAGATGAGCGCGAATATAATTTCAGACTTTATGCCGCGTTTTTCCTGAAACGCTGACAGAAAATCGCCCACATCCTTACGCACGCGACGGGTAAAGGCATTCGCTCCTTCGCGATTGGCTTCGCTCAGCATTACCACGAGTCTGTCATCGCGCAATCGTCCGGACACATCATTCGGTCGCTGATGCATTGTAAGCATACGTCCGACGTCGCTCACAAATTGCTCGCGCATTGCGCTGTCCAGGGGGGAGGGGGAGCTTCCCGAAAGCGCAGACGACGTAGCTTCCACGGGTACATCAGTAGTCGACTTGATTTCATCAGTGTGAAATCGGATCGAAGCCGTCACAAACGACAACGGAGCATCGTTTTTCTTCGATCTCAACAGCTCCGCCGACATGCATTCGATAAAATTATCGCGGGAATAAAGATTTCCGGAGCGCTCGAACAACTCCCCCTCGATGGATTTCAGCTTCACGTTGGTTGCGCGTATACGCTGGTTCAACTCTTTCATTATTCCAAGCGCGACGTCGGGATACTCGGAGATCAGCTCACAAAAGTCGCCTTTTCGTAATACCAGCAGACGCGTGACATCAACGGCCATGGCCGAAGCCGCACGCGGCTTGTCATCGTATAAACCCATTTCTCCGAAAAAATCTCCAACCTCGAAAACGGCCACCACTCCCTTTATCTTCGGCGGCACTCCGGTAAATATTTTGATGCGCCCCTCGACGACAAAATACATGCAGGAACCGGATTGCCCCTCGCTGAACAGCACTTCTCCGACGGCAAGCTCTTCCTCGCTCACGACATCGGCAATAACGCGCAGTTCCTGGGTATTAAGGCTCCTGAAAATCGAAATCCGTTTCAAAAACAAGATCTTTTCAATGGTTATCATGCACGACTTCCTTCCGAAACGGGAACTGACGATCCGTGACCGAGGTGCTCGAGCGTCCACGCGCACAGTTCGCGGGCTTCCCGCCCAATTCCTTCTCCTTCGCCTATCTTCCGGACCGCCTGATGCAATTCGGTCAACCCGATGCGTCCGATCGTGTAGATTGCGGCTTCCCGAAGGTCTTTGTCCAGGGAAAGAAGATGCCGTCCCAGGACCATTCTTACGCGCCGTTCCTCGAGAGCGAATACCCGGCGCCCGTATGCGACGATTTGTTCCAGTGGCAATCCTTCCAGGACAGGCAAAATGTGGTAGATAAGCGTTCTCTCTCCGATGGATTGCAGTACCTCAATGGCATTGCTCATCATTTCCTGATTTGCCGAATATAAGTTTTTGAAAACAGTTCTGGTCGCATATCCGGAACGGTCCGGAGCAACAAGTCCCAAAATCAGCCTGAGAAGCGTTCCTGCTTTTTCATTCAACACAGTTGCCAGAAATTCGCCGTCTGCCGGCTCTAACTCTGAGCGAATGCAATATTCATCAAGTTTAAGCTCATATAAAGCGCGAATTCGCTCATGTGCAAACCGGGCAAGCCGTTCGCGGATCGACGTGGTTTGGGAAAGGCTTAACAAACGTACCGCTCCCTCCTGGGCGAAGGTGGAGGATTTCGGATCGTCAAGCACCATAAGCAGTTCCGGGATCGATTCATGCCCGTAACCCGCAAGTGCTTCGAGCGCCCATTTGCGATTTCTGGGACTCATATCGGAAAGCGCCTCGATCAGCAGAGACATGGAGCGCTCAGAGCGCACACGAGACAGAATCTGAATCGACAGAGATCGTATTTCACGGATTTTGTCGTGGAGAAGGTTCTGCAAAATATCGAGGTGCTCCTGGATCTCGCCCGCCTGAACCATAGAATACATTGAACGCATCGCGGCGAGTCGCAAAGATGGGGTTTCGCTCTTGAGATAGATTCGAAGATTCACCCAAAACCTCTCGTCGCGGGTTTCCCCAAGCGTCTTTATTCCGAGGATGACCTCCTCGGTGTTTCGGCTGAATAACAATCTCTGGAGGATGATAAGTGCCTTCATCATAGTAACGAGATCGCCTGCCCGCACCATTGCCGCAGATGCGGCAGCCTGAAAACGCGCATCAGGATACTCGAGAAACTCGGCGATCCTGTGTCGAATCTCGTCGTCATGCGGATAAAATGTCAATGCTTCGACAGCGGCCAGTTTCACCGACTCTTCGGGGCTTTCCATGGATTTAAGGAGAAACGCCCTTGTATCCGCAGCCGGAATACGCGCCAGCTTCTTCAGCAAAATGATTTGCACCGTCGATCGACTGGTGGCCGCTTGCCGCACCAACGCCAATCGCGCTGTCGGTCGACCGCACATAAGAAGAAGCTCCGCCGCTACTTCCACGACCTCATCCTGCGGATCTTTCAGGGCATCGATAACCAGAAGCTGAGTCTGGGTATCGAGCATGCCGAGCTCCTTGCCTTCGCCGCTCAGTTCGCCGATCTGTGATGATTTCAGCATTTCAAGCAGACTTTGACTGTAGACTCCGCGCTGCAACCATGTCAGGATCAACCAGAACGCCGACAATGCCATTGCAAGGAGAGCCAAGGCGAACGGCCTCGTGCGCAGCCACATAAGAACCAATCCTGCGATTACCGCTCCGAGCGGAACGACAATACCTTCATTGAATGCAATGGAATGTGCCCTCCGCTTCGCCGGAACAGCATTGTAGAACAGATTCGAAACCGGCTGAAACACCGCCCTGCGGAAACCCTCCTGATTGAACCGGGCGAAGATTCCAGTGGGCACCCAGTAATATGCGGCAAGCCCGGTGAACGCCATTAGCGTGGAACACGGATAGAAAAGATTCGCGTTCGAAACGCCGAGTATCTGGATCATACGGCCGGTGATAAGACTCTGGATCAAAAGCGCCGTAAGATTCGAAACGACCGTGTAAGTGCCAAAAAAGCGTGCCAGCTGTTCTTCGTCGGGAAATGCGCGGCTGAAGATGTCGCTGTACTGGAATTCTATGAAATATCGGGTTACCGTCATTATCAGCATCGAAAGCGCCAATAACACCAACATGCGGGAATCAAGAGCGGCGCGCCCTTCATGAACCAGGCGCTCGAGCCACCCCGATCCCACGAATTTCGGCAATGCAGGCTCATCAGAAACATACGATATCGATGAGAGTTTCTTGTTGAAAATCAGGAGCCAGGATGTAGAAATCAACAGAAGGGTGGCCCAGAGATTCAGGAGGCTTTGCGTCCCGAGCATCACGGCAAACGAATTTAAAATCACTCCACCCCACATCGCCCCGACGACAACGCCTGAAAGAATGAGGGGGAAAAGCCTTTTCGCATCCAAGGTGTTGTAATGCCCTGAAAGTAAAATGGAAAAATGCGTAGACAAAAGCGTCGCCAGCGAGACCTGCAAAATATATAACATTGGTGAACCAATCGGTATTCCGAACAGAAGTATGCTGGACTGCACCAGTTGCCCGCAGCCCCAGATGGACAAAGCGGATCCGAGGCACAAACCCACGGCGAGGTGCAGTGGCTGGATTCTGGCCTGAATGCGTGCAAACACCAATGACAGCGGAATGGCGAACAATGCGCAGATGATGAACATCATGGGCAGTGATGCAGCACCGACACGTTTCAGGAAGAGCGCTTCCGAAACGGATTCACCTACCGCCAGTCCCGTCCAGAGGAGCGCGTTCAAAAACCAGAAAAAGAAGATATCGCCCCATTCACCGCTCCTGACGTTGAGCCAGGTTTCCAGGCGCTCCTTTATCATTCCATTATGACTCCATCAATGTCTGCGCCAGACGACATTTCAATCTCAGGCAGTGGCATTCTCTTATCTGACGACTGAATTTAACTACAGATGGACACGGATGAACACTGATAAAAAAATACAATAGAAGTCTCATCAGTTAAATTACACCTTTACCCAATCTCATACGGTTCTTGCAATATCGTGAGAACGATTCATAAACGCCACTACAAAGGAGCGCAACCCATTATGGGAATTTGACAAGTTGCTCTCATCCCATCTAGTTTATCACATCCGACAAAATAATTCGTACCCAAAGCAGGGCAAGCAAAAGCCAGCTTGTGTTAAGTTTCGATTTTATTACTTGTGAGTCGACAAATCCGACCTTATGGGTTATATTTGCAAGCATGTATATTGACAGAGATATTTCAAAATGCCTCAAGCAACTGGCTCACCACTTTCCGGCCCTGGTGATAACCGGTGCAAGGCAAGTGGGAAAGACGACTCTTTTGCGGAATACTTTTCCCACGTATACATATGTCTCACTCGATCTTCCAAGTACCGCGGAAAGTGCGGAGACTGAACCCGACACGTTTCTGAAACGCTACCCCGCTCCGCTTATAGTTGATGAAATTCAATACGGACCCAAGTTGTTTCGACATCTAAAAAGAGCGATTGACGCCGACCGACATGCCATGGGCCAGTTCATTCTCACGGGCTCGCAAAAGTTCGAACTCATGAAAGAAGTGTCCGACAGTTTAGCGGGGCGAGTCGCGGTACTTGAGCTTGAAGGTCTGTCGCTGAAAGAAGTCGGTAGTGACAAAGGCACAATAGAGCACTTTCTGGTCCGAGGCGGGTTCCCAGAATTGTGGCGGGACCCCGATCTTCCTGGTGAGGCGTTTTTTTCATCGTATCTTGCTACATATCTTGAGCGGGATGTCCGGCAAATTCTTGGGGTCACGAGCTTGCGCGACTTTGAAAGGTTCATTCGCGCGTGCGCTGCACGCAATGGCCAGCTTCTCGACAAAACCGCCCTGGGTTCTGACGTGGGTGTGAGCTCCAAGGCCGTAGCTTCGTGGTTAAGCGTTTTGCAGGCTTCGAATCAGATCGTTCTGCTTGAACCTTGGTTTGCAAA
>JADFYG010000085.1 GCA_015233155.1 Candidatus Rifleibacteriota bacterium
AGAACCACTGCAACCGAATATCGCCAGAATGGCTTTTGCATCAGTCTTTTCTTTCGAATCGGCGACGGCTTCATATGTTTTCAGCGAAACCAGGCCGCCCTCGCTGGCGCGGTGAGACGCGAGGCCACTTGCCAGTTCCATGAGCGAGCGGGTCTTCCCTTTGAGAGAGGAACCTGGGATATAGGGTTCGTACGTGTGAGGATGCCGGATGACTGGATTGTCAGTTCCGCCGATATGCATTGCATCATTTCCGGCTCCGATGTGGAGACCGCTCTTCAGAATGATTTTTCCTTCGAGTTTTCTGATCGCTTTCAGTTTCAGTTCCATGGTTAGAATCTTCCTCCTCGCTGTCGACTGTTCCTGTCTTCCTTCACCCTGTCTTCCCGCTCTTTATCAAAGAATTTGTAATAACCCATGAATGCTTCGAACAGTGTGTGGAACACTCTGAAATCCTCAAGATCGTTTAGCTGCCTGAGAGAGATACCTATGAAGTCCTTGAATTCAGGTGAAATCAGCTCACGCGCCCTGGCGTAAGCGACTTTTGCATTCAGCATCTTCAAATAAGGCAGAGTCTTTTCAAACTCCACGCTCTGCCTGTCGTTTGGAAGCTCCTTCAGACGGCTCCCGAATGTCAAAACATCATCAAAAAACCGGCGAAGCTGGGTAGATTTGTTGAGTTTATCGGTAGCCTGACCGGATACAGCTTTGGCAGCCTTCTCAGCAAAATCGGAAAACAAGTCGGGCGTAACAAGTTTCTTCTCTTTGTTCTTCCAGAATGTAAATTCCTGCATGGATTTCCTCCCTCCTGATTTGAATTAACGATGGTTATATAATACCTGCCAAAGGGGAATCCGCATCGCCCCCCCATAAGTGCCGAACCATTCAGCCGCATTCAAAACCCTGTCGATGACCTGATTCCGCTCGTCCCTGCCGTCAAGCTTTGATACGTTGCGAACAACGGCATACTTGAACTTCGCGCGCCAGGAAAGACTTTCGAGATCATTTCCTGAAAGAGCGAATTCTCCCTTCTTAAGAAGAGCCTCCTGCGCCGCCAGTTCAGAAAATTTAGTGAAACGATACAGCATTCCGCTCGACAGCCAACGCTTTTCCATCCACTGCTCGAGTTCTCCGCGAATTTTCTGCAGCTCTTCAAATTCCTTCCAGGTCACGGTGCGGTCGAACAGAGACAACCGATTACGTCCCGCGCTCTTCGCTGCATGAACCCCTTCTTCAGCGTGGGCGGCCATCGTCCGGATCGAGTCGCCTGGCTTATGAACGCTGATTCCGGCCGAGAGAGTGATATCCGGATTGCCACCAGCATAGCGGCTGAATTCCCTGTTCAGCATCGAAGCGAACTCGATAATCCTGTTCCACGGCCCAATGACGAAAAGGTCGTCGCCTCCGGAAAATACTGTGTAAATATCATTGAAGCGTTTATCCGACTTCATTTTCCAAGGCAGATGCCCGGCAAAAAAGAAGTTCAGCTGCCTGCTGAGGGCCGATGTCCGGGAGATAGTCATCCGCTCGGGCGGAAGAGCAGCCCCAAAAAGCAGTCCGAGGTTATCAACGTCGGCTTTGAGAACGCCAAGCGCTTCAATTCCCTCAAACCGCCCGGCTGCTTCCGACTCATTTGATCGCTGGTTCAACGCGGTCTTCGCAATATGCAGGAATGATTTTGGCACACCCTCTTTTATCATTTCGATCAGTTCAAGCCGTGTCTTTTCAGACTTCTTTCCGGCCAGAAGCCTGTCATCATGCTCGTCTTCCGGTCGATATTTTGGTACATACCCATTGAGGAAACGTGTTGTGATATCCCTGGCGAAATCACCATCTTCGGGAACACTGATGTCCCAATAATGCAGAAGATGACCAGCCCGGGCAATATCGAGCAACCGACCGGATACATCGAACCCGATCTGGTATTTCCCTAAGAGCGGTGTCTTCAGTTTGCGGTCGCGAATGTCGGCATCAACAGTCGTGACGGCTATGCGATTGTGCCTGACCAGGTTTTCCCCGATCAGGATCTGATCGTGGCATGGGCCGCATGCGTTGTCGCTGTCGTCTTCTATTCCGATCTTAACGTCGGCGCGAGCCGGTCGCTTCCCACAGAATGGGCACAAGCCGGCTCCTTCCCGGGAAAATTCGTCGAGATACCCGGTCTGCACACCACCGCTGGCCGCAAGATCGAAACGTCTGAATTTTTTCTCTTCGGCCTCACGACTGAGTCTGCTCCAGAGCTCCGAGTAATGTTTGCCGCGGAAATCATCTCCGGACGCAGGAGTATGACAAATACCCACCGAGACCTGCCCGTGGAACTGACTCAGCAGCCAAAGATTTATGGTCTTCTCGGCAGCTTCAATTTTTTGCCGAACGCTATCGATATTGGGCGCCAGAACCGTGAACTTGCCGGCTGCATTCATCAAAAGATTGAATGGCGTAAGGCCGATATCGCGAAGGAGCATGTCGGCCGCCAGTTCAGAAAGAAGCGATACGTAGAAAGATCTTCCGCGCAGCAGCTTCCCTGAAGCTTTACCCGTGCTTCCACCGTGGGAAAAAATGAAATCCTGGATTCCATTGAAGCTTCCCTGAATTACCAGCAGAGCGGGAACCTTGTAATCCTGAACGGACTCGGAGTTCAGGCTTCCGTTCGCCTCGTGCCAGGCGTAGAACGCTGTGGCCAGCGCGGCCGTTGCACGCGCATGATCGTAAAGAGAAACATCTGGGATTGTTTTTCCAACTGTGGCGGCGGGAATCTGCCCCAGATATATCTGGCAAAGGCTGTCGAAATGTTCGAGCCAGAGCTCCGGAAAATTGCGGTGATCGATTTTTTCGAGATCGAAAACAAACTGCTGGAACAAATCTCTGTAATGCTTCTCCGCAATTGCTTCGTCACCAGGCACAGCTTCCTTCACAGCCACCGGAAATGACGATGCGGGAGTTAATTTTTGCATGGCGAGCCGCAATCGAAAGGCATCAGCATTTTCGGGGGCGCCTGGATTACTTATAGAAAGCTCTTCGAACAGCGATAGCATTCTGGTCCTGCGAAATGATCCTTCCCCTGATTCGGCGCGGTTATAGATCTCGAAGGAATCCCTGTCGAAGCCGCTGCTGATGCGATCACCCATTGCAACCGCCCACTGCCCCGGTGTTTTCGGTGAGTGGTGTCCTGCGGCCAGCGCCATGAGGGTATCACCTTCGCCCCAATCCGGGCGACTGAATACATTTGGGAGGATTTTCGCCAGATGATCGATGAATGCCGCAGTAAAAACTGCGTGCTGATGGGTCATTCGGCCATTGTAAGACGGCAGGAACAGAGGCGAATGATTTTCGATGAATGATTTATCGGGGAAGAAGCCAAGGCCGAGCTCCCCTTCAGGCGTTGTGGGGTTATGCGCCCGCTGGGCAAACTTGCCGATGTCATGAAGAAATCCTGCCAGAGAGACTTTTAACAGGGTGTCGTTCATGTTGTCCATCCTTTCAAATTTTGAGTCGTGCTAACAGTGTGATAAATAACGGGCAATAAAACCCCGATCACCGTCGGGTTATGAAATATACAGTTGAAAATTGCACGTGACGATACAGAATATGGTTTAGACGCGCACACCCGGCGTTAATCACGTGTGACTGTCGGGCAAGCGAATTTCTGAAGAGTCCGGATGGCCGGCAAAAGGCGCATTGCACAGAACATCCGGTATGGTTGGCCGATCCCCCGAAAACTCCTCACAGGCCGATAATTTTCCTATGCGAAAACAGCCCTGACCGAAAATAGTTCCCCGACCGACGTGCAACAGCTCGCCAACACGCAACAGAGGCAGGAATGGCTGCAAATCACCGTGGTATGTGGCTTTCCCGAGTATTCCGCCCCAAGTGGTCCGCTGATGCTGACGGCTGGAAACTCGTTCCCAGAAGACTGTTTCAAGCTGACTGCCAACCAGCCTGACAGCTTCGGCCTGTCTTATGATGGAGCCGTAGTCCCATGTCGGCGAAGGCAACCCGTCGAGAGCGATCATGGCGCTGTGACGACGCAGAATCGAACGGACAATACGATGAAAATCGGGGCGATTGACGATCTTGCCGCTGGCCTTGTCTTTAAACGAAGTCGGAGTGTCAAACAGCAGAGTGAGTTCGATGACGTCATTCCTGAACCCGGTGGGTTCGGCAACTTCGATATCCCGGGCCGTGAATGGCTGCAGCGAATGAGTCGCCGGATCATACAAGCGTTGCCCGGTGACGGCGTCGATGATGCCATTCAGCCCGCACGGAACCAGTTCACGGGACAGGCCATGATCGCATACCTCCCGGAGAGCGTGGGTTATGAATGGCAGGGTTTCTATCGCACGGCCGAACAATGTGAAGCGAAAAGAGACGTTCTCGCCGGGCTGACAGATGCGCGGCCCGCTGAAATCGGCACCTAACACCAATGGGTGAGGAGAATCGCCGCCACCGCCGGCAACAAATTTGTTTCCATCGCCAGCGGCTGTTTCAAAATTCGTGGCATAAGCGCAGGTGCGCTTTGCCAGACAGCCTCTGCAGCCCGTTTCCTGTCGATTCCGCTGGAAACAGACGACGCGTTTTAGCTGGTAGCCCAGGGCTCCGCGCAAGGTATTAACAGGATTCTGCGGAAAAGTGAGTGTGCGGCTCGGATGGATTTCCACAAGCAGTTCAAGATACTTCACGGTCCTCTCCTGACGACGCAGATGTGGGAACAGGCACGCATCCAGGATATGTCCCGGGCTCTTTGGTTACCCGTCGACAGTCCGATGTGCAATGTTAATTTGTTCCTTTTTATTAAGCAAGATAATTTTCAAATCTGAACGATAATTTATGAAAGCCTTCTCATGGGCGGTGGTTCAAAAAAAATGCCAGGCAAATGCATTTCTATCAGATTGGCATTAGAAATACATTTACCGGGACATGTTACCATAGAGTTGCTTGAGACACGGCCAATGGT
Organism: Candidatus Rifleibacteriota bacterium; assembly: GCA_015233155.1. Classification (GTDB taxonomy): domain Bacteria; phylum Muiribacteriota; class Ozemobacteria; order Ozemobacterales; family Ozemobacteraceae; genus JADFYG01. The sequence continues at coordinate 4,952 of JADFYG010000085.1, forward strand.
TGATGTTAAATGGTTAATCGTATATGGATAAAAGGTTAACGAATGTTACCTATATATTCAGCCATCAACTTCAGGAAAGGAATCCGGAAGCTGACTAAAAATGCGGTTGACTCTGGCCCTTTTGGCTTCGCTGATCAGCATTGGGATAAAGTTTTCCTCAAACCAGACGGAAAACTTTTGCCAATCGTCACGGGCAAGCGGGCTAAAGCCGTGGGCAAGAATGGATGTATTTCTCATTTCGAGATACCCAAAAAGTATTTTCTGGTTCTTCTTAAAGAAGTCGGATGACTCGCTCGTAACCCATTTTTCAACCATTTTCCAGGCGACAAACAAACCGGCCTTTCTTTTTCCGGCATGATCGGGGATAACTAAGATCCCCTCGGGAATTTTTTCGGGTGGTATGTCGGACGTTTCAATCTGACAGCGGGTTTTCAGAAGCCATTGAGCTGTCCATTCCAGGAGGCGGTATATTCTGGCCACGGCATCATCAAAACGCCCTTGTGCCGCGCGTCGCTGGGCATTTCGCCACAGATCGAACAACCGGGCAGGCTCCGTCGCTTCACCGTTGCCGGTCAAAACCTGAATAGTCGGAAACAGGTCGGGCCACCATTTGGCAACTCGCGGCCGATAGACATCCAGTAAACGAAGGGCTTCGGGATGGTCAAAGCGATCCCAGCAGGAAAAAGCGTTTGAAATGTCCCGTGCCATGAATAAGCGTTGTCTTAAATTTACCAATCCGGGAGGCGTTATTCCGCTCAGACCGTCAAACGCCTCATCATATGCGAATCTTTTCCAGGAGCCAAGATAAGTTTTCATGCCCCGGGAGATCCGAATTCCTTCCACTGAGGCCTCGGCGGCATATTCCGTGCCATTCCGGACTTTTACGAGATCCGTACGATTGCCGGTGACCAGGGCAAGGCTCGTTTTTTCGGATTCCAGAACCGCTGTCACCAGAGCGGCCGTCATTGTCTTGGTGCCCCCCGTGTAGTCCGCGATAAGTTCGCGACCGGGAAAACGAACATACAGATCGCTGATCTTACGCCGTAAAATTGCAAAAGCCCCATCGAGATCATCGGTCGGAATGATCGCGATCTCGAAATCAGTCTCCGAAAGGCCAGTCTGCGTCGGGATATTTGGAAGGGTCGGTTTTGCGTCTCCATGATTTGCCTTGATGACGTTTCCCTTCCCGAGAATCTGTTGATCCGAACCGGCATTTCCGGTCTCCGGATCCTTTGCAGAGCAGACAAAACACACAAACGAAGGCTTTCTCTCAGTTATCGCTTTAACGATCGGTTGATGTGACCCTCCAACAGTGCAAATCATTACTGATGAATTGCTCATATTAACTCTCCCATTAAGATTTCTTTCAATTATATGCCCATGTTGGAAGGAATAAAGCAATCGGTTTACAAAGGTTCCATTTCCGTCATCGTTATTAATCGACGAATGGTCTATTTCGGGATGTGAAAACACCTATTTATAAGGACGATCATTGTCTACCATGCGTTAATGCTAACTCTCATTGAAAGCAATTTCAAGCAAGCATCGGCAACAGCAGCAAAAAAGATTTCACAATCCCCGTTTTCGTGGGGTTATAGGTTTGAGCCACAAACACGAATATTCGAGGCTGCGCTGCACAAAATGCGGAACCATCGGCGAGGACCAGCACTTTCCAGCAGTGAGAGCGATAGAAGCAATGAAAACACGGGAGGCAAAAGCGGCATAAACGATTACGCAGACTTCTTTCTCGCCAATTCGAGCAGAGCATCATTGATGCGTGTCTGCCATCCTGGTCCCGTTGATCGAAAGAAGTCGAGAACTTCTCGAGATAGCCGAAGCGTTATCGGCTCTTTCGTAGGCTCTTTATTCGGTCCGCGACCTTTACGGCATGCTGCAACGATTTCAGGGCAGACTTCGGAAGCCGGGTGCATCCGCCTGAAGTCATCTTCCGTAAGTTCAGGGTTGTCCGGATCAAAAGCGATGCCGGCTTGTATTCTGGCTTCTTCTTCGGGTGTGTTCATTCGAACGATCGGCTTATTGAGTGTCTTTTGCATAAAGTCGCTTCTCCTCATTTGTAGATTGTCGCAAGCTGATGACCCTGATGGACTCTCCTCGATTGGCGTAGACCAGTGTGAAAAGGTCGTCGCCAATGAACGAGACGGCCATAAATCGCGCCTCGCCATATTCGGCATGGAGGTCTGGCGTGATTAACGCCCACTCCCACATAAAACCGTGAACAGCCATGAAGTCAACGCCGTGGTTATGTAGATTCAGCGCCCGTTTTGATTCGTCCCATTCGTAATTCACGAATATAATGTAACTACAAAATGATATAAAGTCAAGAAAACAAGCGAAGGAGAAAGTTGCATGAATCAAATGACGTTGGTTAAAGATATCCTCGGTGCACTATGTAAACAAGGTGTTAAGGGTGTTGGCGCTCGACAACATCTAAATTCTATTATTGCGGCGACAAATTCGATCATCGCGGAAATAGAACGGCCGAACGCTACCGCTACTCCTGCACGGGATTGATGCTTGGTATGCGAGTGACGATACGGGGCTTTCGTCGAGTTTTATGGCGTATATCCTGTTCAGATGCATATCCACAGAAGGCAGTGCCGATCAATTACCCCCGCGATCCTGATGATTTTTGGCGCTGTTGTCGCATGTTGCAAGTAGCCGGGCACCCGAAGCCGTGGGAAAGTCTAAAAGATCGATGGTGCGTAGTCGCAATACCCGTTTTGGTGGGGTAAATCGATCACAAAGACACCTTTCTCGAACAGTACCCCGTCGGATGTACCGCCGGGGTTACTGTTCGCATTCTTACTCAATGAAATAATGTTTACTACATTTATTTCAGCAGTTTGTCTAAACGAGCAGTAATAGACTTTTTATTTGCTTCCCTTATGTAGAAGAGCCCTATCGTTCCTTCTTTCAGAGATTCCTTCATCTTCGGGTCACTGAAGCCAACCACTACCGGTCTGGAATCCCCTTCAAACTCGGCCGTCCACACACCGTCAGAACTCTTTTTCAGCTTTCCCTGTTTGTCCGGCTGTCCAGTCGCAATTGCAACCGGCCCCTTCACCGGAGGCGGCGCCTGTCGGGGAACTGGAACCGTAACTGGAACGGGTCTTTGACTACCACTTCTGTTTTTATGTCCACCGCCATTCCCCTGAGCTCCCTGTGGTGCTGCCGGGTTGCGAACTCCTCCCGGGGTCGGAAGAACATATCGATCTTTCCACTGGCGCTCCTGACCGTCTTTCCCTATTCGAACATACTCCGTTTTGTTCGCCGCAACAGGAGTATTCCAGTCCATCATGGTTCGCAGGTCGGCAAGACGTGGTATAAGCCAAAAGCTCTGCCTGAAATTAGGTTCAATCTTCTTGAAGTGCGACAGTATGAGGTTTTCAAAAGCCTTCTTTGTCTTGTTTTTCATATCCACATCGATCATGAGTCCGGCTTCAATATTGCCGGATTCGTCAAAGAATGAACCGTATCGTTTTTGAGGATCTAATATTGAGAGACTCTTCAATGTGATTTTCACAGCACCCATTCCAAGGGGTTTTCCCATACCAATCTGATGACGCAATTCATCCCCCGGTTCGAGAGCGACCATCAACGCACCAATTTCTTCGAGCGAAAGATCAGTGAAGGTAATTCTCCCGCCGAAGGTATTCCCCGGCTTTACCGGTCGCATTATTGTATGTTGCGTATCGTTCTTGCCAATAGCTTCGGTGACATATGACTTCGACTCAGTTTTAATCCAGTATCTCTTAAAACCGCGCACGACGGATTCCTCTTTTCCAGTATCCCAACAATAAAGCATCCCTTTCTTCCCGGATGGTTGTGTAAGATACATCTGAAACGATGCCGGCTTTGGCCCACTCAATATTTGGGGAACTCTCCGGCCATCATTTTCATGGAAGATACTTCCATTTCCGGAAGATTCCCAGGGGAAGTCACCAACACTGACGCGACCACGAATACATTTCTCATCCTTGCCATTTGTTACGCGGCCAAAAAGATTCTGAGTAAAATCCGCAGTATCAGGGTTGGAATCTTCATAACTCACGTGATCACCTATCGAATATTGCGACTCCGCCTTTTTGCTACTGTTAGGTTTTTTGTAGTTCAACTTCTGGTCTGAGAAAAAACCATCCGCCATTCGGCTGAATGAAAGTATTTCCACCAGGCTTCGCAACATCCCCCGGAAAGAACTGCCCGGAATGACGGGCAGTTCGGGATTCCCGCGATGGAAGAATTCCTGTCTGAAGGGGTTTTTAAAGGGGTTTTCAGATTTTTCCTGGCCCGGCCTCACTCCGCATCTCACATACAAATCCGTCTCCGTTTTGATGCTGAGATCGATCTCACCAGAATATTTCAAAGCCGAAGATGATGATTCATCAGGAATCAGAATTTTTTCTGGCAGAGGGACAAAATTATATGGTGCAATCGCAGTTGCAGAAGGGTTTGTCGGGTTATTATGCTTCGGAATCATCGATCATCTCCCTGTTCCAGTGATGAGAGGCGGCTCGCCGAGATCCGGATTTTTCCGGATTCATCGTCTTTCGAAAAGTAATCGAGTATATTTATGCGTCCAGCCTCTCCAGGTCGGTCACAAAAAGTCACGTTGAGGGGAGGCGCATGACGTGAACCGTTTTTGTCTTCCAGCAGCGAAAAGCCCTTACTGGTGCTCACCACCCGGGTCCCAAGCAGGCAAACCGACCTGCGCAAAGGTTTCATGGACTCGTCACTCACGGGAGCATCCATCAGCAAACGGCCACGAAACTCGTTTTCCGCCTTCCAGATGAGTATTTCAGCATTATGACAGAACAACCTTAATGACTGCAGTCGCTCAGTTTTGATCGCCGGAGAAATGCCAGCGAAGGCCTCCCATGACAAATGAAGCCGTTCATTATCTGGTTCAGCATGCCCCCAAACTACCCCGTCGTCGCAGTGGGCAAGCAGCCATGATTCATCTTTACTGGCAGACGAAGGACGTTTTCCGGAACTAATATCCCCGATCATTTTCACGCAATCTGAAGGTGAAAGTGGTGTGATAATGCAACCTGCGGGAAGGTTTTCTCTTTCCAGGCTGTTCATACCATGGCCTCCTTCGCAATATACGCTTTCAGATCTCCGACAAATGAATTGAGTCTCTCTTGAAGAGCCAAGGGAGCTTTCTCTTCAGGATTCCAACTATCAGGAATCTCCTTGCCCTGAGTCATTTCGAGTAGATCCACTTTTCCTCCTGATTTGAGTCGACCTCGGCCAATGGAAGATTCTCCGCCAATGGGAATATTTCCTGTAATGAGATCCTTGAACAGGAGCATTAATAATCCTTTTTCATGCGAGCTGGGTGCGAAAAGACGCAGTTCGATGTGAATTTTTCCTCCAAAAACCGGTTTTTGATCGAAAAGAGCGTTCTCAACGACACCGCCAGTAAACCGGTCAATCCTGATTCGATTGATGATGAGATCGACAGGCCCGTCAGTAATGGCTGTTTCCATGGTCCGCAATCTCGAGGCACTTCCCTTATAGTTCATGTTCGCGGTCTGATCAGTTCCAAATATTTCCCGGACAATTTTTTCAGAAAGCAGATCAGTGGTTCCCATGGATTTCAGAATTCGCAAACACCTGCTCCGGAGAACACCCGCGATAGATGTACCTGGAACAATGTGATGACCGTTTTCGCTCAACTGCGCCATATCAGGATCTTCAGGAGCACTTCCGGCGCTTCGAATAAGCATGCTCCCGTCTATAATCGCGTCCGTGGAAACAGAGAAAAACGTTCTCTTGTCATTATTCATAACGCCAGGAACGCGCCCGCTGGATTTAAAGGCGTCTTCAATTGATTCTTGCGGTTGCATTGCAAAAGAATTAACCTGATTCCGCGCATCGAAGCCCAGCCATTCCGCCCAGCCTTTTTGTGTCGTAAGATCGAATCGTCTGAGCCGCCAGTTCGTCGCGAGACAACGCCCCAGACCCCGGGTCTTCTTTGCCCCAAGCGGGATTTCACCCTTCTCCAATAATCTTAAAGCGGTGAAAAGTTCTGATAGCAGGGCTTCTTCCGAAGGTCCGTCGCGGTCTACATGAAGATCGAATCTGAGCGGAAACGTTGCACCTGCCGGAATGACCTCGTAGTCGAACTTTGCCCTGTCTTTCGCAATCCCCTCCGGAGAGATGGCAACGCCATCCCGCAGAGCAGACCCGGCGTTTTCACAGATACAGTCATATACATACAGCGGGCTTTGATCGCCGTCATCATCGCGACGCCCGCCACCAAACAAATGATCAGTGGAAGAGATACAGGATTGCCGATAACCTGTCGAAACGTCGTTCAATGCAGATCTCAGTGCGCCAGCCATTGATGCGCCCGGCAACATGAAGTTTCCCGAATCAAGGTCTCTCAGTAAGATCATATCTACCCGATCGTCGGGATTTGGCCCGCCAAAATGAGCGGCCGTTACAAGTCTCAACCCGGCAGTCACAACCCATCGACAAATTGGAGTCCGCTTGTTCGACTGATTATCCTGAATCATTCGTTTTGTCCTTTCGACTGTCGTTTCCTTCGGGCGAGACCTGCCAGAACTGCATCGATGAAGATTGCGCGGATTTCCCCGAGGATTTCTTTTCCACAGTTTCGGGCAAATTCAGGATCATTCATCGTGTAGTCTGTCCAGACACGATCCAGCTGAAACCCCCTAAGGACATGACCGGCATCCCTGTTTACCGATTCTGACAACCATGATGAAAACATGAGTTCACCATCGAGTCGACACCGTGACAACTGCTTTTTCGCGGTCGATTTCAATGCATGATCTCCATCACCAAGCCATGTTTTTAATGTCTCTATCGCTTCTTCGCCAGACTTGCGAAACGGCAATCTCAGGCGGCCGAGAAGACTTCCGGACGGAATGCTTCGCTCATCAGCCTTGCCCGCCAGCGCAAAAGCCTGCTCGGCAGATATCCGGCCGAGTTCGCGGCGGAGAATATCCTTTTGCATTCTTTGTATCAGGGATGGAACCTGAGCTGGCCATGCCATGTTTGAACGCGGCTTCTCAGAGTTATTCACGGTGAATGATTTTGGCGTCTCGCCCGGAAGGAAGATCATGGCGCCGAAGCCTTCAGTTCGCCGCTCCCCGATGCCGGCTGTTTCGATCGCCAGCCAGTCGGCCTCGGAAATTTCCTTAACGGCCCGAAGTTTCAGCATGGTCCCGGCTTTCAACGTTGCTGACTGAACTACAGGCAAACCCCATTTCCGGTTATAACCGGCCGCTATATCGAAATCCAGCCAAACTTCTTCGACAGATACGCGACCACCGAACTTTTCGTTAACTACTCTTCCGATGGCCGCCGGATCGATCTGTCCGGAAACCGGATCCCGAATCACTGCGGCAGCCGTAAATAGAATCCGAAACAGCGAATCTCCTGCAATAGCTCCTTTCAACACTCCTGTGGTTTTCTTCACTTCCCGCTGCAGAAGTGCCTCCGGATTTATCTTCAGTGCAGCTGCCCCTCCATACTGTGCCCGTCGCGATCTCCCGAGCCACAATTCGGGGCGTTTTTCCGAAGTTTTCTTCAGTTCATCGATCGTTTTTCTTATACTATTTTCATCCGGCCCTTCTACGCCAATCACTCCGGCAAATGTCTGGCCCTCCTGAAGATATTCATAGGAAAACACCGTTCCTTTTTCCTGCCATGCCCGTCCCTTCTGCCGATCGCGCTGATGATGGAATGACACTCCTGTGCGGACTTTCACACGCACAGGACTCACAGACAACTCGAAAAAAGGATCAGGAAACCGTTTCAGAGACTCTTCCGGAAAATCCCCGTGCCCGTATCCGGAAAGATCTATGACTTCCAGTTCGCTGGTCTGAGCTCCCTTGGCAATTCTGAAACATGTCGGGGAAGGCAGCGAACGCAGTGCGGACCGAGCCGGATAAGCATTCAAAAAACGCACTTTGCCGGAAAGAATGAGCAAATGAAATAAGGTTTGAATCCGCGGGCTGGAATCCGGGTCGCCGAGAATTCCGGCAATTGCCCCGCGAACCATCGACCCCGGAATATATCTCATGGTCGAGGCTGAGTTCGGGTCTCCGCCGATTGCGTGAATGACTGCAGGTGCATTGAGTTCCAATGTATATTCGACAAATCTGATCATGCCGCGGCCTCCTGGAGTCGCGCCAGCTGTTTCGTCAGGTCCGGGTTCCCGTCGATGCTGCAGCGAATGTGTCCTCGTCCCCTGGTACGTCCGATGCCTGCATGTCTAACCGCCATGGACAAACGCGCCAAAAGCATCATTTCGTCTTTGGTGGGCGTATTCAACCACGTCAGAGGCGCGTAAAATATCAAGTCTGAACGGGAAACCCTCGACTGCCTGAGCGTGGTCCGTTCCGGCACGCCGGTTTCGTGATCCACAGCTGTTTGCGAGCGAATACCCGTGAGCGCAAGAAAGAGGAGATCTCCCGACATACGATTGTTTCTTCCGCAGGCGAATTCGCAACAGTCCAGGACATCTGGTGAGAGTCTTGCGTTGCCGATCCGAAGAATGGATGTCTCCTGCAAATCGCGTTCGACACCCAGCACGCGCCCCGCAAGCGGAGTCATGACCGGGAAAACGCTTTCCATGGCGAACCATTCATCTCTCAACAGGCCGTGAATGATTTTTCCCGGGATCATCGGCAATCCCTGATCATCACGCACAATGTCTACATCTACCTCTCCCGGGCTTCCCCGGCCGGTTCCGAATGTTGAATCAGAAAGCAGTTCAATACTCAGTGTATCGCAGGTCACGATTGGCCTCCTTCAATAGGAAGAAATATATCGTTCAATTCAACGGCATCGACCAGGCAGGTTCTTTGATTTTCGAATCCGGTTTCCGGAATGTCCCCTGGGAAGCGAAGCCCGGGATTCACAGCCTTCCATTTTCCGAGAGTCTGTTGAACGACTTCGGGGCCCTGACGGGTTATTTCCGGAATCTGTTTAACCTTGTTTCTAAAGGCTTCCCATTCGGTTTGAAAACAATGAATAACATTATCGAAAAGCCATGCCACTGATTGGTGTTCCCACTTACCTGCCCCGTTGAGCAGATATGGTCGCTGAGTTAAAGTCTCCCCACGGGAGGTCTTGTACAGCCTATCACGGGCTTCCAATGCCCCTTCACCGGATGAAAAGGTTTCAAGCGTCCAGTCCATGGCTGATTGGTCTTGCAGGTCTTCATCTCTCAGGAATTTTTTAGCGGAGGCGCATAATTCTTCCGCCATATTATAAGCCTTGCTGAAAGGTGAGTGAGCACCGACGATGGCGACTCCGGCCGAGGCTTTTATATTGCCGAGATGCTTTACCGAACTCCGATCAAAGTGTTCGAGCAGTATCCTGGCTACAGAAAGAGCCAGCCTGCCATCACAAGCGAGCGTAATGTCGTCGCCGCTGCAAAGAATCGGTCGAAGCGGCAAAATGAGGTCTCTGCTGTCTTTCGACGCCAGGGAAAAACCGAGGAAATGTCCGGAGCAGATCTTGTCTCCGATTATGTTGAGAGCCAGACGCTCAATCGTTTTCCGCAAAGCGGAACTTGCAAGTTCGGCTAATCCCCCGGAAATGGCTGCATACTCCATGAAAACGTCTTCATCCGGCTTGTTGCGACATGAATTCAGCCACTTTTCTATTTTCTTTCCGACACCGTTTCCATCGACATGAATAATACCTATCAGGCTGGTGTCGCCATGGGTTCGACCTATATTATCGAGTTGGTCAGAATATGAAAGTCCCGGCTCATTGTTTTCCCGGCAGGGAAGAAGATGCCGCCATCTCTCTTCGGTCTGCCGCTGAAGTTTATCATCACGCCGTGCAGCGACTGAGGTATGAATACAACCATCGCGATCATCGTGAACGCTTGCCGGAAGGCCTGTTTGCGAGCAAATCTCTGTAACACTTAATCCGAGAAGCGGAACAGACGGCATGCGGCGGGTTTTTTCCAGATTTATCTCTTTTTGCATCTGTTTGATGGTTTCCGCAGCAGTACCTTCGCGAAATTCCAGGTGTTTGACGACAAATTCGATGTCCGGAATCGTGTCGATCATTTTTCTGGAAAACCGCGTGGTGAAATTACGCGCTTCGGACAAATTGGAAAACCTCAGCAGAGCATTTCCGCCGGCAGCGAAAATAATGTTCCTGTCCTGTGATTCCACGAACCGGGAAATTTCGTCCCTGCTCATGAACTGCTCTGCCATCCGTGAGGCGTTAACAATGTCTTTGAGACGATTTGAAGAAAAGATGAATCGCTGAATCGCAACCGTATCCAGCATTGTCAGAACAGGCATAATCTAATTATTCTCCTTATCGAGCCATTCTTTAAGTTGTGCCGGAATGGAACCATTTTTCAGGTCTTCATGCCAGCTTTGAAGAGAATCTATTCCCCATACTTCGATATCCGTCGGGGCATCCCAGTTTTTACGAATCGGCTTTTTTATTTTATTCCTGCATTCTTCATCACTGAGAAAGCATAACAGACCCGCTCTGGCCATGTCGCCACCAAGTTGCCGAACCCTGTGGAGAATTTCGAAGCCTTTTGATTTGCAGAGATTCACCGAAGCATCAGTGGTGCATGAAATTGCATACAGTCTATGCTTGCGAATAATTACCACATCGAGTTCAAAGATTGATGCTTTGTCACCCGGGAAAAAATAATGAATCCCTGAGTCGAGAAAATGATTGCCATTCATTGGCTTCAGGAGACCTTTTACGTATTCCTCCAACCAGGTTCCCGAGAAAAACTTGGACCATCTCTCTCTCTTCTTGCTGGATAATTCTTTCCACGACTCGGGTAAACCGATAACGGGAAGCCATTCTTTCCACGATTCGGGGAGTTCTTTTGGAAAATCACGAAAATTAACGACGAGCTTATCGACGAGAGCCACCGGACTATTGTCCTTATTGTCTCTATTGTCTTTAGAGTATAAAAATACTCGATTTTTCAGCTGCTCGTCAGAAAGTACCTTTTCGGCAATTGCGAGGGCGTCTTTTTCAGATGGGCCGCCTTCCGCCGAACCATGCGCGGAATCTGTCGGTGGTGTAAAACCGTGCAATGAAGCAAATGTTACCATGTCAATTGCGACATCCACGGCTTCGTTGGTCCCGTTGTCAAAGCGAAGACAGGCTTTGGCCGGATCATGATCATCCAGATAGGAAGCTGTCTCGAAGCCTTTTGATTCTCGGAAGAGATGGTAAATAAAGGCAGACATTGTCTTGGTTCCGCCTGTGTAATTCAGATGCCAGTAGCTCAGATTTAACGCCTCGTTTTTGATCTTTCTCGTATCATTAGGATCAGAGAGCTCGACATTTTCGAAATCAGTGGTTTTGAGCTGAAGATCTCTTTGAATAGATTCTTTCAGTCGTTCCCATACAATTTTTGTCTGAGCCGAATAATAACCTCTGATTCGTTTGGGTTTAAGCATCTTCGCGACAATGAAATTTGGTAAGGGGTTGGAGCCGATCAGCAGGGCAAGGTTTTCGATCCTGCAAGGCATTATTGGGACTCCTCAAACATCAGAATTTATATTTGCGGCAAATTGCCTGTTCATGGATAGTATAAGCCACTGCCCCGCTCATCGTTCAAATTTTTTCAAAGTTTTTTGTGTGGATAATCTTTGTGCATATAACATTGAATGCTGTCGCAATCCCCGTTTTGGTGGGGTTATAGGTTTGAGTTCGATTAGTCCAAACGAAAACACAAAGCCGGAGACCGAGGTCGCAATCCCCGTTTTGGTGGGGTTATAGGTTTGAGCACAAAAATGGAGGTGTCACACAATGATTATCGAGACAAGTCGCAATCCCCGTTTTGGTGGGGTTTTAGGTTTGAGGGATGGAAGAGAATCTGAAACTATGGGAAGCAGAAAAACTGAGCGACATCCGCGTTTGGGGGGGGTTAAGGGTGTGAGGTACGAGAGAATATGCAGGAGGTAGTAGAATGGTGGACGGGCTAATAACCG
>JADFYG010000086.1 GCA_015233155.1 Candidatus Rifleibacteriota bacterium
CCCGATACGGAACAATTAGCCAAATCAATAGGAATCAAAGCCTACTGTACCAAACCCCTGACGAAGAGCGAACTTGCCCTGGTAATCCGAGAAGCACTGGATGGACGTAAGCATGATTAACAAATCCAGTATGATTAAATTATGTGTGGTCATGATTAGCAAAGAATGCTACCCGTTTGGTTTAGATTTCTCCCTTCGGTCGAAATGACAGCAATGTTTGTCATTTTGACCGTATGTGAGGAATCTCGCTTTGCAAAGATCCGTGAATATTTAGGCTTCTTTGCTAATCGTCTGTTTGGTTAATCGCATTCTATGGAAAATGCAATGTCGGAAAACAAATGCCGCGACACAGGTTCGGGTTCGATCCATTCCGGGAGATGAATCGGACGAAACTCGTCAGTTCTCTGACCGACGACGACCGGTCGGGGATAAGGAAATCGAATCGCAGTTCCCGACCCACTCGAATCATTGGAAAAGATTGGCTGTCCGGAAAGGCTTATTCGGGCTTCTTCATGGCGGCGCATCGGAAGCAGACGCGATAATTCAATATGTTCCGGATGCAGTGGGGCTTCCCGGCGATCATGTGAAATCATGAAGTCAAGGTTCTGAAAGATATTTTTTTGCGGGAACATTCCGGACAAAACTGATTTGACTATAAATTTCTGACCGGGCATGATGGCGCGCATAACCGGTGCAATTTCAGGAAGTGTCGTTCCGGGCAGCTCAAAAGACGCTGGACGCTTGATCTGGGAAAGCTGAAATTCCGTCTCCACCGGCTTCTTCCTGTCGATTCTGATTTCATGGAGCCGACTGCGCACAACACCGAAAGAAAAGACGAAAGAAGTGCGGAAACGTCCGATTCTTACAAGGCGCTGAGAAACCGATTTCATCGCCACACGGTTGGCACGCCCTGGCGGCAGCAGAAGTGAAAAATGAACCGGCTCTATAATAAACCGCGGAAAATAATACTCTTCCGGTGGATGGAACGGGCCACAGGAAGACCGGCGATGACTGGCAACATTCACTAACGGTTCGTTTGTAAGTCTGACAAATGAGCGTTCCTTGTGATCGTCCGGGAGTGCGCATGTATACTGTGTGATCGGCATGGTTTTATTTGCGGCATGTATCTTCGAAACATTGTTAAAAGAGGGAACAGAAAAAACGAGACGCTCTTCGAAAGGCTTCCCATCGATATCCGGAAAACACATGGCAAGCAGGGTCGGAGATGACATTCCGGGAACAGGAACATCTTCCAGGCCTTGCTGAACCAACGCTTCCGGGGATAAATTCATCATTGGCGGAAATTTCGGTGATTCGCCATGGGCTACGAGCATGTTTCCTTTATGGTCTTCCGGAGCGGCGCGAGGAGGATCGGCTGTCAACCGAAGCTCGCCCAGACGAATATCCTCCCCGAGATCGGACTCGACAAGTGATAATTCCGAGATTTCGGATATATCCGGAAAAACATCAATAAGCGGTCGAATGCGCACGAAATCCGGCTGCCACGGAAATCGCAACGGTCGGAAGCGGGCGACAAAATCGTCGGCAGTGCCCCTCGAAAACATGCTTCCCTCAAACATCGTAAACACCGACGCCCGCTTTGGTAGGGCGGGACCGCCGGGCCCGCCGAAATTAACCACGCGTGTTTGTTCTGGTAGGGCGGGACCGCCGGGCCCGCCGAAATCTTTGCGCCCCGACATGTAATGCACTGGAGCAACGGTTGCCGCCCAATCAGGATCATGAGCCGAAATTTCCGATGGATATAATGTCCACGGCTGTCCTGCCGCTTCGAACGCAGTGCCCACAACAAAAGGAGCGGCAAAAAGGGAAATAATGCCGGACCTTACGATGATTCGCTCGTCCGGGCACAGATCAAAACAGCCTTGGGGCTCGAAGGCAATCGATATACCTACAGGGGATAATTCGCGGTATGACGGATATGTTTTTTCCGTGAAATTATGCATCGGCGCCGGAAAACCTAGCGCAACATTCCTTCCCACGTCATCCGAACTCACCGGCAGACTGACCTGCAAAGCGTCTCCGGAAACTTCCGGAAGAAATCGCGCAGGATGCGGCGGCTGAAATGGCGTAAGTGCGCGCTTGTCGTCGACACTTATGCGATCACGCCAGGACATGGTTGCATCGATAATCGCAAAAATAGAACGTTGCGGAAAGACCCATCTCCGCGGGAAACGCAGGTTCGTAGGCGATCTGTGTCGCAGAAAACAATTTATGAGAATAGCTCCAGGCCTGGAAATAGCTGCCGGAGACGGATATTTTATTGACAATTCCGGTTTTGAAGCAAAGAGTATGACAGGGTCGATACGTTCTCTGATGGCGGCAAATCCGAACGGAAATGGCGGCAACGGATTTGCAATATCCTCCCGGACCGCGAATTCCCATATCGGCGTAGCAGCGGACGACGGCGAAACTACGTTTTTCGGTGGGCATGGCGGATTAAAATCAAGCCGCGAGGCAGTGAAGACAAGGCGTTCCAGGGCGGGGCAACTATGTGGGCTCAGGAAAGCGATCGTCGATACCGTAGAACTGATCTCGCTATCCAGACAGCGAACAACCTGAGCTCCCGGCCCCGCCTCCGGAAAGGAAAAAACCGGACTGAGCCGCTGGAACGCCATATCGAATGTTGTTCGACGAGCATTGATTCTTCTGAAGGTCCACCGAAATGGCTCATGAAGCTCAGGTACGCCATCGGCAAGTGTCAGTCGATACTCTCGAAGCGACGATAAGCGCTTGTTGAGCAAAGTCACTGAACGCCGACGATTTGGTTCATCACGACGCGATTCCCGCGCGCGACGCGGCATGGCCGGAATAATCGGGGCGGGATGTCCATGAAAAACAAGCATAATAAACCGGACAGGCGGCAACAACATGGCCGTCTGGCCGGGAATCTGCGGCTGAGAATAGCTCGGAGCGGCAAACTCCTGAGCGTGCGGCCTCGTTCTCATTACGAGCGGGAGCGGTGAAAGACGAGTACGCGTGGCAATCTCACCTCGAAATTCACGTTGCCTTTTCTCGGTCGTGGTTGTACGTAAGCGCGGACGAGCGTGCTCCCGGGGAGGCGAAATTATTTTCTGCGCCGGAAGCGTGAGATCAAGACGAAATCGTTCTGTTTCCGAAGATTCAAGAGCACATCCGGGTTGATTCCTGGGATCGGAAATGCGTGCGAAAGGGGCTGGCAAAGCTTCGAAAAGAAGAGCGGGGAACCCGGTCGCTTCTCCGAGGCGTCCCCATCCTGGCTGTGTCTTGGGAGGCCAGACAATATCCGGAATGAGAAGTTCCGGATTCGGGGCTGACCACCTCGTTACGATAGGGTTTCTGAGAAATCCAGCTGACAAACGCAAGGTGCGAAGCCTGCGAACAGCCATATAACTGCGGCGACATAGAACTGAAAACGGGTGCTGACCAGAGACGACACGTGGAGTGTAAATTGAATCCCGCTGTGGAGGAACATCGATATTCATGTGGTATCGGATTTGCCGGAAAACCAGATTGCGGGGAACACGATCGAAAGAAGTGAAAGCCAGCCGGCCCGCCCCGGCTCGACTAAGCGCGGATGTAATGTGAACTTCATTCAGAATTCGAGTTGCCGGCAAATCCGGCGCGGGAACAACATGCGTTATCCTTTCCCGAGCGCCGATGGCAATACAAAACGAGTGTTTCAGACAATCCGGCGAAAATGCCAGCCTCTCGGTGGCGCTGGCTCCACTCAATACTTCAAATCCCTCGCTTATCGATCGCAACTTCCCATAAGAATGGGCAGTTGGCATTTCAGGAGCAGAAATGCGCTTATCAGGTAGTCCACGCCACATGTTCTGATATTCGAACGGCCTGAATCGGTGAGAAACGGCCACCGGCAAGGATGCCATCTTTTCCATTCCGGTTTTTCCGGGTGCATTCGACCGGACTTCTGGAAAGGCGATCCGCAAAACATCCTTCGCCGCACGACCGATTGGAAATTCCGAGAACGTCGCTTCAAAACGTTCATTGCTGGCAACAAAGTGGCCGAATGTGTCCACGGGCAGGGAAAGATTTCCAGGTGCCAGCGATCCGCGAATAACGGCAAGCCGCTCAGGCAAAATGTCGGGCGAAGAAATCGGGAGCATCGGATAATCCCAGATATCGCCCGGCGAGAGAATAAACCAGTATTGAAGATCTGTTTCCTGACGCGCAAGGAAACGATACAAACGATCGCGGGATGCAACATAACAATGAAAGACTTCCGGCACAAGCCATTCCGCCCAGCTCGGTCGCATGGAACGACCGGCAAGCAGCGAATGAGAAGCATGGCCGGAGACACGCTTGACCATGCGTTTGACAGGGCCGGAACATGTCGGGCGCTCTAAAACCGGCGGAGCGCTCATGTCTTCGGCACATCCGGCTGTTGATATGAATCTATTCGCCGCTGCATCAGGGGGATGAGTCCGAGTATCTCACGCCGAATCGGATCTGTAATGGGAATAAGCTTGCGCGGCAACTGCAAACGTACACCGCGACGACCGCGAACACTCGAAATGTAATCGAATGTTGAAAGCCGCACGCGTCGCGTGGGATGAAATGCCGTGACCGGCTTATCGCTGGCACGGCGTAATATCCCGCGATCGCTTACAGCGAATGGAACTATTCTTCGCCCGGACCGTAAAGTTGCAAACAATGAAAAATAAAGGAAGGCCGCCGCCGAACTTTCTGCGCCACCAAATACAGGACGCACCACGGGAGGAGACAGGACGTCGGAATCTACTGTCCGGAGCGGGATTTGAGAAGGAAGCGACAACCGTCGCAAAACAGCGGAAAGGGCCCCTCCGGATGCAGTCGTGGTAAAAGGAACAAACGTCGCCGGGACGAACCGCAGCTCCCTGGCGCCTTCGAAAACAGGAGCGGAAGGCCGCTCGGCAATTATACATGGCAAAGCCGGAGGAAACCAGTGAAACGGGGGGAAATCAGGATTCACCTGTAGTTCAGAGAGTTGTCGTGCAGTTTCGAGACGACAGACGTCAAAGCAGGAAAAAACCATGGATGCGACCGGAATATGGAGCGGCTGTCCGGAAATGTTCCCGTGATCGCTTCCCGTCGCAATTGTAAAGTTTACCGATACAGGATCGCCGGGATTTGCATAGTCCGGCAGTTCCCGGAGGAGTAACGCCTCCGGAGTGCCGGAACCCATAAGATGTTGCAACGATGATGGCGACCGGGGAGTCACGGATCTGCATGCGCCATTCGTACGGACCGCCTCATCCCGGGAGAAAAACCGCCGTCTGAAGCAACTTTCAAGATGATTCAACAGTTTTTCAAACGGTGTAGGACTCTTTAACACATTATCCGGAACCGGAATGCAAAGGGCGGTTTCATTCATCGGACGGGCAATGAGACTGACATTTGTCTGCGAAATCTGTCCGGCTACGGGCGATTCGAACAGACGCGGCGATGAAACTGAGAAACGCAAACTGACAAGATCGTCCATTCTGGCTTTTGAAACTGCGGAAAAAAATGCGAATTGCCTGACAGGGCTGACCTTGATCTGCATGGAAGCAGACAAAAGCAAAAATATGAGAGGATCGAACCGTTGGTGGATCCAGGCTTCACTGGGCTGATAACCAAGCATGCGAATATCCGTCATGGGACGGTCTTTCCAATCCCCCAGATTTGCTACGCCATCCTGAAGCAGGCGTTGCAATCGGAAAAAGGACGGTTCCTGAATGGAGGGAAGCTGGGATCTTTCGGCTCCGCGTTGAAGATTCATTGGCTCGTGCTGATACGGCTGAAGATCCGGAATCTCCGCGCAAGGAATTTTACATGAAACAATATAATCAGAATGCAGATCTGGCCATGGTCGAGGGGCACAATGATCGGGAGACGCGTGATGATCACGAGCTGGCTGGCGTCCAATGGAAATAAGGGGAATTTTGCAACGGGAAGATGATTCCTTCCCTGCCATCGATATTTCGTCTGCAATCTCCATTTCAGAACGATTGCCGTGACCCGGGATGAGTTGCAATTCGAGCCGGAGCGAGTGTGCCCAGACAAGTTCCCGTGACAAAAGCATGGACATCAATGAAGGCGGAAAACTGACATTGCGGAATGGTAAGAGGATGTCCTGAAGCACCAGTGCCATATGTAATTTTGAAAAAGCGGCGTCGGGGAACGACATTGTATGCCGCAAGACAAAGGATTTTGCCGCGGAACGAGGCTTAACGGACACTGAAAATACGGATTTCAGCGAAATACTTTTCAGTAATGACGGAACGATAAAATCAGGTTCAGCAGGCCTCTGAACTGGAAATTCATGACTCATCAGCACGGCTTCCACTGCAAATCGACGTGAATAACGCCCATCAAGGGACCGCTCGATCATCGGAGAAACTGATGAACGGTAATGACCGGAAGAGTCGAAGCGAGTTACGGAAGGCAGACGCAAGAGAGATGTCACAAAATATGCAAATACTCCGCCCCGATCGATCCCGCGAGTTTCAGGGGCAACGACAGTCAGTACGTGTCGTGGAAGAGTTGCAGTAATGGGTTTCAATTTATGTAAGCCTGTCGCAACAAAGCCGACATCAGATTCGGCAATGGTCAGATCAAACTTATGGCGGAAGCGGGCTAATGCCGCCCGGGAGTCACGATGAATGGTAAACCCCGTGACTAACGATCGTGGAATAAAATTGGAATCTACGCTCGGTAAAAAGCTTTCCGCGGAAGGCTGAGCGATGACATCCGGGGCGGGTTCCAGGGAAGCGCCCTCAGAAAGACTGTCGACGGGACGCTTCCAATATGATTCACCGTGAAACAACGGGAGAAGGAGCGCCGGCGAAAACACGCGTGACAGCGGAGGCGGCATCTCCGGTTCGGACAAAGAAACTCCGGGCCATTCAAGTTCTTCGGAGTCCATGCGGGCAAACGCACTGGATGTAAGTCTCCAGACATCGCGACGCAGTGGTTTGAACTCGGGGAAAGGTGGCGGTGGCGGGTCGACAAGAGTGATTGGCTCGGGCGACTTGAACCCGGTGATTTTCAGGCGTTTTTCGACTGCAAGCGCAAAAGACGCGCGGAAAGCTTCGATGCGAAGCATACACTTCGGAGTTGCAGTCGGAAATTCTTCCGGAGGCTCGTTACCCATTAATGTCAGGGCAAGTTCGACGGATGCAGGCTGCAGATAGGGAAGCAGGAGCTCTTTTCGTGAAGCGATTCCGAGCATCTGATGCAAACTCGGAACCCCGGGAGGAACTGTTTCACAGTTGAATGATTCACGAAACAACGTAACAACCGTGTCTCTGAGATATTCCAGGCGAAATCGGATTCTCAGATTGCGAAGCCCGACACACTGGTCGTCAAACCGGGTAATGGGTTCAGCCTTGATGATGGGCGGCTGAGCGCGTTCGCGCATGGTGACGGTAAGTCCGCGCCAGATTGCGGTGAATGGATAGTCGACGGGTGGTCGATGGCTGTACATGGCGCCTGGCGTAGCGAATGGTATGTCACGCCGGATGGGCAACAACGTATGGCCGTGGCCTGCAATGCGCAGTCTTATTCGAAGCCGGTTGTCGCTGACTTCCAAAAAAGAGGAGACATTGTCCCGGGAAAGGAACAAACGTCGTTCCGAAAGGCTGCTCAGTGCCTTCATAGGCGGAACAAGCTCATTCATGACTTCCTGATCGATGCAGGGACCGAAGCCTCCCGCGTCAGGGGCTTCAACATCATCGTCATAATGAGCGTCGATGTTTCCGGAAATGACATCCGGCAGATCGAGCAGACGGCGGGCGAATGCGGAGATTGTCTGACGAAGAGCCGAGGGATCCGTCAAAACGAGCGGAGCCGGATCGAGAGGCTGTCTTTGCCACTCATCGAGCAACGGAAGGCTTCCGGTCAAACGCAGTTTAAGGATCTTTCGGGCTTCCGCCGGGCCCACGAGGCGATCTGCAATGATAATGGAATCTATGCCACGCGGGATTTGATTGAACACCGTGAACAGTGACTCGGCAAACAGGTATGGAAACGCTGGTCTGGTTCGCTGAATCTGATCGATCGATGCCAGGGCGCGAACATCGGTTGTGGTAACAAGGACTCCGATCGGTGCGCCTCCGTCGCGTTTTCCCCGGCGCGTCAGGAAAGATTCGGCTGAAGTCAGGGCGCTGATGCCGGAGGCGAGATTTATCAGTATCAGATCATAGATGCCGCGCATCTGCATGAATAAATCGCGAAGTGCCGCGTCGGTAAGAAACGGTGTCGGATTACGAACCAGGCCTCCGGGAAACAGGGAAATACGCTCCGGGTTCTCGAAAAAGAAGCTGCTGTGAAAGCGCCCCGACGCCCGCCCCGCTATTTCCGACAGTTCCGGATGTTCCTGCAGGGGTTGTGACCGGGGAAGAGCGCAGCGAACCTGCATCGGACAGGCGCCATTGAGATCGATGATCGCGACGCGGCGTCCCTGGTCGCGCCACCATGTCGCCAGATGCCCGATCAAACTGGATTTACCGGCTCCGCCTCGTGTTGAAGCGAATACGAAAACCGGTGTAAGGAATGCTCCCCTGCTCATGGAGGGAATATTACCACAGAAGAGATATTACGGCGAAGACCGCAATATTAACAATATCGCATCATATTCGCGAGCCACATCCATATTCACGACCCACACCGGATTCCCGACTCACACCGTATTCCCGGCCCACACCGTATTCCCGGCCCACACCGTATTCCCGACCCACGCCGTATTCCCGACCCACGCCGTATTCCCGACCCACGCCGTAGGGGCGAGGCATGCCTCGCCCGAGATAAACAGAATTCCCATATATGAAAATTTTATCGTCAAATACGAAGTCTATTTTACATTTGGCATGCCATGTGTTAAAAATATATGATATTTGTCGAAAGGACCATTTCTTTTGAAGTCACATTATAGATCTCTTGAAAAACATATTTTGGAGGACCTCAAAAAAAAATTCGTTCTCCTTTCCGGCCCCAGGCAGGTTGGAAAGACAACTTTGGCACATTCCATCATTGATACAAACAAGGGTGTTTATCTGAATTTTGATGACTCTGAGGACCGCGAGGAAATTCTTCTCAAGAGATACGTTCATCATTCCTGGGTATGCCTGGATGAATTCCACAAGTTTTCGCGCTGGAAATCACATGTTAAAGGAGTTTATGATAAGTTTTCCAAGACCCTGCACGTGTTATTAACGGGAAGTGCGAGGCTGGATGTCTATCAAAAATCCGGAGATAGCTTGTTGGGCCGTTATTATCTTCACCACCTGCATCCTCTCACCCTTGGAGAATTGAATTTCGCGATAATTCCATGCATCCCCGCGTTCGAAAGTCTGTTTCAGCATCAACCAGTCACAATTTCCGGATTTGATGAGCTTTTGCGCTTCGGCGGTTTTCCGGAACCATTTTATCTGCAATCCGAAGTTGAGCATCGACGCTGGTCGAACATGAGAAGAACCCTGCTTATGAAGGAAGATCTCCGCGAATTGACTGAAGTGAAATTGTTGTCCCTGGCAGAACATTTGATGATGCTCCTCCCGGAGAGAGTTGGTTCGCTTTTCAGTGCCAGATCGCTGGCGGAAATAATTCAGGTTTCGGCGCCCACTATCCTGCACTGGATGGATCTTTTCTCGCGGCTTTTTATCGTTTACAAGCTTTTGCCATATTCGAAGGGAGTTGGTCGCTCTTTACACAAGCAACCAAAGTACTATTTTTGGGATTGGTCCCAGGTAAAAGATGACGGGGCGCGGTTTGAAAATTTTGTCGCCAGTCATCTATTTAAAGCCGCTCAACAATGGACAGACCTGGGACTGGAAAATGTCGATCTACAGTTCATTCGCGACCGCGACGGCCGGGAAGTTGATTTTCTGCTCCTGAAAGACAGTTGTCCGTGGTTTCTCGTTGAATGCAAAACAGCCGAAACCTCTATTTCCCACAGTCTGGCATTTTATTCCAACAAACTTAATATTCCCGGAATCCAAATCCTTCAAAAGAAAGGCATCTTCCGAATACAGGGGAACCTTATGGTTGTCAGCGCTGACCGCTGGTTGGCGCATATTTCCTGATTTCATTTAAGAGTTAAATCCGACGACAAGACACATTTACGGGTCAGGGCATCCGGTCTGTGGAGTTCGAAGCCTTGCGGATACGAACCCCTGAATAAACCAAAAACTGGAAAGCATCTCGATAAATCGGAAGGTGTCCAGTCTGAGTCACTAATTTGTCTGTACCATTTTTCCGTAGACATCCCGTAGGGGCGAGGCATGCCTCGCCCGAGATATATCGTGAATGCCCGTCTGCACGTTTCGATAAGTTTGCAGGTTGATAATCTGAAAGAAAAAGAATCATTTGTCTGCCGCCACGAAAAAATGACCCACATCATGTTCGGGGCTCCGCCCCTCACTGAAATCGGCAAAAGCCGATTTCACCGTCGAGAGCGAACCGCCAAAGCCCGGTGGCCGCTCCGGTAGCTGCTGTTGTTCAATTTTTCGATGCAGCCGAAGGTGACAATCCACGCGCCGGAGGGGCCCATAGCTGTTGCCCAAACCACTGGTTCTGAATCAACAAATGGGAGCATTTTACCCGAAACATGCAGATTCAAAAACAGTGTTCCCAATTGCTCTTTCGTTGGAGCTTTCCACCCGCCATTGAGGCCGTTAATCCAGTATTCCGCTTCACCAAAATTCGTATCCCGATCTGAACCGGCTTTCCATTCAAGACCACTCATGGGATCAGTGAACTCTTTACCCAAGCGCGCTCTGGCCGCTTTGTCCTCGAACAGACTCGACACAAAGCCCGGATTCTGCCAGACATACTGCCCGGCCACCAAAGTGAGAAGCAGCAGCACCACCAGAAAGACAGGCAACTCTTTAGCATAAATCTGACGCACATCAGGCAGATCGGCAAGCTTTGTCGCTGAAAACGCCGCAGTCGCGGCCGGACCGCTCGTCGCCGCCCGCGACTGCGAGTGAGCCACCGCGACAGATCGAGCCTCTTCCAGCTCATTCGCAGCCGAGCGATACTTCCCCTTCAACGTCTCGGTCGGTGCGGTCGAAATGCGCATCTCGTAATCGTCACGCTTCTTCGCGAACGCAGCCTTGATCGTGGCAGCATCAGCCTCGACACTGAGTTCCAACACCTGAAACGCTGTTAGATAATCCATGCTCATGCGACGATCCGCCTTATTGATATATTCGACGCATAGGCTACCAGCTGTCCGCGGCTTTGAACATCAAAAGATTGCATTGAGTCCTGGCGAGGGCTATATTCGAAGGGTGGCGTTCGATTGTAACGGGAGGTTGCTGCGATGAGCATGCGGAAACTGGTCAGTTTTGACTGGGCGATGAAAAAATTGCTGCGAAGCAAGGCCAATTTCGAGGTTCTCGAAGGGTTTTTGTCCGAGCTGCTCAGGGAACCGATCACAATCATTGATATTCTTGAGGGCGAGGGAAACAAGGAAAACCGCATAGACAAGACGAATCGCCTGGATCTGAAAGCGAAAAATGCCAAAAACGAGATTATCATCATCGAAGTACAGTATGAGCGAGAGTTCGATTACTTCCAACGGATACTGTATTCCAGCTCGAAGACCTTGTCTGAACACCTGGCTGAAGGACAGCCTTACTCGGACATTGTTAAGGTCATTTCTGTCAGCATACTGTATTTCGACCTTGGTCATGGCGAAGATTATGTGTATCTGGGACGAACAAGATTTAAAGGCATTCACCACAATGATGAGTTGCAGCTTAGTCACAACCAGCAACTACTATTCAGAAAACAGTTTCCCCACGAACTGTATCCGGAGTATTACCTCATCAAGGTGAACAGTTTCGACGATGTGGCCCGAAACACTCTCGATGAATGGATCTACTTCTTGAAGAACGGAGAAATAAAAGATGGTTTTAAGGCACAGGGGCTGAAGAAGGCAAAAGAGGTTTTCGATATCATGAAACTGCCTGACCAGGAGCGTCGGAAATACGATAGATACTCCGAAGACCTTCACTATCAGGCCAGCATGGTCGAGTCATCATACGGTGTCGGCAAGCTCGACGGTCGAACAGAAGGTCGAGAGGAAGGTCGGGCGGAAGGTCGGGAGGAAGGTCGGGTGGAAGGTCAGACAGAGATCGCTCGCAGGATGTTAACCGAAGGTCTGGAGGTCGTTTTGATCGCTAAAATCACCGGATTATCTCCCGACGACGTTGAGACCTTACGAACAAAGTCCAAATCATGACAGCGGTGGCCATAACCGAGATAAGCCTTCCACATAAGAGTGTATAAATCAAAACTGCGCCGTAAGTCAGAGACATGCCACGCCCGCTTGCAAACAAACATCTGGATCATTTCGGTCGAGGCATGCCTCTGGCATTTACCCACAGTGGTACTAGAACCATGATCATAATCCTGCTCTGTCGGGGCGAGGCATTCCTCGCTATATCGTGAATGCCCGTCTGCGCACGGGCGAGGCGTGCCTCGCCCCTACGAGGGCCACCGTCATTAAACTGAATATTGCAGGAACCTTGTAGTTTTTTCGATTTATTCGCAGATGAAAACGTCATCATCTTGTATCTGCGCACATCCGCGCAATCCGTAGATAATATTCCAGGGATTTAGAACTCGATGATCAGACCCTCATAGGCTGCCGTAGAGTTGGGAAATTGCTCCTGGGCAAGCTTTTCCATCGAGCGGATCATGTCGTCATTGTGAAGAGGATCGTGGTGGGTCAATATAAGACGTTTAACGTTGGCGGTCCGGGCAATGCGAGCGCCTTCTATCGGAGTCGAATGCCCCCAGCCTTTTTTCCCAGGGCCGGACAGCCCGCAATCTGCAGGGTTGTACTCCTGCGGTGTGTATTGCGCGTCGTAGATAAAAAGATCGGCGTCCTGCGCCAATTCAATGACATTCGGATCTATCATGCCATCACCAGGGTGCTCGCAATCAGTTGCTACAGCAAGAATCTTGTTTCCATCAATGAAACGATATCCCAGAACACCGTTCGGATGGATCAGACGACGGGCAATGACCTTTGTAGAACCTACGTTGAAGGCTTTTGCATTGATGGGATGAAATTTTATGGCGGCATTCAGGTAGTTGAGGTCGACTGGAAAATAGAAATGCTCCATCTGTCCACGAAGCGTTGCTTCAAGACGATCGTCGACGTCTGACGAACCATACAGATTCAGCAAATTGCACGCGCTTTCTATGCGCTGGCCGCTTGCATCCTTCTGGCCGACATAGGCCGGCATGAAAAAAGGAAAGCCCTGTATGTGATCCCAATGCGTGTGGGTAAACAAAACATGGGCGACGCCCTTCCCTTTCCCGAAATCGCCTTTCAGAAGTTCTAGCCCGAGCAGGCGTATGCCTGTTCCTGCGTCTATGATCATCAAGCTGTTATCGGAGGGGCGGATTTCAATGCACGTGGTGTTTCCCCCGAAATGGATTGTCTCCTTTCCGGGAACGGGAACCGAGCCTCTTACCCCCCAAAACTTTATATACACGTCGGTTGTGCTTTCAGCTCCTGAGCATAGCCATGTTATCTACAACCCGCTCAAGATCTTCGCGGTTGTAGAACTCGATTTCAATGCTCCCCTTGGAACGGCCCTGACGGATTCTTACCTTCGCCCCAAGCAGTTCCATTAGATGTTCCTCGACCTGTCGTATATGAATATCACCTGGCACGTCTGTTTTTCCCCTTTCGCCGCGCCCTTTCTTTTCCTGGTCCCGGGCACGGGCAATCTCTTTTTCAGTATCGTAAACCGAAAGACTTTCTTTGAGAATACGCTTGACCCAAAGCTTCACCTGCTGAGAATTCTGAAGTCCCGCAAGCATCTTTGCGTGGCCGGCCGAGATGCGGCCCTCCGCAATAAGTGACTGAACTTCCTTCGACAATTGGAGTATACGAAGCCTGTTCGTCAAGGCGGAGCGACTCCGCCCAAGGGTTTCCGCAAGTTTCTCGTGAGTCATTCCGTGATTCAGAAGAATTTCACGGAGCGCCTCCGCTTCTTCAACAGGATTGAGATTCTCGCGCTGGATATTTTCGATCAGACTCGCAAGCTGCGTTTCACGCTCATCCATGTTGCGTACATACGCAGGAATACGCCGGATCCGTGCCACCTGAGCCGCTCGATATCGACGTTCTCCCGAGATTATTTCATAGATCTCACCCCGGCGACGAACAAGGATCGGCTGCAGAACACCGTTTGCCCGAATCGATTGCGCGAGTTCCTCAATACTTTGTTTATCAAAGACCTTTCGGGGCTGATTTGGATTGGCTTTGATCCGGGAGAGGGGCACCAGTTCAAAACTGCCTACCTCTTCGCCGGGCCGAGGCTCATCCTCTTCAATCCCGTCATTGGTGATATCGGCAGATTGGCGCATCATCTTGAGGAAAAAGTCGACCGAAGTTTAACTGTTTGCATAGTGCGAATGAGAAAAACCTCATATTTCAGCTTGAAATCACGAAAAAACAGCATGAATCAACGTACCCTAACAGACACATAACACCTTGTCAATCTTCCGGATATATACGTATAATACCGAATAACCTGCAAAATTCATGTCATTATGTTGAGATTATTAACATGGGCGAGGCATGCCTCGCCCCTACGGACGAGACACATCACAATACGGGCGAGACATATCTCACCTATCGGGCTGACCATATATCAACCTACGAATAGGACAAACGGATTATCATCTGAAGACGGTATTACTGAATGGAAGGCTGGTGTTCTATGCAAATCACAAATTTCATCCAATCATTTCACAATATACGGACCATTCGAACTTATTTTGAAGAGCGACACATACAGTATGGAAGCGCAATGCGCCGAACCCTTCGAAGAGGCTTCGGGAAAGCTATACTCACGGCCATAGTTGCGTGGCTGCCAATAACATACGCGTCAGGCGACATCGAGGGAACAGCTGAATGTATATTGGCGAGGCAAAACCTATCCCAGAACAATTTCGATGGAGCTGTCCAGGCGCTGCAACCGCTGCTCGCTAACCCTCAGACAGCCGCCGAAGCCAAAATCGAGATCGCCCGGGCGCGTCAAAAGCAGGCGGAAAACGAACTGACGATGGCGCTCAGTCACTTCAATGAAGCTGCGACAAATTATTCGGCGGGTCTCGATGAAGGCGGCGTCAAAGGCCCGGACAGTTCGAAGGTTCTATACGACCTGGGTCGCATATACGAGGAACGTGTTCAGAATCCAAGCAAGGCAGCGGAAGTCTACGAAAAGCTCATGGCCGACCATCCGACGTTTCTTTCAATAGATAAAGTTGCATATAATCTTGCCGGCTGCTACGAAAAACTTGGCCGCAACGAAGATGCGACCCGCATGTATAAAGAAATCGTCACAAAGTATCCATACAGCACGTTTTTCCAGATTGCTCAGACCCGAATGAGAAGCCTTGCCCCCGGAACCAGCATGGCAAAAGATGCGATTGAAATACAGCAGGGCGTCGTGGATGGAGCGCGCTCAGAAGGGCAAGCGGCCAAGGCGCAGCTCGATCTGGCAGCGATGCACGCTTCCCAGGGCGATAACAAAAAAGCGATCGAGGAATACAAGAAAATTCTTTCAGATGCGCCCGGCACCGATGCTGCAAAAGACGCCTCCGCACGCATGGCGGCGCTAATGGACAAAGAAAAGGATTACAAGGGCGAGGTGGCGGCGCTCGAAGATCTGGTAAAACAAAACGGCAACGAGCCCGGCAACGACAAGAATCTCATGAAGCTGGGCCGTCTGTATGAAGACAATATCAGCGATATGAAAACACGCACGACGGCTGACGGCCAGGTGTTGAAAAAAGTCGGGGATGAAAATGTGGTAAAAGCAATAGAATATTACGACCGCATCACGGAATCTTATCCGGATGCCGATGTATCGGCAGACGCCTTGTTGCGGAAAGGAGACCTCTACCGGTCGCGGTTGAAAGACACGGATGAGGCCAAAAAGCAGTATCAGGACTTCCTGAAGCGCTTTCCAGACCACCCTGAGGCGGATTCCGTTCGGGAGAAGGTGAAGAAACTTGATTCCGGAGACTCTGACTAGTCCGACAAAAAAAAGTGATTTCGTGCGGCGTGTTCTCACTGCCGCTTTTGGTCTGGGAATGCTGGTTAGCGGCACGATTCTGCCGCATCCGGTCTCTGCCGAGACCACAGATCCCACAGTAACCGGCCTGTCCGGGACCCTGCTCGTCCCGGGACTTGAGGTGATGCCGCCGGGCAGTGCCCGTGGAGCAGTACACCTGGTCGGCAAGGATGGCGACGGCGAAGGATCGATGAAAGGCATATTCAGCTTTTCCAACGATACCGAAATCGCCATAAACAAGCGATTTGTAACCGGCAAAGGCAAGGAACAGCTTGATCCGATGATTTCGGCCAAATTCAAGGTGCGTCCGAATGTCGCCATGGCTGCGGTAGTCGATACAACCCCCGGATACAAAAGTTCGGTGATGCTCCTGACCGGCGTCCCTGGAAATCGCCTTGTCGTCGGCCTTGGTGCGAACATTGCCGTGAACGAAAGCGACAAATTAGCTAATTTTGGCCAATACACCGGAAATGCCAACGAAGCCGATCCATTTTTCATTCTATTGGGCGGAACGCTGCATTTAGACCCGGACACCGACCTTACCATGGACTACACCGGAAACGACTTCGTCATCGGATTGCGGCATCACATCGATGAACGTGTCGGACTGGATTTCGGTTATTACACTCCTGATCGCCTCCACGGACAAAGTCGATCGGTCATTGGCGCAACCTTCGGATTCTGATATATTGTCAGCATGAAGAGGCTCTTGCAATATTCACGATATACCCGTCGTAGGGGCGAGGCATGCCTCGCCCGAGATAAACATAATGCCTGTCTGCAAACGGGCGAGGCATGCCTCGCCCCTACAGTCCAAATAATTTTGCAAGTTGCTTTGAAAGAAAGT
>JADFYG010000087.1 GCA_015233155.1 Candidatus Rifleibacteriota bacterium
TCCTTGAGTATCGTGGAACAAAACACCTCCAGGACTACCTGCAAGCCCTCCGCCCAGATTCTCGGAATGTTATTCATGCCCGATTCAAACAATTGCCTGCACCGACCGGAAGAATATCGGCAGTGGAGCCGAACATACTTGCAATTCCGAAGTTGGATAATGGGGCAAAGAAGAAGGCAGACAAGGAGTGGATCTATCGACCCCATGCCGGTCGTGCCATTGTCCATGCCGATTATCCCGCCATTGAAATGCGTATATCCAGTGTTATGGCTGACGATGCCACATTGATCACGGCTTTCAAAGAGGGCCTGAGTCCGCATAAGATCACAGCGGCAAAGATATCTGGAAAGTCGTATGACGAGGTTACATCTGAAGAGAAGGACAGGGCGAAACCTGTGAACTTCGGCTTCCAATATGGGATGTTTCCTCCGACATTCGTTGATTACGCATTTGAGAGCGGACTGGTTATCAACCTTGCCCAGGCCGAAGAGTTTCGCCATGCCTTCCTGGATAATTATTCCGGTATTCGGCGGTGGCACGATGAGACAAATATGTTGCTGAATGAATCTGATGAAAAGATAGAACTCGTGTCAAAAAGAACCGGACGGTCATACCAGGTGGGTGTGATTCCTGTCCGGACTCTTGTCGGACGACGGATAAAAGCGGCCGGGTTAAACGCTGCACTCAGTTACCAAGTTCAGGGAACCGGCGCTGACATACAAAAAACTGCGGTGGTCACTCTCGGGAGTAAACTTCGCCAAGTCGGGCTGGATGCACAGATTATCAATATGGTTCACGATGCCATCTATGTCGAATGTGCCGCCACTGAAAAGGACGCTGTGAAAACTATTCTGAAGGAATCAATGGAGAGTGCCGTGAATAGTCTGCTGACAGAGTTCGTTACCGAGGTCGATGTCGGCGAAATAGCTACAGGAACATCAACTGCCGATGAAGCACCTGTAATACATGAAACAGAAACTGTCTCACAGTTGCAGAGATAAAAGGGAAGCGTCGATCACGCTTCCAACGAGCATCAGTGCCGATCTGTGCACTGGTTGCTCATATCTTTTCCGGCTGAACTTTTATGATTGTGCGTCTGGGTTGTAACCGGTCTGCACTAACCACGTCAGCGGCCATGGTCGGCACACACAGCCCGCTTATGCTTAGGCATAGGCGTAGCGGATTAAGGCAACGGTAACGTATAAGAAATGTTTCACAAAGTAACCCAGCTTCCGAGCATGATTTCTAGTTTTGCACCAATACAGGCAACCTACCACTGCTTATACCGATTTGCCATCACCAGATATAGTCGTGACATCCACCATACAATTGTCAGTGCCACCGATACAATCGCAATAACCAAGCTCGTCAATATGCTTAACATAGTGTTCATCTCCTTTTGACTCGTTACTGTCGGCGTCGATCCAGGACTGAGGATTGTAAATCATCGCGTTATGTTACTTATATCGCTGTCATACTGGAACTCGATCTGCACAGGGCAAAGGTTACTATCACCTGATAAAAAGAGCGGGCGTATACAACACGCACCTCTCTTTTTTTGCGTTTATTACGCGGCTGCCTCCGGTTTCTGAGATCGTTTGTATTGCTCACAGAAAGATGCAGCAGTGCAGTAGTCCGAGCAACGAACATCTTTACCGGGGCGATGTTCAATGAAGTGCTTTACATCATACATTTCAAGGGCAGCGTAAGCATCAGCGCTGTTGTCATACAGCTTAACTGCTGTCTTGCGGCCCTCCTTGCAGATTGCCCATACATCTGGACGACTCCAGCGTTCATCAGCATTACATAGAGGCAACGTGATGCGTGCTGCTTGGTGTAACCGGATACGTTCATCGATATATTCTTCGCAGCGTTCTTCCGACCATAAGTCGATCGGAATCTTGAGAGCCGGTGCGGTAGGGTATTCGCCGCCGCGCTGTGCGACGGACTTGGACCAATCGCGGAGTATGACTACGACTTCGAGTTTCTTTACGTCAAAGCCTTGTTCACGTAGGATTGTAGCGAGTATGTTGAGCTGACTCTCCCATTCCTGGCGGGGTCCATCGCGGACGGACCAGGTGGTCGTTACTTTGAAGTCTTGTAAGATTCCGTTGGTAAGACTGAATCTGTCGAAGGCTCCGGATATAATCCAGTTCTGGCGCTGTATAGAATAGCGGCGCTCAGTCATGGCTTCGCGCTCGGCACGCTCCAGTACAACGTGTATGGATTGTCCGAATAACGCCCAGATACGATCCGAGACGTCTTCAGTGAGTTCGGACGCATGTTTTATTTCCAGTGCGACCTTCCGGGGCGGCGACAAAAGTGTCGTGCAACTAATATCACAGGGGCCTGCGGTATAGTTGTCATTACTGACAGCGGTTACGAGAGACTCGGGCAATCCGAATACATTGGTTATCTTCATCATGCGGCCTCCTGTTGTAAATCGGACTTTGCGGTCAGAGCGTCATTGAACACGGCGAGAACCTTATCAAGGTCGTCGTTGGTCATCTGGGACGATTCCCGGAGCGGTGCGGACCAGCCGAGTATCGCGGCAATCTCTGTTTTCATATCCTGGGGCGTATGTCCAAGTTTTGCGGACAACGTGAATATTTCACGGATTTTTCCGATGCGCTGTTGCGTCGGAGTCTCCACCTTGGGTGCGACTGTAACAGTTGGCTCTGGCTGTGCAGAGGGCGGCTGGACGGGTTCGGTCTTTGCCGGGGCGACGGCAGCTTCAGTCTTCACAGGGGTTGCCTGTGTGGTGGTCTTTGGCACGACGGCATTAGTTACGGGTGTCTTAGTAGCAGCGGGAGCATTAGCTGTTGCAGCGACAGCATTAGTAGCAGTCGTAGGAACAGGTGTTTTCTTTACGGTGGTCAATACCGGTTTAACATCGGGGCGACCGGAGGCAAGATTACCGTCGTCATCATCATCTGAGACAATTCCGACGAGTGCGGACAAGCAGTAGCGGCGACCGTATGAGATGGCGCTGCCGATAGCCTGGGCACTGTCCATTGCGGGTTTGATGGAAAGAGTTTCCTTGATCCATTCACCGCTAACGTGGGTGAGGAGCGTAGTTACATTGACTCGGAGGGTTTCCAGGTCGATTGAAGTCCCCTGTATTACAGCAATTCCGTTGGCTGACAGAGCAGGGCGGCAGGTTTCCATTATGGAAGCGAGACTGGCATATTTGCTTTTATAGTGAGGATTTGAGAGGTCGTAGGAAGCTGGCTTTAGTTGTCCTTGCACCTTTGAGAGTGCTTCGGAAATTTTACCAATTTCTTTTGATGTTTCCATGATTTCTTTCTCCTTTTCAAACAGAAGAGCGGAAGCTTGGTAGCCTCCGCTCGTGTGATAGAAACGTGTCTGTTAATGGGTCTGAAGATAAGCAGATGCGGCATGCTCGATTTCCAGCCTTTCTTCAGGACTGAATCCTTGTTGTGCGGCGCGTGTAAAAGCGGAGCTTACGCCAAATGCCGTATTTCGTGGTTCGATGGCAAACGCAGTTAATACTGGCGTCAGCAAACGTTTTGGCAGGTTACTGGTATCGAGTATCCTGGCAATCTCTTCTTCAGGATTGGCGATGAAAACAGAGCTGGCGTTTAACATGATTTGGCCACTCTGTCTGAGTTGGCCGGGTACTTCTATGAGTCTTTCTCCGAGGAGCTGTAACAGGTTATCGTCGAGGATGCCTTTTGTGTGCTTCCTGCGCAGTAATTCTGCGTTCTTCAATGGGGCTGTCATGCCGTTGCGACATACGAGGCGGGTCAGATGCAGACTGATTTTGAGGCTGGCGTAACCGACATCGGAATTGCGGACGAGGATTCCACCCCAGACGTCACCGACGTCTCCAGGGCCACCAATGAGATACGGGGAACCGATACCTATGACGTAGGATACGGTCCGGTCTGTGATATTGGCACGGATAAGGCGCATGTCTGGATCGACATTACGCAGGGCGAGTAACATAAGACGGGCAATTTGACTGTCTTTAACTGGAGTATATTTCGGGGAGACGAAACCCCTGAGAATTCCATCGGTACTGAGATGGTCGTTCTTACGCGTGCGGAGCCGGACCAGTTCATTGGAACGGGCGAATCGGCGGGTGAGTTCAGCTGATTGATCAGCGGGGCTGGCGTTATTGAACCAGCGGTCGTATTTGATTCCGACGAGCAGAGACATTTGTTTTCTGGACCAGTCGGTCATTTCATATTCACCGAGGCCGGGGATCTGGACTTTTGCATTGTCCAGGACTTTCAGTTTGTTGAGTTCGATGACGGTATCATCATTCTCCTGGGATTCCAGGTCTTGGAACTTCCAGATTATGTCGTGAAGCGTTCGGACGGGATGTGCGAATGCGTTGTAGTTTTCGATATTCTCGATATTTTCCATGGGTATAACTCCATTTCTGGCCTATGGCCTGTTATATGTGGGGTGTAATGCACATGAATAGTGCGTGAGGGTGATAGGTAAACGGTGTTACCGGGGTGGTGTTGGTTTTGGTCTCAGTGGACGGCGGGCGTTTCGCGTTTGTGCGTTTTTGGCAGGGGCAAGGACGGTGGCGACGAGCTGGATGATCTGAAAAAGGGTAAGTATTTTCTTTGTAAATCTCTCGATGGACACGGTTGAACCTCCTTTCAAAGTCTGATGGAGAAACGGTTCCATAAGACTTATACCGTTGAAAGGCGCTATATTTCAGTGTCCGCTATTGTTTTGGCGTATTTGACCAGGAAACGTACCGCCAAGGCACGCGGAGAGGTGTTCTGGTATGAAACGATGTCCGGGATTGTCGCGTCGATTCTGGGGTCAAGAAAATGGCATTATTTCCTGGACATGAAAATCCAGTGCGGGGGCGGTGCCGGAACCGAACGGAAGATCCAGCATGCCAGTTCATAAATGGCAGCGATCTATTCGTTCACGCATTGATCCGGCATCAACGAGTTCAGAAAATAAATCAGTTGATACCCGACAGCCTGCCGTCGAAAAGACTGGAAATATTCATTGCGACACTTCAGGCTGATGATGGATTAACTTTCGAATCGCCCGGTCAACTTATCAGAACGGCCATTCCACACTGTTACAAGATCGTCGAGCCAGGCATTTATAGCCTGCTTGGCCGACTCCCCGAGAGGTTTATCGCCTTCTCCCCAGACACCACGCGCATCAGGATACACGCCCGGGGCCATCACACCGGACTGTGTCGGGGCAGGATGAGTAATATGATAACCACAACCAGGCGGATACGCGCCTGGCACCATCACACTGGGTCGTGTCTGGTTAGGACGTATGACATAACAACCACGAATACCAAGAACACCATTGATATCACGGACACCACGGACACCAAGAACACGAGAGGTGTCATCATTCGACGCTCCAGGCAACCACGCCCCATTGAAATTACAGGTTTCGATCATTATCGTGACTAGTTCATCGGAAAATTCTCCGTGAAAATAATTATGTATGCCATAGATTGGGTAGGCCATTTCAGGAAATTCTTTTTCACGACAAACTACGTTAGACATACGTTTCGATTCCTCGCGTAACTGGCCAACCGTTTCAAGAAATCGAATGTAACCAAACTCGCTCAGCCAGTTATTGCATCCGCGTATTGGCGACTGGTTCAGGGGGTGATCGGACGAAAACTTATGTGATGCATCTGATATAAGATAGGGCCAGCATAACCAGTATCTACATTCGTCGAGAAACCTGCGCACGTCTGCACTGCAAATAAAAGGGTAGTTTGGAGGCGGGGGCAGGAAGTTGTAAATCCTATCTATTATTTCCTGGAATGGAAAGCCGCTGGCTACCAAGTTTTGTAACTCCAAATGCCAGGCGCAGCATTCGTCAAGAAGCTTCATCAAATCAGTGTCGCGATTTATACGACAGTGAGGAAACGCCGTCTGGAAGCCGGCAATCCGTCTTACAATTTCCTCCAGGACAACTCTATCAGGGCCGGTGGGCTTGGAAAACTCCTGATTAAGTAAAGTGTAGCATTCATGGGCAAGTTTCAGCGAATCAGCCTTGTGACAGACATGCAATGGTGTCGTTACCAGGAAGTCGAGCATACGGCCTATAATTCCGCTCAAGATGTCTTCATCATACCCAGCAAGCTTATACAACTCCGGTGCATTTCGTAACGTAAATGAAAGAATATCCGATTCCTCTGACGGCGTTAAACCATAGCCTGACTCATTATAATGACTTCGTGGTGAGGAAAAAAGCCGCTTTGAAATTTCATGAACCTTTTCCCAAGCCAGATTTTCGAGGGGAAGATCTGGAAGATCCTCGGGGAATGCTATATCGTAAGCGGTTAATAGAAGCTTGGGAGGGATCAGACAATCAGCGCGTAAAATACGAACTCGTTGAACTCTACACGCATTGTCACTGTGCACGGTCGCCCCCGACTGTGCTTCAACAGCAGCATCAAGGATTTGTTGAACTCTCCGCCTGCCATCACCAGTTGCCAGGGGCGCCCATGCTTCAACAGCAACATCAATGATGTTATCCAGTTCGGCACCGGCAATGATCATGGG
Source organism: Candidatus Rifleibacteriota bacterium (assembly GCA_015233155.1). Taxonomy (GTDB): domain Bacteria; phylum Muiribacteriota; class Ozemobacteria; order Ozemobacterales; family Ozemobacteraceae; genus JADFYG01. The sequence continues at coordinate 6,537 of JADFYG010000087.1, forward strand.
TATGATTTCGTCCTGGGGCACTGTAGAAGTATCGCTGAGGAGCTTGGCCATGAGTAACAAACCGGGGCAGACGCTCACCATCTTTTCCACCCGACCGGTGTGATCGTTTGCAATGTGCTCATAACAAAACCATCTCATTCCGCAATCGGCCGCAAAACGTGATGCTACCATAGCAGCGGAAGGTATGAGACAACGAATGATGTGGCGCTGCATGGTCATCAACGAACTCAAAATGGATTCCTGACCCAGCAGTTCGAGTCCGGAAAGACATTCAAAGTTGTAAGGGACCCTCTGTAGACCAACGAAGATGAAGTAATCCAATTCCTGAAGTTTTTCCGCGTCCGGATCGAAAATCAGTTCGGGAGGGCGTGACGTGATGGTCGCTTGCCAGACAACAGTCGGACGCACTTGCAAGTTGAGATACCATAAAATCTGCCAGTCATTACCGATATTGCCGACAAGTCTGGCGCGGGCACCGGTTTCCTGGAGTTCAACTTCAAGTATGACTTCGACCGGATGTTCGAGTCTGACGGACCAGCTCTGGGCCGATGCAGGCGCATGTTCCGTTGGTAACGCTATTATTTCCCCGTTCATATTTTCAAAGTTTCTTTTTGCTGTTGTGAACTCCCGAATAGCACGAGATCTTGTCATGCTTTTCCGCCAAACCCACTTTCTCCCAATAAATTCCGCCATTTTCTCCGATACGGGGTCTTTCATTGAAGTAATTGGTATCACGTCAGGGACAACTTCACCGGTAGATGTTATCGAATATATTTTTTCCCCGACTCTTACACTTGCAATTTCAACAAAATACCAGAAATACCCACTTTGGCTTTCCGCTTCAGAACGCCCTTTGAGTCGTTCCAAGGCTATAGACTGTATTTCATTTCCGGAATCGTCCACCCACAAACGGTCACGATTTTCGACCACTTTTAAGTACATCCCAAGCTGCCGGAATCTCAGCGACTCATCAAAGAGACAAGGTACTGCGATTGAATAATCATCCTTTATTAATCCCCATTTCCCATTCTTGGAAACTGAGATTAATTTATTGTATCGATTGGCCAGATCAACGTAATCAAACAATGTTCCCCCATTGTCGTCAATAAACTTCCAGGTGTCCCCTTCTTTGACTAGCGCCTTTCCGTTGATAAAAGGATAAGCCATGGCAAACCTTGGTTCAATGATTGAATCCTCGTCTTTATGTGTGCGATCATAGAATTCGCGGACATAACCATATTTTCCATCGAATACGTCACCCTTTCTGACCAAAATCCACCCGTTGCCTTCACCACCAACGTATTCAAACTGTTTCTTCAGCAATTCTCGCATGGCTCAAGTCCTCTTTGAAGTGTGAAACATTTGAGTTTACGCATTTATCCGCATTGAGAGCTTGCTTTTGGGCAAACCGGTGAAGGTTCCAAGCTCACTTGGCCTCGATCTTTTTTGCGCACAACCAGATGAAACCTATAATCAGACAAATAAATAACACTCGTGGCATAAATCTCCCTCGAATCAGTTTCACTTCACGTTTTTGATGTAATTCACGGACTGATATCAAACATTATTATCGCCGATGTCAAATCATCGATTCCTTCAGCATATTATACCGGCGTCAGGCTGGTGCGCCACATGACGGCATACTTGTTGGCTGTAACTATGGTTTGATCGACCTGTATGCCATTTCCACATACAGAACCCGATCACTGATAGTACTTTTCTCGTGCAGTTATCAGTTTTTTGGCTTCAGAGGCGTCAACTTCAACGACTCCCCTCTTCATTTGCCCCGTAAGCAGTCCAACATGGTAACCTACTTCTTCAAGTAGTTGATGTAGGCAATCGATTCTTGCGATGCTTTTCTTCAGCTCTTCAAATAACTCCCTTTGGAATTCTGTCGCCACGTCTCGGTTTTGACTCATTTGTGAATTCAAAGAGCTCTGAGCTGCCCGAACCACATCTGCAAAGTCGTGCTTCGCAATTCCCTCAGTCATCTTGTTCAGTGCTTGCACAAGCTCATCTTTCTCCTGCTTGAGCTTTGTCAGTTCTCCTTCCTTTTCGCTGAACTGCTTCTTAAAACCTTCTATGGAATCCCTGTGATGACTGACTCTCCATTGATAGAGGCATGCCGTAATTATGTAGAGCACGACAAGAGCGATCACTAATGCTTCCATTTTTCCCTCCATATAGATCGGACAATTTTGAGATTCCTACTCAACCACGCACCCGTTTTTTTCAAGCCACCGTTTCTGATACATCCTTCGTGCGGCCCACGTCACACCACCTATAAAATCGGCATTCACAGCTGCCCCGATACCCCCACCAATAACAGGAATTGTCTGCAAGACCTTTCTCTTCGTTAAGTTTATTCCCAGTTGTTTTGCAAGATTTTTTACTGCCATTATGAAGCCCTCTTTACTGAGGACTTTGGCTGCTGCCGCTTCATTAATTTTTATCCATGTAATTTTCTCAACCGTGTTATAGATCATCTTAAGAGCCACAATTGCTTCAGTTTTTTCGGCAAGAGAATTTGCACCAGCCGCAGAAAGAATTTGTAATACAAATAGCTCTTCTTCCTGAGTTTTTACGTTGAAACCGTAGCAGATACCTATTTTCTTAATTGTTCTCAACGAAAATGTTATTACAGCGGGTATATCTACTGCCAATCCCAAAAGCCCCATTACTCCGGTAATACCACCTTCTGTTCCGGCAATTACCAACGCCCAGTTGTGAACTGACTCCGCAATTTGATCTGAGATTTCAAGATCAACCGCTGAAAGGTCACCAATGCTGCTAACGGCACGATTTTTCTCTTTCGCTGCTCGAAGAATATCCTCTGTATCTGTAAGCGCCGATGCCGCGAGGCACGAAAAGTTCAATGCTCCTCGGATTGCAGACTCCGGAACAATTTGCCGTATTCCCCACACCAAGGGGGCTGACAAGAAACCAAGGGCTTTTGTAACAATACCAGGCTCTTGGTTTTGCCATTTCTTAATTTCCGAAACCTGGTTCTTTTCGTAAGCATTTGGATGATCAGACAAGGATGCCTCCTTTTCTTCGTTCTATAGCCATTTTGCGGCAAAGACATTGCAAACTTCCCGCTGATACACCGATCGAAATGCACAATTGACGCAGCTCCTCGGTTAGCCTCACTTTCTCACATTCGACAAGACCTGGCTCTCAATTGTATTAACAATTTGCATTAGTCCAGTCTCGGGATCATAGATCAGAGATTTCCTCAACTCCTCGAAATAATCCATTATATTTTTTCTGAGAATAGGTTTTTCAGTAGCCTTGGTGCTTGCATGATCGTAAACGTCCCATATTACGATCCCGATTCCAATAATTGTCCCCAACATCGCAGTAGCTTCCAACTTGGTAGCGACCTTTGCACCGGTTTTGGCAGCCATGGCTGTAACTGCTTCCGCCGTGCCTTTAACTGCAACCTTGGAGCCGATCTTAGCAATCATTGGTTTAATAATTGTAATCAAAGATTTCGCCGCGACAACCGTACCGGCGGCCGTGGACATAGCAATTGTCTTTATTGGCAAATCCACATCCCTGTTTCCTGGGACACTTGTTGTGGTCTGAGATAAATCCTCAAGGTATTTTTGCCATGCGGCCTGCGGGATGTTGAATTTTGCCGGAATGTTATTCAGACCAGAATTAAGTGAAACCAAATACTTCTCAACCATTGCTTTTGAAATATTTTCGAGCTGCATTTGTGCGATTTGCGGTCTGAGAACTCGCGCCGCGAACTCCACCTGAACATCATACGTAATTTGCTCCGCAGCAGATAGATTAGCTTTATCGTTCCACCAATGTTCAACAGAATACATTATCCCCTTTAATCCCAATTTCTGTTGAGTCCAATAACCGAAATACCATTCGAGAAAATCGTTGTCGACCTTTTCTGTCATCTCGGAAATAAAAGCAGAAACTTTTTTTGTTGCAATCTCCTCTGCTTCTGATCTTGCTAAGCGGCAACTCTTAACAATTTCAGCATCAATTTCTGGCCAAGGAATGGGTTGTTGGACAATGATAGTTGTTGGAATTTTATCTGGAACTTTTGGAGACTCTGTCGCGAGATATCTGCCGACATTTGCGAGAATAATTAAGACGATTACTGCCCAAATAAATTTGCTGAAGGCACTGATGAGATTGGCACAGGCATTTACCTTTTGAGAAACACCTTCTGTGGCAGATGCCGGATGGGCCGATTGTTGCGGTGTAGATGTGTTTGTTACAGGATTGTCACTCATAAGAACACCCCGATTCGAAGCTATGATGAAACCGGCCTTGAAACTTGATGAGCACATACAAATCAAGAGGCTATTTCCCCGCTGCGCCTGATTTGGGAGCATGATAGCACGCACCTATTATAGGTGCAATGAGAAAATTCAGGCAGCCAATTTACGATCGCGAACATGTCTTACTGCGAGACTGGCTCGTTCAGAAAAGAATAGCGGCCAGATTAACACAGCGAGATTTGGCCCGGAACCTTGGAGTTATACATTCTTTGATCGGCAAGGTGGAAAAGGGAGAAAGAAGGCTTGATGTCATTGAGTTCGTGGCCTATTGCGATGGACTTGATGCAAATCCCAACGAACTGATCGAGTTGATCCGGACTGAAAATCGAAAAGTTCAGGAGTCGTGATGTGAACTGCCTACCTGAATCGCAATCACAGGCAACTACACTACGGCAGTGGACGCCTGCCCCAGCTGTTGTAACCTGTAAAACTCGATATTGCACTGAAAACTTTCGCCGGAAACGGCCCTTCTTGACACGCAAATCGATCCACTGGAGTGGAACATCCTTGTCTGTAATGCCGTATGGCGTGCTGGTGTGCTGGTCGGTGGTGTTTATGAAAATTCATAATTTGCGTCGGACTCCGGTCACGGTGGCATCAACTACTTCAGGAAATGAACCTTTTGACGTCCGGAGCGTCGTCATCTGACACAGCCACAGGCAAATTATATGACGACGCCGTTGCTGGAATTCGGCCCGCCGCCGGAGGCCAGAGCCGGGGTAATTACATCCGGCGTGAAACGCAGCAATAATCTGGAACTTCTGTTTAGATTGATTCACTGTTGATACGGCGCAGTATGTCTCGGATCTGAGTTATTCTGAAATTATTCGGCAGCCCGGCCCGTTATGAAAAATAATTGATGCCTTCTAAAGGCCGTAATCCGCCCGGCCGACTTTTGTTCTTTTTTATTGCAGCCCCGGCGTCAGCCGGAAGCTCTGTGCAGGACGCAGACTATGACTGTCCGGAATCTGTGCGAGTTGTGGCAGTGACCGATATGTGTCATATTTCAAACCCCTTGTAATTTATACGTCACTGACGTATATTTATAGTATGATTTTTATCTACAAAAAAGGCATCCAGGAGAACTTAACGCTGGAACAGGTGGAACTGTTGAAGTCTCTCGTGAAAGGGGTACAAGCATGGAAGCAAAATTTTTCGACAGGTTGGCTGAAAGTGTAGAACAATTTGTAAAAGTCAGGCGCGGCGAAATGAAACCCTCTCGGGTCTTTGAATTCACCGCCCTGGACGTAAAGGCGCTCAGGGAGGGGCTACATAAGTCTCAATCGGAGTTCGCACACATGATCGGTGTGAGTATATCAACGCTCCAGAACTGGGAACAGGGACGCCGTAAACCTGTAGGCCCTGCTCAAGCCCTTTTGCGGGTGGTTCAGAAACAGCCAAAGGCTGTTCTGAAAGCGTTGAATGCGTAAAGCGATGACGTGCCGATCCCCGGCAGGATAAGACTGTTCGGAAAGTGCGCAAGCTGCGGCAGTTACCACCTTCCCCCCCTCCGAATGGGTTAATTGGTCTGATGGGTTGAATTCTGGCTTATAACCTTAATATGTCACTGCCATTTTTTCGCGCGTAGTATAAAAATAACCAATTACCCCCATTAACCCATTCCGTAATTCCCTTTTTTTGGGTTATCGGACTTCATGGCCGATATCCTTCCGTCGGAGGCGAGGTCAAACGCAGCAAGGGCCATGCAGGTGAAGCTGACTTTTTGACGGTCCGACCTCCCCGCAAACGATTCTGATATTATGTGTACAACGGAGGTGTGACCAATGCCACCAACGACTACAATGACCATCCGGCTTCCGGTAACAGTGTTGAACCGCCTGGACGAGATTGCGCATTCGACAGATCGGACAAAATCTTACCTGGCAACCAAGGCTATTGAAAAATTTATCGCCGCCCAGGAGTGGCAGGTTCAGGCGATCGAAGACGCCGTCCGGGCTGCTGACGCTCCTGATGCTGAGTTTCATGATCACGTCGATGTTACCAGCGGAATGAAAAAGAAGATTGCCGCTGCTTGTAAGGGGAGTCACCGGTGATTATCCGGTGGTTGCATACGTCGCCAGCAATTAAGGCATTGTGATATCTTGAGTACAACCATATGATAGAATTTCAAACCATAGCCGATCTTGAACTCCTTCAGGAGTCAGTTGACCTGGAGTGCAAGCTTGCGGCAGGTCGAGATGGCGATGGTGCTTTGCCGGAGGCATTCTGGTCAACATACAGCGCCTTCGCAAACACTCATGGCGGAGTGGTCATTCTCGGTATTAGAGAAAAGCAGTCCCGATTTTCCGTAGAAGGAATCGTCAACCCTGTAAAAGTTCGCCGGGAGTTGTTCGACGGCCTGAACAATCCACTCAAAGTGAGTGTCAATCTGCTTACAGACGCTTCTGTGCAGGAAAGAGCGTTAGAGGGAAAAACAATTCTCGTGATTCAGATTCCCCGCGCTACCCGGAAGCAGCGCCCTGTGTATCTGACAACAAATCCAATGTCCGGACATACCTTTCGCCGCCTGAACGACGGTGATCGCGTTCTTCCCGATGATGAAGTGAAGCGAATGCTGGCTGATCAGATTGAGGACAGTCGGGATTCCAGGGTTCTTGTTGGTTATGACCTTCCAGATCTTGATATGGGCACTTTACGGGCGTATAGACAAGTTTTTACCAATCGTGAACCGAGCCACCCATGGAATACAGCGGATGATCGTGAATTTCTCCGGCAGATCGGAGGTTGGCGACTCGACCGTGAAACAGGCGAAGGTGGCCTGACACTGGCAGGGGTGTTGATGTTCGGGCAGATGGTGTCCATCCAGGAAGAGCTTCCCAATTATATGCTCGACTACCAGGAGCGGCCGGAGGCAAAGACAGAAACTCGATGGATAGATCGATTGACGTTGGACGGTAAATGGTCTGGCAATCTGTATGATTTTTATCGCAAGGTGTATCTCAAGTTGACGGCTGACCTGAAGGTGCCGTTCCGGCTTGAGAAAGGCGAACGGCGAGATGAAACTCCTGTGCATGAAGCACTTAGAGAGGCTTTGGCCAATGTGATCGTTCACGCCGATTATTCTGATCGGGCTTCGATACTGGTTGTGAAACGCCCTGATATGTTCGGGTTTCGCAATCCGGGTCTTATGCGGATTCCTGTGGAAGTGGCACTCATGGGCGGTGAACCGGACTGTCGGAATCGAACTCTTCACAAAATGTTTCGCTTCGTAGGGGTAGGTGAGCAGGCAGGAACCGGTATTCCGAAAATTATCCATGGATGGCAATCTCAACATTGGAACCCGCCCAAACTCTACGACACGCCGGTACCGTATAACCAGACGCTCCTTGAGTTGCGCATGATAGATCTGTTCCCCAGGAATGTAATCGCCGGGCTAAAAACAAGGTTTGGCAAACATTTTGATGTATTGTCACATACCGAAAGAGTTGCCTTGGCACTTGCCGCTGAAGAGGGCACGATAAACCATGCTCGTCTAAAGGTATTAACAACCGAGCACCCGGTTGATCTTTCCCGAACACTGCAACACTTGACGCAGATGGGGATGCTGGAATCATCCGGTGGGCGCGGCGCGGTTTATCACCTTCCAGGCGAATCGATACCGACACCGGAAGACGTTTTTGGCCTCTCTGTCCGAAATACGGGGAGCAGCTCCCCACATTTGAAGTTGAGCTCCCCACTTTTGGAGTTGACCTCCCCACATTTGGAGTTGACCTCCCAGAATTTGGACGAAAAAAGAGATGCTGACGGGTGTCTGCTCACCCAACAACTTTCGATACCAATCGTAGACGACTTGAGTGCGCTGTCGCTGCAACTGCGCACCCAACTTGAGGGCATGGCGATCCAGACTCGCACAAAAGCCAGGGTGGACCGGCAAACTATGATAACTGTCATTTTACGGCTTTGTTCCCAGCACTTCATCACCCTGCGTTGCCTGGCTGGTCTTGTTAATCGTGAACCAGAACCATTGCGGGATAAATACCTCACAAAATTGGTGCGAGAACGTAAGCTGTTGCTGGCTTTTCCAACAACACCCACTCATGAGCGACAGGCATATCACACTTCAACAGGAGTTTCGGAATGACCACATTCACCGAAGCCGTTGTGAAAGAAGCTGTATAATCTGCACAAAGTTGAGTTCAGAAAAATAAATCAAGACGTGTGAAAAAACCTTCTCCAACAAATATTTTTGGGGGTAACTTTAGGGGTAACATCAAGGCTATCGTATTTTAATGTCCTTTATTGAAAGGCATAGTAGCTGGTTGTTCAAGTCCCCCTCTCGCACTCCTCAAATAGAAACAGCTCCCTTCATCGGGGGCTGTTTCTATTTTAACCTTGTCTTTCCATACCGTGATTCTAAGTCCCCAGGAAACAAAATGCTTTTTCAATACCGCCGGGTCCGATATTTCCATAAGGCCCTTTGACAGCACGGCGGATAATTCCCGGCAGTCATCCAGCGTAAGTGCCGGTATCCGGTTCTTTTCCTGATCAATACCCTGACGCTTCATGAGGCTAAAGATAGCTCTGCTATTGAAAACATTATTACGACGCAGGACGATTTGTTCAAAGAAAATCTTTTTCCGGATTCAGCGCATAACCATGCGGCCAAAGAGGTGCAAAACTATGTGGTAGCCCTACAAACCGGATTTGGATTTGTGCAAAGGCATGGTTTATTGACCTCAAACCATATAATCGAGATTCAGGCTGAGCTGGAACGCAATCGCGCAGGCTTTCGCAGACTGCCTGGAACGGAACTGAAGAACCTTGGTACAGGTGAGGTTGTTTACACGCCCCCTCAGAGTGAACATGAAATTATAGAACTGATGAGTAACCTGGACCGCTTTATAAATGACGGTGCCTATTACGATGCGGACCCTTTAGTGAAAATGGCTATAATTCATTACCAGTTCGAAAGTATTCATCCATTTTATGATGGTAACGGACGGACCGGGCGCATTGTGAATGTGCTGTATCTGGTATTGCAGGGACTGCTGGATATTCCGGTTTTGTATCTAAGCCGACACATCATTCGCACAAAGAACGAGTATTCCCGGCTATTGCAGAAAGTCCGGGATGATGACGGATGGGGAGAATGGGTGCTCTATATGCTTACGGCTGTTGAGAAAACTAGGCGAGCGGTAACACCTTCCGATTGCGTGGCCGTAGGGGCTTCTATTCGCGCCGGGGCATCGATTCTTCCCGGGGTATTGATTGTCGTGTCAGGAATGGCTGTTTGTGAGGAAATTGCTTTTCCTGGTTCGGAATTTCCATTGACCTGTTTCCCAGTCGGCACGTCAGATGATGAAATCTCGTTTTCTGTCTCAGTTATTGATTTTTGTGGTGTAACAGGTGTAATAGGTGTTACAACGTTTGGTAATGCGGGTTGTCGTGTTACACCCGACGTGTAACAAAGTGTAACAAAGTGTAACAGGTGTAACGCTTTCGCCCTGGAGTCGTGAAAGCAAGTTCTCAATTCCCATGTTCGACCTCCAATTTTGCCGGGTCGATAGCG
>JADFYG010000088.1 GCA_015233155.1 Candidatus Rifleibacteriota bacterium
ACAGAACCGTCGTTATGGATGCCGGAATCGCCACAGAGGGTAACCTTGCCTTCTTACGGGAAAGAAAGTGGCAATACATAGTGGTCAATCGTGGTAGCCATATATTTAAGCCCGAGGATCTCCATGATATGACTGTGATTCGACATGATGAAAAGGGAGAGACTCAGGTCGAAGTAAAGCGCTGTCAGCAAGCCGGTGAAACTTTGCTCCTGTGTCGAAGTAAAGGCCGTGTTGCCAAGGAGACCGGCATGCGTAGTCGTCAGGAGACAAATTTTTTGGATCGACTGGAATATTACCGCCAAGGATTATCCCAAAAAGGGCACACAAAGAATTATGCAAAGATATTGGAAATGATTGGTAGGCTTCGGGAAAAATATCCGGGGGCATCTAAAATATACGATGTGGAGGTTATTCCTGGTAAACACACACCGGGGAAAGTTGTACAAGTTGAAAATATTATTTGGAAAAGGCGCCCTGGAAGAGAACAAGATGAGATTTGGGATGGCTGCTACGTTCTCAAGACTAACCGCCTTGATCTCGGCGATCGGGAAATCTGGGAAACATATACGATGCTCACTCGTATTGAATCCGCATTTCGATCATTAAAAGCTTCTTTAGGCCTTCGTCCCAATTTTCACCAGAAAGAATTGCGAGCTGATGCCCATCTTTTCATTTCTGTGCTGGCTTATCACATCCTTCATATCGTCGAATGGAAATTGCGAAAACGCGGAGACCATCGCAGATGGGAGACTATTAAACAGATCTTATCTACTCATCAACGAATGACTCTGGAATTTCAGGAAAAAAAACATCAGCAAATAGAACAATGCTTTATACGATTGTGCAGTAAGCCAGACGTCGATCAAAAAATGATCTACCACTCTCTCGGAATAAGGGATATGCCACTGCCCAGAAAACAATTTATCGGGCTGTAAAATCTGTAGTGACGAAAAAAAATGAAGAATTGGCTCTGGTTGCGGTTTTTTTGCCTGCGACTGACAAACTTGGGTTATCATTTCTTCGGCGCTGGCGGGCCAAGCTGTGGGCAGGAGCAGAGAAATGATGCTCACGCAGTTTGCAGGCGTTCAGAAGGGCCAATCCATCTTTTATCTCCTTGTTTCACTGGCCATTTGTCGCAAAAATAACAGCGGAGACCAGCTGTTTATGCTGATCTCCGCTGCCTATAAATTGCTCGGGGCGGGACATAAATAAACGCCGAAAACTCGCCACATAGCAGGCGTCTGGCTATTGCCATTTATTAAAATATACCCAAAGCTATACCCAAAAGTTTTTGATAGGGAGGTTTTTCATGCTCATATTTCACAGTTCGATATTTCACTATCAGCGCTTGCTGTTCCTGATTTACCGGTAGTTACAGAGATTTTTTGAATAATTGAATAAAGGGCCTGGCGTCAAATCCTTCACTTATTTTGTCCTTAGCTGGCATCTTCTGGTCCCGTGCTAACAGAGCCGGATTCTACAACTTCCAGTTCCCGCTCCAGTTCTTCGATTGTAGGCAACGTTCCGCGTAACTCTTTCGGCAGTGACTTTACAATCTTTGTTTCCCATGACGCCACTCCGATAGGCTTGCGAAGGTCACGTAGGGCATATTCGACTACCATCTTGTTTTTGGAGCGACAGAGAAGAAGACCGATTGTCGGCTTGTCATCCGGATGTCGCAAAAGGTCATCGACTGCTGACAGATATAAATTGAGCTGACCTACGAAACCGGGTTCAAATGGCACGGCCTTTAGCTCTACCACAACAAAACATCGCAATTTCAGATGGTAGAACAGAAGATCGATGTAGTAATCATGATCTCCAATCTCCAGATGCACCTGTCGCCCGACAAAAGCAAACCCAGTGCCCATCTCAAGTAAGAATTGCTGGATATGCGTAACCAGGGCGACTTCAACTTCTCGTTCCCTGCGTGCGTCTGCTGTTCCGATGAAATCAAATAGATACGGATCTTTGAAAACCTGTGCGGCCATATCCGAATCGGACGGCGGTAGGGTCAGCGGAAAGTTCGTGATCGCCTTTCCATGGCGTTCGTGTGCCATTTTTTCTATCTGGAGCGTAAGAATATCCTTCGACCATCCATGGAGAATGGTTTGTTCGGCATACCACACACGCAAGTCTGGTTTCTTCAAGCGCTCTATTAGAGCGATATTTTGCCTCCACGGTAATTGTGCAACGACCCGTTGCACAATTGTAATATCCGGCCAGGCAGTGGCGAAGGCCCGCATGTATTTGAGGTTTCGGGGTGAAAATCCACACATGCTCGGGAATGATTTACGCAAATCCATCGAAAGCCGGTCGATGACATGGGCTCCCCAACCTTCCTGACCCTGCCGCTTCAAGATTGACTGCCCGATGTCCCAATACATCAGGATCATTGAAGTATTGGCTGCAAGGATGGTCCGCAGCCGCTCACGACCGATCCGCTCTTTGAGCTCTTGCAACAGCTCCCCGTAATTAGCGGGCATGTCGATCAGACTGCCGGATGCAGGAAACGTGGCGCTCTCTCTGGTTCGCCCCAACACTCGCCGGGGTTTATCGATCTTGCTCTCAGTCTTTTTTACTGCAATATTTCTGGTCCTGGCCATGTTGTCCCTTCCAGCGGCGGGCAGCTGTGATCATAGCATTCTCATTGCCAGCATCATATCACACATTTCAGCTCATTGGCTGCCGTCGTGAAATCTGTCTCACCTCATTCATAAAGGAGTGCCGCACTGACATAAGCGAACCTGGACCAACGTAACTACTGACAACTATCACATAGCTAATCACATCGACACCATTAACTAATCATGCCAACACACACAGGTTGCGTAAGCGTATCGGTTCAATCACATCATTAAGCGTATGATGGTAGCGACTATGCGAGGCGGCAATCCCACCATGGAGAATTTATCGGCTATCTTTGCCACCATTAAAAATGGCCCTGCACGTCAGGATAGATACTACCGTCACTGCCGTCTGATGACGAAAGGGTCGGAATCAAATGCTTCACCTCCTGAAGTAGTTGATGGTTTTACCCGTGAGGCGAAACAGCGGTCTCTGGCACTCGATCATCTTTGCCCTGACGAACGCAGGTGTTTAACCCAAACTGGTAATGGCAGTGGGTGGGCACTGAGTATGGAGATGCAGTAATCAGGGCGATCTGAGATTGCGGATCGGGCAGGGTATTGATGCTGACTGGTTGTAATTCTCACTGGTGTGATAGAATTCCACATCTCCACGAAGAAGTGTGACGATGCGTCTGATAATCGCTATTTATTTCCTGTTACTGCTTCCGCTGTGTTTGTTTGCCGGGACCTTCGATGATGGCTTGGCTGCGCATAAATCGGGCGATTTCAAGAAGGCTGCTGAACTTTTTCGCAAGGTTGCTGAAAAGGGTGAGGCAAAGGCTCAAGTCTGCCTTGGGGTGATGTACGCAATGGGCAGAGGAGTCACACAGGATTACGTTCAGGCGCACATGTGGCTGAGTCTTGCGTCTTCAGGTGGTGATGCTGGTGCAGGAGAAAAACGCGACAGGATTGCTGTGAAAATGACTCCTGCACAAATCGAAGAAGCACATCGCCTGGCAAAGGAGAAAACGGCCGAAATTGAGAAGCAGAAGGCGACAAAAGGAACATCGTCTGTCGAAACCAACGAAATTACCCTTCCCGGTGGAATAAAAATGAAATTTGCGCGGATCCCAGCCGGAACCTTTCAGATGGGTAACGTTTCAGATGCAAAACCGCTTCACTCCGTAACCATATCAAAAGCATTTCTAATGGGAATCTTTGAAGTTACGCAGGAACAATATCAAAGTATCACCGGTGTGAACCCATCAGTTTTCGTTGCTACGGAGACACGCTTTGGAAGCGGATATCCAGACACCCGTCGACAGCCAGTAGAAGATGTTTCGTGGTTCAGTGCTATCCGATTTTGCAATACTCTAAGCATGAATCAGAGTTTGAAGCCATGTTACAAGAATCAAAATAATAGTACAACTATCGCCGATAGAGATACAGTGAGCTGCGATTGGAATGCTGCCGGCTATCGTCTGCCCACAGAGGCTGAGTGGGAGTATGCGTGTCGTGCAAACACAACGACCGATTACTATTGGGGTGATGACTCATCTGAAGCCGTGATGAAGCAATATGCGTGGTATCGCAAGAATGCAAACGGTGATATTTGGACTGTTCCACATGCGGCGAAAGGTGGCACTCAGCCGGTCGGAACGAAATTGCCAAATCAATTTGGTTTGTATGATATGAGCGGCAACGCGTGTGAATGGTGCTGGGATTGGGAAGATTTGTACCCCTCGAATGCGGTCACGGATCCCCGTGGTTCATTGGATTTGGCGGGGTTGGCAAACATCGTTCCGGGTGGGTCGAGTCGTGTCGTCCGGGGTGGCGATTATGACAGCGGCGAGAAAAGTTGTCGTTCCGCCGATCGTTTTTCGAGCAACCCCATGGGCCGCTATGTCGGCTTCCGCCTCGTGAAGTTCCCATGACCTTCATCTCGAACAAACATATTGGCGGCGACCACCGGTAAGCCAACAGATATGCGCAGCATTGTACTTTGCCAAAAGATGTCCAACACAACTTTTCCGAGTGATTTATGAGCATGAACAGATAACGTTTACCCAACCCCGCGCAGTGGGAACTCTCACCGAGAGACTGTATTCACCCAGTTCCAGTGACCTGCCAAAGCACAAATGACCAGCGATAAATCAAAAATACAGCGACTGCAAGATGCTCGATTGAAAAGGGCAAAGGCGCTTGCTGACATCGACACACGTGATCCGAATGTCGATCCACCGCCAGGTGCCGTGATTGCCGATCAATTGGAACTGGCACACAACAACACTTATGGTCGGCTCCCGAGGTTCTATGTCGATAAGGTCGTTGTTTGTCGTCAGTGCGGAAAAGAAGAGGTCTGGCCGGCGGAGCGACAGAAATGGTGGTATGAGGTAACCAAGGGAAATATTAACACTGGTGCCGTTCTCTGTCGCACATGCCGGGATAAAGAAAAGGCGCGGAAGGATGAAGCCAGACGCCTTCACCTACAAGGCTTGGAGAAAAAGCATGGTAATGAAACATAATCGGGCGGAAGTGACCGGGGCCGGGGCCGGGAATGAAAATCACTTGAAGATCACCTGAAGATTTTCCTTCAAGTGATCTTTGGAGATGCCTATCAATAGCGGATGTGAACCCTATTAAAATGATGAAATCACTTAATCACTTCAAAATATTTAACGATGTTCATATAGGAAGAAGAATTCTCTCGTATGATGAAATATTTTGTCTGTGAATCTCCGGACTGTCTGAAAAACTCAAGTGATCAAGTGATTCCGGTGATCCGGCTATAATCAACTGCTTCAGTTCCTGAAGCAGTTGATGTCCGGTGGAATATGAATTTTCATAATTATGAATTGGAGTGACTTGGCTCAGTGCTTTTTTGAAGGGGAACCTGTCGGAATCATCGGGGAGCCGACAGGATATTTTTCATCCCGACCGGTCTCTTCGATAGCTTCCTCCATTCCCCGGTGGAGGATAACCTGTCTGACTATCGGCCATCCGAAGAGATACAGACAAGTAATTGCTACAAGGGCAAGAACCAGATACAGCCACGGTGCCCCACGTCTGTTTTGCATTTTCATAGGAACATGATATCAGTTTTTTCATCAGGCTGAAGCTGTTACTTGCGTCGCCGAAAACCGCTCCAGAAAAAGACAACTCCTTCACTTCTGAAAAAGTTGATTATCCTTTCCCGCCATGAGAGCTGCCCCCCGGCGTCAGTTTTCTGATCGGGACAGTTTTGGGGTTCAGTTATGGCAGACTGCACTGGCGGGGAATTGGATCGATAACCGCCATCGTTGCTGTTGCGCGATGTTCGTCGCGACACCCTACATGAGATGAGGGTTTCGAGTTTTCCGGAATTTCCGGAGAACTGGTCTAAGAATGAAAGTCCTTCACTTTCTGAAGAGGTTGATGTCCGGTGGAGTATGATTATTCATAATTTTAAACGGGTGGTCAAAATCCGGGAAATGGAACTCTTCCTTTCTGTTTTTGGCTGACCGGTGATACAATCGGATATGTTTCGGTTTCACAAAGGGACAGCGACGCATTAGGGAAAAGTTCTGGCAGTGTTCTAAAAGTAGCATGGACATGTCGCCATTCAATTTTGAATCATCGAAGATATTGCATAATGTGAATAGCATGGGGAAACGGTTTTGCCATGAAGAATAATCGTGTTTATAAATCACTTCTTAATCTTTTTGAAAGTAACCAAATTGATACAGACGGGCTAGATGGTGATTTTCGCTCAATAATAGGGGGTGACAAGCTAAAGACGGAATTTGAGGATCCTGAAATACAGAACTCTTTTCAAGCGGCAGCGGCCTCTTTTCTACTGCTTTGTTGGAGTCGCTCTTCAGATCTGCTGAAGATGGCCTTCCAGAGTTGCGAAAGTCCGATAGAAATTCATTTCATTTCGGCCTTTATTTGTGCCGCAGCCGTAAATGACATAGCAATACAAGTGTACAACAACCATAGTCAGCAACTTCTGACATCATCGCAGGAATCAGACTTTGATGGCTTTATTATTAAGCCTCAGTATGAATTGTCGGGATACAGATGCGATTTTCTTATCGAATATGCTTCAACGGAACCAGATTTTGAGAGGCCTGTTAAAACGGCTGGCGGACTGGAGATTCCTGGATTCAAAAAATTACGAACGTCAGTTATCGTGGAGTGTGATGGGCATGATTTCCATGAAAAAACAAAACATCAGGCAGCACGCGACAAAAAGAGAGATCGCAATATTCAATCTACTGGCTTCCATATCCTCCGTTTTACAGGTTCAGAAATATGGAAAAGTCCGGTTGGATGTGCCCAAGAGGTAATTGAATTCCTGCAAGCAACTATCAACAAAATAGCTTAACCGGAAGAGATACAGGGATAACTTCCAAGCTATCAAGGGATTTCGCGAAGAGCAGAATTCTGAATTTGTTGTGGCAGCCGTCGTATCAGAAAAGGAGCAATAATGACTCGTTTCAATTCGTTTCCGAAGGATTTTGGAAAAATGAGTATCTTCATTATTGAAGCAATTGGACCTTTCGAAATGCTTGAAGGAATTAGTGAGGGGGATAGTCTTAATATTGTTTGTAAACAAATTGGCCATGACGTAGCCTACTTCAAAACTCTTAGTGAGCATGATTTTGAGAACGCCTGTAATTTCATAAAAACGATCCCAAATTTTGATCATAAACCAAAAAATGAGTGTTTATGCATCCATTTGAGTGCCCATGGAAATGAAACAGGATTAACATTCGGCTCCACGCATTTATCCTGGGAAGATATTTTCAAAAAAGTTAGACCCATTTTTGAAATGGATTATCATGCCTATCGGGTTGTATCAGGAGACAAAGTATCTTCTGATGCATGATACCAAGGTTTGAAATTTACGTGGAAAAGATGAGTTGGCTCTACAAGCGGAATGACTATTATTTTGTGATTTTCTGGAAAAGTACCAATCATGCCTCCCGTAGAAGTAATAAATACGTATTTATGCTTATTTGCAGAGATCAGCCCCGACACACGCAGTTATTACCTCCATTGAAACCTGGTTCGACAAGCTCGTTCATGAAGATCACACATCATACAGGCGATTGATAGCAGGGTAGAATGCATATTAACAACCTGAAGCAACCCGATAGGCATGTGGATTATAATAAGCCCATTATTCTATGCATTTCTTCATGTGGGGCAAAGCATCAAAAACTTTCTATAAAATTCAAATCCAATAATAAATCATTGGGAGATTTAATAGTTCCCAGATATATTTTTGTAACTGCCGATGATGAAGTACATTGGTCTAAAGCCCTAGTAGGATGGGCGATTCTTTACCAGCAGTTGCCTGAAATTGATTTTGCTGACAATATAAAAATTAAAAACATATTGAGGAACGTTGATGAATTGGGCCTTGGTAATTTTAGATACTATCGTTGGGATACAAAATCTCGCAAGTATAAAATTCCAGCATGACATCCTCTTCTTTTTTAGGCTACCCCCGCGCAGTAAGTCCTAAGACTGTTCCCACCTTCTTGATGCTATAATGTCCTCGATTTGCATGACATCTGAAGACTTGCCTGTCGAGAAATAATAGGTAATTCCGGAGCCACATGGAAAAGAAACTCCTTAGCGAACGCGACATCTGCACAAAGTTCATCACCCCAGCCGTTGAGCAAGCGGGCTGGGATATGATGTTCCAGGTCCGCGAAGAAGTCACTTTCACCAAGGGTCCCATCATCGTTCGTGGTTCACTTGTCGCGAGGGGCCGCGCCAAGCGTGCTGACTATATCCTTTATTACAAGCCCAACATCCCCCTCGCCATCATCGAGGCGAAGGACAACAACCACAGTGTTGGTGATGGCATGCAGCAGGGCCTGGAATACGCTGTAATCCTAAACATTCCCTTTGTCTTTTCCTCCAACGGAGATGGCTTTGTCTTTCACGATCGCACAGGCACAGGTGCGACGACAGAGACCAACCTCGCCTTGACAGAGTTTCCTTCCCCGGCTGATCTTTGGGCAAAGTATCGCGTCTGGAAGGGGCTAGTCCCCGCTGCCGAAGCAACCATACTCCAGGATTACTATGAAGATGCGAGTGGAAAAGCGCCACGATATTACCAAGCCAACGCAATAAACTCGGCAGTAGAAGCCATTGCTAAAGACCAGAACCGCATCCTTCTCGTTATGGCAACGGGAACCGGCAAGACCTACACGGCATTTCAGATTATCTGGCGACTGTGGAAGGCGGGCCGGAAAAAGCGAATTCTTTTTCTTGCCGACCGGAATATTCTCGTGGACCAGACCATGGTCAACGATTTCCGGCCCTTTGGTCCCGCCATGGCGAAACTCAGCACCGGCTCCAAGACCATCGAACGAGCTGATGGACAGGAAACTGAGCTTCCCACTGCAATAGACAAGAAGCGGCGTATCGATACCGCGTATGAGATCTACCTCGGTCTTTATCAGGCGATTACCGGACCAGAGGAAAAGCAGAAGTTGTTTCGGGAGTTCTCCCCCGGCTTTTTTGACCTCATCGTTATTGACGAGTGCCACCGTGGTAGCGCCGCTGAAGATGCAGCCTGGAGGGAGATCCTGGAGTATTTCTCTACCGCGACACAGATCGGGTTGACCGCCACACCGAAGGAGACGAAGTATGTGTCGAACATCAACTACTTCGGAACTCCCGTTTACTCCTATTCACTGAAACAGGGGATCAGCGATGGTTTCCTCGCTCCTTACAAGGTGATTAAGATCCACATTGACCGCGATGTCCAAGGATATCGCCCAGAAAAGGGAACAGTGGATCGCGACGGGAACGAAGTCGAAGATCGTATCTACAACACCAAAGATTTTGATCGCACCCTCGTCCTTGATGATCGCACCAAGCTGGTTGCCAGAAAAGTCACCGAGTTTCTCAAAGAAAGTAGGGACCGCTTTCAGAAGGCTATTATCTTCTGCGTGGACGAAGAGCATGCAGCCCGTATGCGCCAAGCACTAATAAATGAGAACAAGGACCTCTATGGCGAGAACCACCGGTACGTCATGCGGATAACCGGTAGCGACATTGAGGGACAAGCTCAGTTGGGCAATTTTATCGACCCGGAATCGAAATACCCCGTCCTCGTTACCACCTCGCGCCTGCTTTCCACCGGAGTCGATGCTCAAACCTGCCGTCTCATAGTGCTGGACCGCGCTGTGGGTTCGATGACGGAGTTCAAGCAGATCGTCGGGCGCGGCACCAGGGTCCACGAAGACACGAAGAAATACTACTTCACAATAATCGATTTCCGTGGAGCGACCAGCCACTTTGCCGACCCTGAGTTTGACGGTGAACCGGTACAGATTTACGAGCCAAACGATGATGGGCCGGTTACACCCCCAGTCCCAGATCCCGTCGCACCTGGTCCAGATGATCCTGATGATGGGGAAATTATCATTGTTGATCCTGAACCGCCGGGACCAGTTCCTCCAACCGGTGGTCCTGAAAAATGGAAGAAGGTCTATGTGGATGGTGTTGGCGCGACCATCATCGCAGAGCGTGTCGAGTATCTTGATGAAAACGGGCGGTTGGTCACAGAGAGCTTGCGTGACTTCACGAAAAAGGCACTAAAGAAGCGCTTCACCAGTTTGGACGACTTCCTCAAGCGCTGGGGTGCTGCTGAGCGCAAACAGGCTATTATCGAAGAACTTGCAAATGAAGGTTTGATTCTGGAACCCTTAACCGAAGAAATGAATAAGGACCTTGATCCTTTCGACCTCATCTGTCACGTCGCCTTTGATCGCCCAGCCCTAACACGCCAGGAGCGAGCCGACCAAGTTCGCAAGCGCGACGTATTCACCAAGTATGGCCCTCAAGCACGGGCAGTTCTGGAAGCACTGCTTCAGAAATATCAGGACACCGGAGCCGCCGGTCTCGACGATCCCCGAATACTTCAGATTGCACCGTTTGATACTATGGGAACACCCCTTCAGCTCATTAAGGAATTCGGAACCCGAGCCGACTTTGAGCACGCGGTTCATGAAATGCAAAATGCCCTATACCAGGAGGCAGCCTAATCCATGTCTGTCCGGAACCTCGTTAAATCCATTCAGGACATCATGCGTCAGGATGTCGGTGTAGATGGCGATGCCCAGCGTATCTCCCAACTCTGTTGGATGTTCTTCCTCAAAATCATCGATGATCAGGACCAGCAGCTTGAATTGATGCAGGGGGGATATAAATCTCCTATTCCGGAAAAGCTCCAATGGCGGACCTGGGCTGCGAATCCCGAAGGGCGGACGGGTGAAGAGCTGCTTACATTCATCAATAGCGAACTTTTCCCCGGTCTCAAGGAACTTTCCATCATCGGCAAGGGCGGAGACCGCCGCCGTGTTGTTCGTGGTTTTTTTGAGGATGCCTATAACTACATGAAGTCCGGTCAGTTGCTGCGACAGGTCGTCAATAAAATCAACGGAGTCGATTTCAACAACCTCGCGGAGCGTCAGCACTTTGGGGACATCTACGAACAGATTCTCACAGATTTGCAGAGTGCCGGCAACGCGGGGGAGTATTACACGCCGCGTGCGGTCACCGGGTTTATGATAGATCGTATTGATCCCAAACCTGGCGAGGTGCTGCTTGACCCCGCGTGTGGGACGGGTGGCTTCCTTACCTGCGCCATCCGTCACATGCGCAGCCATTATGTGAAAACGGTCGAAGATGAGCAGTCTATGCAACAGGCATTACGAGCAGTGGAGAAAAAACAGCTCCCGCACATGCTCTGCGTGACCAATATGCTTTTGCATGGAATCGAGGACCCCGGTTTTGTTCACCACGACAATACTCTCGCCCGTCCCTACATCAGCTACACCGCAAGTGACCGGGTGGACATCGTTGCGACTAATCCACCTTTCGGTGGTCGCGAGGAAGATGGTATTGAATCCAACTTTCCCAAGCAATTCCAGACCCGTGAAACAGCCGATCTTTTTCTCGCCCTGATCATTCGTTTACTTAAATCCGGTGGCCGTGCTGCTGTGGTCCTCCCGGATGGGTCGCTGTTTGGAGAAGGTGTTAAGACGCGGCTGAAGGAACATCTTATGGAGGAGTGTAACCTCCACACCATTGTTCGGCTTCCCAACAGCGTTTTCAAACCTTACGCCTCGATTGGCACCAACCTGCTTTTCTTCGAGAAGGGCGAACCGACCAAGGAGATCTGGTTTTACGAGCACCAGGTACCGGAATCTCAGAAAGCCTATTCCATGACCCGCCCGATCAAGGTCGATCACTTCAAGGGATGTATTGATTGGTGGGGTGGGGCAAAGCGCAAAGGTCGGATAGAGACACCGCAAGCATGGAAGGTAACAGCTGAAGAGGTGAAGGCACGGGGTTATAACCTCGACATCAAAAACCCGCATACCGTCGCGGACGACCACGGGAACCCAGAGGAACTGTTGGTCAAACTTAACGAAGCCGATAAGGAAGTCGCTGTGTTACGCGACAATCTAAAAGCCATTTTGGAAGAGGCTTTGCTACGATGACACCAGGGAAACTTCTCGCACATTTTGATCGAATAAGCGACGCTCCTGACGCTATTTCGCGCCTACGACGATTCATCCTCGACCTTGCAGTGCGCGGAAAGGTGGTGGAACAGGATCCCAACGACGAACCGGCGTCAGAATTGCTCAAACGTATTGCCGCCGAGAAAATCCACCTTGTCAAAGTTGGCAAAATCAGGAAACTAGATTCCCAGCGATTCTTGTCCAACGAAGATACCCGGTATGCAATTCCCGCGACATGGGCGTGGACTCGACTCGGCGAAATCGGTGACTGGGGCTCAGGTTCAACTCCACCACGTGGGACCCACGAGTATTTTGGTGGGGAAATTTCTTGGCTCAAATCGGGCGAACTTAACGACAAGGAGGCGTTGGCCGGGTCAGAGGAAAAGATAACGACGCTCGCACTTTCCAAATGTTCATTTCGAAAGAATGCACCTGGGGATATCTTGTTTGCGATGTACGGCGCGACTATTGGCAAAGTCGCGATTCTTACCGAGCACGCCGTTACTAATCAGGCCGTTGTTGGATGCACTCCATTCCACGGAGTGTTCAATCGATACTTGTTCAAATTTCTTCAAGCACAAAGAGCGCAGTTCCACTTGGCGAGCGAAGGTGGCGCACAACCCAACGTATCAAAAGAAAAAGTGGTTCGGTGCTCGTTCCCCCTGCCCCCCCTAGCAGAGCAACACCGCATTGTCGCAAAGGTCGACGAGCTCATGGCCCTGTGCGACCAGTTAGAGGCAGCACGGGCAGAACGTGAGAAGACGCGCGACCGACTGACAGCGGCAAGTCTTGCCCGCCTCAGCGCGACGGATTCCGACTCGTCCACATTCTCTGACCACGCTCGCTTCGCGTTGGATAACCTTGCCGCGTTTACCACACGCCCTGATCAGGTGAAGCAGTTACGCCAGACTATCCTCAGTCTTGCTGTTCGCGGCAAGTTGGTGCCACAAAATCCAAAAGACGAACCGGCGTCGGAACTTCTAAGGCGCATCGCCATTGAAAAATGCGGGGTCCAGCAACAGGGCCGCACCAAGCGCTGTCGCAATAACGGGACTGAAGAATTAGTTGGGGGATTTCTAGTGCCATCGAGCTGGTGTTGGACAAGCCTCGGCGCGATTACATTGGAAATGCGGTATGGCACATCCAAAAAGTGCGGCTATGAAAAGACGGGCACTCCCGTATTGCGCATTCCCAACGTCTCTGGAGGTCGGATTGATCTCGAAGACCTAAAATATGGACCGTTGAGTAAAAAAGAGATTGAAGATCTTAGCCTTCGCTGTGGGGATTTGCTTTTTATTCGTTCCAATGGGAGTTTGCAGATCGTGGGGAGAGCAACGGAGGTTGACAAAACCGCCGAAGGGATGTCGTTCGCAGGCTATCTTGTGCGTGCCCGAATGAGTAATGAGAACGTCTTTACGGGCTTCATTTCGCTGGTGATGAGTTCCGAATACCTTCGGGACCAAATCGAGAAGCCAATTAGATCAGCCGTCGGCCTAAAAAATGTTAATTCCACGGAATTTTCTTCACTTATCATCCCCCTTCCACCTCTGGCCGAGCAGCACCACATCGTCGCTAAGGTCGATGAACTGATGGCACTATGTGACCGGCTTGAAGTGCAGCTCACCACCACTCGGACCGAAAGTTCACGGCTCCTTGAAGCGGTTCTACACGAAGCCCTCGCCCCGGCATTAACGAATACTATATAGTGGTGTGAGATGAGCAATACAACCAGTTTACGCTCGTGCTGTATTTACTGTGCACAAGAGATGACAAAGGCTTCTGCGTCACAAGAACACTGTTTTCCAAGAGGTTTGGGTGCATTTGAAAATGCTCACACAATCACTAATAGGATCTGTACGGTATGTAACTCGAAAATATCAAAGTTTGAAGCCCAGTTACTCAGGGTTGGTCCAGTTGGATGGTTGAGGCACGAGGCCGGCATTGAGGGTCGGCAAGAACATGAAGATGTCTCGCCATATTACAATCGCGCGATGAATGCTGAACCAGTGAAAATTAGGGGAATTCATCCACAGTTGGGGATTCCAACGCTCTGGGAAGCCGTTCCCGGAATGAAGAAGACCGTTTTAGCCCGTCAGATCGTTCTCCGTTATGGTAATGGCGTATATGATAGCGTTGTAATTCCGAATAAGTGCAATGTTGATGTTCTAATGCAGCGTTTATACCAATGTAAGTACCGATCTGCAATTCCTCTGTATTTACATTGTGACTATTCTTGCATTGATATACACCGTGGGATTATTAGAAATGTATGGCCAAGCATTAATATGAAAAAGGCCGATGAAAGGCTAAGAGAGGCAACGGTTAAGATCGAAGTTAAGCTGAGCGTTACAAGTGCCTTCTTTCGTGCAATCGCAAAAATCGGATTTCACTATTTTCTGGCAATCTATAAAGACAGAGTCAATGGCAGAGAACCTGAATTTCGTGCAATTCGTGAATTTATCCTTGGCAATGGCGACGAGACTGAAAAGTATGTGACTCAAAAACAGGGGCATATTATTGCTGAAATGGCTGATAAGAAAATACCAAGTAAGTGGTGTCACATAATTGTCGTTGATAAGAGCGAATTTGTCGTGAGTAGGATCCAACTCTTTGCTGGTCCGCACATGCATGCCCCCGTAAATGTTGTGAACATAGGAAGATACCCAGGCAATAGCTCTAGGCAAGAAATGTGTGGTCATATGTATATCTATCGTGATCCCGATGAAAACGGCATTCGAAAGCCAGGTGTTGTGTGTGAATTGAAGTCTTTCAAAGCTGCTCAGAGAGAACAGGCCGTATAAAGACAGATCGGTACAAGCCAGAGAGAGGAACACAATTCAGATTTCTTGATTGGCATAGATCAGACAGCCTTCTCGGAAGTTGAGGTGCTTATAGTGCTACCGGCAGCTTCGCTTCTGGTTTTGGCCATCATTGTCCCTTTCAGCGGGTTTTCATCACATTCTGATTGAGAGCAATAATACCACACGTGACCTTTGAATCGAATAAGCGAATAATTTCTCAGGTATCAACTACTTCAGGAACTGAAGCATTTGACACTCACGAGTTGAGGAAAAGCTAATTCAGATACGGGACAGTCAGACTCGGAATCAGCACGAAAAACTTTGTGAACACCAGAAAACCTCGAAAATCGCCTTCTTTTCAGCTTCCATAGCAGCTTTGATGCCGATCACACATTTCCCGGAATCGATGACAAAAACACCCGAATGGATGACAAAAACACCCGGAAGTGAAACAATCTTTTTTTGAAAGCAGCCATGGGAAAGGCTTTGAAGGGGTGTTCACACATCCAAGTATTCTAACCCAAGTTTGTCAGAATGGGTAGTTTTTAGGGGTGATTTTTTAGAATTTCGAAAGTGAAAGCCTCATTAAATCAGTATTATGTCCTCAAAAAAGGCCTTTGTAGTGACCCATAAAAATATTTCTTCTTGACAGGCGACGACATTGCCGGTATTCTTTTCGTATGTATATCAAGAAAGTTGTCAAAAGAAATCCTCAGTCCAAAACGACATATGAGTATTTGCACCTCGTTGAAAACATTAGGACCACTTCTGGACCCAGACAGCGACTCATTCTCAATCTTGGCTCCATAGATATATCGCCAGACCAGTACAAGGATCTTGCAAATTGTATCGAGGGGATGCTCTCGGGGCAATCCGCCCTTTTCAGTCCCGATCGAAAAATAGAGAAGTTTGCGAAACAAGCGGTGCGCCGAATATTTGAAAAAAGCGCGGAACCCGAAGTTGTCTGTCAAACACCGGAATATTCTACGGTTGATGTTGGTTCATTCGAAGCTTCTGATGTTCGTATGATCGGTCCTGAGCATGTTTGTCATAGCACCTGGGAAGAACTTGGCTTTTCAAAGATGCTTCTTGATATCGGCCTTTCCCGACACATTCTCCCCATTGCTGAAATGTTGGTTATTGGAAGACTGATTTCACCCGGAAGTGAATTACACACATTTACATGGGCTCGGCTGCAGTCGGCCATTTTTGAATTGGCCGGATCCCCTCTCAAATTTTCATTGAGTGCACTTTATCGAACCGGCGACTTTCTTCTGAAACACAAAGATACTCTTGAAACTCATCTTGCCATGCGTGAAAAGAGTCTGTTTTCCCTGGAAGAAAAAATCTGTTTTTTTGACCTGACCAATACTTATTTCGAAGGCGGAATGC
>JADFYG010000089.1 GCA_015233155.1 Candidatus Rifleibacteriota bacterium
GGCGACGAATGTTTCCTGGGAAATTACTTTTTCCTGTGCATCGATGAACGGGGAGTGCGAGGCGTGACAAACGCATTGAAGAGTGAGTTTCCCGTCAGCCGCTTATTGCCCGAAGACGAACGGCGCAAAGATGGATCGAAACATGGTTTTACCAAAACACCTGAGAGTCTTCCTTACCTGGCGCAGATTTGCAAAAGTCAGTGGCCGGATAATTTCAATTTTGACATACCGATAAGCCTTGATGCGGATAAGTCGAACCTGAAGGATGCTGGCGGAGTTCCACAGGATAACGTTAGGACCGTCGCCTTGAAAACGGGAGTTCTCGTAAGGGATGGCGGCCATTTCGAGGCGATCTTCAAAAGTATGGAAGATGCAGCTGAATTCGTTGAAAAGACCGGCGACCTTATCGCCAGAAAGCTTCCAGGCTTGCTTTTTGACATCCGTTTGAAAAAGCTTGAATGGCATCAGGATAAATATTGTCTGAAGGAAACGGGGAGGTCACTCAGGGAAACGGAAGAGAAAACCATTGCAGGTTTTGGTGAACAGATACTGGATCTTCCTCAGTTTGAAGATTGTGAAGTCACCGGCATGGAGCCGGCCAGTGAATGGTCCGAATTCAATGAAAAGGGTGTTTCAATCAAAAGGGCAATCGGAATAACCACTCATGAAAAACATGGGGCGTCGGAAAGATTCAGAAATGGGAAAAGCTTTGACGTTCTTGGCTTTCTGCGGGAGCCGCTAAAACGTGGTTTCATTGCGGGAGACGGGAATTCGTCAGACCTTTTCCCGAGGGATTTCGAAGCTTTGGCAAAAAAGGATGATGGGTATCTTGCCGTCATAGTTGCCGACGGGAACAACGTCGGTTCCAGAATTCGAGGCATTGCCAGGGATGATTTTTTTGAGGGATGGAGTCGGCGCGAGGAGATTTTTCACTCCATAAGAACCGGAGTCAGAAAGGCTTTTACGGAAAGTCTGATAAAAGTCTTCAAAGGTGATCTGGAGGCTTCGCAGAAGCACAGGAACTTTTCATTCCAGCCATTGATGCTGGGCGGTGATGACCTGTTGATGGTTTGCGGCGCATCGAAGGCACTGCCTTTCGCCGGAGAATTCGCGGAGCAGGTGGCGATTCAAACGAAAGAGATCCCTCAGGGAAGTCTGACAATAGGGGTTGGCGTGGCAATCGTGAAAGATTCGTTTCCATTTTTCCGGGCCCATTCCCTCGCGGAGCAACTTGCTGTCAGCGCAAAATACCTGAAACTGGTTCATCCCGGCAGAAGTTATGTCGACTGGCTGGTTATCAGTGAATCCTGGCACGATGATCTGAAGCATATCAGAGCGAAGGATTCCAAGCTGGAAATAGGTGAGTCGACGATTCTGTTAACCGGAAAGCCTTATGTCATAAAAGATGATCAGCAAGGTTCGGGCAAGACGCTGGACAATCTTCTTTCTGATGCGGCCAGACTCGTTCCAGTCGACGCGGACAACAGCAAGACGGTCGCGCGGAGTCAATTAAAGAGATTGGTCGGGGAGATTGCCGAGGGTGAGCATTCAGGTAATTTCGCTTTTCTGAAATTACCAAAAGAACAAAAGAACGAATTACAAAACTACGTTGTTGAAGGCAAACCCTGGGAGAAGGCCGGTCCATTCAAACTGACACGATTGCGTGATTTGAGCGAAGTAATGGAGCTTACCGCCCTGAGAGCCGCGCCGAGAGAGTGAATGGAGAATAATTATATGCAAACAACAGAATTGACTTTTAAGATCGAGCTTCTTGAAGATATGCACTGTGGAAGCGGCCTTGGGAAACTGGGAATCATCGACGATCTCCACGCCCGGGATAGTCGGGGGCGTCCGGTTGTCTGGAATACGACCCTGGCCGGCCTGTTGCGGGACAGAGCGGAAGAACTGTGTCGCCTGGGTTATCCGGAAGCCACCAGGGATCGAATTGTAAGGCTCTTTGGTCGGGAAGGAATGGAAGGGCAGGGGAGGGTGATCTGCAGGAGTCTGCATTTCGAGCGAGGGCGGAATATGTCTGCCGAGGCGCCGGTGTTTCATGATCTCGTCAGCACGTCCCGGGAGACCCTTTCCCGAAGACCTCTCGATGCCACTCTGCGTCGAATCGAAGTGGCTTCGGCCGGACAGGTTGCGGATGGAATCATCCGGTTAACTGGTGATAAGGATGAGGAGCTCATTATCCTGTGCCTGAAACGCCTGGAGCATATCGGAGGCGGCAAAACCAGAGGTCTTGGAAGAGTAAGAATTGACGGCGGTATTCGGTCGCGTGTCGTCGCCGGCGACGGCAAATCATCGTCAAAAGTGACGGGGACCCGCTTGCGCCTGTTGTGCAAAACTCTTGAACCGGTTTGTATTCCAGAGTCATCATTTGCCGGCAACAGTATCGAAACCAGGTCTTTTTTGCCTGGTCAGACGCTTCGCGGAGCTTTTCTGACGGCGCTCAATCAATTTGATCCGACCTATGCGGACTCATTCGCCGGTGATACGGAAATACGGTTTTGCAATGGCTATTTTCTGCCGGATCATTTTTCCGGAGATCTCGAAAAGGTTGAAATTATTCCTGTTCCGCTTACAGCGCAAGCCAAGAAGGCAACGACTTCCGGAAAAACGAAAAAGGAGTATCCATGGTGGGCTGAGGAACAACATCGCCAAAAATGGGAGCCGGATGAGAATGGAACGATGATCGATTCTCTCTTGAAAAAGCCGCCTCAGGATGCTGATTTCAAACGGATAAAAAGCGATGATTATCTTGTATGCCTGAATGGGAAGCCTTTCCTGGGACGTCCCAGGACGCATACGGTTCTGCATAACCGCGTTCCGATGTTTCGTTCGGGGCTTGACAAGGATTCGCGGCGTCCGGAGACTGACGCCATGGATCTGGAAAAAGAGGAAGGGGCCTTATTTTCGATTGCCTCGATGGCTGAAGATCAGTATTTTTGTTTTGACATGAATTTTCCTTCGGCCGAGGCTTTGGAAAAATTTCAAAAATCCGCCGGAGCGTGGTTGGGCGGAAATCCCACTGACAGGCTTTGGCTCCGGATTGGGCGTGGCGGAAGACCTGTTCTGATAGAGAAAGTTGTTGCACCGGAAAAGATAGCCTCGAATAATATCAGGATTGAAGACCTTTCGAAATTCTGTTTGTCCGGGGAGCTCATGGAGAAAAAGGCGGGTTTCTGGATCACTCTTACCAGCGATCTGATCATTCGCTCTTCTCAGCTTGGCTTCGTTACTGAACCCGGATTGGGAGATTTGTGTCGTCTAGCCGGCATACCGGGAACAAAGGGAAGTATCTCCGCGAAGCATTGCATTGTGGAGTCAATCCCTGTCCATGGTTTCAATACAGCCTCATCTGCCAGGCGCAGTACGGCGCTCGCTATAAAACGCGGTTCGGCGTTTCTGGTCCACGCTTCTGTTCCTGATGATCTCAAGGCACTTTTCGAAGCACTGCTTAAAATCGCGTCATCAGGCATCGGTATCGGCGAACGAACGGAAGAGGGATTTGGCAGATTCGCGATCAATCACTTCTTCCACAAGAATGAAAAATCCGGCGATGCGGGTGAAATATCTAGGACGAGGAAGATTGTTTCAAATGAAATGAAGCACGACAATGAAAAGAGGCGCCTCGAGGTAAAAAATGAGGTACTGGGCAAAGTTCTTGAGAAGGCCGACGTATTGTCGAAATTTGTGAAGAGGGAATTTCCATCAAGGAGTCAGTGGCAGGCATTTAGACATGAGATGGAAGTTGTAGAAGAGACTCCGGAAAGTATCGACAAGATATTTGACAGGCTTGAAACAAATAGCGCCAAACTCTCGGGAAGCACATGGAAAGAAAAACTCGCGAATTCTGACGATAACGTATTGACGAGTCTGAAGAAGTGGAGATCCATTTTTTCGCCCGGATCTGATAAACCTCGTAAAGAGCGTTTGTTTTTTATTCATTTGTCGCGCTGGATGGCCATAAAATTGGACGACAGCCGCCGGGAATCGCAAGGATAAGAATATGACTGAACAAAACAAATATTACAGAACACTCTTTTCCGGAACCATTATTCAGCAAAGCGCCTTATCTATAGGCGGATCGGATGTGTTTTCCGATGCCGACGATCCGTGTTTTCGGGACGGAAGAAATCGGCTGACCATTCCGGGTACAAGTCTGGCCGGTGCGTTGATCGAGACTCTAATGCGATTGTTTCCGGATTTTGGGGTAGCGAAAGACGTCAAACAAGGCAGAAAGCAGGGTGATAAGATTTCCGGGAAAAGTCGCAATGGTCTTCCCTCGGGCGGCGACGAAAAGTATTGGCTTTCGGTGCTTAGATTCAAGAATCTGCATTTGCCAGTCGATCGGACAACCGAGTGGCGGCAGGGAGTTGGGATCAGGCAGGCGACGGGTGGGGCCGCCAAGGCCAAGAAAGCATTGTTTGATTTCGAAGTGGTTCCGGCCGGCTCCTGCTGGGAATTCTTTCTCGATCTCGATATTGTCCGGGGTGGTGAAGAAACCGAGGCGATGGTCATCAGCGCTTTGAATGAGTGGGTTGAAGGCAGAACATGGCTGGGGCGCAATGCTGTTCGCGGTACTGGCTGGATAAGGCTGGAATCGCCGAAAATTGTTCGTCTTCCCTTGAAGCCGGAAATGATTTGTCTGTATCCGGATAATACTCGCATCCGTGATGATTCGAAGATAATTGAGGAACTTGTCGGAGTTGGAGCCGAAGAAATGTCCTGGCAGAAAGCCGTTCAATGGGCCGGCGCTGTTTGTCAGAAGCTGAAACTGCGAAAGAGCGCGTGGTGTTACATGACGATCAATGTGGGGCTGAATGTTGGCGAGCAGGCTAACGGATTCGGTTTGAACCCCATGCAGGTCGGCGGTCACTGTGCTTTGGGTCTTGCCCCGCAGTTGAAACGCCAGTTGTTTCCCTTCTCTCTTAAAGCCATAATAGACTCTGACGAGGTGTTTCGGGATAAGCGGGAGTGGGAGGGTGCTAATGCCACAAATGACAAGCCATTTTCCTCTACTGGAAAATCCGGAAATCCGGAAAATGTCGAAACTCTTCCATTTCTTCCGGGAAGCGGTGTTCGCGGCGCATTTCGACACACCGTCTCGCGACTCGAGCGGATGAGAAACAGGAGCAACGGTGTTCCGGCAATTGGCCTCAAAGAGGCGGGAGCGAATGACGGAGCGCATATCTGGGGTATTCTTGACCCGAATGTGAAGGAATTCATGCTTGAAAAGGCGATTAAACAGCTTGCCGGATGTCAGCCTGAAAGAAAAATTCTTTTGGAGAGAGATATACGGGCTTCGAATGCGGTTCCACTTGATTCGGTGGTCCGGGTTTTCGGATTTGAAAAGCTCAGCTCCCGCATTCTGTTCCGTGACGCTTCATTGATCGACGACAAGGACTGGCTGATAGTGAAACAGGAACAGCATGCCGAGGATGAGTTTGCCGCCGGGGTTTTCGGGACCAGCAAATTCAATGCAGATGCTCTTATGAAAGGTCATCTCGGGTTTCAGATCGTGATCGAAGCCCCTGACCTTGCCGAGATGAAGACAACTCTCAGGCTTCTTGCTCCCTCTCTGGAACTCGCGCGGTTGGGGCATCTTCCGATGGGAGGCGGCAAATGGAAGGGGTGTGGCTGGATTCCATGGGATATCAGGGAGATGGCGTTAGTGCAATTGAACGGGAAGACGGGAAGACCGGACGACGGATTTGATATTCCGGTCGATGAACGGTTTTCCAGGCTACTGGAAAATTGAGAGGTGATCATGATGAATTCGATGCAGGTGTCTTGTCATAATATTGGCGGCGAGTATGGTCAAAAACTGAATCAGACTTATGATCTGATTTGTAAGGGTGTACAACCATGTCTGATCTGGAGAGAGCCGAGGAATATGGCCAAGCCTCTCAAAGGTTTTTCGGGACTTGTGGAGTTCGATCATGCTCCATTACAGTCAGGCCAGGATCTTCTGGAAGCGAGAATGTTTTTTGATTGCGGGTGTTTGTATCTGGTGGAAAAGAAAGATAAAACATACTGGTCATTATGGTGGGAGGGTGACACGAAGCCGGGTTCCGGGAAGGAGTGGCTTGTTTCTTTGAAGAAGGTGCTCGAGTATTCGGGGGTACCCGCGTCTTCCGTTGCCACTCTTCAGAAGACACGAGGCAAAGTAATGCTGAGGGCAGACACTAAGAGGATAGGTGTTAATCGTGAGCTTGGATGCAGTCGGGTTAAGGCTGACGGGAATTCGCTCTCTGTAATCAATTATACTTTCAATGGAAAACTGTTGTGGTGGAGGTTTGAGAAATGACCAGACAATCTGCGCCCTATCATTTTGTTCCCGTTCATCCCGAGCTGGCGATTCTTGATAAGCCGGTGTTTCACGATATTCAGCAAAACAGCGACGAGTTCTGGAGCGGCGAGCTCGAATGCGAGATGTCTGCCTTGACTCCAATGCTTGTAGGTCATTTTCAGTATCATATAAAACATCTTCCTAGTGTATTAAGAGAATCAGCCCAAAGAGATTTCAATACCGCCTTTGATGCAGAGAAAACAGTCCTTGAACCACTAATGGATTCTTCAGTTACCGGTAGCGAGAAACCCGGTCGTGTGATTATTCCAGGGACATCAATAAAGGGAATGCTTCGTCATTCCATTCAGGCGCTCCTTTCGGCGCCAATGGAAAGGGTTGCGGAGAAAAAACTGAAATTCCGGCCAAAATTTCGAAGACCCAAAAGCGATTATCGAGATTCGATTGTTTGTTCTTCGGATCCTGAATATCAGGTCAATTCGAAAGACAGGACCAGAAAAATCTTGTCTCCATGTCCGTCGGAAAGAAATATTCAACATGGTGTTCATAAGGGTGCTCCGGAATCTCTTTCAGGTGCGAGAAATCTTTTTGGATATTGTTCTTCGGAAAAGGACAAGGTGGCTGTAGGAGTTGGAGAAGATGATTTTTCTCTGCTCAGCGGGCGTATTTCCGTCAATTTCGCGTTAGAACTAATCACGAAGGAGGGTGAACGGTTTGTGGGTCAGGAGAATGACTTTTTTGTACCTCTCAGGCCATTGGCCTCCCCAAAGCTTACCGCTGTTGAGCATTACCTTACTCAGGACCGTATTTCTTCCAGGAAAAATGGCGAGATACTATGTACTTTTGGTGAAAATACTGCGGACAAAATTGTTGGCAATCTGCGAGGGAGGAAATTTTTCCTCCATCAACCTTTGGCCGGCGTCAAGCCAGATTGTTTTAACCTTTCGAAAATACCATGCGTCCCTGATGACAAGCGTCGGGTTGAACGCAAAAATCTTGCCACCAACCAGTCCATGCTTGCCAGATATATATCGAAGGATGGATCAAAATTTCGATTTTCCATCAGGTTTCGTGATTTGCGAACCTGGGAAATCGGGGCATTAATATTCGTTCTAAACTGCGATGAAGGCATGCTGACAAAATTTCTGGAACAGCTTGAAATGAAGGATGCTGTTGCGCCCAAAATGCGCGAGTGGCTTAAATCAATTGCCCAGTGGAAACCAGGTTTAAAAAATCCCTTGATAGCCCACAAAATAGGTCATGGCAGGCCACTGGGTCTGGGAAGTATTAACATGCGAATTGAAAATACGAAGCGATTGGTATTTGATGGGGAAAATATGCCATCATTTGAAAATATTGATTTGGCTGTATGGTCTGAAAAGTTGGTTGGTTCTTTTGCACAGCAAATAAACAAATCTCTTCCAAATATGGCGGGCAATTGGGTTGAAAAGGTTCTTTTACCCTGGTTACAGGTTCATCGATATGCCGGCAGGAAAAGGTATGACTACCCTCGTCCTGACAGTCCCGATAAAAAAGGTGATTACCATATTTATCTCTATCACTCAAAAATCCGTCAGGCTCATCATGGACGGAAGGGTGGTATTGATGTTGGTTTAGCGGACCTCTCCGATCTCGATCGGGAAGATTTGCGCAAATGACGGCCAATTTCGTTTTTCTGGCGTTAATATGGTTATTTCGCAGTTAGGCGAGTGAGACAATGGAAATTGTGATGGATACAAGAACGATGAAATATGGCACGTAGGCATACTGGACGATGTATATACGTGCCATATTCGAGACCGACGCTGTGGAGTAAGTATTTGATTAGTCGCAGCCATAAATTAGTGAAATATCCGGATCAGGTCATCCAGATATTCGAGGAGGGGATGACCTGACATTGAAAAGAAGAGCGATTTTCAGGTGCAGTTGATCTTTCGATTCTTCTTACCAGATCGAGTTCCACCATGACCGATACGGATGTGCGCGGGCTATTCTGGCGATATCATTGTTCCACGTGCATTGCTTGTGATACAGATTGCGGGCAAATTCGTTGCCGGGCATCTGGGCAAGTCGCGTGCCACAGTCAATCGAGTTTTGAATGCGGTCAGACACGAATGGTACTAAGTTAAGCTGTCGCCTTCTTTCTCCCCCGATGTGGAGACTCTTTGAAAGAGTGCCGATCTCCCGTGAGAAGCTGATATGCCTTTGGTCTGCGTTTGACCGCCCGGGGTTCGGATCGGCCGCGACGGTTGCGACATCTGGGGTATGCAACGACCCGATAGAATTGCTGCAGCAGAGCTTCCCTCTCTGCGAGAGTGCTGGCTTTGGACAGTAGAAGACCCCAGGTTTCAATTGCCGTCATGGTGCTTTTGGAGCTGATTCGCTCGAGTGGGACATTGTGGCGTTCAGCCGCCTCGCACATGATCGTGCGTATCAGATTATAGGCCAGTAGGAACATGCTCAGCTCTTTCGCGATCATATCCGGAGTTTTGCCTCTGAGAATGTCGACTCCCAGCGTGATTTTGAGGTTCCGCAGATTGACCTCTATGCTCCAACGGTCGCGATAAAGACCGAGCAACTCGTCAGCCGGAATGGTCTCATCGAGCAGTGTTGTGACAATGGTGAGTTGGTGAACGCGAAAACCATGCCTGGAGATATCGGCAGAAATCTCACGCACAATCAACTTTTCAGGCACTGCCGCCCACTCCTCGGCGGACAACCAACGCGGTGTAGTCGATGACTTTGTCCACTCCACAAGGTGATCGTCAGGACCAAGATCTTTGATGATCCGCCGGTGCTTTCGGGCACCGTGGAGACGGGTCAGCAAGAAGGCGCCACAGTGGTGTTGGACCCACCAGAACTGCCCATAACCGCAGAATCCTCGATCACCAATCACGAGGTCGGAAGGGCTCAAAACTGGCCACGTGGTTATAAACAGCGACCTCTCGCTGACCTCCGCATTTCCCACAGCCCAATCGATAATCGTTTCGGTCAACCAATCAAGGATCAGCAGAAGATTCATCGCCGGAAAAGCATTGTGGGACTTTCCACCCGCGCGATATGGATACTCTTGGCGGTTGGCATCGGTATCAGCCATGGTGGCTCCGCTTCCATCGACCTGCTTGACCGCATGACCGTGGAACAGCTTCCCTGGTGGCAACTTGTCTCGAGTCTGATCACTTGCCTGGCGTATCATGGAGGACGGAAGCCTTTGGCGTGCCTGAGCGTATCCACTGGTGTTGGGAGAAATTTCCTTCTTCGTTTCGGACTCCAACCACGAAATCGCCTTCTGGATGATTGCATCACATGCAAGGTTGCCCCAGATGATCTGTGCAAGAAACATCCAGAAGGTGCGCACATCGGAGTAGACTCGTTCGCGACTCTTGGGCCGTTCCTCCAAAGATTCCAACGAGATGAACCGGTCGAACAGGCTCACTATCTCCGAAAAGTCCATCCTCTGAATGTTGGCAACGCAATCTGAACTTTTTCCGGTCTTGTCATTCATGGCATATCCCTCCTACGGATCCTATAGGAGGGATACTACAAAACCCGCTCAGGTACAACCGGGAGCCTTATCTTTGCACCATTCCGGTCAGACACCACTTTGTCTACGTGGGAGTTGACGCTTCGATTAATTACTGCCGAGACAATCACCAGTCCCGCGAGAAATTCTCTTATCATCTTCACTCTCCTTTTTCCGTATGCGATTTTGAATCATCGCCTCTGTCGAAATGGGCAACTTCTCCACATCTGGAAACCGGGTTAAAAATTGCACATGGCCTGACAGGCCGTCAATAAGGCTCTGCAAAAAGGACTTCAATAGTCCCTTTGATTTGTGGTATTTCAGGCGGAATATAATCTCGGCTCATATTTCGTTTTTCCTCCTGCGAAATAAAAGACGCCGATGCCTCGATGGTTCAAAATGATTTTCGGCTATTTTCTTGAACCGACTAAAATCTATCCCATTCAGCTTCCGGATGAAACTAATATTTCACTTCGAGAATCTATTTCTAATTCTTTGGAATACTTCTTCTCCGGGAATCCCTTTCACTTTCCCAGAATGCATTTCTTCTAAACGTCTTTTGGCTACTGCCGCCCATTTCTTGTCAATTTCGGATTCGGGAGGATTGAGACTATTAAGTAACGAGTCCACGACAATTGCCCGCTCTTCAACAGGTAAAGCAATTGCTTCGGCGATCAGATCTTTTGTCTTCATAGAACCGTACCTCCGATTATCCATTTTACCACTGACATTCTGCACCAAAATCCTTGTGGAAAGCAATTGATTGTTGTTCTATGAAGCAATGCGGTTGGTTTTCAGTCCGTCGTGAAGCGATGTTGGCTCGAAACCAGCTGTGAAGCGATGGCCCGGTCCCCGCGTGAGTGGATTGGGGTAGAACATTAAGTTGACCGGCGCTGGACCTGAACGGCTCATCGAGATTGGGAACGCAAAACTAGCCAAAAGAAACCACGAAACATTCGACGGAAATAGGCCCCATAGGCCAGCCGAACGAATGTATTTCTTTCTCGCCACACACCAAAGTTTCAATCCCCGACTGCGCGAGGAACCTGTGTAACGAATAGTTGTGCATCGGTAATCGATGACCAGCAGGTTTCAATCCCCGACTGCGCGAGGAACCTGTGTAACTAATTTCATCATCTAATCAAAAAATAGGATATATTAAGTTTCAATCCCCGACTGCGCGAGGAACCTGTGTAACCAGTTAAACAAGAACCTATCACTGTTCCTATGCCTGATGTTTCAATCCCCGACTGCGCGAGGAACCTGTGTAACTGAAAAGGAAATCAAAGAATATATTTCTCAATCTATGTTTCAATCCCCGACTGCGCGAGGAACCTGTGTAACCAAGATCGACCGCAGTTTTAGGGAGGTCGGCGAGAGTTTCAATCCCCGACTGCGCGAGGAACCTGTGTAACTCTATGAGAAAATTTCTATCTGAATCTGAACTTGAAAGTTTCAATCCCCGACTGCGCGAGGAACCTGTGTAACGTCGGCGATCGGAAGAGCAGCCACTGGTGGGTATGGTTTCAATCCCCGACTGCGCGAGGAACCTGTGTAACATCCTATAAAAAAGTTTTCACCAGGAAAAAGAAACGTTTCAATCCCCGACTGCGCGAGGAACCTGTGTAACGATCCTCCAAGGGGATGTGAACTCCCCGATACCGAGTTTCAATCCCCGACTGCGCGAGGAACCTGTGTAACTCGATATGTCCTCCTTTTCTCCTGCCGATCAGGAAGGTTTCAATCCCCGACTGCGCGAGGAACCTGTGTAACAACATCCCTTTTTAGGCCGCTTGGGATGTGCATCCTGGAGGCTAAATGGTAGAACCTCCACTTTTTTTGTCTCCTTCGTGAACATGATCCTTCAAAATGACGCCGATTGTCAAGAGCTTTTTTGCTTCCACAGAGGATTTGCGGGTGATGGTAGAACCTCCACGAAGAAATGCGGGTTTCCGGGTTTCCGGAAGGTTCTACCATCGAGTGAAGAAATTAAAATGGTTCATCGCCGTATCCGCTCAGATCTTCGAGCCTGACTCCATCCTGCTGACTCGAAACGACGATCACCGGTCGCGGACGGGTCAGCGGTGGAAGGCCGATAACCTCAGTTTTATTCCAGCTCTCGACAGGCATGCGATAAACTCGCACCGAGTCCGACTTCGGATCGACCAGATCGGTGATTCGCTCAAGAAGGCGATTGAGAGTTGGACCGTCGAGCGGACCCTCGAATACGGATTCCTGAACATGGGCAATATGATCCTTGAGGAGATTCATTAATTTCGTTCGACGTCGATTGGATGGAGAATCGTAAGCGATGATGACATACATAGCTCATGCCGCCTTTGACTCGGGAAGATCAGCGCGGATTACTCTCACGGCCCGCTCGGATTCGCGCTGACGAGCGGTATCGAAACTGGTGACAGAAATGAATCTGATTCGCGTGCCGACTTCCCGGCAGTCGAGTGGAAGATCGTTGGCCTGAACGAAGACATCCTTTCCGCCATCGACCGGGGTTATGAATGCATTGCCATGACCCGCCAGTAAAACCTTCACGATACCTTCCCGCATTGACGAGTTATCGCAGTGTGAGTCGGCTACCCAGCAGGAGCGCGACTTGGCGAGCGCGGCATCCAGGTCGCCGGGCTTCACCACTCCGCATGAAGTGGCGAGCTCAAGCAGACCACCGGGAACAGACCAACCTTCACGTTCGCGAATAGCCCAGGCAAGTTCCACGTGGGACACTGCCGCCTGGATATCATTGCGGGTAATGGCGATATTGGCAAGCAATGCGTAAAGATTGACTTTCAGTTTGGTTTCGCCGGGACCTGCGGCGGCTTTTGTCGCGGACTGCCACGCGGCCTCGATGTCGCCGGATTCCAGTTGAAGACGGGCGAGATCGGCTCGAATATACCAGCGATTGCGCGCCTGCTCGGCCAATGGAATAAGTTCGACGACGGCTTCAGCGGTTTTTCCGGCTGCGGCAAGGGCGAGAGCGGCCCAGCGTGAGAAGTCCACACTTCTGGGAAACAGACGGACTGTTTCCAGGGAAATCTGGCGTGCTTCCTCGCTCAATCCCAGCGCAAGACGGCATTGAACAGCGTGACAAGCAAAACGTTCCCGATCCGAGGGTATTTTTCTGCCGTCGACGGAGCGTGGTTTTGTGGAAAGTGTGGACGGAATGACCCTGTTTGTCCAGTCCAGAACGATGTCATGACGTGCACGAGAGCGGGCCAGGCTGAATACGGAAAGTGCGATAATATTGACGGATCGCGGTGAATCGTCCAGGGTCAGAAGGGTTTCAGCATAAGCGAGAAGTAGTTCGAGATCCTCAGCTTTTTTTGCGACCTTAAATCCGCCTTCGAACAGGAGCCAGTATTTTTCCCGTTTCAACTGATTATCATCGGGAGTTTCGGAAAGTCGGGCGTCGATGAAACGGAGAGCATCGTCAAATCTTCCGAGGGCCCGCAACGAGCGGCATACTCCAGCGGCATTGACCGTATCAGGGTTGGCGGCAAAAAGCCTTTCGAAGCCGGCCAGAGCTTCAGCAGACTGTCCTTCCTTCAGCATAACCTCGAAGCGGCGGCGCTCGAGAATAGCGCCTATTTCAGTGCCAAGTGCGGGAGTCAGGGAAAGGCAGGCGGTATTTTCCTCATTTTGAAGTCGCATGGTAAGATCCTCCTGTTTGCATTTTTCGTTGGTCGATTATGCTAACGCAAGGAAGATGCCAGGTTCATGAAAAAATATTACGCCAGGAATTCGCTATATATCCCTTACGCTTTTTCCGACCCAATTGGGCGCAACTTCAGGATGTCTGACAATATATTGACCGACAGCCTGATCGCTTGTGCCCAGTCTTCTTGCCATTTCAGCCTTGGTTTTGCTCTTGGCGCGTGCGCGAATATATAGCTGACGCTCAATTTGCTCTATGAATTTGGGAAGATTGAAATCCTCATTTTCCTCGAGATCCGGAAGATTCGAAAAAGGATCAGAATTCTCCGAAGATTTGATAGAGAGGTCATCGACATCCAAAACACTGTTTCCTTCGCTGCGCATGATGGCGGCATGTACCAGACAATTCTGGAGCTCTCTGACATTCCCGGGCCACGAATAATTGAGCAATCGGGTCACTGCCCTCGGTGAAAGCCGGAGACCTCGGTCAATCTCCGGATGTGTTTCCAGAATAAAAGCAGATATCTCGGAAATATCCTGAAGTCGCTCTCTCAACGGAGGAAGTTTAAACTGGATTTCAAATCTATCCTGCAGATCGTATCTGAATGTTCTGGTTGGATCACTCTTGCTCAGATCACGATTGCTTGCGGCAATGATTCGAACATTGACCTTCGTTTCCGTTGAGTCGCCAACGCGTTGAATCGCTTTTTCCTGGATTGCACGCAAGAGTTTTGGCTGTTGAGTCGGAGGGCACTCGCCGATTTCGTCGAGAAATATCGTACCGCCCTCAGCTTCCTGAAAGAATCCATTGGCGTCTTTGTTAGCCATACTATGGGCACCTTTTTTGGCACCAAACATTGCAGATTCCCACAGTGATTCCGTGATTGTTGAGCAATTTACGGAAATGAATTTTCCCCTTCTTCCGCTGATCTGGTGAATAAATCTGGCAAAGAGTTCCTTCCCGGAACCACGTTCGCCAAGCAGGAGAACAGGCATATTCCTGGGAGCACTGCGAACTGCCTTTCTGAGCGCCTGTCTGATAACCGTGGAATTTCCAATTATCCTGTTTTGCCTTGCAGTATTGAGAATCTCATCCGGCAGTTCATTTTCGGTGGAATCCGTGGATGGGGAGCTCGGAAAGAGAAAGTCTCGCGAGATGCTCCAACAGCGAAGTGTTCTGGCCTCTCCGCCTCCGGCGAATTTCTTGGGTCGAACCTGCAGAATTTCCCCGGGAATTTCACCATTTCCAACCAGCCAAAACAGACTTGCGTGCATTGGAGGAGTTCCCGATGAAGCTCCTATAAACAATTCCGCGTCATGCTCCCTGATCCAGGCAATCAGTTCCGGGAGGTGCCTTCTGATCCCCTCTATGATGCGGCTATAGTTAATTGGATCGCCCCCGAGTTCAACTGGAAGAATCATGACTTTTATACCCGATGGCAAGGCCTCGATTGCTTTCCTGGTTGCCTCAGCAGTGTCGATAAGTCCTTCACCCTTTGTTGACAGCAGAAATACCGTGGTCAAGCCGAGTTCTTCCACCTGCTGAAGAACTGGCCCCACATTGTTTTCACGGGTAAATGGGTCATTCGATCCACAAAAAGTCAAAAGGCATCTCATGATTTTTTTCCCCGGGATTCAATCTACCATATCGCTAATCAGTTTCTATTGCGACATTCTACCACATATTCAATAAATTGAAGTCATGTTGATTTCATTTCAAGCCGGATTGACTCACACGAATGGCACCCAGTCCATTGACCGCATGCCGCCCAAGATGCAGGTGCTCCAATGAATGCATCAGCGGAAGAAGAGATGCCGGAACTCCCGCCAGAGTGATATGTCCTTCCCGGCCAAACAAGGGAAGACGGCGTCCCTGTGTCATCGAATATCGATCGACATGTTTCCATGCCGTTTTATTTTCAGTGATCTGACAACGTTCTATGGCATCCGACAGTTTTCCACGAATGCTGTTCGCCCATTTTCCGTCACTCCATGCGGAGTCCAGCGCGGAAATACGGAGGATCGTTTTTCTCAACAGATCGGACCCGCGCAAGAGATAATCGACTCCCATCCTTTTCTGGAGCTGAACCGGAGTTATGAATTTCAAGGCTACAGTTTCTTCTACATCAACGGCATTCGATGGCAAAGGCTCGAGAAGATACGGGGAAAAACCACGCGGGACATCGGAAACCAGCATTTTGCCGTTGAGAAGCGAGCTTTGCCGATCCTCCGCGCCACGAAGCCGAACCCGCGTTAGTCGAAACGCATAACGCTCAAGTCCGAAGCCTTTTGAGCCGGCTATTCCAAAGGCGGCGGCGACGAGAGGAGTCAACCCAATGGATCGCCCGACCAGGGTCAGTTCAACGTCGAGAATCTCACCCGGCCGAAACTCCTCCGCGAAAGAACTCCATCTGATTGAGTAAGGGCGGGGAATCTCTTCCGCGGATTCCCCGATCCGCTCCGAGTCCTGGGCGGCGTAAAGATGGTAATACAGGCAGCTGCG
>JADFYG010000008.1:0-27230 GCA_015233155.1 Candidatus Rifleibacteriota bacterium
GATTTCGCCGGTGAAATTGAAGGTGAGATCAGTATCATAATTGAAGGAGAAGAACAGGGCATTAACTGCGGCGAGTGCTGCAGCCTGAGCATTGGCTTTCGCCTGCTCCTTCAGGCTGGCGGGAATAAGCCCCACGCCGAACACGGAAGCGCCGGTGTCAGCTTTTTTCAGAACGTTGCTGAAGGCTTCATTTGCCTTGATGGGCTGAGCTTTACCATTCTTGACTGCAATGACGCTTTTGATCGCGCCGGGAGTTCCGACAACAGCGGTGGAGTTGTCGATGAATACGGCAATTCCGTCTGCTTCCTTCTTGCCGCGAATTGAATCAAAGCCTTCGAACTTTTCGACGACCACGTCTTCTTTGGCCTTAGGATCTTCGGATACAGCCTTGATGATCTTCGCGACATCGAACGTGCCGTTCAAAAGGACGCCGGCTTCCGGCTTGTCAGCCTTCGGGTCGATCTTGCCTACGACATAGACCATGATTTCCTGGATGTTCTTGAGGGGATCAAGACCAGTCTTGGCGATGAATTCATCATAGCCTTTTTTCTGCTCGGGTGACTGCTTGGCAAGCCCTTCTTCGACCTGCTTCTTCACGACGTCCGTGGAGAGCATTTTGCCCATATTGATATTGACGATGAACGCGGTGTCCAGTGGCAAAATGCTCATCAGATCGCCCGCGAAAGCGGAGGCGCTCAGCGCCAGAACAAACAAAACCGTAACCATGAAAAGCTTTTTCAGCATGCGAACCCATCTCCTTCGTTTTCATAGGAAAAATTCTCGTGCTGATAAAATCAATCAGCATCGTGGGCAATGATAGACGGGCATATCCCGAAAGTCAAGCAAAGTAACAGCAGGCTAAAGCTGAGGACGGCAAGACTTGAAACACCGGCATTTCTGTGTTAGCATACTGGCGAATTCCGTGTCCTGATCACGGTTTCATTCTAACGCATCCACCGACAGCGGATGAGAAAGACGGATACGAAATGAATGTTCGTCAAATCGAAAGTCTTCACAAAGCCCTTGTTGAAAGCGGATTTCATCATCTTGAAGTTACCTTCGGAAAAATAAAATTAAAACTGGTTCGTAATCCTGCCATATCCGATGTTCTGACTGACTCCGAAACGTCCGCCGCCGATAGCGGAATTGGTCAGTCAGACCCCCAGACGCATCCAGTGACGACAATGAATGTGATATCCGAACGCGTCGGCATTTTCACGTTTGGAAAGCGCGCAGCCCTGGAAATCGGCGTGACTGTGAAACGAGGCGAAATCCTTGGCACGATCAAAGGCATAAGTATCCAGGATCATGTTACGGCGCCAGTTTCTGGGACAGTCACGGCGATATTCGTCACCGAAGGTGAAATCGTAGAATTCGGACGCCGTCTGTTCATACTCGAAAAAGAAAAAATTGAAGAGTGACCCGGAGTAATAATGTTAAAAAAAATTATGATCGCAAATCGCGGCGAGATCGCCGTTCGTATCATCCGCACGTGTCGTCGTCTCGGCATCAGGACCGTGGCAGTTTTTTCAGAAGCCGATCGCGATGCCATGCACGTAAGACTCGCTGATGAAGCATACTGTATTGGCCCGGCACGAACAGACCTTTCATACCTGAATATTCCGAATCTCCTTTCAGTTGCCCAGGCGACACGTTGTGACGGCATTCACCCGGGATACGGTTTTTTGTCAGAAAATCCCAGTTTTGCCGAAATATCACAGAAATGTGGATTCACTTTTATTGGGCCGTCACACCGCGCAATCGAGCGAATGGGGCAGAAGTCAGTCGCAAGGGATATCATGGCCCGTTCAGGCGTACCCATACTCCCGGGATCCCCAGGCAGTCTGGAAGACGCTGATGAGGCTATTGCCGTTGCTAAGCGCATCGGTTTTCCCGTCCTGATCAAGGCTTCAGCGGGCGGAGGCGGGCGAGGCATGCGACTTGCTGAAAATGAGGCTACCTTCAAGAATCTTTTTCTTACGGCCCGTGGAGAAGCACAATCGGCTTTCGGAGACGGGCGTGTATACATTGAAAAGTTTTTACGTTCACCACGCCACATAGAAATACAGGTCTTCGGCGATACTCATGGCAATGCGATTGCTCTGGGAGAGCGCGAGTGCTCAATTCAGCGCCGACATCAGAAGCTGGTCGAGGAGGCTCCGTCCCCCGCCCTTGAGGAATCGACCCGCGTCAAAATGATAGAGACCGCAATTAAAGCTGTGCATGCAATCGAGTATGTAAACGCCGGAACTATTGAATTTCTGCTCGATACAGACGGAAGCTACT
Source organism: Candidatus Rifleibacteriota bacterium (assembly GCA_015233155.1). Classification (GTDB taxonomy): domain Bacteria; phylum Muiribacteriota; class Ozemobacteria; order Ozemobacterales; family Ozemobacteraceae; genus JADFYG01. The sequence continues at coordinate 2,287 of JADFYG010000008.1, forward strand.
ATTTCATGGAAATGAACACCAGGTTGCAGGTGGAACATCCTGTCACTGAGCTCGTTTGGGGCATAGACATGGTTGAATTGCAGCTCCGTATCGCAAGCGGCGAACCCATTCCCTATACTCAGGCGAGCCTCAAACCCCACGGATGGTCTATTGAATGCCGTATAAACGCGGAAGATGCCCGAACCGGTTTTTCGCCTTGTCCGGGACGCATCACACAATTCATTCCGGCCGGCGGGCCATGGGTACGCGTTGATTCCGCCGCATTTGCGAATTATATGGTCAGTCCTACATATGATTCCATGATCGCTAAACTTATTGTATGGGCTCCGACGAGAGCTGAAGCGCTCGGTCGCATGAGAGTGGCACTTGGTGACTTCACGATCGAGGGCATCACGACCACGATACCATTCCATTCATTTATAATGAACCACCCGGAATTCAAAAAAGGACAGTTTTCCACACTGTTCGTTGAACAGCATCTGGATGAGTTCCTGGCTATGCTTCCACCAATTAAGAACCCTTCGCAAAAAGAAAACTCACACACAAACGGGCAAGCGATGGAAAAGGTGCATGCTGCCAGGGCGGCAACGTCTTCCTGATCGGTATCGGTCGTCGCGATGCCTCCGCGAAAGCCGACAAAATCGGGCTCATCATCCCCAAAGCAGGGTAGTTTTGATGCGCTTGATTTTAATGCTCCTGAAAACGATGCGCTTTCTGTAAGCGCATCGCAGACGGTGCATTTTGGAGACTCCCCCACGGAAAAAAGTCCCGTGAAAAATCATGAAACAACGTTTTCAGAGCCTGCGGAAGAACCCGTGGGAACGTCCGCGCAAAAACCACTGACGATCTTTCAACTCACAACCCATATCAAGCGCCTTCTGGAACACGATACTACACTGTCCGATGTCTGGGTGCAGGGTGAAATATCTAATCTTGTAAAAGCCGCATCCGGACACGCATATTTTACGTTAAAAGACGCGGGTGCAACCCTGAAGGCCGTCTTATGGGCAGGAAATGCCAGGCGAGTTAAGGCAGTTATCTCGAACGGGTCACAAGTCATCGCCCACGGAAGCCTGTCTCTTTACGAGCCCCGGGGAGAATATCAACTCGTAGTAACCGATCTGCGACCTGCCGGTCTTGGTGCATTATTCGAAGCCTTCGAGCGACTCAAGACAAAGCTGGCCGGGGAAGGTTTGTTCGACTCCGACCGAAAAGTTCCGCTGCCCTTCCTGCCGCGCGGAGTGGGAATCGTGACGTCACCGACCGGCGCCGTTATAAAAGACATGTTTAGGGTTATCCGACGGCGTTTTCCCAATATGCCCATCTATTTCATTCCGGTAAAAGTGCAGGGTGATGGGGCTGCAAACGATATTGCCACTGGAATCGCGAAGCTGGACGCCGATCCCAGAGTTGACGTTATCATAATCGCGCGCGGCGGAGGCAGTATCGAAGATTTATGGGCTTTCAACGAAGAAATAACGGCGCGAGCGATAGCGAATGCAGTGAAGCCGATTATATCCGGTGTCGGACACGAGACCGACACGACGATTTCGGATTTTGTTGCGGATGTACGCGCGGCAACTCCATCGGTTGCGGGCGAGCTGGTAGTACCATTAAAAGAAGATCTGATCAGGAATATTTTCGAACTGCGCAACCGTCTCAGGCGAGGACTCAGCAACCGGCTTGCCGCAGAGCGACAGCGGCTGAGCCATACACGTTCCTGCCGATTTTTACAGCGGCCGTCACTGTTCGTCGCTGAACGACGAATGCAGGTTGCCAACTGTATACGTGATCTCGAAACTGCTGCCCGGGAAGGTTTCAGGAGAAAACGTCATCGTTTTGATCTTATATTCGCGCGATTATCGACGCTCAACCCAAGAGCGGTGCTGCAGCGCGGCTATCTGCTCGCCATCGGAGCGAGTGGGACTGTGATCACATCGATTCGGCAAATAGCGGCGGGCATGGATATTTCACTGCACATGGCCGATGGTCAGGCCAGCGCGAAGGTGATCGAGACAAAACCGAATGTCGTCGAATCACACAAAAAGAACGAGAAATAATAAAAGATATTGAATATTTTCGATGAAAACGCGGTAACATGGCGTAATGAATCTCCTGAAATAAATTGCAGCCCAGAGGTCGGCATCATGAAACAGCGCCCCATTGTGATCGACGTTGAGAAACTGGTTTCCCTGACCCTTGAAGAAATCGCGTCGATGCCATATGAAACAGCTATGGAAAACCTCGAACTTGTGGTTTGCGCTCTCGAAGGCGAAGGCACGCCGCTTGCACTTGGATTGAAGCTATACGAGATAGGAACCGCACTCGGCAAAAAGTGCGGAGGCGATCTGGACCGCACCGAAGCGCGCATGGTGCAACTGCTGGGCGATGCGGAAACTGCGCGCGAAGAGCCTTTTGACCCCGAAAAGGACGGTCGTTGAAGTGTTCCATGTTACCACCCATGCGGTGGAAGCATGGCTGGACAACTATCGCCGCGAGGTAGACGCGGCGTTGGAGCGCTTTCTGCCACCCGAGCCATCCGAGCCCAATGTGTTGTTCCAGGCGATGCGTTACAGCATAACTGCAGGTGGAAAGCGAATTCGACCTGTCCTTCTCCTGACAACCGCGGAGGGTTTGTGTGACCCCCTCTCAGAACATGCCCCATCAGCAGACGTGATCCCGCCTCGCGAAGCCTTGTTAAAGGCGGCATGCTCTCTCGAACTGATTCACACCTATTCGTTAATACATGATGATCTTCCCGCTCTTGATAATGACGATCTTCGACGGGGAAAACCTACGAATCACAAAATGTTTGGCGAGGCAATTGCAATCATGGTCGGAGATGCTCTTCAATCGCTCGCATTCTCATGGATGGCAGAGATTGCTTCTCTTGGAGTTCCTGTTGAACGCACCCTTGAAGCCGTATCCCTGCTTGCAAGAGCGGCCGGCCCATTTGGAATGGTTGGCGGCCAGGTTTTTGACCTCGAGGGTGAAGGAAAAAATTCTTCAATGGCTGATCTGGAACGCATTCACCGCCTTAAAACCGGTGCAATGCTGGCGGTATCTGTCGAAATCGGCGCCGTTCTCGCGGGCGCGGACTCGGAAGAGTGCCCATTACTCAGGGAATTCGGTCGTAAAATTGGCCTTCTGTTCCAGATCGTCGACGACATTCTGGACGTGGTAAGCGATGCCAGCACACTTGGAAAAACTCCCGGCAAGGATCAAAAACTAGGCAAAGCAACATATCCGGCACTACTCGGCATCGACGAGTCTCGGCGCCTGGCAACAGAGGTTGAGAAGGAGGCTCTGGAATTGCTTTCCAGACTTCGCCATCCAATTCCCCGACTCGCTGAAATCGCACGATTTATACTTACCAGACTTTCCTGAATCCGATTCATAGGTCTACAGGCAATATATGAGTAAACTCAGGCAAAAGAATAACCCAAAACTGAATTCTTCCCCGACGTTTTTTGCATTGCCGGGACCTGAAAGTTTCACTGCCATTATCGTTGCCGGAGGCACCGGCACTCGCATGGCAACTGAAATGCCCAAGCAGTTTATTGATCTTGGAGGAAAACCGGTTGTCAGACACTGCCTGGAAACCTTCTCCAGACTGGATATCTGCGAATCCATCGTCCTGGTTTTACCTGGTGATCGAATCGAGCAGGGGCGCGATCTTCTGGCCGATTTTGCTCCGGGAAAGCCCTTTACGATCGTTTCCGGTGGCGCCCGCCGCCAGGACTCTGTCGAAGCCGCGCTCTCCGCGATTTCACTGCCGGATGCATGGGTGGCGGTCCATGACGCTGCCAGACCATTGATTCCGGCAGCAGTCATTGAAAATGCATTCCTGATGGCCCGTCGTCTGGGAAACGCTGTTGTAGCAATGCCGGTCGTGGATACTCTGGTGATAGCTGACAAAACTGGCCGCGTAACCGATAATCTCGATCGTACGCATATCCGTTCCATACAAACACCACAGATTTTTCCACTTTCCATACTCAGACGCGCGATAGAAAATGCCCGTGCGGAAAATGTTTTCGGAACCGACGACGCCGGTCTGGTGCGACAACTCGGCATAACCATTCATCTCACTCCCGGTTCCATGCGAAATATAAAACTCACAACCGCCGACGACCTGCGCATACTGATGTCCATGATTTCCTGACTTTTTTCATTGAAGCCGGACAATTTGCTCAAAATAACGTTTGATGATTCAATACAGGGGTGAGCAACCGCGTGCCCCAGCTCCGAAAAATACAAGATCGAATATTGTAGAGGTTTCCTGGAATGAAGAGAACGCTGATATTGCAGGCTCCGGCGAAGATAAATATTGCTCTGTGGGTCAAAGAAAAACGGCCGGACGGTTTTCACGAAATAGCAAGCGTGATGCAGACAATCACTCTCACCGATTCGATCACGCTTCAGGAAATTCGCGAAGATGGAATTTTCGTCGAATGCGACGACCCTCGCGTTCCACTCGGGCCGGATAATCTGGTCCACAAGGCCGCCCGACTTTTTCTGGAACGGTTTAAACTGCCATCCGCTCTGCTGATCCGCATCCAGAAGCGCATACCCATCGCCGCCGGTCTGGCTGGTGGAAGCACTGACGCGGCTGCGGTTCTCAAAGGCCTCATGCGCATGTATGCAAAAGGTATCTCGAGTTCTGATCTGACATCACTCTCTCAAAGCATAGGCTCTGACGTGCCATTCGTGCTGCGAGGCGGCTGTGCTCTCGCAACCGGGCGCGGAGAGATACTTGCATTCCACGAACCGCCCAACCCGCCCTTCACGGTAGTGATAGCGGTTCCAAAAGGTATTTCCGTTTCCACCCAATGGTGTTATCAAAACTATTCCCCGGGCGATAACAAGGAAAAAGAAGCACGATTTGGGGCTGTTATATCTGCGTTCAGACGCCGGGATCTTTCCGCGCTTCGTGAGTATGCATTCAACGACCTGGAGTCTGTAACTCTCGAGCATCATCCTGAGGTCGCAGTCATCAAGAAAACTCTTGAATCTGAGGGGAAAGGTTTTGTGCTGATGTCTGGAAGCGGTCCGTCAGTCTTTGGCCTTTTTGACGATAAAAAAACCGCTATTCAAGCTGCTTCACGCCTCAGCCCGGATAAGGTCGATGTATTCCTGGAACACACAACACGCTCGTCAGGACTCTGATCATTATGCAACCACACGATTCAAAAAGCATCGCAGATTCGGTGACACCGAAAATCGCCGAATCTTCAGCCACAACAACAGCGCCGCAGCGTAACATGACGCTTCCTTCGTCATCCGGGCGTCGCCGACTCTCATTACTCGGATCAACCGGATCTATCGGCCTGAACACGCTCGACGTCATCAGGTCACATCCGGAACGGCTTTCGGTTGCCGCTCTCGCCGCTAATCGTAACTGGAAAGAGCTCGCGGAACAGGCGATAGAATTTTCTCCGCGTCTCGTCGCCCTCTTTGACGAGAGCAACGCAGACCGCCTTCGAGATGCGCTTCGCGGCCGCGATACTACAGTGGTAACCGGTATGGATGGCCTTCTGGAAGCCGCTTCCACAGCCGATGCAGATACTCTGGTCACGGCTCTTGTCGGCTCTGTAGGCCTGAAACCTGTCATGGCGGCCATTGAAACGGGGAAAACAATTTGCCTTGCCAACAAGGAAACACTAGTCGTGGGCGGAAAACTTGTCACGGAGGCTGCGGCTCGGCACGGTGTCGATATTCTGCCGGTTGATTCCGAGCATTCAGCCATCTTTCAGTGCCTTCAGGACCGGGACCGTGCACAGGTTAAACGTCTCATTCTCACAGCTTCCGGAGGGCCATTCAGACAGATACCCCGTGAAGAACTGGCTGCCGTAACTCCCCGTCAGGCTCTTCGACACCCGAACTGGGAAATGGGAGGAAAGATAACGATCGACTCGGCGACGCTCATGAACAAAGGCCTGGAGGTCATCGAAGCGCACTGGTTATTCGGAGTTGATTTCAAGCGCATCGAGGTCGTGGTTCACCCGCAGTCCATAATCCATTCGCTGGTCGAATTCATAGATGGCTCAATGATTGCGCAGCTTGGCGCGCCTGATATGCGGCTTCCCATTCAGTATGCCCTCAGTCACCCGGACCGATGGCCGGCTTCCGGCAAATCCATAGATCTGCTCGAGATCGCGGCGCTTTCTTTCGAACCGCCGCGTCGTGCTGATTTCCCATGCCTTGATTTTGCCTACGATGCCGGCCGCCGTGGAGGCAATATACCCTGCCTGATGAACGCAGCCAACGAGGTCGCAGTCGCCGCTTTTCTTGAAGGGAAACTTGGCTTTACCGGCATTCCCGCGCTGATTCAGCGTGTCATGGATCACATTCCATTCGTTGTGTCCCCGACCCTGAACGATCTGCTCCGCGACGATCAGCAGGCGCGCGAATACGCCGAATCACTGCTTGATGAAGATGGAGAGGGAGTATGAGTATTGGATTGCGAATCGGTTATGGCGAGGACATTCACGCACTCGTCGATGGTCGTGAACTCTGGTTGGGTGGAGTTAAAATCCCCTTCGAACGTGGTCTCGATGGCCATTCGGATGCCGACGCACTGCTTCATGCTGTTATGGATGCTCTGCTTGGCGCTCTCGCTCTGGACGACATAGGAAAGCTGTTTCCAAATACCGACCCAGCCTATCGCGGAATTTCTTCGATGAAGCTGTTGGAACACGTCATGAGGCTTGTCTGCGCGCGCGGCCGCCGGGTCAGCAACCTGGACACGGTAATACTGTGTGAGCACCCTAAAATCGGGCCACATCGAGCGGCAATGCGCGCTTCGATCGCTTCCGCGCTCGGAATCGATATCGATGCAGTCTCGATCAAAGCGGGCACAAACGAAGGCTTCGATGCAGTCGGACGAGGCCAGGCAATTCAATGCAAGGCTATAGTCCTGCTCGAAGCAGTCTGATTTTTTTCATGCACAATGACTTCACGATAAATATTTAGGAGCTATTTCGTCCATAAAATTTATTCTGTGAATACGTAGCCTATTGGATGCCCACGGTTCTATTTGTATTTGTGGTAGAATATTCCCATGGAAAATGTGCGGGAGCATAGAATGATTACGGTGAGAGTTATTCGCAAGGCGGAAAAAGGTGTTTCCGAACCTGACCTTGATTATGCAAACATGACTCCAGACGAGCGCATTGAGGCCGTCTGGGATTTGACCGCAGCTTGTTTGGCCTGGAATGAAGAAAATGAACCAAGACTTCAAAGATCTATTGTCCACATTCAACGAACACCACGTTGATTTTATGATTGTCGGAGCACATGCACTGGCTGCTCACGGCCATGTGCGTGCCACCAAGGACATGGATATCTGGGTTCGTCCTGACGCGGAAAATGCAGGGCGCGTGTTCCAGGCACTTGCGACTTTCGGCGCCCCCCTTCAGGGACTCGACGAGAAAGATCTCGCGACTCCCGGGGTTGTTTATCAGATTGGAGTGGCCCCTGTTCGAATCGATATTTTGACGGAAGTCGATGGGTTGACATTCGACGAAGCCTGGAAAGAAAGGTTCCCCGCGAAGTTTGCTGGTGTTTCGACGGCGGTGCTTTCCCGTCGGCACCTGGAAATAAACAAGCGAGCCTCCGGCAGATTACAGGATCTTGCTGATCTTGAAGCTCTCGAAAAGCTCGTCAAACCCCGTATGTCAGCTGGATCGGATTAACTGTTTTCTCAGAAATCGGACCACATCGCGCGGCGAAGCGATTCAATGCAAGGCTATACTCCTGCTCGAAGCAGTCTGATCCGTTAATTTGCCAATGCGGTCTGAAAACAGTATCATACGCGAACTGAGCTGATTGTTGCTCCAAGGCGAATCATTCATCGAGTTTCTCTAAAATAGCATCAATGTACTGACAGTCTTCGATTTCCGCCAAACTCCTGAAGACATGCTGTTGAAGCGAATACTAAGAAAGTAAAAACAATATATTCATGGAAATATTAATCGCCAGGCATTCCGGTTTTTGCTATGGTGTCAAACGCGCCGTAGACATGGTCTGGGATCTCGTCCGTCAAGGTAACGGCCCTATTCATGTCCTGGGGAATCTTATTCATAATCCGACCGTTGTCGAGGAACTGGCCAAGGCCGGCGTGCGAAAAGTCACGCGCATCGAAGACGCAAAAGCGGGCATTCTTGTTATACGCTCGCACGGCGTTCCTCGCCAGGTCATTACTGAAGCGAAGGAACGCGGTCTCACGGTAATCGATACGACCTGTCCGAATGTGAAACTGACCCACGACATCGCGCAGCGTCTCACCGAATCCGGCTATCAGGTAATCATAGTCGGAGATCTCGGTCATGCAGAAGTAGAAGGCATCCTGAGCTATACCGATGGTCGCGGCATAGTAGTTCAGGAAGCAAAAGCAATAGAAGAAAATGCCGAACGTCTCAAAGGCAAAAAAATAGGCGTTCTGTGCCAGACAACCATACAACTGGATATTCTGAAACAGGTTGTGGATGCCCTCATCGGACGTGCGCGCGAATTGATGGTCCACAATACCATCTGTGACGTGACTTCCAAGCGGCAGGCGTCAACGCTTGAACTGGCGCGGGCGGTCGATGTAATGCTCATAGTCGGTGGGCACGAGTCCGCCAACACTGCACGACTTGCCGAAATCAGTTCTTTGGTTGGAGTTCCGACACACAAGGTCGAATCGGCAGCCGATCTTGATCCATCATGGTTCCGGCGCGATGTGATAACGCAAAACACACAACCCGGACACATTTCTGACACCGGAAGAGCCCGTAACGAGATGCGTGTAGGACTCGCAGCCGGCGCATCTACGCCTTCAGAAATAATCGACAAAGTGAAAGCAACCCTTCATTCCTGGGAAGCCATGGGCGTCTTAGACCATACTAAAGCATGAATTTTCAGGCGATGTTTTCCTTCTCCTCAATCCTGAATCGCAAAATGCCGATAGATGTTCTCGGAACATTATCCGGCCTATTGAAGGAGAACGACAACGATGAGGCATGTATTTCCAAAACTGGCTCTGTTTGCGAGTCTGGCTCTCGGAGGAGCCACGCTCGCCGCGGAACCCATCCTTGGAGGGCATTATCTTCCAACCGTCCATGGTGCAAAGGATGATAAGCCTATTTTCCTTGCCCATCTTTTCAATCCCGATGCTGCCCCCATCGGAAGCGGAAACCTGCAGATCGGACTTGAACTCAACGGTAAAAAAGGGTGCCGGGTCTTCATTCTGAAGCCAACAGAGGAGGTTCCTGCGGGGGGAATCCGCACATTCCGATTTCCAGTCTCCTTGAAAAACGATGAACGGGACGGAACCTTCAGACTATTCAGTCGTATCCAGAGCCCCGGTATGCCTATCGGCAAGACTATATATTCAGATTCTTACAGCTTCGACAATCTTCGCCCTGACGCAAAAACGGCAGCAACCCTCTCTCTTTATTCTGAAGCCCCCCCGGAATCAGAAACTCCATCACCGCCTCCCGAAATACCATTTGAAGGAGAAGTTCAACAGCAGAGAGGCCATATTCCATCCGGTGCAGGGGTGAGCGCGACAACAGCAAAGCCGGTTATGCCGGATAAGTCCGCACGAGTCAAAACGAATACGCCGGCAGCATCTCCTAAAACTCGTTTATCATCAGTCGCCATCTCGCGTATACCGGCTGCAGTCGATGCTCCGGCCCCGGCATCTTCAATATCTGCCACGAGTCACGGCAAGGATGTAAAAAAAGACAGCAGCGCCTTTTCAGAAGCCCTGGAGAGTAAATCGCAAAAAGAGTCGTCCACCGCGCTTAACACTCACCCGATCGATGCTTCCGAATTCAAAAGCCTTCGAACAATCGATGAAGAACTGGTAATATATGTCGTGAAAAATGGTGATACTCTGAAATCCGTAGCTGAAAAATATTACAGTGATGCCGGACGTGACAAGGCAATCGCAGATCTGAATTTCATCGAGCGAACCGGAAAACTAAAGACCGGCGAGGAAATCATCGTCGAGGTACGTCCTTTGAAAGATAGCCAGGGCGCATCCTCAGTAAAAGAAGCGAAACATGATGAAAAAGAGGCTGACGACCATGGAGCCTCCGGCAAAAAAGAGAAGCCGCCGAAGAATGTTTCCAAAAAGGTTTCGGAGACCCCCGCGACTGTTTCCGAATCATCCGGCACCAGTGCAGAAAGCCGAACCTACACTATAAAGAGCGGTGACACCCTTGCAATCATCGCAAAGAAGTTTCTGGGAAAGGCCAGTCAGGCCGGCCGTCTGATAAAAGCGAATCCAAATCTGAACCCAAAGAACATGAAGGTCGGCACAACCATCGTCGTCCCTCCCGGCACCGGCAACAACGCCTGATCGCCGAACCTGCAACTAGAACTGGAGAAACCGCGTGAAATCGCCCTTGATCAAAATCAGCAATGTCTCCGCAACCGGTCTCACCTTCCAAGTTAAGGGGAAAGCCTTCCAGGAGGGTTATCTTTTCCTGACACCTGAAATGACTCCACTGTTTCCCTTCCGTGAAGAGCTTGCCTCGGTCACCTTCGTGGACGAGGATGAAGTCACACATAGCGCAATCTATCACAAAGCACGCGGCTACATGGTATGCCTGACGTTCGGTGACTGGTGGGAGCGTCATCAACCCGGAGATGGTGATCAGATGTGCATAGACTTACTCGATCCGGTCAACCGGATGTACAAGTTACGGCATATCGAGTCAAATCCGGCGACTAAAGTGGTTCAAAACCTTGACGTGGGGCTTTCGCTTCGTTCATCACTGGACGGATCAATAACATATTCGCCATCAAACCTGAACGTCCTGCGCAAGCTGTTGAAGGGTGAGTTCTCACCGTATAGTGAAACCGGACTCATCCTCAAAGGCGAGCAGATGGGTATAGGGGGTTCGTTCGACGAGCTGGCATCCCTCAAAAGCTGTTTTGGCGTCGAAGTTTATCAGCATCAGATAAACACAGTTAAAATCGTGTTGCGGCGTATGAATGGCCGCTCTCTCCTGGCTGACGAAGTCGGTCTTGGAAAAACGATCGAGGCCGGCCTGATTTTGAAAGAATATCTGTTGCGCGGAATGGTTAAAAAGGTTCTCATTTTGACGCCCGCTTCGCTTATTACGCAGTGGCAACAGGAACTAAAAAGCAAATTCGATCTTTCATTCAAGAATCATCTGGAGATAAGTGATTGGGAACATTCTGAGCTCGTCATTGCCTCTCTTGACACTGCGAAAAGTCAGAAGAATCAGAAAGCGGTCCAAAAGATTTCATATGATCTGCTGATAATAGACGAGGCTCACAAGCTCAAAAACAAGAAGACGCAGAATTGGAAGTTTGTAAATTCAATCAAAACAAAATATCTTCTCATGCTTACTGCAACGCCGATTCAAAACGATCTTCTTGAGTTGTTCAATCTAATCGCTATTTTGAAACCTGGTCATCTTTCAACCATGCAACGCTTCAAAAACGATTTTTTGACCGAGCGCGACAAGCGAATTCCAAAAAATTCACTGAAGTTGAAGGAAATGTTGAATGAGATCATGATCAGGCATCGCAGATCCGACACACTCATCAAATTTCCCCAGCGGTTTGTACATACCGAGCCGATTTATCTGCACGACGACGAACAAAAACTATATTCAGAGCTGACCGAATTCATTCGCCGACGTTATTTTACGTTACCGACACACAAGAACCCGCGCGGAATTAACCGTCTTACCCTGATTCTCCTGCAAAAGCTCATGGGAAGTTCGACACAAGCCCTGCAACGCGCGCTGGAAAAAATGATAACCTCGAATTTTTACAAGGACGATTTCGACGATTCTCTCAGAAGATTGCTCGACATGGCCAAAAACACCGGAATGTCGCGCAAAGCCGAAGTGCTCATGAAATTAATGGGCAATCTGAATGAAAAAGTAATTATATTCACGCAGTTCCGGGGGACGCAGGATTATCTCACACAACTGCTGCGAGGACAGGGTTTCCAGGTTGCAGTTTTCAACGGGCAACTCAATCAGGCCGAAAAGGACAACTGCATCGAAGATTTTCGTCATAAAAAGCAGGTACTGATATCAACGGAATCCGGCGGTGAAGGTCGCAACCTGCAATTCTGCAAAATTCTGGTAAATTACGATCTACCCTGGAATCCAATGCGCATCGAGCAGCGAATCGGTCGTATCCATCGCCTCGGACAAACAGACGACGTTCATATCATCAATCTCAGTGCCCAGAACACGATCGAATCCTACGTTCTCGAATTGCTGGACAAGAAAATCAACCTGTTCAGGCTCATCATCGGCGAACTGGAAATGATTCTCGGAAACATGCATTCGAAGAAGACTCTTGAACAGATCATCATCGACATCGTCACCATGTCTCCCAATCAGGATGCCATGAAGCGAAAGTTCGAAACTCTCGGGAACAAACTTGAAAAGGCGCTCAAAGTGCATCATGAGATAACCCAGGCTCAGGAGGAGGTCCTACATGGAGACGAGTAAAATTCAGGAACTGGTACTATCATTCATGGATTCAATGGGAATCAAGCGCTCGTCAGTGGGAGAAGGAGTCTGGCTTGCTGAAATACCACCTTCCGAACGGGCATTCTTCAACGGGTTCGAGCAATATGTCTTCACCTTCGACAGATCTCTCGCCGAAAAACATCGGGAATATGAACTGATCTGCGAGGGGTCGTATCTGTTGAAGAAAATCATTGAACGTCTGGCATCGATCCCAAAGGTGAGTCGCCTCTACTCGACCGCCGCTCCGGAACTTCCCCTGGGAGGTCCAGGCGCAATAAGTGAGCTTAGAGTGCTGACGCCGGGCAAAGTCCGATATCGCCAGCAGGTAACATTCAATTTCAAGGTCAGCTTTCTATGCGATCGCCGTCAGGATCATATTTATTCCGCTCTCACCGATCCTGCAACAAAGGATATTTTTCTGAAAGAGGGTCCGCTGGATATTGATATGGGGCTGTTTCGCGAGACTCCAGACCCCGAAATTCCCATTGAAGAAAGCGATGAAGACATGTTGCGCCTTTATCTGCAAGCATGCAGAGTGCTTGAGAAAGAGGTTGCGACACAAATCGCCGAAATGCGCTCCTGGTCAGATGGCCAATTTATGCAGGAAAAAAGTAAGGTCATCGACTATCTGACCGAACAAAAACGCGAACTGTTAAAGAAAAAAGAAAATGTCTGCTTTCACCTGTATTTCTTTCAGAAAGAGGAAGAAATAGACAAGATGATAAGCGATCTAGAAAACGAGCAACAGCGCAAAGTCCAGGAACTTCGGGAGAAATATACGCTCAAGGTTGAGGTTGTTCTCCTGAACGCCATCGTATTATGCATCCCAACACTCGGAGTCGCAGTGAACAAAATGACTGGTAAGCGTCCGATAATTGAGGGAAGTCTGCCTCCGCGTCTCACGCTCACTTCGAAAGAACGTGAAACTATAGCGATCTCCGGATAACAGGTCAGGGTCCGTTCAACTTCTTTTTCCGGTATCTTGAACCATAATTTTCTTTTTCCCGGCTGCAGCTTCTTGACAAGATGCGACCGGGAAATCTATTTTTAGATATATTGATTAATCTCTCCTGCAGATATATCGTGAATTTTGCATACACCAAAGGAGAAAACAGATGTTCTTCAGATATATTATGGTGGCTTTCATAATCCTCGGCATAATGGGTTTTCTTTACGGCGACCGGATTTTCAAATTTCAGGCAGACCTGATGATCGGCTGGATGTATGATTTTCCCGCTTATGAAGCCTATGAACGTATCATTCAATACTATCCATCAAGTCCATATAAACAAGAGGCACTGAAAATGATGGAAATATTGACAAAACGCAACGCTGATTTGCGAAATTATCTGAATAAACGTGATTCGGGCAGCAAAAAAGTCATGGAGAATCGGGCGAAACAAGACACGTTCCACTGATGGCTTTTCCGACCGTTTCTTTCCGCACGCGAACGGCCGTTGCCTTCGTAGCAGGTGCCCTTATTCCAATACTGTTGCTAGGTGTTGTCGTATTGCATATTGTCGACAACTCACTGAATGAGGCTGTTCTCGAGCAGCACCGTGCGGTTCTGAATGCATTCCGTGGCGGAATGAATCTTTTCCTCTCCCAACGTCTTGCACGATTGCTGCAGATTGCAACAACCCCGGAAATACAATGCCTCGATCCTGCACGCACCAGTATCCTGTTCCCCGACTTGCTGACCCAAAGCCGTTTTTTTACATCCATGTCACTCCTCACGCCCGAAGGCACCATCCTTTCCAAAACTTCTCGAGCCGGATACTTGCCGCGCTTCATCGATCCCGCCACTGCTTCGGCAACCTCAGCGCAAGCATTCAAAGTAGCGCTTCGTTCCGGAAATGGACTTATTGCGCCTGTATTTGACGAGGGCGAAGAAGATCGTTCGTTACTTTTCCTGCAACCGGTGCCCGATTTCATCGAGCCACACCGAATCATAGGCGTCCTGGCAGCCGAGGCGCCTCTTGAAGGAAGCGAGATAAATGAAATACTGAGCGCATTTTCCGCCCCTGCAGACGCTTATGTATGCATATTAGACAAGACCGGCAGACTTATAGCACGCCAGGGAGACGGCCTTGATCGCGCCTGCACTGGATTTTCCATTCCATCAACTCTTAGGGAAATTCATGATGACCGCACCACTACGGTTGAGATCGACAATCGGGAACGCAGGGATCTGCTTTCCCTCACCCTGATGTCAGACCTTGGCTGCTGGCTTACGGTTGGAAGACCAGTAAAAACCGCTTTTGCGCTTGCCTCCAGTTTACGCGAAAATTTGATATTGTCCGGACTTCTTGGAACTGTTTTCGCTCTCGGACTCGGAGTCCTGCTCGCAAGAGCTTTACTGCGTCCGGTTATGAATCTCACCCAGGGACTGGAAAAAGTTCGCGAAGGGGTATATTCTCATCGGGTAGATTGTATGGATGAAGACGAACTCGGTGAAGCGGCACACGGTATTAATGCCCTTGCGGAACGTCTGCAGAAGCACACTGTCATAGGTTCGTTCTGGGAATCGCTCAGAGCTGACACAAGTTCCGGAAAGCGTGAACCCGATATCCCCGAACCGGCGGTTAGAAATGTATAATGATTATGAGTTGAATGAAAATTCAGTTTAAAACCCTGGAAAGGTCCTCAAATGAATATATTCAGCGACATCAAGGATAAGGCGCTTTCCGTCGCCTTGAAGGCGTTTTTGACAGCGGTCATCGGCAAATATGTGCACAGTCATGATCTCACAATAGACTCTGATCGCAGATCTATCTATATTATGCTTTTCCTTAAAGGAGAAAGCACAAAACTTGAAATAGAAATCGGCGGGTATGACTTCATCCAGGAAAACGGAAAAACATATTTCACTTTCAACTCTATTTCCGCATCCCGCGACTGGCTCGACAGCATGGCACAAGACCACTTCCTGAGACGACGATTCGAAGTCCCGGAAAAGTATGTTTCGGTCATTACCAAGGTTCTTTGATACAAAGTCCCCACAAAAGAGCGATTGAAAATTTGCTGTCTCCATGATCGATAGTGTTGGAGCCCGACCCCGTCGCTATGGGCTTTTGTTGATATGTTTTTTTCATTTCGGCATCCGTTTTTCAACAAACATCTTCTTCGTTATCGCGCAAACGCTTTTTTTCTCGCGCGCCGGGGTGACATCCCTGCCATGGGTCTACACGGTGATGAACGTCTGTTATATCGCCATCCAGGGCCTGTCCATGCAAAAACTCAAAGCCCGGTCGGCGGTATATCTGCCACGTCTATGCTTTGCATTCACACTCGTTACAGGCCTCGTTGCACTTAACGGACTGACTACTGAAGGATTGTCCGGAGCAGGCGTGCCTGGCGTAGCGGGCAATGCGGCATCTCCGGCAACGATCGGCAAAACATTTGCGGCACCAGGAACAGTTTCATGGGTTCCCGTCACGGTTTTTCTTCTGATTGTGATGATCTACGAACTCTTTTTCAATCAATTCTTCACCCATTATCTTAACGATCTGTTTCCGTTGCAGGAAGGTAAGGCCAGTCTCCCCATCATCACTGCGGCCGGCAGTCTGAGCTTCATCGCAAGCGGTCTCTTTCTGAAAATAGCGCTTTCCGCGCTATCCATAAATATCGTGCTTATAACGGCTCTTGCCTTGTATACATTATTTCAGCTCCTCTTACCGGCTATTGCAACCGGATACGCGGGAATTGCGCGCACCCAGGCTACTACATCGACGGCACCCCCATCCTCGTATTCGGCACCCGAATATGCGGAGAATCCTGCAAAACAGCTGTCGACAACTAAACAGAAGACTATCTGCGACACGATTCAAAAGACAACCGATGAATCAGACGCGACCGGAAAATATGCTGAAAACAGCGGCGTCTCATCAGTATTTTCCACGTTCGGCCGCGCATTTTGTCTCCTGGCGTTTTTCGGTGTTCTTGCCAAATATTGGCTCGATTATCAGTATTCTCGAGCTATTACAGATTTGTTTCGCGGAGAAAACGAGCTCGCGGGATTCATTGGTCTGTTTTCAGCATCCACTGACGCTCTGGTACTCATTGCCCAATTGACCATTGTCGGGCGGGTTCTCAAAAAAGTCCCGCTTCCGGCCGTAGCCGGCTTCCTTCCGGGAGTAGTAATGATGGCTGGCATAGTTCCACTTATTACTGGTTCTGCCATCGGAGTTCTCGTAACCCAGTTTTTATTCACTTTTGTCGCGAAAACTTTTTTCAACCCTGCTCTGGGTCTGCTTCCCGCCGTATTACCCCCGATACCGCGCCTGAGACTAATGGGAGCAATGGGCATTAGCGCATCCGTCGGAGCAATGATCGCAGGAATTTCGCTCCTGCTGCTTCAGAAAAAACTCAGTGTCCAAGCTGCTTTTATCCTTTTAACGATCGTTTTCGCAGTAATGCTTCTGCTGATAAAACCCATCCGCGAAGGGTATCGCCATGAATTACTGGCCGCACTCGACGGAATTGACATTGATGCTCGCATAGAAGCTTTGTCTCCGCTCATATACGTAGATGAAAGAGACCGAACGGCCGGAATCGCTAGCCTGTTGAAAGCGGATGACGAAACCGCCAGACTTACGGCAATAGCCGCAGCAACAGCCCTTCAGCCGCATACGGCCGTAGAATTGCTTTCGCCCTTGCTTACCGACACTGAAACATCGAAAATAAGAACGGCAACAGTGCATGCCCTGGCGACTCTTGGCGGCGGAGCAGCATCTCCCACGCTGGTAAATATGCTTTCAGAACCAGGCACCCCATCACGAATCAAGGCCACTCTTATAGAGGGCTTTGGAGAATTCCCGGGAGGAAGAGAATTTCTGAAGGAGATCATGACATTTCTCGCAGCCAGCGACCATAGATTGCGCGCAGCGGCAGCCGCATCCGTGATTCGCCTTGGAAGCCGTCGCGAGGAGCTGGAAACGGCGCTCAGGATCCTTTGGAAAATGCTCAATGATAAAAATTCCCCATCGAGTCGTGCGGCTGCCGTATCGGCTCTCGGACGCCTGCAGCACGAAACCTTTCTTCCGGAACTGGAAGCCGCTTTGAATAATGATCCCGACCCACGCGTGGCAACACTGGCAGTACAGGCTCTCGCACACCTGCCGATACAGAGATCCGCTGATGTACTGTCGAAAGTTTGCCCATCGGAACGTTTTACAGAAGCAGTTGTCATGGAAGCACACCGCGCGCGGGAAGCAATTGAGCGAGTGGCCTTAGGTTCCATCGTCTCTTTATTTGAATCACTCACCTCGGAAGAACGCGCAGCCTTGTCCGAGCCTCTGTCGCACATCGGCGACGCAACAAGGCATACAGCTGTTGCAGCAGCACTCACTCTTCCGGATCCAGCCGCGCGAGGTGCGTTTTCTCGCTTTCTTCTCGATCTTGAAAATCGTGATCTGCTGGAGTTCTTCAGTAAATTATCGAACAATATCAATCTCACGATATGTGTGCCCACTTCCGGGCGATCATCAGGGTCGCCCGGAAGTCAGACTTACGAACGAACTTTATATGAATGGAATACCATTCTGGAAAAGTATCCGGCAGATCGCCCCCTCAATATTCGACAGCTTTCACCGCTCTTTCAGGGGTTACTTGAGCGTGACGCCTGTTCGATGTATGATTTTTTGTTAACGAGTCTCTGGAAGCGATTGTTATTTGTCGAAGCCTGTCGGGAACGTCTGTCGCGTGCACTTCCAGGCACACCGCTCCTGAATATTGCTCCGGCTCTCGAAGAGGAGTTTCGTTTGCTCGCAAGCCTTACTGCACGCCGATGTTCGTCCCCTGCCGACACATTCGAAGCAATGAAAAAGGGATTGTCCGACGATCGGTTTGCATTGTCGCTCGTTGCCGAGGTTCTGCGCCCGCAGCTTGGAACCGGCCCGGCGAACCTTGCGGGTATCGTCACATCGTTTCTCACCTGTCATGCCGGCCACGAGGCGTTCGCTTCCGCCGCACGTGCATTATGTGGGTGTGATGCTGATTCTCTCTCCATCGAAGCATTGACTCGCACGATTGACGCACACACTCTTTCAGAGGTCTCACTTTGAGCAGCATCAAAGCAACCGGGTATATCCTTGTTTGCATCCTGTTGTTTGTCGTGGCGGCAGTCGTTTGCAGACCAGTCAATTCTTCAGATATCGTGATTACACCAGTCTTTGCCGGGGGACGCCCACTGAACTTCGGCGTATTTCCATTTCGCGAACGGACCGCCCTTCTGGTTGCTCTCAAACCGCTTACAGACTATATGTCACGCTGTCTGGCGGCCCCGATCCACGTTCGACTCGTTTTTGATTATTACGAACTGGAATCTCTGATTCGACGCGGCGACCTGGATCTCGCATGGTGTGCACCGCGCTTCGGCGGTTCAGACTTTATTGGCTCGACTACTGAACATAATGCCTCTTCCAGGAAATTGGACAGTGTCAGTCCATCTGCAAGCCCCCCACCCTACCCCTGGAATACTGCCGACTCAAGAATGTCTGCAACCGCTCGTCCTTTATCCCCTGTCTGTCGCCCTGAGAGCTCCGATCCCAATGGATACCATGGACTCATCCTGGTGCGTGCAGATTCCGGGATATTCTCATTAGCGGAACTGAAAGATCATATTTTCGCTTACGTCGATCGCAACTCGAACAGCGGGTTCATTCAGCCCAACATCCTCATGCATGAAGCGGGAATAAATCCGCTGCAACATTTCAGGCAAATCAGATTCGCAGGAAATTACGACAGCGCCATCGAGAAACTTCTTTCGGGAAACCTAGACGCAGCAGCCGTCAGTGACATTGTCCTACATAAAACGCATGGACTTGACGCCAGACTGCGAGTCATCGCAACTACCGCAGCCATTCTTCCCGACCCGATCTTAGTCGCAACCGATATAAGCCCCGACTTTGCCGCAAGCGTGGCCACTATTCTTATCGAGGCCGCTTCAACGACTGAGGGAGCGGCGATGCTGGCGAGTCTGTCAGCATCTCTGGGCATTCATCGTTTTGTGCCGCTGAGACCGGAGACAGGAGGGAAGTAGTGAATGGTCATTCTCCCCCAAAACCGGTCGATCAGCGCGAGCCCTCCGACTGTGCCAGTGATGCGAATGCTGTAAGGCAGGTTGAAAATTTCGCAACACCCGGTACCAGTACATCGTTATTTAAGAAACACCCACTTATAGTATTCTTCGATCCGATCGAGGAGGCTGAGTTTCGCAGGCTGCTTCGTTACACGCATGAAGAGAGGGTTAACGAAGCAGCGTTTCCGCTTATCCATGGAACCATCGACGGCCGTGCAGTGTCTGCAGCGCGACTCCCTTTCGGTGACCACCCGGAACTCCTCGCCTCATCAGTTCGCTCTATTATCAAACATGCACAGCCTGGTTTTCTTGTCGTTCTTGGATCAGCAATGGCCCTGGACCCGAATCTCGCCATTGGCACGGTAGTTACAGCGACCAGGGCCGAATTCCAGAAGAAGTCCGTTTTTTTTGGCACCGAGCTGCTCCCAACGGCTTTTCGTTCAGCTCCTCACGACATCCGATTATTAGAGGGTGTTTGTCTGACCATGCCAATTTTTGTCAACAATGCCGGCGAGGCTGCCGCACTTCGAAAAAATCACCCATCATGCAACATCCTCGAAATGGAAGATTTTCATCTGGGCGAAGAAACCATGCGTGTCGAGCTTCCGATGATTTCGTTTCGAGCAGTAACCGATCGAGGCTGTTATGCCGATCACAAAAGAGTTCTCCCAACCGCGGCCGCTACGGTTGTCCGTCTGTTCCGTCGCTTTCTGCGCCGCCAGCGTCAGGAACGAATGCTTGCCATGATCGACAACCCCCCGACAATCGACTTACCCTTTCGCATCGTCGTGCGCTCGATTCCAGGTCAGATGCGAATTCCACAAGCCGTTTCACTCGCCCGTCGGGTCATGCGCATATTTCCGTTGAAAAGGATAATGAAACCTCATGACAGGCTCGATCTGATCCTGACGAACGATCTGCGAAATCCTGAATTCGCGGCCGTTCCGTCCGGAATAGCACATGTATCTGAATCCCCCGGCCACTGGATGTTTCTCCAGGACGCTGAGCCGGGCTATGCCAGATTGATCATAGACCCTTCGTTTCTCGATGAAGATGGCGACACTCTTCCCGCCACGTTTGAATTTCTTATGGCCGCGAGGAAGCATCCCGTCGGAAATCTCGCATTCAAACCTGACTTCCCGCCGCTGCCATCCGCCCGAACCGTGCATATACAAGGCTTGAACTCGATTTCCGCCGAAGCTGAAGAGGGCCTGCTCGCGGGCTGCCTGATGGAAGAATTTCAGGAAAATGGTTACGAATGTCTGACATCGGACCAGTCCACAATCTGGACTTACCGCACCGCCCATGCCGCATCCGAATCATATTTCGTTGCACCATATCCCAGCCCGGATCATATGAGAAAAGTTATTCCGGATTCAGCCTTTCTTATCGCCACCGGATTGGGACCGGCTATCGAGCCGGCTGCTTCCGGAGGCGATGCCGCTCATCTACTGATGCCAGGCGACGAATTTGGCGGAAGACTGATTAACCTGCTCGAGGATCTCTCGTCATCGCCGTTTTCGACCATGGATGTATTTCGTCATGAGGGAATCGCATTACGCGCTGCGGCTGATACGGTTTTGATCAGTCGTATCGATCGCAGGTCGATTCTCACCCCTGAGGGCCTGAACGAGCTGCGTTTTGAGCCGCAAACATTGCGACGTATCTATTCATTGGATTATGACCGATTTCTTGCTGATTATTTTTTTTCCAGCAGGCGCCGCGAATATCCGTCAAAACATTCGTATTTATTGCTGACCAGTCGAGGTTGCGGCAACAGGTGCAGCATCTGCTGTTCCGGCGCGTATCAGCCTTTTACTGCTCTCGCTCCGGAACGCATTTTCGATCTGTTACATTCGATAAGAGAATTACACGCTTTGCAGTCCGATGAGTACGTCGATGTGTATTTTCTGGACTCCTATTTTAACAGAAATCCCCAGCGTATAATAGCGCTGGCCGATCGTCTTGAACGCGCAGGACTCAGGAAATATTTCGAGTTCTACGTTCGACACAATGGATTACATGGTTTCTTATGGGAGCCCGGACTGAACGCCAATAATGGCAAGTCCATAATTCACGTGGACGAAACCTTGATAAATGCATATTGCCGGCTAGGGATCGATGAGATTGTCATGGGTATAGATTCGTTCACTGATACATCGATACGACTTCTGAAAACTGACATAAACCGTTTGGCACGGGAGGGAGCGACTGCGCGACCAGCATATACTTTTGCGGAAATAGTGGCTGTGCTGACATCCATAGAAGCCGCCGGCTTGAAATCCCGATGCTTTTTATTACTCAACAACCCTTTTGTCGATGATCGGGATCGCATAGAAACCTTCTACAATCTGTTGATGCTGTCACTGGATCTCAACGGATTCCAGATAGACTACACATCATCCAGTCGTGTCAATGAATTGAAGCCTTTCCCAGGTGCGCCATTGACTCAAATAGCTGCGGCTGTTCCAGGGCTGATTCGGGGTGACCGCTTCGATTTTTCCACGGCGCTCGGAAAAATTGAGGAGGTATTGTCATTCGAACTTTTTGGAGAACGCCGGTCAGGTCTTACTTCACGCAAGCGATTTATGGCTTCAGCACGGAGTATTCGCGCCCGATTGACCAGTTTTCTCGCGGAGTCTTTCGATCGATCGCCAAACAGATCGCCGGAAGCTCGCCGCGAAGTCGCCGGCGCGGTAGCGGCATTCCTTCGTGGTGAGGAGATGATCAGACCTCGCATGCAGAAAGCGTGGCAGGAGTTCCCGGATGTCCCATACGAAGAAGAGCGCCTGGCAAAACATACAAAGCACCTGGCAGCAAGACTGCGAAGCGAAATTATACCGAACGCCTCAGAGGTTTCTAATTATACTGAATTGTTTCATCGCATACTGAAAAGTCTCTATATGAAGATCTGATTGACAAAATAATTGTTTTTGAGCATAAAGAGTGAAATAATAACAACAGAGCTTCTTGCAATATTCACGATATTTCACGTAGTGGCAGGTTTGAAACCCGCCACTACAAATGGACGAGGCAAGTCTCGCACCTGCTGCCAAATGATTTTGCATGAACCTCAGCGGAAAGTGAATCCGTTACGACATTTATGGTAACTGATAAGTAATTTTCGAATGAATTATTCCGACATTTCCAGGCCTCGCGTCGTTGCAGATGCAAAACGCGAAATTCACTCTTTTGTCAGCGGCTTGTTTTTGGCCTTTTGTATTCTCTTCACTCAGACCGGGCTTCTTTTTCCACAATACGGAACCGTCTCCGCGGCTCCCCGTGCAACGACTCTTATCGCGCCCGATGATTTCCGCTACGAGAACCTCGCATCGAAAACTCCGCTTCTGCTCGATCTTGCAAAACTCGGGCACTCGCTCAGTCAACCGTTCGGCATATACGGAGGAACCGTACGTGACCTGTTTCTGGGACGCCCCTTTTCTCCAATATCCGATCTCGACCTCATATATGACAGCTCCGCAAAGGATTTCACAATTTTTCGTGATGAATTATTGGCTTTAAGTGCAAAGCACACCGAGAAGCATCCTAACCCGGATTTCCACTTCGATCTGTCAGACCTCAAGAGCGAAACAGCCCGTCAGAGGCTTTATCACAAAGAAGGCATTACCGCCACGAAAGTTGGGGTCCTGATCGACGGGACACTACTCGATCCGACTGGTCTTGGGGTCAAAGATCTGCGAGAGCGTGTCTTTCGATACTATCCACCTGATCGTTCATTCATCGAACTGCACAACATCGGCCGTTTCGTACGTGATATGGTCCGACTTCCCGGCTTTAAGCGTGATCCCGCCACTCTGGATCTCCTGCGTCGCTCTCTTCACCGATATGCCGATCCGAAAACTCCCGAGGGCAAGACGATTCGGAATGTTCTTGCCGCATCGCGCGTTGAAACCGTGCGTCTCGCCGCTATCCGCGCCTCTGCTCCAGAGCCGGGCGCACTATACACCTTTGCCGATTTTTTCAATCCCTTGCGTCGGGATGGCCGCTATCAACACAATGATCTGCTAAAACGCCTTACGCCATTCTTTCCTCTGGACATGTTCATGTTCGACCTTTTTCGCACAATCACCCAGGCCGACTCCATGGATATTATGAGAGAGGGTTTCAGAACTCTTGAAGTGGACGAATTTCTGCGCGCCATCGGCATGGAATGCGAAGCTGCTGTCTTAATGGATCCGAACCTTTCGCGCGAAGATTTGTTCAAGCGCTTCGCCTTCCCCGGAAAAGAACCCCCGGAAAATTCACACCGACTGCCGTTTTTTCGTATATGGGAAACAAGATTGCGCCAGCATAACGTACGTGTTCTCTTCGATATGCTTGCATCCGAATTCCCGGCTTCGGCTCCCGAACATCTGTTGCTGGAAAAAAAGCGAGACAGCATGCTTGCAACAGCTGCCTGGATAATGCTTAAACCTGACGATCGTTACGATGACACAATCATGGGTTTTCTTGATGCCGACATCAATATCGGCCTCCTGCCGCGCGAGCGGATACAAAAAAGTCTTGACTGGTTTCGTGCAAAGTACCTGCCCCTCGGAGACGTTACCCTTTCACCATATCAGCCGTCACTGTCACTAGTTGCCGGCAGCCGCCATGAGAATCCTCCCAGGGATTATCAGCAAAAACATCTTCGATCGACGCAATCCGTATCCGGACAACATCTTTACCATGATACGTCTCAATCAAACTCGAATTATGTAAAACAAAATCCGCCACACGCTTCTTTTTCTCTCGGTTTTTCACCGGAAGTACTCGCGGTCGATCCCTCAGCCCCACGCTCGTTTCGCAATCTTTCCGGATATTTATCATATCTGGTCGGCCCCGAACTCATCGAGCTCTATCGCAATCCTCACACTTCTCTTGCCTTTGTCATGGCTGACGAACAAACGACTAAATCACTTCTCGGCAAATGCGGATATACCATGATTTTCAGAGTCAATGCCTGTGGTTTTGCCTGCCGACATGCCACGCTTCTTGGTTTCGACCCAAACAGCGATCGCGTTTGCATATCCGAATACGGATTTCACACAAAGGAACAATGGCTGAACCAACAGATGCGATGTATGTATGTTCTTCAGCCGATGACGACTTCGCCATACGATAAAATCCTGACATACGAGGCTCCACGGTCTGAGGTTGATTTTCAGCGACATTAAATCTATTGCGTTCGGCATTGAAAAAAATCCTCTTCTTGCTTCTGGAAATTTCTCCGAAAGCAAGAAGAGGATTTGATTTTACTCCCCTTGGCTGGGAGTGGACTCAGGGGTAGGAGTGGGCCGGAGAATGGGCATGCTTGGACCGCTACCTTCAGGGGGTCTTATATAGGG
>JADFYG010000008.1:27330-115590 GCA_015233155.1 Candidatus Rifleibacteriota bacterium
TCAGGGGGTCTTATATAGGGAGGAGGCGAAGTCGGAGTAGGCCGAACACGAGTAGGAGCTGGAGTCGGAGTGGGCTCATCGGAAGGAACCGGAGTAGGCCGTGGGAGGGGGGTGATAGCAGAAGTGGAAGTGGAAATCGGAGTGCGAGGCCCTCTTGGAGTTCGTGTGGGAGTAGGGGTAGGAGCAGTTGCGGAAGCAACATTTCCCGCACCAGCAGACCCCAAATCAACGCTTAATGACTTGTAAGTCTCAGTCGCCGTCGTGCTGAAATAAAATGTGTTCAAGAGGTTCTTGGGCCTTCTATCGTCATTGAAAACCTTCACCTGGAAAGGTCCGCCCGGCTTGCCGACAAACCATTCGGTATTTCCACTACGTACAGAAGCATTGCCCAAGATAATAGCAGGGGGATTGACGCTGGCATCTGCCAAAGTTGCAACGTAGTCCGCTTTTGGAAGAATTGTGAGAGATACTTTGCATAGACCCGCAACAACCTTATTAGCCGGGTCACCCAATTTATGAGAAGTAAACTTGATATTATCACCATCCATGAACGCGACATGGCATTCGACTGAGAAATTATTATTCCCTATAATTGTTCTCTTGATTGAAAAATATTTTTCGCCTGACTCTACAGTCACTTGATATTCTCTGGAGGTAATGAAACTAGTATTTGCAACACCACTGCTATCTGTATATAAGACAGATTTTTCATTATTTGTAAGATCAGTAATCGTAACTTTGGCATTCACAAGAGGTTCCGCGTCCCCGATTGTCACTAGCATTTTAGCCGTCGCCGTATAATAGGCAAAAGCTGTATTGGTAACAAAAATTACCATAACAACAGCAAGCAAATAGTACCATCGTTTCATAATTTGTATTCCCTTCATTCAATTTTTATTTCAATTTAACACGAATAAATTTGTCTTTTTCCGTCTACCATAATCCTCCTTCTTTTTCATCACTCTTCAATAAATTGAGAATATCAGAACCGTCAGTTTTTTCAGCAGTCGTCACCGACTGACTGCTGGAAGCAGGAATGAGAAATTTATCTGGAGCAGCTGGTTCAGGCATGAGATTTACTGATGAAACCGTTACAACAGGCTTAATCGTTGAAGTTCGGCTGGATGAATCTGGAATAGGGACTGAAGCATGCGCTGCTGGCTTTGCCTGCATTAACTCTATCGTTTCTTTCCCCAAAATCTTTTCAGAAAAAGAAATTAATTCCTCGCGTGTCACTTTCCCATCGTTATTTTCATCTAATACAAACGCCATAAATTTCATTCTAGGAGTATTTTTATCGGTGGATGGATTCAGAAAAGCTTGTGAAATGTTTTTTATATTTCCTCTGAACAAAACGTTCTTTAGTACAGGTTCAGCTTTCACTCTTTCATCACTGCTGATAACTTTATCGCCATTCGTGTCATACTTTGCAAAAAAATCATCAATAACCTTTGGAGATATTCGCCCATCGGTGAAAGCAGTTATTTCTTCACGGGTGATTTTTCCATCCTGATTTGAATCCAGTTTTTGCCATGCTTCCTGAACTTTTTTTTCGACTATTTTTTTAATCAGCATCATGACGGCAACGCGAATTTCCTTGCGGGAAATCTTTTTATCCCCATCAATATCCAGGTTAACAAGCATTTGTCTTACAGCGGGATCCTTGACATTTGGCACCTCACCCTCATCCAATACTCCGTTTTTATTAGCGTCAAGTTTATCGAAATTCGCGATAAGCGAGGCAAAGGGAGCAAAAACCTGCTGATTAGAAACAGGTTCGCCCAAGGCGACAAGAGAAATCAATGTGAAGATTATAAATAAACAATATTTTTTATCACGACTCATGACATCCCCCGATCAGACAAAAATTGGGGGCGAGGTATGCCTCGCCTGCAAGTGGGCGATTCATGATCGCCAATAACGGGCAAATTATATAAAGTCGCATTGAATTTCATTTTTTCAGCCACGGCGCGCCGTGTCCCTACGCCGAAATAATTGACGTCATATGAACAAATTTCAATCCATCTTTGCATTATTCGCCCCTGCCACAATATTTTACCGTAATTCCAGATCACTCGACCACTTCACAAGCGAACACAATTATATACTCCTGCTCCCCCCACCTCCTTAAATTTTAAAATCCATCTGTCGTAGACCTGATTGGATAACTTGCAACCGGAGTGGAATCATCCAGGTTACCGCAGGCATTTTCCAGAAATTGCGTGGTCTCGCCGAGTTTTCCACCTGAAAGTGTATTTAATTCAGCAATATTTTTTTTGTGACCATCGATAATATAAGGAATCTTCAGCTTCAACGACTGAATCTTTGGAATTCTGGGGTCACTGCCTGATAGCCGCTTTTCGAAGCTGATAGCAATTTTTCTAAGAGTTCTTATCTGATTTCGGGCGGAGCGATAACGCGATATGATGCGCTCGTTATCAACCGGACGACCTTGTTTCAGACGAAAAATAGTCTCCCTCTCCTCTTCAAGAATGGAGGCTCCGAGGGCTATGACTCTCTGATATATCTTGAGCACGTAACCTCCGGGATCAAAAGTATCGCTTGCAGCAGCCTGGGTCGGCAATGCCGGGGTCCATATCCAGATTAACAAAAGAAAAAAAAGTGTATGCCATCGAAAACATTTCTTAAAATCCATCGTCTACCCGTCCGGCGTCTGTCGCCACTGAATTTGAACCATAAGATTGGCTCGCTGAAACTGCTTTCACGGATGTCGTTGCCACGATATTTCTGTCGGTCAAGCCCGATGTGGCTTCACGGGTTTCGGAAGCCGCAGACATTTTCACAACTGCGTCAAGCGGCGAGCAGGAAAGCGCAACGATGGTTTCCGAAAACCTCAATCCTGTCTTAACATTGAGAATTCCGTTTTTCCCGCTTGTCAGATGTGACCATGTAATACTTCCATTTTCGACCCAAACCTGATCTTCATCGGGTCTATTCACAATGTGGAGAACCGTTCCACGAATTCCCAAAATCGCCATGGGCATTTGAACTCTCAAAACACTATGCAACTTGTTGAAAGAATACACGGCACTCCCCTCGATCAGCGCAAGAGTATTTTCCTGGATGGCAAACCGGGAGCGCCCCTTGATTTGAATCTCTGAAGCGTCTGCAAACCGAATCATACAGGAATCATCTCGGCCTACTTCTATTTTTGCCCCCGATGGAACCGGAAAATCACGAACATTCAGTCTGGCCACATCCTCAGCAGCGCTTTTAAATATCAGCTTACTTCCCGAAACATAAGCAATAACGTCTGGAGACGGCCTTGGAGTCTGAGGCACCGAAGCCGGGACCGCCCTGGGAATTTCTCCGTCATTTGCTACTTTCTGGTGGCTTACAACTACTGCAAGAGCAATGCAGAACGCTATTATTGCAAGAATGATTGGAATGATTTTATTCGATCTCGAAAACGGAGAGGTTTGTACATCACCAAGCCGCTTGAAAAGCCTCTCATTGAAAGCCGTCAACTGCTCCGAGCCCGGACAAATCTGACCATAGGCCTGCTTAATCTTATTTTGAGAAGCGCAAACCGCCTGACACTTCAAACAAGTTTGACAATGCTCGTGAAAGGTCTTTCGCTCTTCCTGAGAGACGAAATTATCGCCCCCGTCATCGAGAAGTTCATTGCATCTTTTACAGTCCATGTTTTACAACCTCTTCCCGAGCCACTTTCAGGCAATTGGAAAAAATATTGCGAAGAGTTCCTCTGGCCAAGCCGGTAATATCGGCTATCTCCTGATAATCCAGATTCTCCACTAATCGTAGTGTCATTACCTGATGTTCCAATGCGGAGAGTTTATTTAGAAAATCCCAGTCGCCCGAGGGGAATGGAGATGTTGGATCTCGAAGGATATCTTCATCAGGAAGAGAAACTTCCATCTTTTTAGATCTCCCCGATCTTAGAATATCCATGCAATGGTTATTGGTAATTGCAAACAACCAGACACTCACCTTGCTCCCCCTGATGAGATGCATGTTTTTATAGGCTTTCCAGAAAATCTCCTGTGCGGCATCTTCCGCAGCCTCATTTGAATTGAGAAGTATTCGTGCATTACGAATGATTTTTCCCGAATACTGAATGACTACTTCTCTAAAGGCCGTTTCATCCCGCCTTTTCAATCTCTCTATAAGGAGAGATTCGATTTCCGACTTAGAAAGAACTGGGTTATCCATGGGGTTATTATCCTTATGGCCTTACAATTATATAGACGATAGTTTCGGGCAAGTTGTCACGAACTATTTTTCGTCAATCACGCACATACCAAATCGACTGAAGTTGTCTGTTCAAGCGTTGTGGAAAAACTCTAAAAACGTATTTCTGTTTTACCGGAATTTTACCAGTACCCTTCCCTTCCAGGGTCATAAAAATTTTTATCCAGACTCGAACCGCCTTGATCGGTTTTGCCGGGAAAGGCGGATCGGGAGTCTCTTTTTCCGGGTCGCAAGGATAACTGCGAATAACATTGTCATCTCCAAGGATTTGCAGAGCCGCGAAAAAATAAGTGATCAGACCTTTCGCTAATGGAATATCCTGACCCTCATTCTGTCGTCGAATGACTTTATTCTGAGATTCAAATATATATTGCATAAAGCTGGAAGAGTTCTTCCCGGCCACGGAAAATCTCAAAACCTCATCCTTGAAGCTGATAGCACTTTTTGCCACCAAAAAAGAATCAGTCGCCTTTCCCGATGCAATACATTGCTCAAAATCTTTCCGCAGAATGGAAATCAAATTCGATGCTTCGACTGTACACATGACTGATTCTTCCTGATGGACATATTGTCGGCCGGAAGACATCAATAGATTGGTCACACTGTAAATTAGCAGCGTCAGTATAAGTAGCGCGATTGAAACTTCAACAATCGTAAAAGCCCGACGGGTCATGGAGTCCACTCCAAAATTGATTGAAAAGACTGTTGGTGGCGAGGATTTGTTCCCCATTCAATTTTAGCTTTGATCAGTTTCATCCGGGGAGAAACAGTTTCAATTGTCAAAAAACGAACATAACCGTCTGGTAGCTCACTCAGGATCAATTTTGTTGCAATCTTGTTCTCATACAACTGTGATCCATTGTCAGAGTTCTTTAAAGGATATTCATTCATGACCGGAATGGCATCAAACGGCATGCATGAGATCTGGTCAATCAGTTCGGCGGACAGACTGAACGCCTTGATTTCATCCTGCGTTACATGAACGGTTTGATTACTCCGACTAATCAATTCGAAAACAGGGAGAAGACAGAAACCGAATATAAGAATGGAAACCATGATTTCGACCATTGAAACACCACAATCAGTCCGTTTCATCAGTTTCTTTCAACTCTTGTAGCGAAATCTGAGATGAAACCCCGATAATATATTCCCCAGAGCGAACCACTCGGATCGGCCTGGGTACCATAATCGATTCTCCCGCCGGCCGGAAATGTTTCCGGGGGAAAGTTCCGGACAGCCAATCCTCCGAGAAGATCAAGGCCTCGACTGGGAGTCAAATTGATTATCTTTCCTCTCAAGGCTACAAAAATGGCTTTCATTGTACTGCCCTGTGAAAGGTCCAGTTCAATATTTCCGTTCAATGCCACAAAAACCGGGATCTGGTCCGGATCAACGCCTTTCTGAAGTCCGGATATCCGCCAGTTGCCATTCTCCAGAATCATTATTCCGGCTTTTTCGATAACTGTTTTGACAGGAAATTCACTTGTCTCTTTCTGTGATCCAATTATAGACACAACAGAATCAAGAAACAGCTTTCCGTCTTTTTGAAAACGATTCAAAAAAGTCTGAATATCCGGGACCCTGTAAACTGCCTTGGATACAAGGAAATCATCGGGAAGATCTTCAAGTTTCCCCCCATCGAAAAATGGTTTTGTTCTATTCATACTCTGATTGAATGGCAAGGTAAATGTTCGTTGTATGCTTGCTGAGCCACCGTCTCCAGAAGTGGATTCACCAAAAATACTCTTAGTCGGTTCATACACTTCCTCCGGCCTGAAATACAGGAAGTCATGACTTCTCAAATACGGCTCGTCTACCAGCCTGCACATTTTTGATTTATAAACTCCGTCATCGCCAAAAAGCGTTTTATAAGTGACTTCGTTGGAATCAATTGCAATAGGAGTTTCCGGTGGAATATCTCCAACGTTGCTTGGCATTACTGAAGACGGAATAGAAGGTAATTGCGCAATCGTTTTATTTGTCTGACGTATATAAGTCAGTACAGCGTCACGAACATCATTGCCCGTGGCCTCTATAAGTACTCCCGAATATTCCGCAAAACGTCTTCTTACATCGCCTATCACCAGCGTTGGAGAGGGATTTGATCTGGGTCCAAAAAGATGGAGGATTGATGAACACATTTTCGGATTGAAAACATTTGATGGACCAGGTAAATCTACCGCCAGGCGGTCATCAAGATTCATATTCTGATTATCAGCATCAGAAGTGAAAAAGCCCTGGACAACATATTTCAAAATATACGCAAAACTCGAATCAAACGGTGCTCCTTTATTCAGGCTCTGAGGATGACGTATACTGTAATCCGGAGGGTGAGTAAAATATGGAGGAGGACAGGAATCAAAATATCCCGGAATAGATGGAGTCATACTCAGATTATAAAAATGAAAATTCTCACCGTACATTTCATCGTTCCCTCCGGTGAGATTCAATACAAGAGGACCACCACCAAGAAAAATGTATCCTCGTTTCCTGTAACTTTCAGGGTCTTCCTTTTCCTGGGAGCCTTCGTCAAGCTCTCCACCATTTTTGAATACTATCGGAAGAATTCTATCAGCTGGAGGAACCCGATCATCCGGCCAACCATTGATATTGTTTCCGTAGCGATTATAGCCATACGCATCCCGGCCTACATCCTTCACGAATATCGTAAACTTTCCCAGGATACCAGGCATCAGATGAACGATCCGAAACTCCCTCGCTTCCTTGAGATGGCTCTCTGCCGGACCCGCCACGGCATATGCTTCAATCAGGAGTGAACAAACTCTTTCGGCGGGATCATATCCGCCAGTTTTCAATCCAAGGTTAACAGAATCAAGTGGAGAAATGCTTTCGATCCTGGCAGTTACCGAAACACTGGAATCTTTTACTGCATCCGTCAAACGACTCAACGGCGTTGAATCTATGTTTATAACTGTACCAGTTGCCAGGTTTTCGGCAAGCATGGTCTTGAAAATGGCCGATGTAGGGCTTTCCAAACCCTCCTGGATGCGTCCGACGGCGCAACTGATGGCGGATCGCGCCAACAGGTATGAATTATAGGAATCAGTTACCCTGCGAAATTTCCGAAGGCTTTCCAGTGCCATAAAATGTGAGGAAAAAGCAAGTATGGAAACTACCAGCAGACAACACAAAACAATGTAAATCGAAATCCCTCTGCGGTTCAAGTCAGCAAAACTCTCCTGCGATAATTCCGAGATGGTCGAAATCATTATAATCTAAAGTTCCGAAAAAATAACCCCTTCCTGCTTTTAGAAATTTATCCAAAAGCAGGAAGGGGTTTCCGGAAGAATTTCTTGTTCTACATTCCGCCGTCAGTGGTTTTGGAACCGTGCGCACAATTTACTGTCAGCTTCTTCAAAGTATCTTTTCCCGTCACTTCGAAGTTAAGCGTGCCCACGAGAAGCTTGCTCTTGTCATATACTTTCAACTGCCATGTAGAAGCCCAACCCCACCATTCGGCAGTCCCGCCGACCGTTGGATAATCCTTCAGCCAGATGGCATTTGGTGTACAGCCCGTCTGAACCAGCTGAATGGTGTAATCCGCAGCCGGAAGAATGTTGAGCATCAGTTTGCAGAACACCGAACTACCTGACTTGGTGGCTGTAAACGTGACATTGTCGTTGTCCTGGAAAGCAACATGACAATCCACCGTGTAATTGTTCGTTCCGATGATCGCTTTATTGATGGAGAAAAACTTATCGCCTGATTCTACAGTTATATTATAAGACTTGCTGGTGCGAAGAATAGCCCAGGCAACGCCATTACTGTTGGTATAGAGGTTGGACACTTCGTTGCTTGAAGTATCTTTAATAGTTACTTTAGCATTTGCGAGAGGGGTGTTCTGACCAGTCGTTACAAGCATCTTCGCCGTAGCCAAAAAATAGGTGGCGGCAAAAGCCGAATTGGAAACAAAAAGTAACAGAGCAACAGCCAACACAGAAAAACATCGTTTCATAATGCATACTCCTTTTATTATTTATTCTTTATATAAAAGCGCATTGAACCTTATTGCAGGTGCAGGCCATCATCCCCCCGCATTAACCCTCACGAATAAAATTCTTTTCGCCTTTGTATACACCGTTTATAGCATAACTCAGTAACTGTTTTACATTCCCCCTTCCGATGAAACACTGGATGATCATAACACCTCCATCTTTTATTCCATCTCATTCGCGAATATCAGCTGGAACCTGGCGCTCTTCTTCCATCCATCGTTCAATATTTATTTCAGTTCTTATGCCTCATTCATATAGACGATATTTTAAGGCAAGTTGTCACGAACTTTTTTTTCAATCCCGCACATAATAACTGTTGAAGTATCCAAAACAGAAATAGCAGAAATGGTTGTCCGAAGCAATTATTTCAGTGGCCGACATTAGCCATGAAGCTTGGTTCAAAGATACAGGTGTCGCAAAATCAACTCGGGAAGGGTATAATATCATTCATTCTCATTACATGCGAAATGACAGGGAGAGCGATCAGTATGATGAATAGAGAACCTTATAATTCGTTCTGGAAGCTGATTCCGTGCGTTCTGATACTTGTTTTATCGTTTGGGGTTCCTGTTTTTGCCCAGGAATCTCAAAAGGCCCGTTATAGCAAGGAAATATTATCTATAGACGAGTCAGTCATTTCGTTTGATCGAAATTCATGGTCGGGTTTTGATTCCACAGACCACAGAGTTGCCGGGGCCACGTCTGAAGCTCGGGAAGGCATTATCAATGATAACGAGCTGATGAAAGGCGGGAAGCCTAATCTGGAAAAGCATGGGCTGCAGACAAACGAATTCAATTTGATCATCGCAGGAGTCAGCCGATTCTGTCATATGTCCGTTCCGGATCTGTTCACTTCTTTGTACCGTGGCAAAAGTCTTCGTGACGTCGGGAATGAACACAATATGGGAGAAGAGCAGTGGAAAAGCCTGTTTTCGGAACAGGGATCTGAAAAGAAAAGAGTGGTTGCCGTCTATTCTGGAGCTCAGTTCGGAATATGGGAAGGAAGGATAGCCCAAACTCTGCTGATGCAAAACCCTCCAACATTATCCGAAAACAATATTGTCGCACTTGAGGGGAACTTCAACGGGGCTTATTTTACTCCTGAGAAGACAACGGTTTTGGGTACAATTTCAGGCTCATTGCTGGAAAAAGGTAAAAAGGTGTATGAGTCACTGAGGCAGATAGCCGCTAAAAAGGGTATTCAGGTGGCGTCACAATCAGAGAGATTCCCCATCCATCTTGGATTTGATCCGAATAAAAATCGAGCCATTCTGACTTTTTCTGAAAAATTCCCAGCTTCGGGTGGTTTTGATCGTGTGGAATACTCTATTGCTTTTGATTGGGAGAGCCAAAACTGGATTTCCGCTGAGACAGGAGTGTTTGCTTCAGAGGTCCACTCCAAATAGGATTCATGGTGCATATACTTCTTATCTCCACATGCGACAAAGCCCAGGAGCCATGTTTTCTCAGCAACGAAGCATACCATTGTTCAAACAACCGCCATCCGCTTGTAATAAGGATTTCTGAAGCGGCAGACGCCTCAGAACCAGCAATGTAAGATCGTCATTCGCCGGAACGGTGCCGATGTGCTCCGCATTTATCGCCAGCAGAGATTCTATCGTGGCCTCAGGGGCCCCTGTAGCACACTCTCCGACAGTATCCCGAAACCGCTCGTAAGTAAACATCTCGTTCGCCTCGTTCATGGCCTCGATTATACCGTCGGTGTATAACACAAGTGAATCCCCCGGCTCCAGACGTGAGACAGAAATTTTCCAGATCACCTTCTTGCGCGTTCCGATAGGAAATTGCGGATTATGAAGATTTTCCACCGTGCCATCCGCGCGACGCAGGCAAGGCGCCGGATGTCCCGCGCACGACCACTCGAATTCATGTGTCGTTGGGTTCAGGAGAATCACGGCAGTCGTCATCAGTTTCTTTTTTTGCACGACCTGATTCACCATAGCGTTCAGCCGGTCGAGCAAGGATGCAAGATCCCAACTTCGCTGCGCTCCGGTGGCAACGACCGTCTTTGCCATGGTTGTCAGCAAGGCGGCACTTATACCGTGTCCGGTAACATCGCAAATAACCAGCAGAAGACGGCCGTCAGGCAGCGGCAGCGCATCGCAATAATCGCCGCCCAACTCGGTCATGCTGATGCAGCGATATGCCAACTCATAGCCGATAACGTCGGGAAGACACGCCGGCAGAATGCGCCGCTGGACTTCCCGGCCAAGGTCGATCTGACGACGCTCATCCATCAACTCGTTGAAAGCAGCCGCAAGGCGACCGAATTCATCACGCCCCAAGTCCGGAACATGGTGTTCGAGGTCACCGCGATCGAGCGCCTCAATACCCGCAGTTATGGACGAAATTGGCAACAGCAATGCTCCTGAAACAATTCGCGCAGCTAACAGTGCCAGCCCAAGAGCAAGGAGCCACACGAACCGGTACAAACGCCTCGTCATCTCCATCTCTTGTTGCACAGGACTCGCATCGCTTGCAGTAATATAACACACGCCGCCAAGAGACGTGCCTGGATACGCAGTTAAAAGCAGTCGTCGCCCACCCGCTAATGAAACAGCTCCGCGAGCAGTATGCCTCCCCATCAGCGCCTCCGCGACAAGACCATCAGCATCGGGAAAATGAGGTACTCCCGGGCACCATCGACGGCGCGAGATGTCGTATACAAAGACGCCCGGCAAAATCGATTTTTCCAGAAAGCGATCTTTATTCCAGGGCTCAGACTGTGCAATCATAAAATAGGCGATCGACTCGCTCGCCGTCGGCGTTCGAACGTCCCAATACCAGTTGTTGTCTTCAGTACCAATGTATAGCGGAATCGGAACATCCGGCTGCTCGAGGATCGAAACAAATCCGAGGCGCGGGCTGCCCATCATGTCACGCAAAAGGCTTCCAATAGGAGTCGACGGCGGCGCAACTTTCTTTCCAAGGTATCGATGCATGATTTCATCAGAAAAAAAAGCCACGAAATTACATAATCTCGGATCGCCCTTGTGAGAGGCTACGAGCGTGTTATCGAAAGTTCTGGTTTCCAGATGAGTTACCAGACCTTTGCGATTCAACTCACAGGCGATACCCGACGCTCTGGGTTCATCGGTCAGGCGCATCGCCGGAAGATCGCGTATGCGGCGATAAAATGTCACCAGTTCCTCGCAACGCTGTCCATATAATCGGTCTACGAAACGAAGACGGGCTACATCGGCAGTGTGAACTTCTTCCTCGAGCACCTTCGCCCGTTCACGTAGTGATGCATCACCAAGGCCGATCATCAGTCCACCGGGCACGAGTACCGCTAAAATAAAGAATATAATAATACTAGGCGTTAGCCGTTGACCTGCAACAGGCGTCCAGCCAGTCTTCAGCCAGACAACTGAAAGGAAGATCAATGCAAGTAAAGAGAAGACGGCAAGACGGTCACGTGGAATCTTTGTGGAAAGCCGCTCAACAGACCGGCCATGCATAAGCCATAGACCGTCTGACTGACGGACGAGTCGACACAGGAAACCCAGGGCCAGAAAGCTGCCTCCACCCCGCAGTCTCGCCTCTTCGATGATATCCCGCCAGATGTGCCGATTCCCGCCCCGTGACCAGATATGCCGCTTGCCCGGATCCACTACAACCCAGACACCTTTGTAACGACTATGCGAAATGCTTCCCACAAGATTTAGAAATGGATCCGGGAGCCGCGAAAGGAAAACCAGCAAACCTCCGCCAGCGGGTCGCCTGCGCCATACGACGTAGCCATCAAGATTTCCGGGAACAATGGATACCGGCACTCCGGGGTTTTCCAGAAACCGTTTAAAAATAAAGCGATTTCCGAATAATGACTTGTACAATCGTTCATCACTGGCAGTACATGCTCCACGCCCCAAATCTTTCCAGAAGCGCGTCAATACGTAGCGCGAATCCAGCGTTTTTCCGGGAGGAGTCCAGAGGGTATCATCGCTCCTGAATATGGCTGTCTGAGCCTCGAACTCCACTGGAATCCACGGAAACGCAAAACTGGAGATTCCACCCGGCTTCCCAGACTCAAAGTTTGCCTTTTCCGTGGCATCATATAGGCGCTGAAAGCAACGAGCCAGTCTTTCGCGTGTGGCGCCCGCGAAGAGTCTGCGACTGATTTCACGTTCCAGGCGCTCTTCAAGCCGCATTGCACCATCGATTTCACGATCAATATACAATCTCTGAGCCACGAAAAAAGGCGCAACGACAGGAAGCACCATCAACAGAATAAAGCCGGCGAAACGAACATAACGGCCGAATCCGTCCCGCACCCGATCTCCGGAACTGAAAGTTTCCACGGCTCCCGCTGCGAAAGCAGTCATTTCACAACCTCCGCCGGCTTTCGACGCAATGCAAAAACCGTCAGGTCGTCGATCGAAGAACGCCCGGCCAAATGCTCGTTCAATGCTTTTCCCATGGCATTAACCACAGCATCCGGCCCTTCGGCAGCTTTATCAGCAACAATTTTTCGCATACGATCAAAACCGAACTGTTCTCCGGCAGCGCCAATTGCGCGAATCACACCGACAGTAAACAGAAACAGAAGATCTCCCTCAGCGAAGGTCAGCTCCTGAAACCCAACGTTCAGATCAGGAGATACCCCCAGTGCACGTCCTGGTTTGCCCACAACAGAAACCGTCTTCTCCGAATTTCTCCACAGGAGTGGGAAGCCGTGATCCGCCGATGCCAGGCTTAGTCGATGAGTATTCGGTTCCAGCAGCCCGAAAACGCATTGCAGACTATGCGGACGAGCGACTTCATACAAAGTGCGATTTACACCGGCAAAAAAACAGTCACTGCCGCTTTGCTCGGAAGACTGCATCGCGACGGCAGCCTTGACCATTGCGGCTACCAGAGCCCCTCCAATTCCTTGCGTCGGAACAGTTCCGGTAAGAAACACATAACATCCATCCGATAAAATAGCAGAATCGGTGTAATCGCCGCCAAGATGAGGATTCAACATTACTTTGACGGCTGTTTCATAACCCACTGGAACCTTGGGACTCGAAACAATGAGAGTCTCCTGGACATCCCGTGCCATGTCGATCTCGACGAGGTTTTCCAGCATAGTATTAAACGCGTAAGCCATTTTTGCGAGCTCATCCCCGCCGCGCACAGGAATCCTGTGTTCCGTCTCACGGCGTCTCAAGGCAGCAATGCCTTCGGTTAAATCGGAAAGCGGTCTCAGCAAACCTTCAGAAAGAAGGCCGACGCAAAGGAAGCCGATAAGTAGTGAGAGACCTATTCCCCAACCAATTCGCCCAATGAACAGATCCGCTTCTTCACGGGCCTTCGAAAGCGGGACAAGACCTACCAGGTCTACTCCGGTCAGGCGCATGCCCGGGATTCCAACGACAAGATATTCGACACCTCCGCGAATAGTCATTCCAAGCTGTTCTTCACCACTTCGTCCTATCGCATCAGCCACAGCCGTAATAACCCGATCAGGTCGCAGTATGCCAAACCATTTGCCCGTCTCCCGGGACTTCGCAACCAATCGGATTTGACGATTGTGCACGATATTTCGTGACAAATATGCCTGCATAGCAGCTTCGGAAGACCTGCCAAGAGTGAAAAACGCAATCGGATGCGTGCGATTGCGGGCATGGATCCAGAACCAGTAAAACATGCTCTGACCAGATCTGAATGACTGGACTATTCCAGGTTTTCTCAATAGCTCAGAAAACCCAAACAGCGGGGCTTCAAGAATTTCCTGCATCATCATAAGAAGAGAACTCTTTTTGGGAGGCTCCACTCCGGCGTCGCGATATGCCTTTTCAGAAACCGCGTATTCGCTGATCAGCTCAGTTATACGGTCCATGCCGCGATCCATATCTCCGGCATCCCGCTTCAACCATGACTGATTGTTCCAATCACGCGCTTCAACCCTGTCTATCATTCCATCTTTGAATAAAGGCTCGATGGCATTCTCGAAAAGATCTTTTCTTCCCGCATCAAGAGCCGGATGTTGCGAAAGCTTCAGGAACCATCGTGTCATTCGCCCCTCTTCTTCCCGAAAACCGTCGTCGAAAGCCATGAGCTCGTGACGGGCCATTTGCACCAATTCACGTTGTCTTATCCCGTCGCGATCCACATGAATACCCAATCCAAGGACCACTACGCCAAGAAGCGGAAGACCTATGACATAGGAAAAAAGAGCCCAAAGACGCAAGCTCAACGGTGCATCTACAGCGGAATCACACATTCGGATAAATAGAAATGTACCCATGATAACCGCTACAAATGACCACCAGACGAATCTTCCCTCGTCAACCGTTCTGGATAGCGACGACAACTCACGGTCGAGATATAGAATGAGCCCCCCCCTCAATCGCTCCAGGTGAGAAACCCGACCGTCTCGAACATCGTATACATCTCCGCTCTTTTTTCTCGTTCCGGTGGCAGCCCGCTGCCTCAATGAGTCCCGGACCCGATCTTCCGGAAAACCAGACCGCCCCCACCAATGTCGCGCTGCCCTGTCGACAACTCCTGCAGCACCTGTGATCGCCATTTCCGCAAGCCGGCCATCAAGCGATCTCTTTAATAACATGGCATTTGAACGAACCGCTACCAACCAGATCCGGCAGCCGGAAGGCTCGACACTCTGTCTCTTTTCAGGAGCCGTGTTTATGTTTACGTCCCGTCTCGCAGTGTTACGTCCGGCAGAATCAGGAGCCGGAACCCGATTATAATCACTGCCTTGACTTTTATCCGAAAGTTGTCCTGCGTGTCGACGCCTGTCGCGCGGCCTGTCCCAAACGAGCCAGGCAATTTCCCGACCCCAACGCACCTGAATGGCTTTTCCAGGTTGCCGCCGGAATGCCTCAGGATCAAAATGGACAACGAAGAGGCGGTGCCATGACGTAATCTGCGAGGGGGTCGCCGAGGCATTTCCATTCAAAAAATCGGGCAAATCTTCAGGTAACTGGCCTGTCAGCCGCCCCGTCAGAGCATCGTTAGACAATGAGGAAGAATCGGGAAAATTTTGCAGAAGAGTCAACCCCGCTCCGAGCGTGCCGTGGCGAAAGTCACGCTCGATTGTCGTCTCGGGAACCGCGTCTGCGATTATGCGACGAGCCTCCTGAGCGAGCGCCAGTGTGGCATTTCTCGCCTCTCCGGTACGGAGGAGCCTTATACCACGGTCAGCAGCAAGCCCCGCGAGAACGCACGGCAGTATTACAAAGAGTAACCAGCCTATTATCATTGATTGCCGGGAAATTCGCACTTTGTCGCTCGTTCTTTCACACAGTCACTCTCGGGAATACTCTCGGTTGTACACCTCCTGAGCATTTTATGTCAAAATATTCACTTCTAACTTTCGCTTAGATCATGGGTCATGTATAATGAGAACAGCTGCAACTGAACGACATGTGGCGGCATAATCCAATCATAGCGCCGTTTCCCGTGAAACCATAGCTTGCATGGATTCGTGAGTGCCCTTCAATCAATAGGTCTGGAGAAAAATCTGTTAATGACCAACTGTCGAATATTCTGGTGGACAACATTCTTTCTGATACTGGCGACGTGTACGGCTTTTGCATCCAGAATCTGCCCCCTCTGCAAGGCCAGATTCAGCGATGACATCAAGTTTTGTCCTAACGACGGAAAAGCACTGAAGGCAGACAAATCCGGTGAAATCGCAACTTTGAGCGTCAGCCTGACTCCGGGTTCGGCAACTCTGATCATTGACGGTATTTCGAGCCATCCTGGCCCCAAAGTATTGATCGATCTCCCATCAGGGGAACATCGCCTCGAACTGGAAGCGCCCGGCTATGTATCTCAGCATCTGAGTGTAACCCTGAATCCGGGTCAGACACACCAGTTTTGCATGGAGTTGATTCCCACTTCAACAAATGATTCCATCAATGAAAATACGCCGGCGACAGCGTCCGATGAAACCGACGTTCTTTCGTTAGCGAGCGACATGGTTGAAATCAAACCCGGAACTTTCCAACTGGGAAGTGATCGCGGCAATCCTGACGAGCGCCCGATGCGAAGAGTAGCGACCAAAGGCTTCCTGATCGATCGCACCGAAGTTACATGCCGGGAATACGCTCATTTTCTGGAGCACGTAAAAACTGATGGACACAAATTCTGCCACCCCTCTGAGCCCCCCAATAAAGATCACACTCCATACCACACGTACGCATGGGCTCTTCGCTTCAGTTGGCTGGCCGGAAAGCCGCCGGCAGGCATGGAGAATGTCCCGGTCGTACTGGTGGACTGGTTCGACGCTTATGCATATGCCAACTGGGCCGGGAAACGTCTTCCGACCGAAGACGAATGGGAAATTGCTGCGGGAGGCGGGGACGGTCGCGATTACCCATGGGGTAATACCTATCGCTCCGATCTGCTGAACGACGGGGATTATCCGGTTCAGGTCGGGATGTACCCGGCAGGTGCTTCGCCATGGGGAGTACTGGACATGGCTGGAAATGTTGCCGAGTGGACAGGCACCATGTATGAACAGGACGCCAGAGATAGCAAGCCCTTTGACGGCCATTTCGGACAGCCGATAATACGCGGCGGCTCCTGGGATGATGAATCGCACGGTTGCCGCATAAGCGCCCGCGACGTACATCGCAGCCCACTATATCGCAGCACTACCGTCGGCTTTCGCTGTGTAGCTGATCTCCCTCTGACCACACATCGAAAAAAATAGAGGCGACCCCATCGGGGCCGCCTCTATTATGTTTTATTGAAAACGTTTAACAGCTATTTTACCAGACCTACACGCGGCAAAATACTCTCGAACTGATTCACGGATTCTTCCAGGCTGCTTATTGCTTCATTCCAAAAAGCCATTTGCGTCAGATCAACTCCGAGGCTTCGCTTCGCCACTTCTTCCGCCTGGCAACTCCCTGATAATCGCAGAAACTCCCGGTATTTTGGCAAAAAGGCGGCACCCTCAGCCTTGAAGCGCGCAAAAAGCCCGCGACTCAGCAAAAATCCAAAGGTATATGGAAAATTATAAAACGTCACCCCCGTGATGTAGAAATGCAGTTTGGACGCCCAGAAATACGGGTCTTCCCAGTCCATGGCCAAGGTGTCGCCGTATATTTCCCGTTGCTTTTCGACCATCAACTCCTTCAATCGGCCTACTGATACTTCGCCTCTTTGGCGCTCTTCGTGAAACGACTTCTCAAACTCGAAGCGCACAGGAATATTCAAAAGAAAGGCGATTCCGTTTCCGATGTCCATGTTCAATACGGATGCTTTCTGAACATCGTCCACCTTCGGGTCGGCCAGCATGCCGTCGTTCAGGATCATTTCCGCGAATGTCGAGGCGGTTTCCGCAAGAGTCATCGGATATCCTTGCGCATATGGACGCATATCCTTCATTACATCGCTGTGATAAGCG
The DNA here is from genome assembly GCA_015233155.1 of Candidatus Rifleibacteriota bacterium. Taxonomy (GTDB): domain Bacteria; phylum Muiribacteriota; class Ozemobacteria; order Ozemobacterales; family Ozemobacteraceae; genus JADFYG01. The sequence continues at coordinate 44,965 of JADFYG010000008.1, forward strand.
TGTCCGATCTCATGAGCAAGGGTGCTCGCATCACCGAGACTGCCGGTGAAGGTCATGAAAACACGTCCCTCCTTGATCAGAGGCGAACCGGTACAAAATGCCCCGGGCCGCTTTCCCGCACGCTTTTCCGACTCTACCCATCCCCGTTCCAAGGCCATTTTCAGGAAGTCAGCAAGCTCCGGGAAAACCTTCCGGAAAGCAGTTTCGACCAGATCACGCCCTTCCTGCCACGTGAAACTCTTTCCGCTTTCGAAAGGCAGTGCTGCATCCATATCCTGCCAACCGAGATTGGGAAGTCCAAGCGAACGTGCCTTTAGCCGAACCATACGCCGCGGCAGCTCAATGTTTTTCCTGACCGCTGCCATCATCGCATCAAGTGTTTCCCTGGAAATGGATGCCTGAAACAGCGCTACATCAAGAAAATGATCAATCCTGCGATGCCCATTCAGTACCAGACGAGTGCCGGAAATGTGATTCAGAGCTGCTGCCGCAATATCCGCCACTTTTTCCCAGGCTGCATTGCCGCCAGTGAACGCTGATCGACGGACAAATGGATCAGCGTCCTCCATGAGGGAATGTCTTTGCGCCATCGGTTTCCACTCTTTTGTTCCATCGGCCTTTTCGAACTCGAACTCCAGTTTTCCCGATAATTTCTCATATAAGCGCCCCCACCCCATGATTCCATCGACGCCAAGATCAGCGGAAAGAGTTTCTTCCGGGGTGGACATAGTTCTTTGCGCTTCAAACCGAGTTCGCCGTAATGCTTCTTCCGCACCGATTAACTTACGACGACTGGTAAATTTTTTAAAAACATCATCACTTGCTGATTTCAGAGATCTTTTTAGCTCGACATCCAGTTTCGCGAACTCGGCCTCCAGGAGTGAAAGTGCACCTTCCTCACGCGCGACATCTTCATTTGATGCATCTGCTGCGCTCAAACAGCCAATGTAAGACGAGATATGGGTCATGCGAACCATCAAATTCTCGACTTCGAGGAAAACGCTTTCCCATGCGGCCTGATCGCTGGCAGTCAGATCAGGAAGGTTGCGCGCCTTTTCGAGCAGTTGTACCAAATCTGCCCGAAGATCTTTTTGAAATATTTTCATCTCGGGCCCGTTGAAACTCGGGAAATAAGTAGTGAGATCCCAGACTACACCGCCACTTTTATCGTTTATACGCGCCGGCGGCGCGGTTTTTCTACTCTTCGTCACGTTGAAGTTCCTTTCCTTGATCCGATCATATGAGACCGGAAAGCGGTCGTTATTGTATCCAAAGAAATGCATCGAAGCAAGAATTCTCTTTTTATTCAGGGGGCCCAGCCAAGCCATCCATTCTTTATCCAGGTATCGGCAACCAGATCATATTCTTCTCGAAGAATGGAATACTGGCACATGTCCTGCCATCGGCCGGCGATAAATAGCTCTTTTCGATGAATACCCTCACTCTTAAAACCCAACGTCTCCAGCAATTTCATCGATCTGGAATTATCCAGACAAACACTTGCCCAGATACGATGAAGCCCGGCTTCTTCAAAAGCAAATGAAACCAACGTAGCGACGGCCTCTTTTCCGAGACCTTGTCCGGCCATGGCTTCGTCAATCCAGTAACCGATTCCCGCGGAAAGCTGAACCCCCAAACGCACTTGAAGAAGACTCGCCCGGCCAATCAGACTACTTTCTTTTTCAGAAAATACCCCAAGATCAAGACGCGAGGCTGAACGGGCTTCCACATGCTCCCGGCGAATGACGCGACTCAGATCGGCCTTCGTTAATTCTCCGGGCCAGGCCGGAAGATACGCAGCAAGCCAGAGTTGATTTTTTTTCAAGGCGAGCATCAACTCAGACACGTCCCGCTGGTTCAATCTTCGCAGCACCAATCGACGGGAATGAAACATCCGCCCGGGTGGCATGAGCTCAATAAATCCTTTTCCCGGGCGAACGTTACTTGATGCAGGATATGCACTTTCAGTTTTTTTCCGGGGCCTGGGCGGAATCATTTTTCACCTGCTCACTTTTCTGATCTTTTCTCAGAGCAAACACATTCAAAGTTCTGTGGGCGCGCCGCTTTGCGCTTCGGCGTGCCCGGCGGTCACGCCCTACCATAGCACAGTTTCGCCCTTGCGGGCACTTCGCAGTGTCGAGAACCGTGTTATAGACCATTCCTGAGTTTTTATGCGTTTGCCCTGGATCTTTTCTTTTAAATGGCTCAATGTGATATGCTTACGCCAGGATGAACTTCAATTGCGTTCCAGCTGTCCTCATTATATCAAATCCGGAGCCTCCAGAATATGTCCATTCCTTCGCAACCTCTTTCCCCAAAACCGATACCATATAAAGCCATCTTCTTCGATGTTGGCGGGACCCTTATTTATCCTGAGCCACAACGTATGTTAAGAATTTTTTCAGATCTCGCCCCGAATTCTCCGGTACTTGATTCGTGGCTTCGGGCTATTCATGAAACCACGGTAGAACTGGATGATGCAATAAAATTTGAGGGAGCTCTCAAAGACGAGTGGTGGAACTCATATTTCAGCCGCCTGCTGAATCATCTTCCAGAGAATAGCCACCTTGCTAAAGATAAAGTCATTCTTTTCTGTAATAAACTTCACGAATATCATGTATCCAATAATCTATGGGCATATCATGCCACCGGTGCTGATGAGACGCTAAAAACTCTTATGAAACAAGGGTTTCGGCTTGGAATTATCTCCAACAGTGACGGACGCGTTCGATCTCAGATAGAAGAGGCGGGTTGGCTCCAGTATTTTGAATTTATCATCGACTCCCGAGTAGTGGGCGTTGAAAAACCTGATCCGGCTATTTTTCAGCTTGGACTCGAAAAGGCAAATCTGTCCGCGCGCGAAGTCCTGTATATTGGCGATTTCGTCAACATAGACAAGGCAGGAGCCGCATCAGTCGGGATGGACTGCATTATCATCGACCCGCTGTTCCGCCGACCGGAACTCGGACAATGGCGCATCGATAACCTTATCGATATCATCCCCTGGCTAGAAAATGCCCTTACTGATCGGCTTTAGAAGTATCAGAACCGACTTCGATCATCTTACCCGCATCGAACTCGAAAACATGAGTTCCGGAGGCAATTTTTCCGCTGGCAAGATTTTGATTCAAACTCCAAACAACGAATCTGGGGCGATGGTTGCTGTCGCCTTTCTGGAAGGAGACTCGCCCGCCCTTGATAGTATCGTCTTCCCAGATTGGAGAAATTGTCTCCCCAGTTTTTGAAAGAAGCAGTATATCGACAAATCCACCTGTTCCGCCCGTATCGAGAGTTAAAGCGATATCCTTCGCCCCAGAAGCGGTGAATGCGCCGATTTGCACATCGACAAGCTGACGGCCCTCCGTTTTAAATATCGAAATCCCACTGACCGCTTTGCGATCTTTCTTCAGGACCAGTTCATCGAAACGCCCGATTGCCCCTGGGTTCGGATCCTTGATAAGTTCAAGAACGCCCAACGAACCAAGATCAACCTGAAATGTGGCTATTTCAGAAAGAGGCTTGACCAGGACCGGATCTTCTGCCGGAATCACTGAATCAGAACCCGAGCTTGATGCAGTAACGGTTACAGCCGATTGGGCCTGTAATGGCGAATTTGGAGCAGCCGCTAACTGCCAGGTGACAAACAATGAAAAGGCCGCAGCTAGAATGACGGATTTCATAAAACGAAATCGAGCATCCCGACAGATCATTTCAGACCTGTGGCTGGCGCATAAAACTCGTCAGTTGCTAATGAATCGACTTCAGAAGAATCCACGTCAAACATTTTCGAAGCCAGTCTCCTCTCGGAGGCCGTTAGAGAAAGACCAAGGCACATCTTCAGCTTCAGGCCATAGCCGACCGGTTCGCTGGCCTTCTTTTGCAGAGTTTCCCATGATTTCTTCAATAGCTTGGAATACGGACCGGCATTATATGCAATGACCGCCTTGATCAGCTTTTCTTCGCCCTTGGCTTCCGCCACTTCCTTGACCTTGAATATCTCGTTAAATAACAGAATACCGCCCTTCAAATTCTGCTCAGGATTCTTGGGATCGACGCCAAGCCCTTTCGCTGTATCCGGCATCAGCTGTGCGAAACCTATGGCCCCGACACCACTGCGCACAAGCGTTCCATTTGATCTCTTCTGAATGCCATTGCTTTCAATCCAGATAATCGATTTATAAAAATCTTCCGGAGTAATCACATGGCCATACATGTTTGTTAATTCAGGGAAATCCCAATTTGTACTCTTTCCCATTGCTTTACTGAACCAGGCGGGAAACTGTTTCGAGCCTGCTGAAACGCCATTTCTGCCAGGCTCAGGAGGGGCAAGGGGTTCCGGGCCGGAAGATACGTTCACATTTCCTTGCGCAGTTTCCTGCGAAGTTCCCTCCGGATTTCCGGGTGAAATTCCTAGTGGGGCTGCCTCTGAGGTTCCCTGTGGTTCACCGCCCTGAATATGAACTGGTTTATCCTCAAAAGGATTTGCACCGAAGGATATTCCCGGGCAAACCATTATGCACAGTAATATGACCCCGACAAGTTTTTTCATCCCTGGCTCCTGTTGCCGCATACTGAATACTTTCAAATTATAACCTACAATCAAATTTTCCGGAAGAGTACGTGGTAACGAGACAGGGCCATTTTTTCACACCTTCGGCGGTCGCACCGTTGTGACGAGAAACGTTGCCCCGGCGGATCGAGTTACGATGATTCTTCAATAATGCGCCCATTTTCGAGACGTACACGATGCGCGCAGACTGTTTTTGCATATTCGGTTTCATGACTGACCAGTATCAGTTCGCTCCCGGATCCGGTAAACCTTTGCAATGACCGCAAGACAAACATTCTTGAACGGTCGTCAAGATGAACAAATGGCTCATCGAGAAGCAGTAAAGTGGGTTTTACCGCCAGAGCACGTCCCAATGCAACACGACTCGCTTCTCCTCCTGAAATACATGATGCATCACGGTCGAGCATGTTATACAATCCTAACTCTTTGGCAATGCTCAGAACATCTTCCTTCGCCTGGTCAGACCGTTTTCCACGGCATCGAACTCCGTACATGAGGTTTTCCAGGACAGTTCCGGCAAAAAGGTATGGACGCTGAAAAACCAGAACAGCTTCGCGGCCGGAAAGTTCTATTTCACCCGCATCCGGGGATTGAAGCCCACAGAGCATGCGCAGAAGCGTCGTCTTACCCGCCCCGGACCGCCCGGACAACAGCATGTTCCCCGTGACGACAAGACTGGCATTCAGTCGTTCAAAAAGTGTATGCCCTGGAAATACAAGGGTCACATCGCGTAGATGAACAGGCTCTTTTTCAATGTCCTGTTTTCCGGAGACAATGTCGGCCTCTTTCGCGGAGGCAATATCAATTGGCGCATCACCATCGCCATGGAAGACATCGGCACCCGGCTCTGAATCAGAAAAATTAACAAGAGTTAAACCTGTCGTTTTCGTCTCCTCGTAAAATTTAGCGGGTTCGGAAAGACGCCGCGAGCTGCGGAAACGAGGGATCTGAAGCCACTGAATGAAAGCGGCGTTTCCGAGAGCGACGAGGAGCAGCAAAAACCCAAGCGCCAATCCAAGCTCGATTTCCCCTTTTCCCATCTCAAGGGCTATAGCGGTCGTCATTGTGCGCGTCTGACCGCGGATATTTCCTCCAAGCATCATTGCACATCCGACTTCCGAGATCACGCGGCCAAAACCAGCACAAAGTCCGACAAATAACGAAGAACGGCACTCCCTTGACAATAAGATGAGCAGACGGATCGGTCCCGCCCCCAGATTGCGGGCGGTTTCGATCAATCCGATCGGAACCTGGGCAAAGGAGTTCACGAGAAACGTAACCATGAGTGGAGTCACCAGCAGGATGTCCCCGACTATGATTGCCGTCGGGGAATACAGCATATCGAGAACTCCGAGCGGCCCGCGTCGTGAAATCACTATGTAGACCAGAGTCCCTATGATGACGGTGGGAACAGCTAACCATGTTTGCAGGGCAAGCATCAGGGCTGCTTTCCAGCCCGCAGTCCGACGATGAATAAGCAGTGCGATCGGTACCGCGAAAACAGCTCCGGAAAGAGTCGCCGTCACGGCTATTTTCAGAGAAAACAACAGAATTCCGAACACCTCGACGTCAAGGGTTAACAGGCGCAGAAACGCTCCATACAGCGTATCCGCTAAAAAAGCTGACATCAAAGCCCCGCCGCTTTCCTCTCCGTCATTTCAGGGTATAAAATATCGAGCCTCCGGATGATGCACGAAAATGCCGCTTAATGAAGCTTCCGGTACCATTTGATTGAGTTCCGTGAGCGAAATCCCGATGCGTTCGGCCTCGAGAAGCTTCAGCAACTCCTTCTGATATTCAAGATCCGGGCATGATGGGTAGCCGAAAGAAAATCTCAATCCCTTGGCCAATCCAAGGTCCTGGAGCATCTTTTCCTCGACCCATGCGGCAGAAGACTCGGCAAGTTCGACGGCAAGACCATGCAGGTGGAGATAATCGCGATAATGCCCCGTTTCATACAAACGATGCCCCTCTTCGATGATCCGGGAGCCGACAGTCGTTGCCCATAATCCGATGGTATCTTCGCGATCTTCCGCAAAATAATCAGACAGACACAATCCGGGGGTGCGAGTCTGTCGCGGAAATTTCCAGCGGATGGGCTCGCTTGAATCTGAACGAGTCACAAGAAGGCTGTTTCCTTCCGCGCGAACTCGAAAGAAGCCATATGTAGCACTTATGGCAACAAGTTTTTCTGATTTCACACGTTTAATCAGCTCTTGAAAAGAAGGTTCTATCTCATCCTGGAGGATACGCTTCCATGCCGTCTCATCGAGATGGCCCTTTTTATACTGCCACCGAAAACGAAACAGTGAATCGCGGTCGATATGCGGAATCACCTCATCAAGGGGCAACTCCAGGATTCGACACCCCTTGAACGGAGGTATGGGAATGTGTCCGGCAGGTGGAAACGATCTGGCGAATCCGCCGGATGCTTCCAGGCCGGAAGATTTTTTCCGATCTGCTTCATCGCCTGATTTGCTGTCGATTGATTCTGAAACGCAGGCTTGATGTTCGAAAGTAACAATACCCCCGCTATCCCCTGACGGTGGCTCGCCCTTCGTTACACTCGTCCCGTCTTTTGCCTTTACAGACTCGCTTTCGGCAGTTTCTGTCTTTTCGTCAGACAAGCGCTGCATGAGCAGTAAACCCGCAAAAGCATCAGGAGCAAAGAAGACGCGCCCCTTGTACAATTTTGCCAGATCCTCTTCAACAAAAGCGCGTGTTAATGCGGCTCCACCCAAAACTACATGCGGAGTCAGACCGCGACGATTCAGCTCTTCGAGGTTTTCCTTCATGATCTGGGTCGATTTCACAAGAAGCCCGCTCATGCCGATTACGTTCGCATTCTGCCTGATCACAGCTCTGATCATCGTATCGATGTCAATTTTAATTCCCAGGTCGGTTACAGCGAATCCGTTATTTGATAGTAAAATGTTCACCAGATTCTTGCCTATATCATGAACATCTCCTCGCACAGTCGCGAGAATAATTCGTCGTCTCGGATCTATTTCGCGTTTTTCCATGTGTGGTTCAAGAATATTTACCGCGGCTTTCATCACCTCAGCAGATTGCAAAACAAATGGAAGCTGCATCTGGCCTGCTCCGAACAGTTGTCCTACCTCCTGCATTGATGGGATCAGAATATCATTTACAACTGCCAGCGGAGGCTGCCCCGCTGTCAGCAACCGATTAATAATGTCTTCCAGCCCCGCCTTCTCGCCATCCAAGATCTTGAGACGTAGAGCCGACTCCGGAGTAAGCATGGCTTCGTCACGCTTCGCGGCAGGTTTCCCTCCCTCGAAAGCGCCAATAAATGCTGAAAGATCGCTTCCGTCGCCATGTGCATTATAAAGCAGATCAACAGCGAGTCGCCGCTTATCGGACGAAATCTTGAAAATCGGCTGAATACCTCTTGGATTGACTATCGCCATATGCAGACCGCGTTTCACGGCTTCATCGAGAAATACGCTGTTAAGAACTTCGCGAGCTCCCGGATTAAGACCAAACGAGATATTGCTCACTCCAAGCAGTGTGTGGCTCGCTGGAAACTGTTCCCGAATTCCTGCTACGGCTTCGAGGGTCTGGACGGCGGCGGTCCGCAATTCTGCATCCCCGCTGCCCAGAGTGAAAGTCAGAGTGTCGAATATAAGGTCGGAAGAACGCAACCCGCACTCATCAACAAGCAGATTATGCAACCGTTTCGCTATGGCCATCTTGCGCCCGAAAGTTTTTGCCATGCCATCTTCGTCGATAGTCAGACAAATGAGCGCTGCCCCATAATCACGCGCGACTGCCGCCATTTCCCTGACCTTGGCCTCGCCCGCCTCGAAATTCACCGAATTGATGATGCACCGGCCTGCATGCCGTTTCAGAGCAGACTCGACGACTTTAGGATCGGTCGAATCAATCAACAGAGGCAATTTTACCTGCGTCGCAAAGATCGAAACAAGCTTTTCCATATCCCGACTTTCGTCGCGTCCCACATATGCCACTGAAACATCGAGAAGATGGGCTCCACCACGAGCCTGCTCACGACCTACCGCGGTCATGCCATCCCAGTCCGCTTTCAGCAAAAGATCACGAAATGCTCTTGAACCATTGGCATTCGTGCGCTCACCAATCAGGCAGGGAGGCGGCTCCTGAGTGAGAGAAACCGCCTGATAGAGACTCGACGCCGAAGGGATGCGCCGAACGAGCCGATGGACCGGCTTAAGATTTCCCACCGCTTTGACCACGGCTTCAAGATGTGCAGGGGTTGTGCCGCAACAACCGCCAGCGATGTTTATACCGTTTTCCCGGACAAAACGCTCATGGAATGCGGCAAGTTCGGCCGGAGTCAAGCGGTATACCGGTTTTCCGCCGACGTTTTCCGGAAGCCCGGCATTCGGCATGACCGAGATACGTTTGTTCCATTGCGTCGAAAGATACTCGACATGGCGGACCATCTCTAATGGCCCAGTGGCGCAATTTATGCCCACGACATCAATCATGTCGAAAGGTTCCAGAATGGTGGTCACAGCAGTGATATCACTGCCCAGCAACATGGTTCCGGCTGCTTCGAGCGTGACAGAAACCATCACCGGCCGTCTGGAACCCATCTTGCGAAAATGGCTTGCGAGAGCAAACAGTGCGGCCCTTGTCTGAAGCAGATCCTGGCAGGTTTCAACGACGAAAAGATCAGCTCCCGCATCCCAGAGGGATTCCACCTGCTCGAGATAGGCCGCCGCCATTTCGTCGAATCCTATCTGGCCGAGACTGGGCAGTTTCGAAGTAGGCCCCAACGATCCCGCTATATACCGTGGCCCCGCCCCTGGCACTTCTTCCATGGCTTCGCGAGCAATGCGTACAGCCGCCCTGTTTATTTCGCCAATGCGGTTTTCGAGCCCATACTCACGCATCACTATCCGTGTCGCACCGAATGTACATGTCTCGACGGCGCGACATCCGGCGCGCAGGAAGTCGGCGTGAACTTTACGGACAGCCTGGGGACAATGCAGATTCAGCGCTTCGCCACACCCTTCGAGACCGCCAAAATCATCGATCGTCAATCCCTGAGTCTGAATATTCGTACCCATAGCACCATCGAAAACGAGGATGCGATTGGAAAGATCATCATGAAATGCTCTAACGCAGGCATCCTGATACGAATGCGGTGATAGCGCCATAATGGATAACTCCTTTCAACGGTAACCGCTTTGGAAAAACCTCATCGCAAAGCAGGATTACATTATTCGGCGAAATGCTTTTCAGGGCTGGTGTGTATCGAATTTGACTCAGCGAAGAGCCTCCAGCACTTTCAGTACATTCTCAACTCGACCAAACGGAACGCTGATCTGAACACCATCCACCATCTTGCGCACTTTGCGGAGGGCTTCCTGAGCAATAGCAATCCCTTCCTCCCGTTGTCCCTCGGGGGTCTTCTGGGCACGCATACGTGACATGATGTAGTCCGGGACAGATGCCCCCGGAACCTCGTTGTTCATGAATTCAGCGTTCTTCAAACTGGTCAGGGGCCAGATTCCAGCAAGTATTGGAATGCGCACATTCTGAATTCGCTCAATGAATTTTTCGAGCAGATTGCTGTCGAAAACCGGCTGCGTCATTGCAAACTCCGCCCCGGCATCGACTTTCCAGGCAAAACGCCGCACTTCCAGATCGAGATCGATTGCCCCTGGATTCGCGCCAACGCCAATGAGAAGCCCGGTTGGATTTCCGATTGGATTTCCACCAAGATCGCAACCATGATTCAAACGATAAACGACATTTGTAAGACCTATCGCATCGATATCGAATACGGCGGTCGCTTCGGGATAATTTCCTACTTTAGGCGGATCTCCGGTGATGCAGAGAATATTTCTAAGTCCCATGGCATAAGCACCAAGAAGATCGGATTGAATACCAAGAATATTTCTATCGCGACAGCAATAATGCAGAATAGTCTCGATGTGAACCTGGTTTTCCATCAATACAGCGAGAGCCATTGGACTCATGCGTGCCGACGCTCGTGGCCCGTCCGGAATATTGATCGCATCGATGCCAGCAGCTTTCAGGGCACGTGCCGCATCAATGACCTTCGCCGGGTCGCATCCTTTCGGCGGCGTCAATTCGCAACTTACTACAAAGGATTTTTCTTCAAGCAAACGTCGAGCAAATTCGGATTTTTTCGCGGCCGGAATTACAGTCACATCACCCGGGACTTCAATATGTCTTGCCTTGGTAACCGGCTCAGAGATCACAAGAGAGTGTGCACCAGGATCGAGAGCCCTGATGGCATTTTTCACCCATTTTATGTGTTCGGGGGTCGTCCCGCAACAGCCACCAATAGCCTGCACACCGAGCAAAATGAATCGCTTGGCATACTCTCCGAAGTATTCCGGATTGCACAGATATATTGTTCTGCCATCGATAATCTTCGGAAGTCCCGCATTGGGCTGCACGATCAGTTTCTTTCTGGTCAGGCCACGCATACGCTCTACGGCATCATACATGGCTTTCGGACCGACTGAACAATTCAACCCGATGAAATCAACGTCCCACTCGTCAAGCTTTGTCGTGAAAACATCAGGGGTCGTGCCGTAGAGAGCGTTTCCATCTTCATTAATCGTCATGGAAGCAATGATCGGCTTGTCGGTAATCTTTTTCACCGCTCGAATCGCCTGGTGTATCTCATTCAGATCGAAAAAAGTTTCAAGGATAAACAGATCGACTCCGCCGGCAAGAAGGGCTTTCGCCTGTTCTGTAAAGGCCTCTTCCGCCTCCTCGACGGATGTTTTTCCCCATGGTTCGATTCGAATCCCGAGTGGGCCAATTGCGCCGGCCACAAAAGCCTTTTCCTGAGCGACATCTCTCGCAAGCCTCGCACCCTGGATATTTACGTCGGCAACAGTATGACCGAATCCGTGTCCAGAGAGTTTGAACCGATTTGCACCGAAGGTGTTGGTTTCAAGAACTATCGCTCCTGCCGCCAGATATTCCCGATGGATTTCCTGGACGAGAAGAGGGCTGGAAAGATTCAATTCTTCATAACATTTGTTAATATAGACGCCCTTTGCATAGAGCATGGTTCCCATGGCTCCGTCAAAGGTAAGATGGCTTTTGTCGGCAAACGTTCTAAAATCCATAATCATGTTTTCATTCCCCCAAAATCATATGCAGGAGAATCATGATCGGCGAAACTCCGCCGCCTGTCAAGCCTCCCAAATGAAGGGCCAGGGTCATTTAATTCTCAACAGGCAGGGCCGCGAACGCCGGGCGCGCCGCGTCTTTTGCCACGAGCTTTCTCGGCTGGCCCGGCGGTCCAGCCCTACCAGTTGTTGAGTTCTGGCAATTCAAGCCATTTTCCGGGGGATAATTACGTAAACATGAAATATGGTATCCTTATATCATGCGCCCGCCTAATCTGATTGACATTCTTTCTCTCGATCTTCCTTCCTTCATTGTCGGCATAGGCATTCATGAATTCGCTCATGCCTTTGCCGCAGACCGGATGGGTGACCCCACGCCCAGGAGTCAAGGACGGGTGAGTCTCAATCCGATCGAGCATCTTGATCCCATAGGGACCCTGCTTCCGATATTCCTTTCGCTTCAGGGTTCCCCTGTCGCTTTTGGCTGGGGAAAGCCCGTTCAATATGATCCGGGCAATTTTCGAAATCCAAATCGCGGATCAGGAATTACTGCAATCGCCGGTCCACTTTCGAATCTCATGGTCTGCTGCGTCGTCGGAATACTGCTGACGATCGCTTCTAATCAACCTGATCTTTGGCGGGCAGCCACAACCCCGGTCGGAAATTATTTTTACAGACTTCTGTTCCGTATGTTTTCATTCAATCTCGGGCTTTTCCTGTTCAATCTTTTGCCAATTCCTCCACTGGATGGCTCAAAAGTTGTTTGCTGGCTCGGCGGCGAATACGTGTCTGAATTAATGAGAAAAATGCAGCCCTACAGCTTGATGATCCTGATCGGGTTTCTGATGTCACACATGGATTCAGTTCTGCTGTATCCCTTGTTTATAAAACTTACCATTTTTTTTACGGGGCCTCTGGCACATTATGTCTTTGCTCCTGCGCAGTTCATCGCGGACTTTTTATAGCTGAATCCATTCACGAACTGAACAAAGCACTCCTTATTTGGCATGCTGAATTTTTGGTAGGGTCCTGAATTAACCAAAACACAGAAGACTTTAGCCCCCAGGTCATTGTCCGTAGATGACGCAGATTTACGAAGATGAAAGATGATGGTGGTTTTATCTGCGTAAATCTGCGGCATCTACGGAAAAAAAATGACTTCGTGATTTCTGGTTATTCTTTTTTTGGTAAAAAATGGGACTCGACCGAGAAACTCAAATAATTTCAAACCTTTGGCCGAACCATGGGGGTAAAGGAAAGCAACTCGGCAATCGTGAATGGCTTGGGAAGAAACCCTGCCAGATCACCCTGATTGAAATACTGAGTCGCCTCTTTCTCACTATAACCACTTGTCAGAACAACACGGACATCACCGCGAATTTTTCTGAGCTCCCGGAACGTTTCCTCGCCATCCATTTTAGGCATGGTCAAGTCCAACAGGATCAGTCGGATGTCATTGGGAGCATTCTTGAAAATTTCAAGTCCCTGAAATCCGTCGGATGCCGTTAAAACTGAAAATCCATGCTCTTCAAGAATTTTTTTGACGGAAAGCCGAACTCCTTCTTCATCTTCGATTATAAGAATCTTTCCCTCCAGTCCTTCCTTTCCAGGAATGGTCAGATCAGTTCTGGCATTGGCAAAACCAGCTTTGACTGCGGTCGAAACCGGAAAGAACAAACTGATGGAGGTTCCTTCTCCCAGTTTGCTCGCAACTTTTATGGTTCCGCGATGGCCTCGCATAATCCCAAGGACAGTTGACAACCCGAGGCCACGACCGGCAAACTTGGTTGAGAAAAACGGGTCGAAAATCCGCTCCCCCACCTCGGCGGGCATTCCGGGCCCGGTATCCGCCACTTCGAGAAATACGTATTTTCCTTCGGGGAGATTGAGAGTTGTATGCCCCTCATCAAGGAAGACGCGATCGCAGGACATCAATCCGCTTCTGATAGTGATAGTGCCCGGCCCGGTTCCGATTGCTTCGGAACAATTCGTAACCAAATTCAAAACTGCCTGACTGACTTGGGAAAAATCCCCGTCGATGGCGGGAAGCTCCTCGTCGAGCTCGAACCGAACCTCGCAATCCCTCGAAACCGCCGCTCTGATCAAATGTGATGTTTGCTGAATGAGATCAAACAGGCGTATGGACTGTCCGAAAAAACGCCCCTTTCCCGAAAATGCCAGCATCTGTTTTCCGAGGTTTGCCGCATTCCGGGCAGCGGAAATTATCCGCTGGATATTGTCCCTGGCCGCCGAATCATTTGGTAGCCGCAACATCGCTAGATCAGCATAGCCCATGATTCCGGTCAGGATGTTGTTCAGGTCGTGAGCAATCCCTCCGGCAAGTTTCTCGAGGCTTTCGAATTTCTGGAGCTGCTGAAGCCGTGCTTCAAATTTCTGCCGTTCCTGAAAAGATTTCTTCTGTTCGGTAATGTCGCTAACGACGCACTGAAAGGCCCTTTCCCCGTTCCACATAAGTGTCCGGGCTATAACCCGGCACTCACGGATTTCACCTGATTTCGTCCGTAAGCGGGTTTCGAAATCCCCTTGGTGGGTAGTCTCGGGTTGTGAGAAAAAATCTTTCAAGGCATTTCTACTCTCGTCGATCTGGCTTTCGAAAATAGGTAACACACTGAATTCTTCCCGGGAATAGCCAAGCTGGGAGCAGGCAAGGTCATTGAATTCCAGGGGAAGGTGAGTTTCGGGGCATACGACGATTATTCCGTCAGGCGATTGTTGAAACAGAGTTCGATAGCGGTTTTCAGACTCGTAAAGCTGTCTGATCGTTTTTTCCCGCTCGATGGCGTAGGCAATCGAACTGGTCAACAGGTTGGCATCGATCTGTCCTTTTACGAGGTAGTCCTGTGCACCATCCTGGACCGCCTGAAGACCGAGGCTTTCGTCATCCAATCCGGTGAGGACGATCGTGGGGACATTCGCATGAATTGTCCGCATGCTCTGAAGAGTGCTCAGTCCCGCACTTTCGGGAAGACCCAGATCAAGTAGGATGACATCTATCCCACCTTTCTGAAGACGGTCATGAGCTTTGGTCAGATTCTCCGCAACCTCAAGGTTGAACGGGCGGCGACTGGTTTCTTTTTGCAACTCAATGATGTAACGAACATCCCCTGGGTTATCCTCGACCAGGAGTACCAGTGGCTTGGGAAGGCTCATTCTTTGTCTCCTCAGGATTTGGCGGGCAGTTTGACGATGGTCAGCCAGAAATTCTCTATTGCTCGAACTACAGTCAGGAATTGGTCCAAATCCACCGGTTTGGTGATGTAGCAGTTGGCATGCAGGTTATAAGCCCTCAGAATATCTTCTTCGGCCTGAGATGTAGTGAGAATCACGACCGGGATGGTCATGATCGCCGGATCGTTTTTTATCTCGTTGAGAATCTCACGGCCGTCTTTTTTCGGAAGGTTCAGATCGAGCAGAATTAGATCCGGACGAAGGGCTTTGGCGTATTTGCCTTCCCGGCGAAGATATGGCATGACCTCCGCGCCGTCCTCCAGAACGCTCATCGTATTCATGATTTTGCTTTCTTTCAAGGCCTCCAGGGCCAGTCTTACATCACCGGGGTTATCCTCGACGATGAGTATGTGGATAGCCTTGCCACTAATTTGATCATTCATTCTGAGTTCTCCTTAAATTGCGGGAATCGCGAAATGGAAGACCGATCCTTCGCCGGGGGTTGATTCAGCCCAAATCCGTCCACCATGGCGTTCCATTATTTTTTTACAGATCGCCAAACCGATCCCGGTGCCGGGGTATTTTTCACCCCCTTGAAGACGCTGGAAAATAACAAATATCCGGTCGGCATACTGGGCTTCGAATCCGATTCCGTTGTCCCGGACGGAAAACACCCACTCGGCGTTTTCCTTCTTCGCTTCGATATGGACTTTAGGAGGCCGATCCCCATGAAATTTCAACGCATTGCCGATCAGGTTCTGTAAAACCTGGGCGATCTGTACAGGATCAGCGTTTATCGTCGGAAGTGGCTCGTGGGTGATCGAACCCCCGCTCGCCTGGACCGCCAGTCTCAGGTCAGCTTCGACCTGTTTCAAAATCTCCTCGAACGAGGTCGGCTCGAAATCCTTTCGGCGCCTCACTACGCGTGAATAAGCCAAAAGGTCATTGATGAGATTCCGCATACGCTTGGCGCCGTTGACAGCGTATTCGATGAAGTCATCTGCGTCCGAATCAAGCTTTCCCTTGTATCTGCGCTGCAAAAGCTGAACATAGCTTCCGATCATCCTGAGGGGTTCCTGAAGATCGTGGGAAGCAACATAGGCAAACTGTTCAAGATCAGCATTTGATCGCTCCAACTCATGGACTGTCTTCCTCAGCACCTCCTCGGCTTTCCTTCGTTCGCCATCCAGACGGGAAACCCAGTTCGAAGCCTGATATACGACGAAAGTGAAAACGAGGATGATCGCGGAAATGTCGATGACGGATTTTGAATTATCACCCAAAAATCCGGTTCGTTCACCCCACATAGTCATCAGGTCAAGGATCGAGGGAACTATAATGGAAAAAACGGTAAGCCATCGGGCCAGTGAACCTCCGATTCCATCGTCGGAGAATAAGACCATGAATCCCTTGTCAGGTCGCGAGAAAAGCACGCTAAGCGCCAGGAAGGTGAATAGAATGGCTGCGAACAAGGCAATGGACAGAAAGTTGGGGTTCGGTCCGAACCAGTTCGGAAGAACATATACATGGCTGAAAATACCTACCAGACTGGTGAAAAACAGGAAGAACGTCAAGATCTGGACAACCAGAATCACCCTCGGGGTTTCAACTTCATACAAAAATAGAATGACGCCCATGAGCAGGAAATTGATTGCCGCAAGCGGTGCCATTCGATCGTAGACCGGAAAATAATCGACCGTCCGCATAAGCTCGAAAAGGATTCTGTCGAAACCCAGTTCAACGGAAAAAATATATTCGTACAGAGTTACGATGCCCAGTCCGAAAATGACGATTCCGAAATACCTGGACAATTTTCCGATCCGGCTTTCTCGTGGCTGAGTTTGTCGAAGCCAGAGCGCAACCCCGGATATGAGAAGACCGAGGGCGGCATTTGTCTTCATCGGCCAGTGACTGGGTAAAATCTTGTGGAAATATGAGAAAAAAACCAGTCGATCAACCAAAACCAATACTGAACACATGACGGTCAGGGCAGTCAGAATCTTTGCTATAAGCCTGTAGGTTTCCGGAAACGACCGCCCGGAGCTCTGGACTTGAATCCCAGGATTGGAGACACTGTCAGTGGTCATGTAATTGTTTACAGGTTGTTATCCGATGATTGAATAAGTATTCTTCAGGGCTTTGGAGAGGCCGTGCCAGATGCATTTGGCACATTCAGATACAGGTTGAATTCACCGGAAGCGCCTTCCGTAGCGCTTTTTATCAATATTTTCCCGATTGCCGTGGTATGTTTCGGATCACTCATTCCGACTTTAAAACTGATATGCCCAACCGGAACATTCAATTTAGCGCCGTTTTCCTGGATAATATCAGCCTCAAAGGCTTTCAGGGAGGGATTGATTAATTTAAGCACATAAGAGTCGTTGGCAAAATCAATCATCCCTTTGAACACGCCACAATCCGATGACTGCCCGGTTTTTAAATCAGTCTGCTTCACTTGAACGATCTTACATTCTACAACATTAGATTCATCGCTCCTCAAGGCAAAACCGAGTCCCTGGAAATATGGCTGCTCGGTTTGAGCAATTGACGTTACATTCTCAGCGAACACTCCAGCTCCGAGAAGAACCAGCGCCATAACTGCAAACATCAAACGATTCATGAATCTCCTCCTGATTTCGAAAGATTATTTCGCTACAGCGACTATTTAATTATACCAGGATATTACGAAGAAAGAGTGGGTTCATCTTCGCCCTTCCATAGAAACCAGAGGGTTCCGAGTAGTCCGAAGGCGGAAGCAGTAAGGAGATTCGCCTTCGGGCTGATCATCCACAAAAGTGCTCCGGAAAAAGCACCCACGGAAACAACAATATCGCGATACAAGTAGTAACGGCCAAAGGTTTCCGCCTTTCGTCCCTCGGGCGCCAGATCAAGGATTAACGCCTTTCTGGTTGGTTCACCAAACTCCTTCAGCCCGCGCAAAATGAAGGCAATGACCAACGGCCAAAAACTTCTGCAAAATAGTAATGTCAACGGAAACAACGTAAAAAATACAAATGTCATAACAACGAACGGCTTCTTTCCGGAGCGATCAGCGAACCAGGCGACGGGAATGTAAATCAAGACTGCTGTTACCATCTCAATAGCGGTCAGAAGGCCAAAATCCACTCCGGAAATATTGTTCATTTCCATGCACCAGATAACCACGAACGGATATGGAATCTGCTCACAGAAGCGAACCATTATGTCAGCCAGCAGTAATTTCCATAGGTGTGCTGAAATAAGTGGCTGATTTCTTTTCTCTGAATTCGAATCGTTCAGAGCCTGCTCTTTCTTTGAGGACGTTTCGTGAATCATTACCTGTTGAAAAATCAAAGAAACCACTGCCATTACAAGGGCGGCGACAAAAGCCAGCCATACCCCGTTTATTTTTCCGTACCAGGTGATCAGAGCTCCTCCTATGACTGGCCCTAGAGCCATAGGGACGCGACGAATCAGAGAATGAACCGAAACCCCCATGGTTCGCTTTTGCTTCGGTAATACTTCAGAAATCAGGTTCATGGTCGCCGGGAGAGAAAGCGCTGACCAGGAAATGAAAAAAAGTGCGCCGAGCAGAACAGCCCAGGGCTTTGGCACCGCCAGCACTATCAGATATCCAATCATGGCAACTATATTGAAGATCATCAGAGCCCGCTTGGTTCCGATGCGACCGACCAACCACCCACCGGGAAAAGAATAAAGTGCGGAGAGCAGGTTTTGAAGCGCATTCAAAAGACCTACAACAATAGGGCCGCTTCCCAGGGCCACCAGATAGATCGGCAGAAAGCGTTCCGCCATTTTTTCCCCGATGCCAATCAGAATACACATTGCCAGGACGCCGACAATGCTCTTTTTCAGCCCGAGAAATTCCGCAATATGCCGCCAGCTTCGATCAGAGCGAGGCGAAGATGTTGTCAGAGTCTCAGTCATTGTACGTAGCGTCCCATTTCATTATCCAGTATGGTCGAACATCGTTTCATGAGAATATCCTGAAGTAATTTTTTTTCTCGTCCCGCTGCACCTAAATCACTGGCTGGTATGGCCGCGAACGAATAGGAACAGCCGGCACACCGCGACAAATCATTCCCGACGGAAGATCACAAAAGACTGTGCTGCGAGCGCCCACGACGCATCCATCGCCAATCGTGACGCCAGGTGCGACAAAAACATCGGCCGCCAGCCATACTTCATCACCGATGTGTACCGGCTTTGAAAATATGTCGAACGCAGGTCGATCGATCTCGTGGCTACCCGTGCAAATATATGTGCGCTGCGAAACGACTGTATCGGAGCCGATTCTGATCTCGCCCAGACTATAGAGGCAAACATCGTCGCCAATCCAGGAACGATCGCCGATAGTGACTTTCCATGGATAAGTGAATGTAACTGTTGGCCGAATCAAAACTTCATCACCAACACATGCGCCGAAAAGTCGCAGGAGAAAGCGTCGCCACCCATACAGCATTTGCGGAGAAAGTCGAAACAGCGTCGCTTGTATGAGCCACCAAAGCTGCACGACCCACGCAGGCCGGCCGCGAAAATTTTCCGGAAGCCGGAAACGCGATAGATCCTGATATCGCGGACGCGCGACGGAAGTTGCTTCACGTTCACTCTTGGCAGTTGCTGCAATATCGACTTTGCATAAATTTGTGTTCATCGTAAATCCTGTTTTATTTAATCTGTGATCATCTGTCGACAATTTTTTTATTTTGTATATCCCTGTTGCGAAACGGAGGCAATCGATCTCGAAACTTTACGATCAGCGGAAACAACCGCCAGGCTTCGATATAACGTGGAACATACAAATCAGGTCGATATAAGCATCGCAACAGCCAACCCAAAAACAAGCTATCGGCCCACCTGGGGATATACACCTGGTCTCCGCTCAAAAAACCTATCGCAGCACCTATACAATGAATTCCAGGCACATAATCGAGATGCTGTCGCAAATACCAGCCAAGCTTTTCCTGAACACCACCGCCAAGCGCGACTACGATCTGCGACGGTCGACGCATCGCGATTAACTCAAGAACTTTGGTATCCTCGATCGGACCGGTATCGGCATACCTCGGAGCAATATACGAGTCTTCGCGATTTATTGAGATTCCGCGTGTTGCCAGCCACTCAATGCTCATCGACACAGCACGTTCGTGAGGCATTATCCAAAACGTATGCCCCGGACAACGAAACTCTTTATCACTCAGGATTTCACTCAAATAAACCAGCCCGGAGACTCGCACGATCTTTTCCCGATGCAGTAAATTCCAGAGCAATACCATGAACCCGCTGTCGGTTAACACCGTATCCGCATGCGTCATCGCATTCCGATATGCGCGATCGTCAACAAGCCTTACTAGTGACGGCGCGGAAGGAACAACCGTGAGTCCTCCGGAAAGACCATGTTTGGCCGCTTCACCGACTGAGGCTGAAAAAAATGATAATCCGAGAATTCTGACCAGATTCATGAAGACCTGACCTTGCTCAACGAACTTTCCTTATGGTAGGGTGGGATCTATATAACCAAGATACGCAAACAGTTGTTTTAACGCAAGCATACGTAAGGAATGAAGGTTTGATCGGTCGCGGAAGCAAGGTTTTGTCGGTAGGTATGCAAGTCCTGGACATGCTTATCGTAACCACAGTATTTTTCACGCTGGATAGCATCAGTGGTGATCTGCTTCCCGCGCTTCCTGAACCCGGTATTCCAAATTGGTTCCTGCCCTGGATTCTTCTGATTTTTCATTTCTGTCTGCGCTCGTTCGATTTATACCAATTCAGCCGACTGGGTTTTCTGTTTCAGCCGACCGGTGGCATAGTCACTGCAACTGCCTTTGCTACCGCAATAACGACGAGTTTTTTGTATCTGGTCAGAAATGCGATCTCACGCAAATTCGTAGTCTCATTCTTCATATGTTCCGCAATCGCACTATTTTTAAGCCGCCTTTTCGTCAAAACAATCTTCCGGAATCTTAAGGTCAGTCCACGTCGCAAAAAAAATCTGCTGATAATCGGTACAAATTTCAGAGCCGAACAGTTCGCCGAATATGTCACGCAAAATCCAGGTTGGGGTTACCACATAGTGGGCTTTGCCGACATGGATCCGGCCAGGGTCGGTTTAACTATCGAAGGGGCAAAGGTCATTTGTACGGTGGATGAAGTAAAAGATCTTATCCGCAAGCAACAGATAGACGAAGTCGTCATCAGCGCCCCACGGTCGTGGTTATCAAAACTTGAGGATGTAGTATTTTCCTGCGAAGAAATGGGTATCATAGTCCATTTGATTGCCGACTTCTTCAAGCTTCTTATATCGCGTACAAATTTTGAAGACTTCTATGGCATACCGATACTCTCTTTTACGCCTCCGCCTGAACGCACACTCGAACGTATCATCAAACGATCAATAGACTTAATCGGATCCGGCCTTGGATTGATCGTGCTTTCACCGTTTTTTCTCGCGGTTGCTTTATTGATAAAATTTTCAATGCCGGGGCCTGTCTTCTTTGGACAGGAACGTGTGGGTTTGCATAAAAGGCGTTTCACATGCTGGAAATTCCGCACAATGGTTGTGGACGCCGAACAGCTCAAAGAGCGACTTGCAGCCCATAATGAAATGGACGGCCCAGTCTTTAAAATAGCGGAGGACCCGCGCATTACACAGTTCGGAAAATTTTTGCGTCGCTTCTCGATCGACGAGTTTCCACAGCTCTGGAATATCTTCGTTGGTGATATGAGTCTGGTAGGTCCGCGCCCCCCAACCCCGGAAGAAGTCGATAAATATGAACGCAGCTACATGCGCCGTCTCTCAATGCGTCCAGGCCTTACGTGCGTCTGGCAGGTGTCCGGGCGCAACCTGATCGGGTTTGCCGACTGGATGCGCATGGACCTATATTATATCGACAACTGGTCGATCTGGCTCGATTTACAGATCCTGGTACAAACGATTCCGGTGGTGCTCACGGGGCGAGGGGCAAGCTGAAAAAACAGCAACTACTCTTCAGCCGCCTTCCAGTTTTCGACCTTCTTGACCATCTCCTGCATCAACTCGTGGGCGCGTTTTATTGAGCCGCTCTCGACCGTGATTTCCACATATGGTTTATCCGGATCCGGGAGAATCAATACCCATTCACCTTCACCCGTGAAAACCTTAATTCCGTCAACGAGTAGGGTTTCCTTGTCGCGGGCGAATTCCATGGCATAACGCATTACCTTACCTTTTACTTCCCAGGGGCATGGTAACTGGCGGCTTTCCGTATAGAATTTCGGAAGCTCTTCGATCAATTTCGAAAGAGGTTGGCCACTCTTCGCCAGATATTCAAGCAACCGCCCGGCGGACATTATGCCATCAAACGCAGGTTGAAAATCCGGAAAAATGGTTCCGCCGTGCTGATCACCGCAGAAAACGACCTTCTGCTGCAATGCAGCCGTCATCAGCGCGCGACAACTCGTCTTGGTGCGAATGACTGTCGCTCCTGTCTTTTTAGCCATGGTCTCAAGCACGTGAGTCGTGGAAACCGGTACTGCAAATCGCGCAGTCGGATTAACGCCGAGAATCAACGCTACCCAGGCTATCAGGCTTTGCTCACCCAGTACAAGCCTGCCCTGATCATCGATAAAGAATAGCCTTTCACCATTTGGATCAAGCATCAAACCAACGTCTGCCCCAAGCGATTTGACGATTTGCGCAATATGTTCCAGAGACCGCCTGAACTCGGATGGCGGCCGATATGCACCAGATTCCTCATGATGAGCATTCAATGAAATTACTTCGCAATCCAGACGGCCCAGAATGCCGCCGAATATGGTGCTTGCACCACTGAAAGCGTAATCCACGACAATGCGCATCTTTTTTTTCTTGATCGGCTCGACATCAAGATGCGTCAGCATCTCATCGCGATAATACTCGGCTACCCGTGCCGGGAAGGTGATGTCGCCGACTTCAGAAAGCGCGACACGCCGGAAATCCTCACGATTGAAAAGACGTTCGATCGGCTTTTGTTGTGAAGGGGATAAATCGCGCCCCTCGTTGTCAAAAAGCTTTATCTCGATATGATTCTGATCATTCGGCGACAGGTTTACATGAAGACCAGCCGCCCTGTTGAAAGCGCCTAACTTGAATCGAGCCACGGACGCAGGCATCACTCGCAGGTCAGCCGCATGAATTCCCGCTGAAGCCAAACCGCAGATCAATGCCCGATTGATTATCCGACTGAAATTGTGAGAATCGCGAGAAGTGCTGACACTGGTGCCCTTGGGAAGCGTGGAACCAAAAGCAGCGCCCACCTTGCAGACCATCTCGGGCGTGATTTCGAGATTTGCAAGGCCGGAAATGCCATTATTTGAGAATAGATTCTTCGTCCATTTATCGGACCATACAAGACTCGAAAAAACTGTCGACCCCTCTTCAACAACCTTGCGAGGCCATATTTTTACATTACTGCGCACTATGGCATTTTCCCCTATGCGGCAATCCTCGCTTATAACCGCACCATTCTCGATTACTCCGCCATCGCGAATCTGCGTATCGTTAGAAATAATCGCTTCGTCCATGCGAACGCGCGCTCCCACATAGACGCGCTCCCACAGAATCGAATCGCTGATACGCGCCCCGGCCTGTACCACGCAGCCATCGCCCAGAATGCTGTTCTGCAGCTCGACACCATCCTCGATCTGACAGTTGGCACCGATTATGACACCGCCCTTGAGCTTGACCTTGCTGCCGATTCTGGAATTGGCACCAACCCAGACATCACGGCCGATCATGTTAAGGCGACTGCCAGGAATATTGACCTGAACGGCTCCGTCAAGTACAGATCGATGCGCCAGTCGATATTCGCTGATGTCGCCAATGTCCTTCCAGTAACCATCGGCGATGTAGCCAAATAACGGCAGATTCTCTTTCAGCATCAACGGAAACAGATTCTTGCTGAAATCAAATTCTGTCTGCGATGGAATATATTTGAAAATATCGGGTTCGAGAATGTAAATCCCGGTGTTTATCGTATCTGAAAAGACTTCACCCCAACTCGGCTTTTCGAGAAATCTGGAGATATTGCCGTCATCGTTTGTCATGACAACACCGTATTCAAGAGGATTCGAGACGCGTGTCAAAACCATGGTCGCCATGGCTTTTTTCTCCCGATGGAAGGCAATGGCTTTATCCAGGTCGAAGTCCGTCAGGACATCACCGGATATTATTATAAAAGGCTCACCCTTCAGCTTCGACTCGGCGTTTTTGACACTTCCGGCGGTGCCGTAATCGGCTGTCGCCATTACATAATTCATTTCACAGCCGAAATCAGATCCGTCGCCAAAATACTTTGTAATGATCTCAGGCTGAAAATACAAAATGGAACAAATATTTTTCAGATTGTACTGTTTTAATAGATTAACGATATGTTCCATCATCGGAATATTCGCAACAGGAACCATCGGTTTGGGAATATTGCATGTGATAGGACGCAGTCTTGTTCCAAAGCCACCGGCCATTATAACCGCATTCATCCTGGATTCTCCTTTATTCTATTCACGGGCGGAGCACAGTCGTACAAAACCTCGCTCTCAATACTTCTGATTGATATATGTTCTTACCGTCTAGTGCATATTTCATTCTAGTTTTTTCAAGCCTCCAAAGTCAATCGTCATATCAACAGTACCGATACGAATCCATTTGGCTGGAAAATCTTAGCTTCTCGGTCCCAAAGCCCCATATATTCAGATGCTACGAAATAAAATACGCAACATACGCGCAAACGGCGTCAAACCCGCTTTTTCGGCGACCCTGAGGGAAGCCGCGTTCGTGGCCGACACGACATAAATCAGCCGTCGTGCCGCCGCCCTCGCCCGCTCCCGCATTTCTACTACGAGTGCCGTGGCCAGTCCCTGATTGCGGAGATTGGGAAGCGTCTCAACATAGATCTCAATCGTATCGGATGTCTCGTGAATTACTCGCACCAGCGCCGCTATCGAATCGTCGTGAAGCAGATACCCGCGAAAACCGTGCATTCTCCCGGACTCCGACTTGAGAAAACGCCACGTATAACCATCGGGCGTATTATATATTTCCCCTGACATAATGTGCTCATTGGATTCATTGCAGCGGGCTCCTTCGTCGCGATGCCATATGAGTATTTCGACGGGCTCCGTGGAGCAAAACGTACGAAACGTCTCGAAGTCTGTCTCCGGAACCAATAAATGAAAGTCCACGTCTCTGGGAAATTGTTGAAGTAACGAAGCATAGGACGAAGGAGTGCCGAAAGGATGGGCGAGATTCCACTCTCCGGATTCAACATCAGCATATGTCAGAAACCATCCTGCACCGTTCAAATGCCCGTCTTCCGGGAGGCAAACGACGCGGGATCCGTCGCCAGACAAGTTACTCAGTTCCTCGTTGAACTCGTCACCGAGAGTCGCGAGAAACTCCATATGCGAAATCACACTCTTCTCCTGAAAACGCACCAGGTTGGAAGATTCACAATACACACAATCGCCATCATGACCCGCGTCGACGCGACCGGCCGGCGTGTCCTTGAATCGTGACGCGCCCAACGGAACGCTCCGAGTCACCGCGCGCAACAGCCAGAGGCTTCCCTTCTAAACTTAGCCCTGTGGCAAACATCGCGGTTCCGAGCGTGCCTGGAGTAGGCGTAAATTCCTGCAACTGTTTATGAGCCAGCCGGAATTGCCTGATCAGCGTGAGAATTGCCTCATCACGCCCCTGCGAACCCGGGAACGCAGTCATGAAATAAGGCACCAGGAATAGTTTTTTGTTAACACCTTTTGTCAAACGATCGAACCATTGGATAAACGCAGCAAAATCTGCGCCCGCCCCCTTACGCATTAATGATAGAACAACCGGATCAACGTGTTCTGGGGCAACCTTCAGCTGACCGGAAACATGACGTTCGAGAATCCTGATAAACGCCGCTTCGTCGCCTGGCTTCAGCAGATCATAGCGCAAGCCCGATCCGAGAAATACATGTTTGATGCCGGGAAGCTCCAGGGCGCGACTGAGCAGATCAGCTAAAGCAGCGAGACCGCCTCGAATGTTCGGACAACGCCGGGGATGAGTGCAAACACCATCCAGACAACCGCCCGCAGAGCAATCCCAGCCATACATATTTACGGAAGGCCCGCCCAGATCGGGGACTGTTCCGTGAAAATCAGGATGACCAGGAAACTCCGCGATCTCGGAAAGAATTGCCTCTACTGATCGCGAACGAATTCGTCGCCCCTGATGCAGAGCCAGCGCACAAAATGTGCAGGCGCCAAGACAACCACGATGCGAAACGACCGAAAAGCGCACGGGCTCAAGGCCAGGGATGGCCTCCTCATAAAGCGGGTGTTCCCGTCGATTGTAGCGAGATGCGGAAATCAGATCAGCTTCGCGCAGCCAATCACCAGCATCGGGGGGGAAACAGACTATATCTCCCTTGGGATGTGGTTGTACCAGCGTTCGCGCGCCGGGGCGCACAGACAAGTCGATCGCTTTGGCAAGAGACAAAAACGCTGCGGGATCGGCACGACACTCGGCAGGTGAAGGCAATACCAATGCGCCGGTTCCCGCAACCTCAGTTCCCTGGCCCGGAAGGACCCGAATACATGTTTGCGGCAAACGCGGAAACCCCTTGTCGACGCCTGTATTGCGAAAGTGAGCGATCACACGTTCAATTGAGGCTTCTGCCATTCCGTAGACGATCATCGTCGCCCCAGTATCGATGAGCATCGGATCACGAATGGCATTTTCCCAGAAATCAAAATGCGCGAATCTTCGCAAGCTCGCCTCAACGCCTCCAAGAACGATTGGAGCGCCCGGGAATGCTTCACGCAGTCGTTGCGTATAGATGAGCGTCGCTCTTTTTGGACGCAATCCCGGACGACCGCCAGGCGACATACGATCCTCTTTTCTGGGCATTCGCATGGATGTATAATTTGCGACCATGCTGTCCATCGCACCAGCCGTCACACCGAAAAAAAGTCGCGGACGTCCGAAAACCTTGAATTCATCTACACGTCGCCAATCGGGCTGAGCAATGACAGCGACCGTTAAACCAAGTCTCTCAATACTTCGTGCCACTACTGCGGCTGGAAACAATGGATGATCAACATAAGCGTCACCGCTGACCAGAATGACATCGTATTCCGCATGCGGAGACAGTCCACGGCGATCAACTTTGCCCATCGCCGCCAGAGCGGGATATGGAAACCACGGCATGCCATGCCTCCTAGTATGCATTCCAGTTCAGCAGATACAAATTGAATAATATTCTTTCGGATACCTGTATGAACGCACGACCATGCACTCCTGCATCTCGTGTAAGTGTATAATACACCACAACCAGACTCAATCGTCTGGGTGATTTAACTGGAGTATGTGGCATGTTATACTTTGCATGTTCCAAGGCAAATTAAGTGCATCGTTAAACTGAAAAAGCGTCGGCAAATGCATCTCTAGCAATGCCACAACCGAATCAGGTGGAGATTTTTGTGCAACAAGTTACTGCTCTTCATGCGATTTCCGAAAAAGATCTTCCCTTTCGCGCAAAATTGCTTCAACGAATCGCTCGCGCCTGGCCTTTTCATCGTGGCAGAAGCTTTTTTATAAGGAATTTTCAACGTCTTATAGAGGAGCTTCCGCCATTCGTCCTTACCAGAATCAAAGGCCTTGCGAAATCCATAGCCATTCCCAGAAACGACAGCACTGGTCTGGTACTGATTCTATACGGAGAACATGACGCCCATATCGGCTTCCATGAAAGATATTTATTGAACATCGCCTGCGACATTGCGATTGCGCAGCCGGAACTGACGGTTCTGGATGTGGGAGCTAATTTAGGATCATTTGCACTGGTCATTGCAACCCGTTGCGGCAAAAGATGCATAGCCTTCGAACCACAACCAGACCTGGCTGCATTGCTCCACAAGAATGCAACAGAACGCCTGGGAATAGATTCAGTGGAAGTTCGGCCGTATGGTCTCTCAAATGTCTCAGGAACCATCGGATTCGAGCGAGGCCCACAAAATTCTGGTGATGCCAGAATAAATATAAATTCTTCTGATAGTTCGATAACGATTCACAGATTGGATCAGGTTTTTTCTCCGGATGACTGGAAAGATGTTTGTTTGATGAAAATTGATGTGGAAACCCATGAACCGGAAGTTCTGGAAGGCGCTCAAAAGCTGTGGGAACATCATCGCCCCCCGCTTATTTTTGAGGTTTTACCACATGAATTGGCTAAGCAGGGTAAAAGCTGTAAAGAAATCGGGAAATTCCTGCGAAGCAATGGTTATAAAAATTTTATGGCCATCGATCGCTTCTTATACCCTCCTGAACTCGGCGTTGGATACATTTCCAATATTCTGGCCTGGGGGGACCGGTTACCGCTGCCTGATATAGAATCCCGCGTTCATTTAAGACTTCCCAAGTATTTAAGTCATACGCCTCTAACCCCTATAAATTTTTAAATTATACAGAAACGCAATGAAATTTGTTTATGTATTCGGTCATGATTTTCGTAGGGGCGGGTTTCAAACCCGCCCGATAAAACAAAATTAAATGCACCTTTGTATAAGTCGGATCACTTATGTTTTGCGGAGAAATTCGTGAATTCCATGAACAAACAGATTGTCCGCACTCTTCTTGGTCACAAAGACGTCCAAATGGGGCTTCGGTGTCTTGGTTCCTTGCGAAAGCAGTCCGCAGAACCTGTCGAGTTTTGTATTCATGATGATGGAACAATTGATAATACAGACAAGGGAAATCTTCAGGAAACATTGGTGAATGTCCGGTTTATTGCAAGGAAAGAAGCCGATCATCGAGTGGCTGATCTCTTGTCTTCTTATCCAAAATGCCTGGAATTTCGCAGGAAACTGGTTTTCACTCTTAAATTATTTGATGTGGCTCTTCTTGCTGAGGAAGACAGTATTACATTTTGCGACAGTGATGTTTTCTTTTTCCGGCCTTTTTCGGGAATGTTTTCCTTCCCTGATAAAAATGCCAATTGTATTTTCATGCAGGATATTCAGGAGGCTTATTCCATTAGGCCATGGCATCTAAGGCCTTTTGGAACATTACGATTTCCGCATGTATTGAACAGTGGACTTTTTGTCATAAGAAAAAACTTATTCGATCTGGACGCGCTGGAAAAGTTCTTTTCACTCACTGAAAATCCATCATGGAGCCCCTGGTTGGAACAAACCGCATGGGGTTTACTGGCCGGAAACAAAATGGGGTATTTGTGGGATGGTGATTATGTGAAAGTAATTCAGTCAGAGAAATGTTTTCGCGGCGGAATCGTGGCGGGGCACTTCGTCGGTCCGGTACGAAAATTGTTGGGAAAAGTTGACACAAAGCAAGTTTCAACCTCGTCTTATGTGGAAATACCACTCACTGCCATGAAACCTCTTACAGCGCCACAGCTTTTTCTCGATCAGCTCCGCCGCTACCTTAAAACAAGGGTCTTTCCGTTATTCCCCCGTTGATTTTTATCAACAATACTTTAATGTTAATTGACCCGCTTTATTTCAGATATTTGTTCTTCAATTTCTGAAGCCGCTGCTGATAACTTTCAATAACGCCGCCCTGGGGAGCTGTGCTATTAGTCGTGCTATTCGTGGTATTTTCGGGCAATTCCTGATTCACTGTTGCAGCATTTTTGCTCGTGGAAGGTAATAGAGTCTCTGCAGAAGGTGCTTCTCTCCCAGGGGATGCCGCAACATGCCGGTTATTTATCCGGGACTGAATTGGAACGATATGTGGCGTAATCAATATCATCAAATTTGTGCGTTTTTTCTGCTTGCTGGAAAACTTGAAAAAATCTCCGATTACAGGAATATCGCTCAAAACAGGAACGTTTTTGTTACTGCGAACGTTTTCATCGCGCAACAACCCACCGATAACTACCGTTTCACCGTTCTTCACTTCAACATTAGTTGATGTGCGGCGCTGGGTGGTTATCGGCCCATTATCCGTCATACTGACCAGATCAGAAACTGTAGGATCGAGTTGCATGACTACTGTATCAGCCAAAGTATTTACCTGCGGCGTAACGTTCAGAATTATGCCGACATCGATAAATTGCACATTTTGAGTAGTACCAGTCTGATTCAAGGTAACTGAACTCTTATAGGGATATTTGGTTGAAATGTCTATTGTAGCAGTCTTCCCTGAAATGGTCATCAAGCGAGGCTGAGATAGAATCTGCCCTTTATTCTGATTTTCTACGGCACGTAAAGCACCGGTAACATTCGAAAGATCCCATCTGCCGAAAAGAAAGCCGCCGCCAATTTGCGCACCGGTATTGCCGGTATTTGTAGTTGCGCCCGCCCGGTTCGGATCCTTTAATACTGCTCCCCATTGGTCTTGAACGTTCCAGCTGATTCCCAGATTTTTGTCTGTTCCATCTTCAAGTGCCACAATATGAGCTTCGATCAGTACTTGAGCGATCGGTGTATTAATTCGCTTGAAATACTCTCGAATCATTTCCATCTTTGCTCTGTTAGTGGTTATCATGAGAATCCGACGAATTTTATCCAGGAGAAAAAATTCCTTGCGTGGACCCGGTTCCTGCTGAGCCGGTTTATTCAAAAGTGTTGAAGCAGTTAATTGACTCTGGACTTCTGATGCTGCCTCTGATTGATTATGCTCTCCATAGAGGATATCGCAGAGATTTTTTTCAATATCTCCGAACTCCGTGACGTATTCAAGCGTAAAACTTTCGCTGATTAGCTCTTCGGGGATGATAACCTCAGCCGTTACCAAAGTTCCATCAATTTCCTGGGCTAAGCTGGCAACCGCCTCGATACTCTTTTCCGTGCCAATCATTACCAGTGAATTCGTTGGAACATCTGCAACGATGCTGACATCTCTTGTAATTAATTTTGCCAATAATCCAGTGACACTTTCAACCTTCCGCTTTTTCAAAGTGAAAATACGCGTTACCGGTGGCTTTTCTACTGGAGGTGCCAACACGGGAGACATAGTAGCCAACAGTACAGGCGCTGCCGACTGAGCAGTTCCCTTAAATATATGAATCGAATTTCCATCCAGTGCCCACATATAGGGTTTGCCTTCGAGCAATTTGTTGACGGCAAATTCAAGCGACGCTCCATGTATGTTGACATTTACCGACTCATCCAGGGGTACGTGAGCTTCGAATTTTTTCCCGGCCTGATCGGCGACAAGTTTCAAAGCCGACTCAAGGGGAGTATCCTGCAATACGAGCTCAATGGTGGGAGCACCATCCTGAGCCCAGGCAGCCCCTATCAATGTTGCAAGCACAAGTACCACAAGACCTGCCAACCGATGAGTTCGAGGCATTGGCCATATAAACTTCATTACATTCATATCCGGTTTCCTTCGTTATAAGGGTTCGATAATCAGATCTTCATCTGTTTTGAACTACAATTTCTTTACTCGCGGACCCGATCAAAACTCGACATTTGTTTCCGCTTATATCCTGAATAGTTATTCCATCAAGCGTCTGTCCAGACGCAAGCTGAACAATACGATTCGATCCATCAAGAAATACAGCGGAAAAACCGCCAGCCTGACTGTGAGTTATACCTTTGAACCTGGCATTTTCAAAAAATCTCGGGCGAAATGGATCCATTACTTTGACCGCAGCTGAAGCTAATTCCGCAGGATCCGCCGGATAATTTGGAACCTGAATGAAGCTTGGGGTCCATTCGGGTATTTTTTGAACAGGAACTGGCTCAAACACATACATGATGGTGAAA
Source organism: Candidatus Rifleibacteriota bacterium (assembly GCA_015233155.1). Classification (GTDB taxonomy): domain Bacteria; phylum Muiribacteriota; class Ozemobacteria; order Ozemobacterales; family Ozemobacteraceae; genus JADFYG01. The sequence continues at coordinate 76,579 of JADFYG010000008.1, forward strand.
ATCAAACAAACGCATATCGATGCAAGAAGAACGAATCGTGCAGGCGTATTCATTTTCTCCCATCCTTTGCCAGGAGACTTTGTGCCAGCGCCGAATCTAACGAAAGGAGCTCCATTCCGGCATCCCAAATGATTTCGCCGGGCTTCTTAGACGTTATGGTGATCGTGCGCAAACGAACTATCTGCCCGCTACATTCAAGCCATGCCAATGCCGAAACGGCTTTTTGAAATGAACCTTCATAATGGAGCCTGAATGGCCATCGAACAATTTTACCATCTGACATAAAGGATTCAGCGGGGTGAAATTCCCAAATACCTGGAAATTGCAGTCTGGTCTGATCAACCTTCGACCAAAGGCTGTCTCGGATTTTATCAAAGGCAGGCAATAGTTGACTGACGGAATTGAAGCCATTCGCCAGAATCTCGCTGGTCATGTCATTGAGCTGCTTACGCGGAGCCGGCTCCATTGTCGTCGCAAGTCTCATATTAGCCAGAATTTGGCGATCGGCATTGAAATCTGCCATCATAGGGAAAATCAGCCGCTGAAAATAAATGACGATCAGACCGATTCCAACTAATATCTTTAAGGGTCTCTCAAGCATAATTAGTGAATGACCCCCGATGAAATTACAAAGCCCATTGAAAAATCGGAATTGCCGGGAGAAAAAGAAATTTTAGGATCCGTAAGCCATGGAAACCGCTTTAGTGCCTCCCAGAATGAGAGAGCAGTTTCTGTGTTTAAAGCAATTCCACTGAGCGAGATATTGCTGGTATTCGGAGAATAATCGAACCTGACAATACGCACATTTGCCGGCACTCTTTTGCTTATTTCTATTACAAGACTCGCAGCAGTAACTGATTTTGGGAGCTCTCCCAATAGAATATCCGACATCCCCTTCAGAGCGGCCTGCTGTGATTTAGTCATCTCATCACGCTGAAGAAAAAGACGGCTTTTCTCCTCTTTCAGCTGCAGGGCTTTCATCTGTCCTTTCACCATATCATGATTTATTTTGATGAATGCAAAAGGAGTGCAGAGGAAGAAAAAGGAAAACAACCAGATAATACGAGGCGTAAGAATAAAGCTGAAAAGTGGAGGCTTCCTGGGTAAAAGGCTGACTGTGCTGGGATAAAGTATGCCCTGTAGCCAATTACTCCTGCTATCATCGTTGACTGCAGATTCATCAAGAGGTTTCACAGCCAACGAAAATGACTGTTCAAGCAATTCTTTAAGGCCTTTTATTTCCAGGCAGGGGAGGCTTAGATAAATGGTCTGGTCGCTTCGCTCTTTTTCTTTCGAACGAATGAATGCGAAGAAGGGAGTTATTCTTGCCAGTAACTCCCGCATGTTTTGCTGAATGATCTCGACAGTATTGGAATCAGGGTTTTCCACTCGGCCGGTAAGATATTCTTCAATTTTATCCGTCTTGAGTTTGAGAGCCTCGACAAGTCTGTTTTCAAGCTCTTTCACAGAACCTGTAAGGGCAGTTCGCATGGCTATGACCTCGCCCTGACGAAGCACGATCATATGCACCTGGGAATAACCAAGAGAAATTATACATGCGGAACCATGATGTCCCAACAATTTCCTCTGCTGCTGAAACCTGCCGATTGCAGCTTCAAACGCTGTTGTGATGCGACTAATGTTATATCCCAGCTCGGTAAAAATATTTTGCAGACGATTAAAATATCCCCGAGTGACCGATGAAACCAGATATTCACGGTTTTTCTGATCTATAAGAGCCAGCGGCCTGAGAGCAAAAACCATTTCGACGTTAGTGCCAAAATAATCTTCCCTTTTCAGATTCAAATGCTCAAGAATTTCTTTTTCCGCCATCGTGACTGGAAACGGCAAAATACGCGCGCCAGCCTCGTTCCAGAGAACCAGCGACACGGCATGAATCGCGCCGAGCAATTCAGGCACATGGTGTCGTAATGCACCAAATACGTCACCTCCCTGAAAAGGCAGGTAATGTGACTTCCATCCCCTGGCGACAGGAATCAGAAATCTGAGATAGGTCTCTTCGATTTCAATGATAGCCTCAGGAGCAGAAGAAAACAACTCAGCGTAACTCACAAATCTCTCATAACTTCCTCTCAGAGATAAACCATGAATAGTATCATCGAATTGCCACAGTTGCAACCGGTCAAAATCTTCACTTCCCGCCGCCCATCAAAGAGGACATCTCCATTATAGGCATAACGATAGACAACATAATAAAACCAACAATACCTGCAATTACAACGATCATCATCGGTTCAATGACACTCAAAGCGGTGCGAATAGATTCCTGTAACCTCTCATCGTAAAAGCCGGCAATTTCATCAAACATACGGTCCAAACTTCCGGTTTTTTCGCCAGTTTCAATAAGTTTTAATGCCATTGGCGGAAAAACAATATTCCCCTCCAGGGCAAGTCTGATTGTGCTTCCCCGCTCGACATAGTTGCGCATGTTCTCAACCAGTTTTTTGGCTGTGGGCATCGTAAGTGTGTTCTCTAATGCCAGCAAAAGTTCAATTAGTGGAACACCGGCACCTAGAAGCAGGGCAAGTGTTTCGGAAATATGAACCACCAGGTAACTCTGCACAACCTGACCGGCAAACGGCAGACGCAAAGCAACCTCAGAAAACATCCAGCGTCCGGTTTGAGTCAGAACTGTGATAATCGCAAGAATAATAGCGCCTATGAGACAGCAGAACAATAGAACCAGATTGGCGCGGGTAAAATTGCTGATAGCCAAAAGAATCTGAGTAGGTAATGGTAAAGCGATCTTGGCGGATGAAAAGATCATGGCAAAACGAGGAAGAGCATAACCGAATAAAAGCAGCATGACCAGTGACGCAACTGTTACCAACAGAGCCGGGTAAGTCAGGGCACCAATAAGCTGATTGCGCAGAGAGGTGGCTCGTTTGCTGATTTTTGAGAGCTTGTCCAGGACTTTTTCAAGCACGCCACCGGTTTCCGCAAGTCGAATCATGCCGATAAAAAACGGATCGAAAACCTCCGTATGCGTTCCAAAAGCCATTGACAGTGCGCGCCCTTGCTCTACTTCGCGAAGTACGTCCCCGAGAACCTTCTTGAAAACTCGATGAGTTTCTCCGGTCTGGAGAGATGCCAGCGCCTCAGTCAATGAAACACCGCTACGTATAAGCATCGCGAGCTGGATTAGAAAAGCATTGAAAACTGAGGCTGGAATCCAGGTCAGAGCTTTTATTTCAGTATTAAAACCAAAACCGCCACTGACCAGACTTACGCGGGTGACGAACATTCCCTGTTGGGATAAGGAGATCGTTGCCGCTCGCTCATCAGCTGCATCGACCACTCCCTGAATCTCAACACCTTCCGCCGTTCGCGCTTTATAATGATAATTCATTGCATGTCTACAAAACCCGAGCTAACTCTTCGAAGCTGGTGACTCCGGAACGAACCTTGTCAAACCCGGTTTCACGCAGTGAACGCATACCAGATTTCATTGCAACTTCATGAATTTGCTCCGTATCCCCTGAATGCATTATCAATCGGCGTATCTCCGGCTCCATCAGGATGACCTCATCGATACAGGTTCTACCTCGATAACCAGTGCGGTTGCAGGCCGGACATCCTGTTCCGCGATAACTCTTGAAATCAACTTTTGATGCGCCTGTAAACTGTGGCGATACGTCTTCCACAGTTTTGCAGCCTACGCAATTGAGGCGCACAAGGCGTTGAGCAATGGCACCCATAAGCGTGTTGGCTACGAGGTATGGCTCAACTCCCATTTCCATGAGACGTACAGGAACTTCAGCTGCAATACCCGTGTGAATGGTGGAAAGCACAAGATGCCCGGTCAACGCAGCATTAATGGCGAGCTTGGCGGTATCCGGGTCGCGGATTTCACCAATCATGATGATATCCGGATCCATGCGCAAAATAGAGCGCAAACCGTTGGCAAAGGTCAAATCGACTTTTGTATTCACCTGAATCTGATTGAGCATGTTCAACTGGATTTCGACCGGGTCCTCAAGGGTAATGATTTTAACGCCTTCCTTATTTAACTGGCGCAACATGGAATACAACGTGGTAGTTTTGCCCGACCCGGTCTGACCAGCCACTAATATGAGCCCATGTTTTTTGGTACTAAGATTTTCAAGGCGTTCCAGGCCGGATTTACTGAACCCGAGCTCGGGCAACTGCATAAACTGTGGCCCCTGGCTGAGAATACGAACAACCATGGTCTCGCCTTGAAGACAAGGAATTGTGGCTACGCGAAAATCTACTAACTCATTGTCGATCTTCAGTTTTATGCGCCCATCCTGGGGAAGGCGATGTTCACTGACGTCCATCCGGGACATGACTTTAAGACGTGATATTATTAGCGGATGAAGCTGCGGTTTAGGCCGAAACATCGTCTGTAAAATTCCGTCAATGCGAAAACGAATATGAAAATCGACATTATCGATTTCAATATGTACATCAGATGCATGCTCCAGAACAGCTTTCTGCAACATCTGGTGAACGAATTTAACCACCGGCGTATCATTTACGTTGGCTTCGGTTTCACCAAAGCGTGACAGAATACTTTCGTCTTCAAGCTGCTGAACCTGTTTGAGGGTCTGAGAGATGTTCTCCGCACCTGAAAAGTACTGCTCGATAGCAGCCGTGATTATTTTTGATCCAGCAAGGGCGAGTGAAACCGGCTTCTTGGTACGATTTTCCAACTCATCTACTATGGAGTGATTGAGTGGATCTGATGTTACAACAACCAATCGGCCATTCTGGATGTAAAGAGGAATAATATTGTATTTTTTCGCAAGATTATATGGAATCTCATGAATCAAACTCGGATCTACTGCCAATTCCTTGTCAGGTAGTACGGGAATGCCGAGCTGTTTACCAAGGCAGTTCAACAGATCTATTTCACTTATGAGCCCCATTTCAATCAGGGCTTCCCCCATCTTGAGACCTTGTTTTTTTGAATAATCCAAGGCTTCCTGGAGTTGAGCATGTGTTAAAACGCCCGCTTCAATCAAAACATCGCCGACACGTTTCATACGCCGAAAACTTTCCTCATCAGCAAATTTCCCTGCTCATGTACAGCATTGAGAGTTTAATCGTTTTTTATGTGCTCCCATAAGTCCGCCACGGATCTTCCTGTCTGCAAAAAAGCTTCGACGGACTGGAATGCACCAGGTGCCGTCTCAAGTACGGTCCAAATAAATCCAGCCTGAGATTGTGTTTTAGAAAGAACAACTTCGAAGCGCCCCGTTCCGGTCTTTGGCATGACCGTCATTAGAAAGTATCGCAGTTCACCCCTTGTATTTTCATATTGACAGGTGTCAAGAGAAACCGCATGACTTGCAACAAGCATCGTCAGACCGCCAGAAGATGCCCCATACCAGAAAGATGCCTCGGCATCACCGGTTCTAAAGAGATACGTCGTATCGGATGCTATCAAAAACATGTTTGCAGCAAGAGCCAATGAATTATAATTACTGATAAACTTGTCTTTTCTTGCTTGTTCAATTGAAACCTGACCGCGCGAGTAAAAACTAGGCCCAACTGCGGCTGCCAGTATGGCCAAAACGGCAACGACTAACAAAAGCTCAAGCAACGTGAAGCCTTGCTTCCTATACATATCTTCCTCCGAAATCAATTACCCTTAACCCCTGAACTTATACAATTTTGAACTAATTTCATTGCCATTGGTCGGATGATTGCCAATGATCACCAAACCTCATTCAAACTTATGATCTTCCAGATACACACATGATCTCAACCTGCTACAAACTCATTTGCAAAATTGTGAGTTCAAACGAATCTTTCAAAACCGGAACACTAAAATAAATTCTCAAAATTAGAATCGAAAATGATCCTCTGCACACAGCGACCTTTATCTTAAAAATTTATGCAACCTGGCCAATTCAAGCAGCCAGGTTGCACGAATAATACAATTACTGGCTTTTAATAAGTTCCCACAAATCCGACAAAGAATGTCCAGTTGCATCATGCAAGTATTCTTCGATGATTTTTGTCGTACCAACAATAGTAAGCGGAGTAATCGTTCCCGTAACCGAATTAGTCAACTCGAAAGATACAGTCGCCACTCCGGAAGGAAGCTTCGTACACGCCATAAGGAAAAAGCGAGGCTCCCCTTTGGTGTTTTCATACTGACAAGTATCAACCTGAATAATATTCTTGGTAATCAGATATTTGAAGCCCCCGACCGTGTCCCCCGACCCGGCGTTGATATAATCAAAAGCGCCTGCGTTTGACAATGAAGCAACCGTGTCTGAAGCCAACAAAATTACATTCGCGGCAAGATTCAAAGCATTATAATTATTGATGAACTTGCTTTTTCTTGCATATTCCATGGAAACTTGACCGCGTTCATAAAAACTAGGTCCAATGGCAGCCGCCAAAATAGCCAGAATAGCGACGACGAGTAACAGTTCAAGTAATGTAAAACCTTGCTTCCTAGACATTGGTTCCTCCAAAAGTAAATTCGGACCGGCATTGTGAAAGCAGGTCCGGAATACCGCGAAGGAATTTAAACTACCGACAAATCCCCTCACAGATATCTCTGTAAAGACAAATATCATAAAAATAATGGCGAGTCAATAGCGGCAAATTCTTTTCTAACTCATCGAAATGCCGCAATACCGCAAACTCAGAAAGAAATCATTGCTCTGGCCAATTGATCTATCGACAATTCAGGAACCCAGCCAAGTGACTTAATCGTTGCAGAATCAGAAACAAGCTTTCTATATTCGGCTTTGAAACCATCGCGAATTCTTATATGATCCCGCCAATTCCTGCCGACAATTTCAAAACATTTTTCGAGCCAGTCCTGAATAGAATAAACCACTCCTGATCCTATCGTTGCTTCAAATACGGAATCCTGGTCAATTAATGTAAATATGCCCATAGAGATATCGCCTGCAAAAGTCCACTCTTTCTGGACGGAAATATCACCAACCTCAATTGTTTCATTGCTTCCGGCAGCAATTCGCTTAGCGGCCTGAACAATAATCTGACTTATATGATCAGGTTTCCGCAACGGGCTCTCATGATGAAACAGGTATCCAACATAGGCTTTAATTCCAATTGAACGATAATAACGCGCAGCATAGACAGAATGAATTCTGGACGCTGAATATGCACTATTAGCCTCGAATTCGTCGCGCTCCGAAATTGGCTCGCCACGATTTTTGAATTGCAACCCACTCCCGGTTATGAAAACTCTTGTCTGCGGACTGTGTCTTTTTACTGACTCAAGGATATTCAGGGTCCCGGTAGAAATAGTTTCATGATTTTCAAAAAGCGCATCGTGTCGTGTCGTCGAGTTTGCCGCGAGATGAAAAATATAGCCGGGCTGATATAACTTGACCAATCTTTCGACAGCACCATATTCGGCGACACTGGCCCGCACAGGACTTACACTGCGGGATACCGATATGGGCTCAATGCCTCTTTTCTTACAAATTTCGGAAAGATAAAACCCGTCCTGGCCGCTCGCACCAAAAATAATTGCCGTCATAACGATTCCTTCAACGCACGGCTCTGAGTCTTCGGAATCGTAAAACCAGATGCATTCCTGCAGAGAAAGCACCTCCCATGTCGATCAGTGGCATGACACTATCGTTATAGCAGTGAAACGCGCCTTGTCGACCAGATACAACGGCGAAACCAGATATTCTCTGCCAACGACCAGTTCCGAAGAAGAGCCACCATCAAAAAAAATAGCATCGGTAATGCCTTTAAACTGCGGTTGGGTAAGAAGAATGCGTGAGACCGCCTCCAGATTCAATCCAGTTTCGAAAACAATCATAAGCAGCCCTCCTTCCGAATCGAGTGCGATAACAGAATGGCGGCTGTCCTGATCGACCTTTCGAAATTGGAATCTCTGTCGCTGGTAAGCTTCGAGATGAACATCCTTCCCCGCGCGAACAATCCACCCGGCTCCCCCGAGCAGCCAGCGCACCGATTCACCGGCATGGGCTCCACATGCCGCTGTCGCACCAGAAAACAATGAAAGACCATCGAGACCGCCTGAGGCAATAAGAGCTGTGGCAGGGCGATCGGTTTCGCCGATTACCCAGCGGGTTTTCCCGCCGGCAACAGCAATTGAAGCTACAAAGCAGCGCGAAATCCTGCCGGGGATTTGAGTTATCCCGCGCGGAACAACGCCATCGACAATTACCTGACCCAGCGGACCTTTGTCGCAAAAAAATGTTCCGTTTATCGCGGCAACCGGCACAGAATAGTCAGTAGATGCTATGCTCATCTCATCCTGAAGCCCGCCTTCTCCCGTCCAGACATGGATACGCAATTCGAAGCGGCCGGGCTGGAATCGCACCCCATGAGCGCCTGCGGAAACGATCTTACTCGCTCCTTCCGGCAATGTAAATCTGGGTGCTGCATTGAGAATTTCCGAAATCTCTCCGAACAATTCGCGCACAAGCGGTTTCAGTGCTGATCCGCGTCTGGTAAGTTTCACCGCCCCGGATGCCGTCTCTCCATGCAGGGTGCCGTTACACGAAATCACCAACAAAACTATGAAAAAAAAGAAAACTTTCATCTTCATTGGATCAGATCACTTATCGCAGCAAAGTCGACTGTCCAGTACCCATGGCGTTTGCCACCGGCAGGAGCCCAGCCGCTACCCCATCGAACCGTTATCGGAAGGCGACGCAGAATCAGACCTTTGGCGCGAAATTCGATCCCGTGATCTTCAAGATACGAAAATGCTCGGCCATTCGAGCGAACATCGCCTTTTTCCCAGAAAATTTCGCCGACTACGATCTCCTTCTGTGCCCATCTTCGGATAAATTCGAATGAGATGGGAATTTCGTGAGACAAATGCAGGCACACAGCTCGCAGGGAGTCTCCATATCTGACGGAACTATCATATCCCCGCAGAAAATCAGACCCACCGAGACTCAGATCATCAGGACGTCTAATCTCATCCTTCTTGTTATCCTCCGCTACGAAAAAACGCGTGGCTCCCACCCAGCCTCTACCGAGAGGCGCGTATTCCTGCCAACGCAGAGCAGTGGAATCATACACCATTTTTCCTCCAAACCATGTCAGCCCCTTCCTGTAGGATGCTGAGATATCGCGTCCTTTTCGTGGGAAAACCTCCCAAAACGGCTCCGTCCGAATTGCACGCTTGTCCAACCGCAAATACAACGAGTTGTCCTGGCCGATTGTCGGTGCAATCTGTCCTCGCTCAGGATATTTTGCAATACCTCGATCGGTGATATTTCCCCCGACCGAAAGTGTAGTCGAAAGGGTGAATGGAAAGGAAAAATGAATATCGCTCGACCGAACACGCTCGTAATACGAATCGGAACGATAGCTTTTCTGGACAACCCGATCTTCGACCGTAAAGCCGCTTCTAAACTGGTCAAAGCGTTGTAAATAATCGGCTATGTAACCAAAATTGCGACTTTTGAAGCCATAGGTCGGTGACACAATCAATCGACGCCGATCAAGGCGGTCGGCGCGATAACTATAAAAACCTAACGTCGCTCCCTGATCGTCGCGATTCATTCGAGGCAGCCAGTAACTATGTTTATATTCAAGCCGATAAGGTCTGCTCTCCAGCGCCAGAGGTCCTGATGCAAAAATTGGAATCAACGACGAATTTGAGGCCGCAACGACAGAAACTAAGTCGGAACCCGCGGATGCAATCAAATCAATTTCTGATGCAACAGCGGAGATAGCGGCCGCGGATGGAATAGAAATAGCCAAAAAGCCAGCAACAGGAACGAACGGCCTTGGTGAGGCAATACTAGTTTCTGCCAGTGGTTTACGCTCAAGACGAATCGGCCTGAATCCATTTTCAAGAATCGTTACAGCACAAATACCGTCAGTGCGTATGTCATAGTCCCAGATTCCGCCGGGAACCGCTGAATATCTAACAAGTTTCATCAAGTCATCTGTACAAGTAATTACATCGTCAGCACACAATGTTTCATGAGACACAGACTCGTTTTGTCGATCGGAGTCGATCTTATGACCCTGAATGTCTTTCTCACCCGACAACGAAAATAGCTGCGGAGTGCGAAAGACTGATTCCGCAGCGAACCAAAGCGCACCTCCAAAATACTGGAGCCGCCGAATCATGCCCGCTTGCCGATATAATACGACCGCTGCGGATTCAACTCGATCGGTCCTGTTGACCAAATTGACATTATTGGTATCACTGGCGATTGGACAACGAACGATCAATGTATTCCCGCCATCCGCTACGGTAAAGAATACATGTTTACATTCCGGATCAACAGCCAGATCGAGGGGCCTTACTTCAGGGGGAAAAAGCATCTCCTCACGAACGGGGCTGCTGGCAACGGGAGCCATCGACATCAGCCTGGTTCGGCCCGCCCTCATATTGACGAAAAACAACCGGCCGTCAGCCATTCCAAGTGGCTTATATGATCCTGGTTCTCCGTGAAGCAGAAATGGTTTTCCGCTCCGCGGAACCGCGTATAATCCCAGTCGACGCTCTCGACGACGATTTACGCCGTATTTTCCAAGAAACACGGTGCCGCTCGCAGGGTCGACCCACACGTTCGAATGAACATTCTTCAATGCAAGGCGTGGCGACTTACCGGATGGCTGGATATACAGATCATAAATCTCTTCCGTATAACGCCGCGAGGAAACAAAAACCTGACCGCTACCTTCAGGCAACTGGCGCAACGCCTGACAGTATGCACCGCAATCGCTCCAGGCAGACATATCGGCGGTCGGTGTGCCAACTCCCGGACTACTTATCAGAAGACCATTTTCGAAAAATGAATCTGAAGATGTCTGATTTTCACTGTTTCTTTCCCGGCACAAAGTCTTCACTTGTTCATCATAGGCCCGCATGGCTTCACTAAACGTCATACCAAATGCGGTTTTGAATGACTCGGCAAAACCGACCGGATGTCCGCTAATATGTGCCAAAAAACGCTTTCCTGCATCAGGTCCGGCCTTCTCGTGCCAGAAATCAATCATGTGACGCGCCTGAAAACGCATGCGATCCTTCTCGGACTCAGGACGATCCGCTATGGTATCAAGGTCATCCAGGGAGTATAGCCGGGAAGTCCGCGCCATTTCCAGAAGGCGACTGTGATGCAAGGCATCCATGGGAAAAGCGTAATGCATCGCCAATCCTTCTCTAAACCACGAAGGAACAGACAGTAACGCCATACGCCGTTTCAACGCGGTTCGCGCCGGACCCAGCGCCCGAAGAATCATTATATGCGAGAGCCGCAAAGCAAATCGTTGTTCAAGAGAGTACCCCCGCGTAGAAAGTGAGTCAGTCTCTTCAAAGAGACTCATAGTCACCAGATCGAAGGCGCTATCGGCAAAGCCGGCGTCACGATCATCATGATCGGTTAATTGCACAGTAATGGTAAACGCACTCGGCGGACTTCCAAATGCCTTTCCGATACGCATCCGAACCGCCGAAAAGGTATTCATAATGCGTCCCATGGCGCTTTCGCAGGCAGCCGGGTAATAAACACATAAGCCGGGGGCTTTGACAACCCTGTAGGAACCACACAGCCGGTACACATCATCCCTCTCGACAGCCCGGGCAATCTGCGGATTAATACACCCGCATAAAATCAGTGTAAACATGCTGACAAGCAAACCCCGGATCGACGCCGACAATTTATGATAAAGTATTCGGTCACGACGACCAATGAATGCAATAATAACGGTCCTCATCCATCCGTATGGCTGTTCTGACAATGGGTGCAGCATGTTGAAGCGGCGCGACACTCCTGTCGTTGCCAAAGAAACAATCATTCTCCAAATCCTCCGGTACCATTCTGACGACGAAACTGTGCGCCTCGCCTCTCCTTTACCGCTGGAACTCCTGGAAACTGAGCCATCACGCTTCCATGCCCGCACACATCCAGCCATTCCTTCACCAATCCGGGATTCAATGCAACACGAAGCCCCGAGGCAGGTTTCAGAGTTGCGCGTTCTCCCGTCGGAAGAATGATTTCAAGATTAAATACTGCATGTCCCGGCCACCGACGAAGCAAAGCCATCAACTCAGTGTAACCGTCCTTGTTAGCCTTTTCCTTCGGAATAATGAGCTTCAAAGCCGTGAATCCATCACAATTCAGATCGTCCAGGGTGAAGACGAATTCGGCATTTGTTTTCAGGCTGTCGCCAAGCATCTCCGATTTGACAATCATGAAGATAGGATTATCAACCTGCAATTTATCGCCACACTTTGCGAGAACAGTCGGAAAAATAGAAATATCCGCCGTTGCATTATCATCCTCAATCGTGACGAACGCCATAGCGTCACCCTTTTTTGTTGTATGACGCTTGACGCCAATTACTATTCCGCAAACTCGTGCGACACGACCATCCCCCGATCCGGACGCAAGATCGCTAAGCGCATGTGTTGCAAATATTCTCGCCAGTGGTATGACTTCCTGAAAAGGATTTCCCGAAAGATAAAAGCCAAGAACTTCCTTTTCGGCCGCTAATCGCTCCTTCTCGGTGAGTTCCGGAATATCCGGCGGCGTCGGATCGGCCGGAACAAACGCTTCATCTTCCCCAGCATCTGTCATCAAATCGAAAAAGCTCATCTGACCGGAAAGACGCTCCTTTTGCACCGCCTGTCCCGTCTTCAACACATCTGTCGAAATGGCCAGGAGCTGACTGCGGCGATGTCCGAATCCATCGCATGCGCCAGCCTTAATCAAGGCTTCAATAACTCGTGTATTTACCAGTCTCGTGTCGACACGACGCGCGAAATCGGATAACCCATGAAATTCCCCACCCTTCGCGCGCGCATCCAGCATAGAATCGACGGCATTTCCTCCAACGCCTTTAATCGCTGTCAGTCCGAAACGAACCGCACCTTTCTCCACAGAAAACAACTTCTCACTCTTATTCAAGTCAGGAGGGAGAATCGGGATCTCCATAGAACGGCATTCCTCAATATATTGGCTGATCTTGTCTATGTCATTAATTTCAGAACTCAAAACCGCTGCCATGAATTCTACCGGATAATGCGCCTTGAGATATGCCGTTTGATATGTCACTACAGCGTATGCCGCCGAATGTGATTTGTTGAATCCATATTCGCCGAAGCTTGCCATCAGATCGAAAATACTCTGCGCCTTCTCCCGGTCGATTCCGCGTTTGACCGCGCCCTCCACGAACATGCGGCCATTTTTTTCCATGTCCTCGGGAATCTTCTTTGCCATTGCTTTTCGCAAGCCGTCCGCTTGCGCCATGGTGAAGTTTCCGAGGACGTTTGCGGTATGCATGCATTGTTCCTGATACAGGAATACTCCGTAGGTGTCTTTCAGTATGGGTTCAAGATCATTATGTGGATAAGCTAACGCCTTTCGGCCGTGCTTGCGCTCCACAAAATCGTCCACCATGCCGGAGCCAAGCGGTCCGGGGCGATACATGGCCAGCAAGGCAATGATGTCTTCGAAAACAGACGGCTTCAATCGCATAATCAGCGACCGCATGCCTGAAGATTCGAGCTGGAATACTCCCATGGTCAAGCCCTTGCAAAGCAGATCGTATGTCCCCGTATCATCAGTGGCAAGATGACTAAGATCAAGATCAGATCCCCTGCTGATTTTTATGAATTCCAACGCACGCTGAATGACTGACAGTGTCTTGAGACCCAGAAAATCCATCTTGAGCAAACCGATCTTCTCGATGGCGTTCTTTTCATACTGAGTGACCAACTCGTCCGATTTGTCACGGTAAAGCGGAACAATATCCATGATCGGTTCACGGGAAATAACGACCCCCGCTGCATGGATCCCGGTATGTCTCACCAAGCCATCTACCGTAGAGGCTATCTTTAACAATTGCTTATGTTCAGGTGTCCCGTTTTCAACTATGTCTCTCAGTTCCTGGACGTCATTCATCGCTTTCTTAAGATGTACACCCGGACCCTCAGGAACTAACTTCGCAATGCGATCAACTTCGGGAAGCGGAATCTGCATGACCCTGCCGATATCGCGAATCGCCATCTTCGCCAGAATCTGGTTGAACGTTATGATCTGCGAAACCTTGTCCCTGCCATACTTCTTTACTACATATTCAATTACCCGCTCGCGTCCCTCATCGCTGAAATCGATATCGATGTCAGGCATGCTTATTCGTTCCGGATTCAGGAAACGTTCGAACAGAAGACCGTATTTGAGGGGGTCGATGTCAGTGATCCGAAGGAGATATGAAATAATGCTCCCGGCGGCAGATCCACGGCCAGGACCAACCGGCACGCCTATTGCCCGTGCTTCCCGAATGAAATCCCAGACGATCAGAAAATAATCACAAAATCCCATCTTCTTGACAACTGAAAACTCGAATTCGAGCCTTTTCTCCACTTCATCCGAAAATCGAGCGGAGGATGTACTGATACCATGTGTTTCAACAGATGGCGGAGTTTCGGGTGATACTGCCGGATAACGTTCTGGCAATGCCTCTCGACATAATTCGTATAAATACGTCTCCGATGTCTTTCCCGAAGGAACTTCGAATGAAGGCAGAATGGATTTCCCCAGCGAAAGCTGGACATTACAACGGTCAGCGACAATTAACGTGTTAGTAATCGCGTCGGGCAGTTCATGAAACAGACGGCTCATCGCCTGCGGCGATTTGAGATAAAACTCGTGAGAATCGAATCGGAAACGATTCGGGTCATTGAGAAGCGACTGCGTCTGCAGGCAAAGCATCGCATCCTGGGCTTCCCAGTCCTCGGGATTCACATAATGTGCATCATTGGTGGCAACCAAAGGAATCTCGCATGCCCGCGCGCACTCAACAATAAGAGGTAAAACCGCAATCTGCTCGGCAAGTCCGTGATTCTGCACTTCGAGGTAAAAATTATCTTTTCCGAAAAGGTCCTGGTATCGACGGGCAGCGGCAAATGCACCTTGTCGATCTCCCTTGCGCAACTTGTATGGAACCTCGCCCTGGAGACAGGCCCCCATGGCAATGAGTCCTTCATGATATTTTTCGAGTAGTTCCCAGTCGATACGTGGTTTGTAATAGAAGCCTTCCGTGTAACCAAGCGTCGACAACTTAACCAGGTTTCTGTACCCTTCAAGATTGCGGGCCAGCAACACCAGATGGAAGGTTGGAACATCCTTACGACTTAGTTTCTCGAAACGCGAACCCGGCGTGAAATATGCCTCGAAGCCTATGATCGGCTTGACGCCTTTCTTGAGCGCAGTCTGGTAAAACTCGATGGCGTTGAACATATTGCCATGATCGGTGATCGCAATCGCAGGCATACGAAAATGCCGCGCAGCTTCGACGATGGCTTTTACTGGGGCGGCACCATCGAGAATGCTGTAATGACTATGAAGATGAAGGTGTACAAAATTGGAATGGTACATAACGCGCAGGATAGTATAACACAGAACAAAAAACAGGCTACTTTTTGACTCCCGTGGAAGCAGCGGGAAAACTGGCAATGGCGGAACCGGTCAGAGGCGCGATCTCTGCAAGTCGTTCCGGGAGGCGCGGCTTCCAGGTCAAAAAAATCTGTGTGTCGTTATAGCGACCAGTCACCTTATATTTCAGGGTAACGTCGATCTCGAAACCCGTTTTGGTGAGCCGAAATGTAAACCCCTTTCTGTTAGCCATTCCGGCAAGAAATGTATTGGCTTGCTCCTGAGTAGTTGCCAATTCGAGGGTACATTTTCCCACCAATTCATCGATAACCGGTGTTTTGCGCTGCGCAAACGGTGGAATCTCTATGTACCGCACCATTTCATTGTCATAGAGGGTAATAAAATGTTTTTCGTTATACCACCGGGATCCATAGAACAACCCAACAAATCCAATTATCAGAGCAATCAGCAAAAATATCGCTCCCTGCCCTGCGGATGACCATTTCAACAAATGAGAATTGACAGAGCGCCCTCCTGCAAAAACGCTTTCAGCGATCGAACCGTTATCCATGACGATCGCGCCGGGCATGATCATTTTTTCATCTTCAGGATTACGCCCGTCAGAGGAGGCACATTGTAATCTCCACTGGCAGTTCCTATGGAGCCGGAATCGTCGACCTTGTCTCCGTTTGCGACAATCGTCCAGCCATTGGCGCCTGGTAAAGAGAACTTCGCCCACTCATTACCATCGCTGTTCATAAGTATGAGGAAATCAACATCACCTTTCAACAACATTCCAAGAGCGTGGCCATTCGGGTGCAATATCCAGCTAAGATTCTGTTCGTTGAGTGCTGTTGTATGCTTGAAATTGTCATATTTCCGGCGAAGACCGATCAAGCCTTTATAATACTGATAAACATCAATGTTAGTCTGTTTGACACCCCAATCGATCCAGTTGATGTCGTTGTCCTGATCGTAGGAGTTGTCGTTGCCCTTCTTCGATTTCATGAATTCCTGACCTTCATGGATCATCGGAATACCCTGACCGGTCAGAAGCGCCATAGCGCCGAGCTTGACACGACTCTTGTCGCCCTGGAAAAGATCGGCAATAGTTGCTCCGTCATGGCATTCTATGTAGTTGAGACTCTCGGTCGGCTTGGCTGCCCACCAGAAGCAACTTCCTGCCAGAACGGTCATTACATCGTTGCGCTCGCCCTGACCATGCATGAAAGCACGAATTTTTTCGCGGAAATCATCATTCCACTTGCCGAATTTGGTGTTCCGGAAATCGCTCTTGCTCCACTGATTACGCTGCCAATCAGCCGCCCATGGCTCACCTACCAGAACAGTATTATCTGGAAGCTGATTTATGATAGCAGTCATTGTCTCCTTGTCGATGATGGTGGCCAGATCGAAGCGAAATCCATCGACATGATATTCCTTCATCCAATATTTGAGACTGTCGAGAATATATTTCCGGGTCATCGGATTGTCTGAACGAAATTCATTGCCGCAACCCGTACCATTCATATAAAACTTTTTGTCCGGGGTAAGCCTGTAGTAACCGGGATTATCCAGGCCCTTGAAATTCAATGGAACTCCCTTTTCATTGCCTTCAGCGGTGTGATTGTAAACAACGTCCATGATGACAGCGATTCCGGCTTTATGCAGCCCGTTCACCATCTGCTTGAATTCGCTGATCGCCTCACCAGCCTTACCAGTAGCATAGCTACATTCAGGAGCAAAATAATGGCTGGTCATATAACCCCAGTGATTGCAGTGACCGGCAAAGTTGTTGTCGAATTCCTGACACGGCTCAAGCTCTACAGCGGTAACACCAAGATCCTGGAGATGTCCGAGGACCTTATCTGTGCCTTTCCCCTCAAGTAAACCGAGGTATCTGCCCTTTGTGTCTCCTGTTACCCCTGAGGAGGCATGCGCGGTGTAATCCTTTACATGCATTTCATAAATAATCAGATCTTTTGCCGCTGGAGTCTTAAACCCCTGATCAGACCAGGTAAAATCTGTTTTAACAATGATACTCTTTCCGTCATGATCAACGTTAGCAAGGGCGCAGGGATCAGAAAGCAGATGCCTTGGATCAAACAGATTGCCGTCCGTCGTCGGACCATCTGCTGAAAAACCATAGTATTTTCCCCATAATTCTCCATCGATCGTGCAACGCCAGATTCCGTCATCGCTTTTTTTCATCGGGTATCCGGTACCAGACTTGTCATCGGGTTTAGCAAAAATAGCCAGGTTAATCTCCGTCGCATTGGGTGAATACACAGAAAAACTGGTCTTTCCGCCAACGACCTGAAATCCAAGACGATCGCTTGACTCGACCGGACTGGCCGCACTGTCGGAACGTGCCACCGAGCGCTTCGGAGTTGATGCGGTTTGGGGTGCAGCCCAGGCAAAGTTTATGCAGGCGACCACCAACACAAGAGTCCAGAGGCGGGCTTTGGCAATTGTTTCCCGAATCATGTGCGTTCTCCCCGAATTTGATACCGATTATCTATGGTAATAAAGAGATTATAATCTTTTTTTACAAATCCCGTAAGAGGCAAAACTCTGCCTGATATGAGCTAAAAAAACTCTGATCATATTTCTTCAATACGTCGAAATAATTGGGATATAATAAAGGAAATTGAATGAAAGCAGGATAATGTGTGATATTCCTGAAACGATCAGGCCTTTCGCTATTTGAATTGCTGATCGTCTTCGGAATATTGATTATTCTCATCTCGCATCTCTTACCATTTCACCAGGGCTTTGTCGCCAAATCCAATATTACTGCAGCCCAGGCGGACCTCGATACTTTTGCAAAAGCCTTGTCGTTATACGACCAACTCGAGCCCGCTGCATGGAATTCATCCACCGATCTGCGTGGTTTGATCGGAAAATACCTCCAGGATTTCCGAACCACCGGCAGTGATCAAAAGATGCCACGTGACCCCTGGGGCAACGATTATGTCGTTGACAATGCATTTGGGTATATTTTATCCAAAGGTCTTAACGGAAAAACTGATAGTATCAAACGCTTTGCAATCGGCGATGATATTCTCATCACCTGGAAATCACCGTTCTTCGTTTCTGTGAAATATAACAACCCGACTTCATACGATCTTATTTTCAGTCGCAAGGTAAATACTGCAATCTTTCCTTTGACAGCAGAAGTAATCAAGGGGTCAGACGCTGTGCAACTCACGACAGATCCCGTGAATATTTCAGACACGCAGTTTCACTGTATGCTATCCACCCCACTTGTGACGGGCTATTATGTTGTGACTGTGGATGACCACGTTACAGCCAGAGATGGGCAGACTCTCGGAGCCGAAGGATCGAATCCAAATGGCGGACCCTCCACCCAGGACACCTTAGTAGTCCCCTGAGTGGGAGATAGGCATTAATCTGATTTGCGAAAACGCGAGGGGTCGACTCCGAGTTTTTTCAAGCGATCATACATGGTACGTCGGGGAAGACCCAATTCACGGGCTGCTGCTACCACATTCCCCTGTGTACGCTCAAGCGCACGGATCACAGCCTGGCGTTCCTGATCAACGAGAAGTGTTGTTAATTCTGTCCCGCTGTCGAATGCCCCGGTGCCTGTAGCTAAGCCGCCAACAGCGGTCCTTGAATGCCCGTCACTCTCGTCATGTCCAAGGTCTTCTACCGTGATGATGCCGTCTTCATCAATAATAGCAGCCCGTTCAAGCACATTTTTCAGTTCGCGAATGTTTCCCGGCCATGGCCGCTCCTTAAGCCAGACAAGTGCGGCAGACTCTATTGAAAGGTCTTTGCGACCCTGCGCGGTGGCAAATTCACTCATCATCAACGCTGCAAGTGCGGGAATTTCATCACGCCTATCCCGCAATGGCGGCAAACGCAACGGAAAGACATTCAATCTATAGTACAGATCCTGGCGAAAGGTTCCCTGTTCTATCATGCGCGACAGATCGCGATTCGTAGCCGAAACCAGACGAACATCAACCCGAACCGGCTTCCCGCCTCCTACGCGCTCTATTTCCCCTTCCTGGAGGACACGTAAAAGCTTTGCCTGAAGCTCCAGAGGAATTTCGCCGACTTCGTCGAGAAAAAGCGTTCCGCCGGAGGCAACCTCAAACTTGCCAAGCTTCCTGGTGTCAGCACCAGTGAAGGCCCCCTTTTCATGGCCAAACAGCTCGGATTCGAGAAGAGCTCCCTGCAAATTAGCACAGTTCACAGCAACGAATGGCTTGTCTTTCCTGGGACTGTTTCCATGAATTGCACGTGCCACAAGCTCTTTGCCGGTACCGGTCTCTCCCTGAATCAACACCGTGGTAGTGAGCGTCGCCACACGCCGGATGAGTTCCTGGACTCGTCGCATTGCAGGCCCTGCGGCAATAAATCCTCCCGCATCGTACGAATCGGGAACGGTTGGAGCCGAGTAGCCAGCCATATGCGAAAGTCGAAGAGCATTGCGAACAAGATCCAGGACCTGCTGCAATCGATCCTTTTCGACCGGCTTCACGAGGAAATCAAATGCTCCGCGCTTCATCGCCTCGACCGCGCTTTCGATAGTGCCGTACGCTGTCAGGATAACAATGCGTGCTTCCGGTTTCAGATCCAGTGCCCGTTTAAGTATTGTCAAACCGTCGATTCCCGGCATGCGCATGTCGAGAATCGTTAAATCAAAAACCTCATCGGCAAACAACGCAAGCCCCTGAACGGAATCGGTGCGATAAATCGCCCCATGACCGAATGTCTCAAGCAATGCCGCAAGATTTGTCGCCTGCTGTCTATCGTCTTCTATGATCAGGATTCGCATAGCCAGATTTTATCATACTCTTCAAATCAACCTAGTGGAAGCGTTATGGCAAATCGATTGCCGTTCTTCAGGGGCTCGACCCAGGCACGTCCGTTCATCATGAGAATGAATTGCCGAACAAGATACAATCCCAGGCCGGTTCCAGGAATGTCCGCACCCCCCTCCACGCGATAAAATTTTTCGAAAATGCGATCACGGTCCGCAGTAATAATTACAGGGCCACTGCTTTCAACCCTTACCTCGACCGTCGAATCTCCTTCCTGCAGGGAAATATTTATCCAGCCGCTTTCCGGTGAGTATTTGACGGCATTTATCAGAAGATTGTCAAGAATGCGCTCGAGAAGATATGCGTCGTGACAGACAGGCGGGGTTTCCGGCAGCTCACACTCAACAGTTATATCGCGCAATACGGCGAACGACATGATTCGCTTAACACAAGCCCCCACCAATGGTCCGATCTGAGCCAAGCACATGCGGGCAGCCAGATCCTCCGATTGAAGACGCGTCAGATCCAGCACGTTCTTGGTCATGCGATTCAACTCTTCCACATCGAGCACCATCAGTTCGAATCGCCCTTTGAGATCTGGTGGAAGCGCGTTAACATCTGGCCGGATAAGGTTCACTTGTCCTGAAAGCCGTGCCAAAGGCGTTCTCAACTCGTGAGAAACAAGAGCAAGAAAGTTACTTTTCAAAGTACCGAGGTCTTCCAGATGGCGATTAGCGCGCTCAAGTTCACGGTTTTTGGCTTCCATTTCGAAAAACACATCAGACAATTTACGCGATACCATGACTATCAACACGAACGAGGCGCCGATCAGGAGTAGACCACCAATCCAGATAATGACGCGTAATGACTCGAGTCGGCCATAAAACTGTCTTCGCGATTGCACGGCTACGCGCGAACCGCTTCCAATTGGAACAATCCAAAGAAATGAGGGTTCCAGTCCTTTCCCTTCAATCGGAACGCCAATTTCAGTCGAAGAACCGAGCGAAACGCGAAAGCTGCGCAAGGCCTCAGCATCCAGCGAAACCGGCCAATCGCCGTTCAATACGACAAGAGGCGAGTCTCCATCGGGCAAAAAGGCAGTGGGATATCCACGTGGAACCGCCCCGGATGATTCCCTGGTCTCAGAAGCAACAACATTGCCGGAACCAACAACAGCACTCGCAACAAAAACCGCCGCCATTCTCGAATTAAATGCTGTGGTCGCCGTGGAAGTGCTCCCCGTCGCCGAACCTTGAATAATCGCTTCTGTAGCCTGAATAACTCCTGGAATCGGAAGCATACGCAACGAGTGTGAACGGGCATCATGCAGACTGACACGCATATGCTCGACCAATATGTCATAAGCCCAAAGAGTCAATATCAAGATACCGGCGGGGAGGGCGCCCAGCAGAAGCGTCAGAACGATCTGCCGCCCACGGCCGTTCACGAGTCTTTCCGATCGATATTCGAAAGATTCGGAATAAAAGCGAATCGCATAGTCAGTATAAGAATTCCTGCGGCACATATCCCATAGGTAACTGGAATCCCTATGGCATCCGCCAGAAAACCTGCTGCTGCCACTGCAAACGGAAAGAATGCAAAGCTGAGCGTTTCAACGAGAGAAAAGAACCGCCCCTTCATTTCCGGGGCAACTATCATCTGAAACATCGTCATCATTGCAACATTCACGGATGTGAAACAGCCGCCCAACAGAAACAGTCCGAAAAGAAAGGTAAGAAACCAGATATTTATGGCAAAAGCAATGAACAGTATCCCGGATAAAGCCAGGGACCGAATGACCAATTTCGATGTGGGTATCGTTGCAAACAGGCGTGAAAACATGAGGCCGGTTACTACTGAGCCAAGAGCCAACGCTCCTTCGGAGAGACCCAATTCAACCGACCCTCTGGACAAAACACGCGCAACCGTGAGCGGCAGCAACACTACAATCGGCACTACGAAAACATTCAGAACCGAGAAACCCAAAAGCATTTCGAGTAAGACTGCATGACCGCGCACGTAGCGAATACCTTCACGCAATTGCGTAAAAATACTCTCCTTAACTTCTTCTGCCTGCCCGCCAGACAAACGTATTCCCGAAATCAGAACCGCTGATGTAACAAGAGCTGCGGCGTGAACGGAAAATGCCAGCGCAACCGATGAAAACGCCATGATTGTGCCACCCACCGCTGGCCCGACAAGTTTTGCCAGATCGCGAACGATGGTATGCAAAGCCATGGCTTCTTCCAGTTTCCCGGCAGGCACTACCCGTGGAATGACGGTCAGTGTCGTGGGACTGTGAAATACTCCGGCGGCCGACAGCAGTCCGCACAACAGGAACAAATGCCAGACAACGAGTTGATCCGAAGCAGCCAAAGCGGCGAAAATCAGGATCAGGCCAGCGCGAAAAAGATCGGCCCCGATAAGCAGCCATTTCGGAGGCAGGCGATCAGCGAAGGTTCCGGCAAAAGGACCCACAAACACGGCCGGCAGAAAACTGGCGCTCATAATCAGCCCGACGAGAGTTCCGGAACCGGTTTTTTTGATTACCCACCAGACCAGACCAATCTGAAAAATGCCCTCGCCGATAAATGCCAGAAATTGCGCCAGCCAGAGGCGTCGAAAATCGGGTTCCTGTCTGATCAGCGAAAAACTCACTAAACTACCTCAAGATTAACAAAAAGTCGTGAATATTTGGTCTTCTTTGATACATGGTCATTTAATTCTCGACAGGTAGGGCAGCGACCGCCGGGCTCTCCGCGTCTTTTGCCACGAGCTTTCTCGGCTGGCCCGGCGGTCCAGCCCTACCATTTATAGAATTCAGTCATTTTAAGCCATTAACCGGTGGAGAATTAAATGCCCCTGTCTTTGATAGTAATGAACGACCTAATCAACGGTCAGATGGATTACAGTTCCTCCGTCTTCCGCTCCTTCAACCTTGATGACCTTGAGAACGCCACTCTTGGCGGTCTTGAAGCGTTCCTGAAGCATCAACAGATCTTTATCCACCTTCTTCACTGGCTCGCAATAAGCGACCAACTCTTTGGAAAATCGGGCTATCATACGTCGGAGATCCTCTATATCACTCGCAACGAGGTTACTCTTGCGAATTGTCCGAACCATGTCCGGAGATTGCGCTATTTCGAGTATGTTTGCGATCAGATGCTGCAAAACGCGAATAGCTGTGATTTTGTCCATAGGCCGATTGTTGATGATTGCCAGAGTGGCATTCCCCTTTATCCAGCCCTTTCCCGCAAATTTTTCGAAGATGGCGTTGAGTTCATCATTGACAGGAATTTTTGGCGACGGATTGGCATCCCAGACGATAAGTGAACTGCGCGAAACGACCTTGGGGCGAGGTTCCTTCCCTGTGAGCGGTTCGGTGTTGGGAGGAATCCTGAGCGAGATTGTCACCTGTTTGTCGGCAGCTGCACGCTCGGGCATTGGAATTGTAATCGTAGAGTCCGCGCTCACATTGAACGCGAAAACGACTATCGATATGCAAAACAGAAACAACGGAATTAGAATTCGTTTCATCTGGCACCTCCATCGGCCGCCTTGGCGGCGCTCCCGACGTATCGGCAGGAAGCGTCATTTTCACAACAGTACGTAATCAGGCTTTTTGTATCATCCCGATAATGCAGAGTTTCTGAAATCCACCGTTATCAGATGGCAAACAAATCGTTGGGAGTATTCGTCAGCCTCTCGGGGCCGTCTTTTCTGACGACATAAACGTCCTCGATACGTATTCCTCCCCAGCCCGGCAGGTAGATTCCCGGCTCAACCGTCAACACCATTCCCTCTTCGAGAGTATCAGATGATTTCTGCGAGAAAGCCGGAAGCTCGTGAATTTCCAGTCCAAGCGAATGACCGAGACTATGACCGAAGCGTTCTCCATGGCCATGCGCCGCGATATGATCACGGGCAATTTTATCGATATCTATACATGGAACCCCCGGCCGTATTGCCGCAATCGCACGTCTCTGCGCTTCGCTTACTATTCCGTATATTTCAGTAAACTTCGCATCCGGTTTTCCGAAAAAAACTGTACGTGTCATGTCGGAATGGTAACCCGCGTAGACCGCGCCGAAATCGATTTTGAGCATCTCACCGACGGCGGTTTTGCGTAAAGTCGGATGAGCATGAGGGCAGGACGAGCGTTCACCGGATGCAATGATAGTATCGAACGACGGACCATCGGAACCGCCCGTTCGCATGTAATATTCAAGCTTTGCGGCTATATCAATCTCACGACGACCGGTTTTGAGGAACTTGAGAAGTTTGGCATACGAACGATCTGCTATGGCAAACGCTTTACGCAGACACTCTATTTCATAGAGATCTTTTACCCGTCGAACTTTTTCCGGAAGGCCTTTGAGAACCGTGATTTTCCCCGAAAAACCACGTCGGATAACCTCATGCGCATCGACGCTTAGAACGCCCTCTATGCCCAGGACCTGTATTGAATGCATTTTAAGATACTCGAGCAACGCCTCGCCCGCCGTCGTCTTGAAAATAACGCGCTCGACCGCCGCGCCTGTCTCCTTTTCCGATTGTTCCTGGTAACGAAAATCAGTAAAAAAAATCGCCTTCTCGCGCAACAGCAGCAGTCCACCTGATGATCCGGAAAATCCGCACAGATAACGAATATTCGGCAAATGTGTCACCCACATGGCTGCGATCTCATCCGTGAACAGTGACGCCACCCTTTTTTGACGTTCGCGGTAAATACCGGTAATGTCAAATTTCTTATTCATGGTTCTTCTCCGTTTCAAGTTATGATGCGGTTCGTTCACAATCGCTGAAAGCGTGCAAGCCCTCCGCTGAGCGGAAGCACTCGTGACGGACGCTTTGAGAAAGGGCTTTTCCTGATCAGCTCAACGACCTCAGCACTTGGCGAAATTACGGTCAATGCCATGCGGCTCTCATCGAACAATTCATTAGCGACCTCTGCCACCTGATCCATTGTCACCGACATGAAAGGCGCTATGGCTTCCTCGGGGTTAAGAGGTTCGGTATCATATAAAAAACCTGTTACCAGCCTGTTCATGCGATTTGTCGTGCTCTCGAGCGCAATCAGCAGATTGCCTTTAAGCTGATCTTTCGTATCCTGAATTTCACTTTTTTTCAGACCACTCTTTTTTACCCGCGCTATTTCCCGGTGTACCAACTCGAGAACCTTACTGAAATGCTCGAGTGAAGTTCCGGCGTATATTGAGAACAAACCTGCATCGCGAAATGCGGTATGGTAAGAATATACCGAATACGCAAGGCCGCGTTTTTCACGGATTTCCTGAAAGAGACGACTACTCATCCCTCCGCCAAAAGCCGCATTTAAAAGAGTTATGGCATAACGGCGCCTGTCGGAATATCTGGTTCCGGCTGAACCGAATGCGATATGAACCTGTTCTATCTCTTTCTGAAAAACTGCCGTCTCAAACACAGGTCGTGGCAGAACTTTCTTCTGGGGAAGACTGCCTTTTCGAAGATTTTTCAGACGTTTGTCAAGAAGTGCCGTGAGCTCATCCCAGTCTACGTTACCCGCTGCGCAAATCATTACGTTGCCAGTACAATACTGCCGCTGGTAAACATCGACGATCTCTTCGCGCTTCAACCGGGAAATAGTCGCATGCGTGCCAAGAATAGGCCTTCCGAGCGGGGAATCCATCCAGAGGTTCTGCCCGAGCAACTCGTGGATGATTTCGTCAGGGGAGTCCTCATACATTTTTATCTCTTCAAGAATAACTCCGCGCTCACGCTCGAATTCAGCTGCATCGAACAATGAATCATTTACCATATCTGACAAAATTTCGACGGCAACGGGAAGCTTGTCTTTGGTGACGCGAGCGTAGAAACAACAGTAATCCTTTGCGGTGAAGGCGTTGAGATAACCTCCGATGCGATCGAATTGACGTGCTATCTCTTTGGCGGAGCGTTTCGAAGTGCCCTTGAACAACATATGCTCGATAAAATGTGAAACACCGATCAGCTTTGGATTCTCATACAGCACACCGCTCTTGAAGAAAAAACCTATCGAAATACTCTGGACCGTGTCGAAGGACTCCGCCATCACCTGCACTCCGTTGTCCAGGCGCACATATTGATATGGATGCTTTTTTTTCATTGAATCGTCCCTTCGGAGCGTGAAGCCGGATCGGGCGTCCCATCAGCTGCCTCTGTTGTTTCTGATTCAAAGCCACGTTCATGAGTCTCAATCTCGACGACTCCTGTAATCACTGGTTCAGACGGCGCGGGGACCGCATTTTCGGATGGGGGCGCATCCGTTGCGGCCGTGGAATCATGAGCTGCCACCGCCTCCGCCTCATCTTTTCCGCTGCCAAGCTGCTGCCGCATTTCCTTGAGGGACTCGGCATCCGGCATCTCAACCGAGGGCACCGGCAAATCTTTCAGGCTCCTGAGGCCGAAGTAATACAAGAAATCCTGCGTAACCGCATATAGCCGCGGTCTCCCCAAAACAGGCTTTTCACCTGAAACAAAGATCAGCTTTTTTTCCAATAGCGTCTGGACAACGCCATCGCAGTTAACACCTCGCACGGCCTCGATTTCAGCCTTCGTGATAGGCCCCTTGAATGCGATTACGGAAAGCGTCTCCAGCGCCGGCAAAGACAGATTCGTCAGTTTTTGCCCATCGAGGCGTTGTATGAAGGGTGAGATCGCCGCCTTTGTTGCCAGCTGCACACCCTGCTCGTTGATTACAAGTTGCAAACCGCGTGATTCATCGGCGTCAAAATCGGCTTTTGCCGTCGCAACGAGTTCCTGGCAAGAGGGCAATGGAATTCCGAGAAGTTCAGAGAGACGCTCGAAAGACATCGCCTGATTCTGTACAAACAGCAGTCCTTCGATCGCTGCTTTCAGCGATATTCTGTCCTTGGGAAGATGGTCAGTTTTTGGAATCGCATGCAAGTGCGGTGGCGAAATATCGCCTGAATCATCTACGCGTGCAGTGCTCATTCGTTTCCTTCCGTTGCTGTAATCTTATATGCTTCCAGTAAATTCCAGGTTAAACCGCTTTCATTTCAAAGTGTGACATGACACGCCATTGCGCCAGAACTCGTATTTTATAAATTTGAAATCATATTACTATTATTTGTCCAGTATGTGATGCCGGCGGTATGAATTATTCTGACGCTGCGACCGAGGCAGATTCAACATCATCACTGATCGGAGGCATTTCGACGCCTTCGCAGCAATGCAGAAGAATCGGCTTGAAGTTTCCCCTCTGAACCACTTCAAGCTCGCCGACTTTAGCCATTTCCAGGACAGCCATGAAAGAGAGAACAACGTCATATCGATTGCCCGGATCTTTAACCAGATCCTGGAATTTTACTTCACCATGCCACAGACGCATCATCAGGCGAATTTCAGCGACCCGTTCCGTAAGACTCAGGAGGTCAATGACAACGCGATGAAGCGGAGGATTCATCCGACGCCGAACGAGTCCCTGATACAAATTCAACAGGTCGAAAACGGTGACCGTTATCTGTAGAATATCTTCAGGTCGCCTTTCAGAAGTGCTGCTTCGTGTGTATATACGCGAAGAAACACGCTCAAGTTCGCGAAGCTGCAATGCCATCTTCTTGAACTTGGTGTACTCGACAAGTCGATTGACAAGTTCTTCGCGGGCGTCATCGCCAACAACGCCCTCCCAACCGTCGTCACCCTCGACAAGCTGCTCCGGTTTATCGCGCGGAAGCAACATCTTGGATTTTATTTCGAGCAGTGTCGCCGCCATGACGAGAAATTCGGATGCGACATCCATGTCGAGAATTTCCATTATGTGGATGTAATCCAGATATTGTTCAGTAATACGGGCGATCGGAATATCGTAGATATTGATCTTCTGCTCTTCAATCATGTGGCACAAAAGATCAAATGGCCCCTCAAAGGCCGGCAGCTTAACCTGATAAATATTCATGCAAACACGATATCGACAATCCGCAGGGATTTCGCTCTTTCATTCGGGATTACAATGGTCCTGTGCCCGTATCCGATCATATCCGCGCGCATTTAACTCAAAAAACCCATGACGCGCCGAACCTCATCCATAGTCTTTTCGGCCTCAACCCGCGCCCTGGTTTCTCCGACCGCCAGTATTTCAGATACCAACCCCGGCCTGGATTCCAGTTGCACGCGTTTCGCCCTGAATGGCTCAAGCATTCCATTCAGCCGCTCATATAAAATACCCTTGCAATCACGACACCCAATGCCGGCTGAGCGGCAACCTTCGGAAATTTCGGCGCAACGGTCGGGCGAATAAATTTTGTGATAGCCATATACCGTGCATACATCAGGGTTTCCTTTATCCGTACGCCGAACTCGTGCCGGATCAGTTATCATCTGCTGAATCTTGTTCTTCAAACTCTCGGATGTCTCACGCAACTCGATAGCGTTGTTATATGATTTGCTCATCTTGCGATTATCAATTCCAAGCAACATTGGCACTTCTGATAGAATTTCGGCCGGCTCCGGGAAGATCTCGCCATACTGGTGATTGAATCGGCGAAGGATCTCGCGCGACAGTTCCAGGTGAGGCAGTTGATCCCGGCCTACCGGAACAGCCTGTGCCTTGTATACAGCAACATCGGCCGTCATCAGCACCGGGTACTGAAGCTTTCCGAGAGAAACACGTTCTCCGCTTTCTTCATCGCGGACTTCATCCTTGAATGTCGGACAGCGCTCGAGCCACCCCAATGGAGTAAACATACTCAGGATCGTACTCAGTTCAGCATGCTGTGGCATTGATGACTGCCTGAATATGACCGATTTCTCCGGGTCTATTCCGACGGACATCCAGTCGATTATCATCTCCTCTATGACTCCGGGCAGGTTGTCGATCTTGAGGCGATCGGTAAAAGCGTGCCAGACTGCACAAAAAAAGAAACAATCGTAGGATTCCTGAAGTCTGGTCCAGTTACGAAGCGTTCCCTCGAGATGCCCGAGATGGAGTGACCCGGTGGTACGCATACCACTTACGAGGCGCTTTTTTTCGTTGCTCATAATAATCTCTATGCCGCTTTCCGAAAAATTAATTTGTCGTCTATCTTGATTTTCGCAGGCAGAATGCCTGCATTCCCGTGCAGAATTGAAAAATCATCATTGCTGAATCTGTTTGAGGGCATCCATAGTGATTTCCCGGGTTTCGGAATCCGGATTCATGTCCAGGACGCGCTTCCAGCATGCAATGGCGCGTTCCTTGTCACCCTGCTTGTATGATGCAACCCCGATATTAAACAAAGCCTCGAAATGATTGGGATCGACAGCCATAGTTTTTTCCCACCATGAGATGGCTGACTTAACATCATTGCGCTTGTCACAAATATTGCCAAGAGTGAAGAAAACCTGGCGATCCTGTATTCCCCGTGCAACAAGATCGGACAACAGTTTTTCGGCACGATCGAACTGTTTGTCAAAATACCAGCACCGACCGAGAAACAGAAGATCGGGATCCTGAAGAGCGCCTTTAGCTGCGAGTGGTTCAAGTACTTTGCGCGCCAGATCGAACGACTCAAGTTCGAAAGCCTGTCTTGCCAGCGTCAACGCGTCCTCGCGGGACAAATTCAGATCGGGAACAATACGATTTACCCAATTTTGGGCTTCAGTCGTATTTCCCGTGCTGCGAATGGCTGCAACGAGCTGAAGAAGCAGACGGGGATCATCACCGAATCTGGTGTTCGCAGCGCGAAGAAGTTTTTCCGCCTCTGCGGTACGTCCGGCATCCAGAAAGTAGCGCCCTATCCTGAGGGTTTCATCGATATCGAGAGCGGATGAACGGCTTTTTTCGATAAGTTTCGACATCGCTTCATCGCATATGATCTCAATATCCACACTGCCGCGCTTCAGGCATACATGCGGCGTAGAGACGGCATCGTCAGCCTTTACACGAAAATACAGATTGCCACGGCTCTGAGTTCCCGGGTGGAGGGTGAATGACGAATCAAGAGCGGCTTTTCCCTTTTCAATGACCGTGGGGTAGGTATTGTCGAGTTTAAGACAAAAATCGGCAACCGAGTCGATCGTCAGAGGACGCTTTCCGGTATTCATAAGGGTTACGGAAACTTCGAACAGATCCTCTTTGGCCTTGATAGATAGTCCTCCCCCGGATGCTGATCGCGAAAATGAATTTACGGTAATGACAAGGCCATCTGAGGTGCGCAGATCCTCATTAATCAGGCCCACCTGAATGGCATCGGCTTTTTCGATACGAACAAACAGTAAAATCGCTTGCAATGCAAGCGCGAATAACAGATGTGAAAATTTCATGGCGCATATGCTATCATCATTTTCAGTCCGGAGCAAATCAGCTTGAAGCCGATTTTTATAGCACAACGAGGTATGGAATTATTAAAGGCTTGATTTGATCGAGGAGCTAAATCAATGAATGGAAATAATACTATATGCCGGTTTATTTTCGAAGCATGAATAATAGACAGATTCTGGTCAAGTCACTCGTTTTGTTAATATTACAGTTATTCTGCTCTTTATTTGAATCGGTTTCTTTTGCGGCGTCGGTTTCC
Organism: Candidatus Rifleibacteriota bacterium; assembly: GCA_015233155.1. Taxonomy (GTDB): domain Bacteria; phylum Muiribacteriota; class Ozemobacteria; order Ozemobacterales; family Ozemobacteraceae; genus JADFYG01. The sequence goes on from JADFYG010000008.1 coordinate 107,269, forward strand.
CCAAACGACTTCTCCTCTGCAAATGCCCCCAGGCAAGTGAATACGCTGATTGCCAGTAAAAGTAGTCCTGTCGTTGTCCTGGACCCCGGTCACCCATCTGAAGTGAGTTCCGGAGACGCTGTGCAAAACGGAGTTCGCGAGGTAGACATCAATTGGGACGTCGCCCTCCGCCTGAAAACAATCCTGGAGGAAAACAAGCATTGCCAGGTCGTCCTTACGCGCGATCAAAAGTCGCATTTAACGACGAACCGCGCACGCGCCGAGTGCGCAAATCATTTGAATGCAGCCATCATGCTTAGACTGCATTGCGATACCGGCTCCGGACGTGGCTTTACATATTATTTTCCGGATCACGAGGGTGCTGCCGGCGGAAAACGCGGCCCTGCCCCGGAAATTATTGCCGAGAGCCGCAAGGCTGCTCGTGAGATCTTTGAGGGTTCGCGAATAATCCTGGCAACGCACCTTCGCGATAACGGTATCAAGACTGACAGAGAAACCGCAGTCGGAGGCCGACTCTGCGCGTTGATCGGTTCCATCTGGAGCGAAGTTCCCGTTGTGACGATAGAGATGGTATTCCTGAACAATTCCGGAGATGCCAGCTTCATTGCCTCACCGGATGGTCAGAATCTGGTTGCGGAAGCTCTTGCAAGCGGGATAGAACGCTATCTCGCCACACGCCGGAAAGAATAGGAACAGAATGAATCTACGAAATATTCCCATCATTTTTCTTATCTGCATTTTTTTCGCAGCCCGGCATCCAGTCCAGGCCCAGCCTGCCAGTGAACCTGTTTACAATCTTGATCTTGTTGATATATATGCTGAGTTGTATCCGGAAAAAAGCGAAGCCTGGATGATCGCAGATATCTATTTCAGCTGCAACGGTTCTGATCCGGTTGCGCTGAGATGGGACGGAAATTTCACACAGCTGGATCTCACGTTTTCAGATGACCCCAATCCCTGGTATGTACGCAGTGCGCCGTATTCATGGTTTTACCACCTCGCATCAGGCCCGCATCGGATAAAATTGACAGGACGGGTTCAGTGCCCTTCTTCAGAACTTTCGACGAATCTGGTCAATTTCGGCCCGTCGTCATTCTGGTATCCACGAAACAACGCATCCGATCCGCATCAGGTAATGCTTAATCTTGTAACACCCCCGGATTTTTCGATTCAGAGCAACGCTTCCATGGTAAGAGATCTTCCTTATAATTTCAAACGCATGCGTACATATGAGCTCTCGACACCGCTGGCCGAAGGTCTTACACTCACGGGTAAACGCTGACTCCACGCCGATGACTTCCCAGCAATCGGCATTGAATGCAGATAATGAACCCGCCATCCTGACATGCGGACTGCGTCGTTCGTATGAGATAAGACACAAGGCTGAAGGCCTGATTGCAAGCATCAAAGGGCTTTTCAAGCCTGAATTTTCGTTCATCGACGCTGTGGCGGATCTTGACATCCGCATCGAACCTGGAGAGCTGGTAGGCTTTCTCGGTCCGAACGGCGCCGGAAAAACCACTACGCTCAAGATGATGTCCGGGCTGATTGCACCAACAAAAGGAACCGTCGAAGTGCTCGGTCGCAACCCCTTCCGTCGCGAAGCAGACTTCCTCGCATCCATTTCGTTGGTAATGGGTCAGAAACAGAATCTGTGGTGGGATCTCCCACCCGCCGAAACTCTTGCTTTACACCGTGAAATTTATGATATCTCCGAGCCGGAATATCGCGAACGTTTGAAGCAGCTTGTCGACATGCTTGAAATTGGTGACGTCCTTGAGATACAAGCCCGGAAACTTTCACTCGGTCAGCGAATGCGCGCTGAATTGGCAGTGGCGCTGCTGCATCGGCCACGCATCTTGTTTCTGGACGAACCGACGATCGGTCTCGATATTCTTATGCAGAAAAAAGTTCGCGAATTTTTGCTGGAGTATCATGCACGTTACTCCCCCACCCTGCTGCTTACATCGCATAACATGGATGACGTCGCGGCCTTGTGCAAACGCGTTATTGTGATCAATCGCGGATACAAAGTATATGACGGCAATCTGGATCGTCTGACCGCTCTCGCGCGTCTCGATAAAATTCTCACAGTCACTTTTGCCTCGGCGCCGCCTCCGGGCTTCGATCCAAAACGCCTGGGAACACTCGTCTCAGCTGAAGGCGGGCGGTTTTGCATGAAAATACCACGCGATGAAGCACCACGCGTTGCCGGAGAGCTATATAATTCAGGCGGCGTGATCGACCTCACCATCGAAGAGGCTCCGCTTGAAGACGCGCTGGCCGACCTGTTTGCTCGTCCAGCTTCATGAACAGATTATTAATGATCTATCCGCATGCTTTATCGTTTTCAATCTTCATTTTTGCCGTATTGATAAAAGACATGGGTGAATGAGCTCTGTTATGAATGCGCGCGTCGCGAAGATGGTTCGAATCGGAATGGCATTGCTTTCGGCTCACTGGCAATCGGTACTGGCCTATCGCGGCACGATGCTGGTTCAAACAGTGCAAAAAATTATGATGCCCACAGTACTTCTCGCCGCATGGCTTTCAGTAGCACGGAAGTCCGGAACAAGCTATGAAGAAGCGGATTATCTGCTATATTTCATCTGCATTCCGATAGTCACGAGCCTCACAAGTTGTTCGATAATGTATACTCTCCCTGCTCAGATTCGGGATGGTTCGCTGAGCCGGGATTTGTTGAAGCCGCTCCACCCCCTCTGGACGCACGTATTCGAGCACCTGGCATCGAATGCAATCATGTTACTGTATCTGATGCCGGCGCCGCTTTTGCTCGGACTCTGGTTTCATGACCGATTGCCGGCTGTCGATATGTCTCCCAGGCATCTCACCCTTTTCCTGGGCGTCTTTTTGCTTGCAATCATACTGCGATTTGTCATGGGCACGCTTATCGCACTGGCCGGCTTCTGGATCGAGCATGTTGAAACTCTCAATCTGGTATTTAACGCCGGACTATGGGCAATGCTCGGTGGCATGATTGTCCCGGTGGAAACATTTCCACCGACAATCCGGGTTATCGCTAACGCTCTTCCATATAGATACACACTCAGCTTTCCACTCGAAGTGCTTCGCGGACACCTCCCGATTACGGACCTCGCTGCAGGCATTGCAACAGGCATATCATGGACCGTCGTGCTCATCTTCCTGGGCCGCGTTCTATGGCTGCGCGGATTACTGAACTGGTCTGCATATGGCGGATGAGGTAAAAAGCTGTTTGCCCGCTCATGGGCCCATTTTACGCCAGGTTCACAGGAGCAATATTCCGGGAAGCGTTCTGCACCCGCGTGTTTGGGGCAGATATTTCCGCGTTATTTTGCATTTATGGAAAGCCACGCTTATCCAGGCGCTGGAGTACCGCGCCAGTTTCGCCCTTTCAATCCTGGCCAACGGGCTCGATTTCGGATTCGGTCTCCTTCAGTATTTTCTTTTTTTCAGTGTCGCCGACAAAATTGCGGGTTGGGAAATGCCACATATGCTGGCCTTCTACGGAATCTTCATGAGCGTATTCTCACTTCATTTCATTTTTCTTTATCCCAACCTCGCCGATATGAGCCAGCTTGTCAGCACGGGACAACTCGATCTGGTGCTTGTAAAGCCGTTTCCAGCGCAGTTAATACTGTCATTCAAGCGACTCTCGTTCGAAGAATTCGGAAGTTTCGCTGCCGCGCAGATCCTGCTGTTCAGCGTTTGGTGGACCGGCGGCCTGACCGTTACCTCAAGCCGTCTGATGATGTTTGTCATAGCAATGACGGTCAGCTTTGCCCTCGTTTATTCGCTGTTCCTGACGCTTCTGGCATTAACCATCAGCCTCGAAAAAATGAATGACTCTGCTGATCTGATGTGGTCGATTTTCGGCCTCTGCCGTTATCCGGTGGACGTATTTCCACGATCCATCAAAAGGCTTTTCATGAGCCTCATTCCGATAGCTTTCGTTACAACTGTACCTGCCAGGATACTGACAGGGATAGAGCGTCCGGAAACAGTTGCCGCGGGCGTTCTTCTCGCTCTGCTGTTTCTTGCATTCTCACGTTTTTGCTGGCGCCGAGCGCTTATTGGCTATTCATCCGCAGGAGGATGACTTACGGCGATTGCCTGATGATGCGTTACGAAACATGCTTACTAATGATGCTCGATTTTTTCGAACAGTTGCGATACAATGTAATCGAGAGGGTATTTGTTTTTGCAACAATGCGCCCACTTCTGGAGATTTCACATGAATGAATTTTCAATTACAGCCCAATCAATTGATGAAATAAGGGTGTTCGCTGTCAATGGATATTTCGGCTGGGATTCAGGCAAGCAGCTCCAAACACTTGTCGACAAGGATCTTGGCCAGGGAATCAAGCACTTTATTTTTGAATTATCTAATTGCCAGATGATCTCCAGTCCTGGCATTGTCTCGATCCTCAATGTCATCACCAAAGTCCGGGATGAATTCCACGGAAATATTGTCCTGGCCCAACTGGACCAGGTGCTGGCCACAGTCATGAAAGTATCCGGAGTAATGAATCTGGCAACAGCGTCTAATAGTCTCGCAGAAGCGGTTGAATTGATCCGCAACAGTTCGCAAAACCTTCCTCCTGAAGCCAACGCCTCATAAAAAGTGAGAGATAGTACCAATCCCGGAAAATTTGTGCGCAATTGATGCACAGAGACGAACAGGTGGATCACCCGGCAGTGCACACAAACATTTCGTGATTAGTGTGATTTATTACACTGGCTAACATATACTTCGGAAGAATCTGCCCGGACAATATCTGACTTTTCACTCTGTGAGACAGCTGCAAAATCATCTCTTATCATTTGGCAACAATGTCTGTCAGCAGCTGCAGGCTCCGCAACAATGACAGGCATCGCAACAACTGCAGGCATGACAACAATCCGCTCCCTGACAGCAATCAGCACAGTGACATGCATGGCAGCCATCCGCACAGTGGCACATCTGACAACCTTCAATAGCATGGCAATGACACATCTGGCAGCCCTCAAGCGCATGACAGTCGCAACACCCGGTTTGCGCGGCGCCTGAAGCGGCATTGCCGCCTGTATGGCAACAACCACTGCCGCCTCGCTGACAACAGCAGTCGCCACAAGATCCACAGTCCGGCAGACAACAATTGCTGCAACAGGATGAGGAATCACCTTCCGAAGATCCTCCTGATTGAGCAGAGCGGCCAGGCTTATTTGTTTTTCTCCTGCGCGATGCCGCACAAACAGAGGGACCGAATATCTCCGATGCAGTTCTGGACAGATCCCCAAAAAGAAGTTTTTCAGGCAGTTCCGCGGAAGGGAGCGCCAATGCATCAAAAGCAGCTCGCATTTCAATCATTGTCTGCTGAAATCTGCCTTTAGCGCCTTCAAGACACTTGTCTGAAGTAAATTCGCGATGTAAAGGGTTGAATGCCCCGCGGAAACGGTCGGCGGCAAGATCTGTGGCTGCATCCAGCAACAGCGTCGCCCGGCCAAACTCTTCGCCCAGCCGACGAAAACCAGCGGTATACTCATAGTTTCCAGAGAGCGCGCCTAATCGGGCAAAAACCGTTCCCATGGCTTCGGCAGTCGGCTTCAAAAAAGCTTCAAGCGTAGCCCCGGAACCGGGCTTTTCTAGATTCCTCTGCTTTTCACAGGAAACTGCGATTGAATCAAGATCAAGCCCAAATCGTTGCGGGCCGGATGCCAACCTTCGATCAAGCTTTCCAACAAGCGAATGACCGAAACGCCGCAGGTATTTCCAGATGCCATCGCCATCGTCGAGCCCATCGGCCAATCGCACGCGAGCCATGAGCAGAGAAACAAACCCGGCATAACGGGTTCCCATAGACGTTTCATCGTAAACCGGAACGAGACGGAATGGTGGAAGGGGACAGCGCTTAAAGGTAAATGCCCTCTGTGGATTCGGGTCACACGAATGGGCAAGTGCTGCCAGTAAAGCTGCGTCGTTGTTGCAGGAAAAACGGGAAAGATGACCATACTCAGTGCCCAGAGATATACATGTTGTGCATATATGCGCGGTAAAAGACTCACGACCTTCCCGGCCAAGCGTGCAGACACGCCCCTTCAATATTCCGAACATCGATGTGCCCCTACTAATTTTCTTATTGTTTCAAAAACTCTGCAAATGAAAGTTATTAAGAAATGATTTGTCCTTCATATAAAAAATCGAACAATTGCTGGCGAATAATATCACAAAATAGCTGAAGAGCTATTGCGAGGAGTCAGCAACAGATTTTTTTCTCAGGGTCATTTAATTCTCGACAGGTAGGGCAGCGACCGCCGGGCGCGCCGCGTCTTTTGCCACGATCTTTCTCGGCGGGACCGGCGGTCCTGCCCTACCATTCGTTGAAATCAGCCTATTCAAGCCATTCTACGGGGAAGAATTAATGACCCTGTTATTTTCTCCGCGCCGCTTGAGAGATCGGTAAAAAGAGACTAGAATAGGCCCTCGAAAATTTGTCGCCTTTCAGGCGCCGATTAAAAAGGAGCCTTTCCAATCATGCTTGAACGTATCGACCGACTCGTCTTTTATTTCACCGTGGAATGTTCGGTGTGCCATAACCACATGAAAGTCAGCCATGTGTGCATCGGAGAGCAGTGCGGGCAAATGATCTGCACGCTTTGCGGAAAACCCATGAAAGTTCCTGAGCACGAGAAACTGGTTCAAACTTCCCAGGTTCTGAATGAATATCTTGGAGCCCGCGACAATGCAAAATGTATTAAGCTTACCATGAACGAGTTCTTCAAGCTGGAAGATGCCGTTCCGGCGGCGGGTCACTAAGACAGGCACCCCGGAAATTCTTTTCTTGACTTTATCTCCGCGAAATCTTAAAATGATTGTTACCTACGATGGTTCGGCCTTTAACGGATTTCAGATCCAGCCGGACGTTCCTACGGTTCAGGCCGAGTTGGAGCGTACAGCGGGTTTGATTTTTGGAACTGCGTCCAGAGTCGTTGGGTCCGGTCGGACGGACACCGGGGTCCATGCATTGGGCCAGGTGGCGATGGTGAAAACTGTTTGTCCGATACCGGTTGACAAGTTGCGGTTGGCGATGAATGCTCGTTTACCTGAGTCGATTCGTGTCAGGAGTATCGAAGAGGTTTCTTCGGAGTTCCATGCGCGATTTTCGGCAAAAAGCAAACAGTATCGTTATCTCATCCGGCCGGTAAAAGAGGTCTCCCCTTTTCTCGTGCGGTTTTGTCATCAGATTGTCGAGCCACTTGACATAGAGAAGATGCGGGAGGGAGCAGCCCGATTCGTCGGGGTGCATGATTTTTCCGCTTTTACCCGTTCTCCGGTTCGCGTAGAAGAGCCTCGTCGCCACATACTGAAATCCGAGATTGAAGTCCTGGAAGGCACAATCGTGTTCGATGTCATCGGAACGGGCTTTCTGTACAACATGGTCCGGAATATGACAAAGGCATTACTTCTGATCGGTCTCGGAAAAATGGAGCCAAATGAAATCGAGGAACTGTACCGTAATCAGGATCGCACCCGTTTAGGGGCTCCCGCCCCGCCTGGTGGTCTGTACCTGATGAAAGTCATGTATTAACCGAAAACCTGTAAAGGAGGTATTTATCGGTGAAGACGTTCATTCCCAAGCCTGCCGACAATAAGCAGGACTGGGTGCTGATTGATGCCAAGGGTCTTGTCCTTGGCCGACTCGCATCCCAGGTCGCGGATCTCTTGCGCGGCAAGAAGAAACCCACGTTCACCCCCAACATGGATATGGGTGATTTTGTTGTGGTGATCAATGCCAGTTCAATCAAGTTGACCGGGCAGAAAGCCACTGACAAGTTCCTGTATCGACACACCGGTTATCCGGGTGGATTGCGCAAGACCGCTTTCGGTGAATTGCGTGAAAATAAATTTCCGCTTGATGATATGGTTCATGCGGCTGTAAAGTGCATGCTTCCCCGCAACAAGCTGCGCAAGATTTTTCTTCGCAAGCTCAAGGTTTATCCTGGGGCCGAACATCCGCACACTGCTCAGCAGCCGAAGCCGGTTACGCTGGCGATCTGAAAGATTAAGGAGATTACAGAAAAATGGCTGACAAGCAATTCTGGGGCACCGGTCGCCGCAAGACATCGACCGCACGTGTCCGTATCGTCAAAGGGGACGGCAAAATCGTCATCAACGAGCGCCCCTTCGAAAACTATTTCCCGATCGCGCTAACCCGCAAGATCATTACCACTCCGCTGACCGTCACCGAAACCCTCGGGCGGTTCAACGTTGTTGCGAATATTCGCGGTGGCGGCAGCACCGGTCAGGCCGGAGCCCTTCGCCACGGAATAGCCCGCGCATCT
>JADFYG010000090.1 GCA_015233155.1 Candidatus Rifleibacteriota bacterium
CAACCAGGAGGCGTGTTTCGGAGTGAAAATAAAATCGAACCGATTCGGGACACTCGCCAAATATTTTCGAGTCTCCTGCGATATATGGGCGGAATGGTTGTCGAGCAGAACTCTTATTCTATCCACGCCTGAGTAATGCTCATTAACAGCCTTCAAGAATTGAACAAATTCGCAACTCCGATGACGATCTTCCAGCCTATAATGAACGTAACCACTCATGAGATCAATGCCTGCAAGAACCGATATGGTTCCAAGACGCTTATATTCATGATCTCTCGAAACGCATGGATGTTTTCCTGGCTCAGGAGGAAGATCTGGTGCTGTTGTGTCGATAGCCTGCACTCCCGGTTTCTCATCGTATGACACGACTGCAATCTTATCCATCCCCTCGGCTAATCCCTCTTCTCGGAGAATCTCGACCTCCTTGTACAAAACCAGCACATCTGCCATCTTTGCATCAAATTCGGGATCTCGGCGTTCAAGATAATACCGAATTTTGTGAGGGTGAATATCGGATGCCGCCAAGATCTTCGTCACGGTTGATTTTCCAAGGTTGGAAAGCGCGGGATAGCCAGCAGAACAACAATTGTCGCGAGCATGTTGCGCCAACAAAGCGTGAGTCCACATTTCATGGGGATAACCCAATTGAGTAGGTTTTTGGCACGCGAGTGAAGTTATCCACTGCCGAGCATCGTCGGTTATTCTCCGCGATCTGCCTGATCGCGGCAGATCGGCAAGAGCAGATTCAAATCCAAACTCCAGGACTTTGTTCAAAGTCAGGTCAACCTTTGGACGGTTTGTTGAAAGAATCCGTGCAATCTCAGAAACTCCTTTGCCTTCGCAACTCAGAAGAATCATTCGAGCTCGCTCGATCTTCTGTGCCGACTCAGTGCGCGATTTCACAATTTTCATCGCCTGCTTTTTTTGCTTTCGTGACAATCGAATTTCGGGTCTTTGCCGCTGAAATGGCATATCTTGGCTCCCATCGTAAGATGGGGCAATCGTAGTACGGATTGAGATCATTTGCAAGGTTAATTGAGAACCTGAATACTAGAAGCAGGTAATCACAGTCGAAATAAATTATTGCATATGCCTTTTGAAAATATGTTTTGATTTTATTTCAGCCTTATAACTGGCGCTCGAGCGGGCTGAGTGGTGCTGTTGAAGTTAGCTCTACAAGCGATTTTTGGTTTTCCGCTAATCGGTCTTCTGTGAACAAGGGTGGTCTTTCCATTCATACCCACCAAATATGGTTGTGTCGGATCTGAAGGGACGACAACCTTCAACTCGCCATCAATGAGATACGGTATGCGCATGGATATGTGGCACAGTCCGTCTGGATTCACGAGAATCTGACACCCAAGGTCACCAAGGGCTGCTCGAAGCTCAGCCCCGTGAAGATCCTGCAATTTGCTTGACTGATCGACGAACCAGTCCCAGAGCTTTTCAAATTCAGGAACTGTCGGCAGTGACAGTTGAATTCTCGCGATATCGGATTTCCTACGCTCGCAAGCATTTCGCTTATCCGCCAGTTTTGTCAGTTGTTCCTGCATCAAAGCCAAGGCATCACCTGTTAATGCGCCTGTGCTAAGATTTTTTCCAAGCGTATCGATCTGGCGTTGAATCTTTCCGCTCTCCCTTTCGAGCTGCTCGTGTTCTTTATCCAACTGACCTCGTCGGTCAACGATTTCCGCCTGAGAGTCTTCGTAAGCCTTCCGAGCACCCTCCATGGTCAGAAGCTTTGCCGATACTTGTTGCTTCAGTGCCGATGAGTTAGGCTTCCCAGCGCTGCTATTTGCCCTTGGATTCTTGATGTTCCATTTGTATTTCGGCACAAGCATAGGGCTAATTCCAACAGCCATGGAAAAGATTGTTCGCATCGCGGATTTTATTGCATCAACCAAATGTTCCTCATTCGGAATCGTCGGGTTGCCGCATGGCTCGCCCTTTCGATTATTTTTGCCCTTAATGGATATGCATTGCAGAAAATGTTGCTTCTTATAGCCGACGTAGGGGGAAAAATTACTATTACACACCCCGCAAACCACGAGCCCTGCCAACGGTCGCACACTTCGTGTCATACGTCGTGCCCCCATGTATTTCTGCATGATAGCTCTCTTCACCTGCACTCGATCCCAAAGATCCTTTTGAATGATTGATGCACATGGAAGGGTTTGTTCCTTGTCAACGACGCGCTTTGGCTTGTTGGGGTCATCCGTCCTTTCCTCTCGGTACTGCTTGTAAACGTGGTTACCGACGTAGCAGTTATGCCCAAGGATCTTCGAGACGTGCGTGCGCAACCATCGACCGCCCTTTCTGGGAGGAGTCCCCTGCTTATCGAGAATTTCACATATCTCAGTTTGCCGTGTCCCCGACGCGTATAACTCAAAAATCTGGCGGATAACTCGCGCTTCTGGTTCATAGACAGTCAATTTCTTGCGTGCTTTATCACCCACCTGCACAGTTTCGGTCTTGTATCCGTATGGGATACTGCCCATCCAATAGCTTGCCTTAAATGTGGCTTCCATGCTCAGTTTAACACGCTTGGAAAGTCGGCGTGAATACATGTGGTTCGCCTTCAGCACAAGGTACCACAAGACATCATCATAGCCATCGGAGTCTCTGTGATCCAACGGAGTCAATGATTCCATTACGGAATAGAGGGAAACACCTGAATCTAGTAGGGTTTCAATGACCTGCATCGCCGACCCCGGCGCTTGTCGGGATAGTCTTGATATGTCGAGAACATAGACGGCATCGAACTTTCCCGCCTTCGCGTCTTCCAACATGCGGGCATAATTAGTTCGACGGGATTGGTCGCCAGACTTGAAAGCCGACTTGGATTCATCCTCGTATATATCTACGACGAAAAATCCATCCTTCTTTGCCCGCTCTGCACATTGGGACACCTGCGTTTTCAGGGTCGCACTGTCCTGCTTGCTTCCAGCACTATATCGAGCGTAGATAACAGCACGCTTACCGACGTTTTTTTCAGGGTTCCCTTCCATAGTTCCAATCTCCACGCCAATCTTGTCGTTCAAATCAGGATTCCAAACCGTACGCTGAAGTTATACTATTATTACATGAAAATTGCATCAAAAGAAAGATCATTACTGCTTTTTCGTGCCATTTTACATTAATTATTGTACAATTAGAATTATTCCAATTCAGGAGGAAAGAGCATGTCCACCGAAAATGAAAAGCGTGAGCGGGCTGTGTTCATCGAACTTGACGCCGAGTTAACCGCCGAGCTGGAACAACTCGCCGAGGTTGAGGCACGCAGTTTCAGGAAGCAGGCGTTGAAATGTTTGCAAATGGGGATTGAGGTGATGCTTCGGCAACAGCGTGGGAACCCTGAGCCGATATGATCGTAGGTTGATTGAAGCCTCGTCATCATTCCGGCATAAAAATTATACGGAATATACTCCAGCGGAAACGAATCGAGGTATGTTATCAGGAAAGATGACTTCCCTTTGGGAAAAATGCTTTTTGTAGATAGTATTACCGACGACGAGGCCGCTCAATACGCCATGATGCCAGACACAACGGCAGAGGGTTATCTTGCGATTGGCAACCCGATCAACCTTGCGAAGCGTGAATCCGCACGGGTTATGTGGCGAATGGGGCATAGCACGAAAGAGATTCAGGAAATATACCTTTTAAATCCTCTGACCTGCGTTTTCTCAGGCCCAAGTATGTCTTATTCTGCGACAGGATTCAAAACTGCCAACAGAGGTTCGCGGGCCCCATACGCTAATACCAGCCGTGCTGAGCTGGAATCTCATAACCTTGTTTGACGAGCCGCTCACGCGGCGTCTGGACAAATTTCACGCATGAGAACAGCTATCGCTTGCACAGAATACAATGTATCCCTGGCCTATGATATACTTCAAACGACCGTTGCCAAACGAAGTAAAATCGGGATTGAACAAAGTATCCGAGTTTTTATTGATAACCAATCTCGTTTTTTCTGAAAGGTGTAAGATAAAAAAGTCAGTAAAGACATTGGAAGCTGGTGGAATTGGATTTGAAGAAAAGAGTGATGAACGACTCACGAATAATCAGGCGACTGCTAAGATATGGAGCGATCACAAGTTAGGAGCATGCGACTTTCAGACTTGTTACGCAGCAAAGCATAAGGCTCAGAAATCAGCAAGGAAAGTCGGCTAGAATTAATCTTAAAGAGTAAAAAGGAAATGAGAAATGAGACATCCACAAAGAGGTGACCACATCAAAGTTCATCGAGGAACTTACGAGCATCATGGTATTTTCCTTGGAAATGGAAAGGTAATTCATTTTTCAGGCGAAATTGCCAGCAAATCAAACGCTGAGGTAAGGTATGATTCCGTTGAAACATTTAAGAATGGTGGAGATATCGAAGTTGTTGAGCATGAAGATCATGATCCCGAACAAACAATTCGAAGGGCTAATGAATTAATTGGTTCAAAGGATTATTCAGTTTTCTTTAATAATTGTGAGCACTTTTCAAATTATTGTGTAGAGGGTGAAAAAAGAAGTCCGCAAGTTCAAAGAGGCGTTACTAGCGTAGCTTCTGGTGCCACTGTTGGAACCACGGGAGCAGCAACCACTGCCATTTTGGGAACGACAGCAGCTGCGGTTATATTAGGCCCAGTTGCCGCAGCTGGTGCGGCCATGGCAGGCGTAGCATTGGTTTACAATTTATTTTCCAAAAAGAAATAAAGTTGGCGAAAATCCAGAGAAAGATTTCAATGACTTTATAGGAGATGATTCAAGAGCTTGGAATGATTCGGTAAAGAATAAGACGAATAGTTGAAATAAGGTATTAAGGCTATGAATTTGGGGACAATTGCGAATTATTGTTGGAACAATCGTGTAACCGTCCCGTTTGGTTCGACTGAGGAGTGGGAAGAAAAAACGTTTCTTAAAGGTTGGTTTTGTCAGAAACGCCCGAATGTATGGATAGGGGGAAGCGACCGTCCAGGATGGTATTGGTTTGAATTAAAGTTGCCTCTTTCGGAGATAACTTCAATTCAGAAACCAAGCGATTTATCCGAGAGGAGCTGCGATTTTGGAGGAACAGCAACTCAGAACCATCGACTATTTGGAAGAGATGTCTGTCAAAAAAAGTCACAGCTAGCCGTTGTATACAATGGACATGAGGCCAATGTCCTTTCGCGAATCCGAGCTCACTTTGCAGTTGACAATAAATTCACTGGGGCTCTTGGAATAAAAAAATACGGTCTCAGCTGGGCAAAATGGAGGATTTCATTTTTCCTGCGCCAGCATATCGACAATGAAATAGATGCTCAAGACAGGGAGAAGATAGTAAGTATTTGCAATAGCAAAACTGGAAGAATAGCAATAGAACAACTTTGGCGTTCGAAATATGGTTGGCCGTTATTTTGCAAAGTTTAACCGGACATTGATAAGAAAGATGCAAAAAATGTATGAAGCGGGAAATTGGTGAAGACATTTGGATTCAGAAAGGGTGGCTGAATCATTGGAAAACGCATGCTTGAACCACAATCGTTAAATGCCTGATATGACTGATCTAGAAAAGCAGCTCATTCGAGAGTTCTTCGAAGCTTCGGCAAGACTGCTTGACGCGAAGATAGTTCGTTCCGACAAGTTACTCGGTGACATCGGTGAATGGCTTTGCGTGAAGCATTATGGATTGGTCTTGGAAAAAAGCCGCCGCAACCAGAGCTATGACGGATGGATTCGGGGACTGCAAGTTCAAGTGAAGGTTCACAACTCACCGGAGGGTACAAATATCAATGTCGGTGACCCGGAAAAATACGATGAGCTCATTGTGATTCTGGGGCCTAAAAGCTGGCTAAGGGTGAGCAAGACTAGCCAAACCTTTCATGTTTACCGATTTTCCAGCAAGGAAGTGCAGACGTCAATGAAACGTAACTCGGGTTATTATTATTGCGCAAAGAAGAGTCTCAATAATAGACCACTAACTTTTATCACCTTGTAAAATATCCTGAGCTACCCGTTGTAGACCATGGTTTTTTGCATAAAGTCACTACTGTTCGGTTGCAAGACTCTTATAAACACTGGAGCGAAGTACAGGACATACTCTATGGAGATACAAGCTATCGTAATGAAAAGGATTTTTCGGCAAATTGACTGGCATGGCGAAATTGTAGAAATTCTGTAACTATTTTTGAGCTAATATTGTAAAAAGACTTCAGGAGATTCATATCGAACGAAGGTTTCGGACGAGTGAGATGACTCGCTCAGGATTATTCGGATCGTAAATCCAGTTGCTGTCGAATTCGTTTATCTCACCCTGATTGCCGCTACTGCCGATCACAAGGCTATGAAATTTGGCCTTTTTCTTCTTGGCTTCTTTAATCATGTGCAAAGTTTCTCCGGTAAGACCAGACGTTACAAAATCAGAGATCATTAGCACATCCCCGTTCCTGTATTCTTCGGTGTTAAGCATTCGAACCGCTTCTTTTAATGCTATATTTTCATCAGTTCCGCCGCCAAAAGACATTCCCAGAAAATCCATCAGTTTTTCTAGGGATGTCTTAAAATCGGTCAGATTTACAGTCGTGATAGCTCCAGAAAATAAAATCAAATAACATTTTCGGCTATCCCGGATCGCTATCTTCAGAATGGCAAAGCACAAGGTCTTTGCAACAGCTTCAGGTACGCCATGCATGGAACCGCTCGTATCTACGCAGACGATGAATGGGCCTTTGTTTCCTTCCTTTGCTTTCTGCCGCTTGTCCTGAAATTGTTCAGGGACAAAATGTTTATATCGATTCTGAAATTCGAACGTTTGAAGTTTTTTTTCAGCAAATTTCTTCAGGAAGACAGTTTCGAGTACCGGATCGCCAAGAAGAGCCGCCTCCGCAGGCAGCATGCTGCTCAGATCGTCGCTTTCCCTGACACCAACTAGATCGGCCTTATGAGCATACTCGGTCTTCCACTCTGCCTTCAGGCGGGTGTTAGCAAACAATTCTTCCTCGTATTCTTTCTCGGCTTTCTGCATTCGTCCCAGCATCTCTGCCAGTTCCGTAAGTGACTTATCACGCTTGAGAAGTTCACTGTATTTTTTTAATATATCCAGATCAATCCGATGCAAAGATCCTTTGGAAAGATCCCAGAGTCGTCCCAACTCGCCACAAAATGGCTCTACTGCTTCCTGCAACTTCTTCAAGTTATCGAGTCGGCGATACAAATCTTCGCAGAACTTTTTGCGCCCCTCGTCAATGAGTCTCAATTCATGGGCAGTTCGCTTCCCGTTCAGCAGTGACTCCCATTTTTCTGACAGATGTTCTTTAACGCTTTCAAAATTATGTTTTCCTTCCTGGAAATCTTCACCTGATGAACTTTCCTCGAATTGCTTTCGATAAAATTCAGTGTCTAGTTCGCCATTATTGTATGCATTATTCAGAAACCTCTCGTGATTTTTCCATTCAGTCTCGAACAGATCTTCGGAACATTGTCTAAACTTGGCCAGCTGACCGCCTTCCTTTGCAAAGGGATCGTCTGTTGAATCAACCTTGAGCTTGGTCGCATTTAAGAAATCGAGAATCTCCAATGCTATATCTTCTGCCAGCTTAGGATCTTTCTTGCAAAGTTCACGAAGAAGTTTATGATCAATAATATTTTCGAGAGCTGTGCTGAAGTTGTCAGTTTGAGCATTTGTAAGGGGGTTAGCTCCCTTTTCGGTTTTCTGCAGCTCCTGCAAGAGATACTCGACAATCGCCCTGCGGGTCTTCTCATCTGCAACCGCACCGAATTTCTCGAATTGTCTGAATGTTTTTCCCTCAGACATTAGAATCCATATCCATCGCCATCGTGGTCGTCGTCGTCGTCGTCATTGACAAGTTTTATTCTGCCTTTGCCTTGGGTCAGGGGTTTTGTCGTATTGTTGGTTTCGAGGTGTTCATACTCATATTGAATCCTTTTTACTTCAATCTCGACCTTTTCTGTTTCCCGCAAAGCTTCAATCAGGTTTGCTTCGACGACATCCAGATATTTTGAGTCAGTAAACACATGATCCTTCGACTGTTTCGAGTCTCTGATATTAAGAATCTGAGACTTGGAATTATTTGTAATCGTGAGCATCGTATTTATCTTTGCGTCCCAATGCTTCTTGATAGCTGGGTGGGGTGCCTTGATAACAGTTTGCTTCGATAGAGTCTGGCCCTTTTGTATCTTTTGAACAACTTTCGTTTCTGCTTCTATTTCACTTTTCAATGCGTCTATCTGAACCCTGATTTCACTCAGATCAATGCCCACTTCATATCCATAATTTCTTACGGATTCCTTTACAATGAGCTCGACCGACTCATACTGTTCAGGTTTATCCCAGAGACAGTGGGGCAAAAGCATACAATCCATCAGATCGACGGCATTGCGGTCATTAAGCAAGGCCGAGGTTCGAAGGAGGCGGACAATCTTACGCCATCGGCGATCAGAAACATAGAGATAGTTGCCCCGATTTTCCTCGCTGTCGTTTCTTGCCTGAATTTTACAGCGTATCGCGTGAATAACCTTGAATACATTTTCTGGAATTTCCACCTTATCTATGCATTCATGAATGCTTTTATACTGCGCGTCTGAGATCTTCAGGTGTGCGGGAACATTATCATCATATGATTTCAGAGGCTTCGAAATCATATCATTGAATTTTGTCCTGTCTTCAACTCCTTTGACGACATAACGCACCAGAAATCTGTCCCACAGAGCGCCCAATCCCTCTCCCTCGGCCGGAAGTTCGTTAGAAGCCGAAATGAGTGCTTTCATTGGAATGCTGATTTCAGTCTCACCATTTCGGAATTTTTTCTCGTTCAGCACCGTCAGCAAAGCGTTCTGGATTGAAGGCCCTGCCTTCCAGATTTCGTCGAGAAAAACAACCGAGGCATCAGGCAGATAATTTTTGACGATGCGTTCATATTTATCATCCGTCTTAAGTTTTGAAATTGAAACAGGCCCAAAGATTTCATCCGGTGTGCTGAACCGGTTCATCAGATACTCAAACGGTTGTTTTTCATCCTGGAATGCAAACTTTAGTCGGCGGGCAATAAGGCTTTTGGCCACGCCCGGAAGTCCGAGAAGAAAAATGCTTTCCCCCGAGAGGGCCGAGAGCAGTGAAAGTGCGATGACTTTTTCTTTCTCAAGAACTCCCTGATTGAGTTCAATAAGTAAGCTCTTGATCTGGTCTTTTATCTGCATATTATCGCCATAGAAGCGGTCGATTAGGATGCAACTTTAAGGTCGGAATCTTTCGATTCGAAACGGCGGCACCAGTCATCTTCTGGGTGAACCCATGGAAACGATGGCCCCTCTGCATGCACTTCCCCTTTGGTCGATAAAAGTGCCGGATTATATCTGCAGACAGTTGTTTTTGCGCCAGATCTCGTACCTGACCACCTGCAATTACCGCAACAGACTTTTACTTCCTTGCAACTTTCCGCATTCATTGGTTACTCCTCCTTCGATTCAAAACGTCGGCACCAATGTCTATCTGGGTTTACCATTGGGAAAGTTCCTTCATAACCATCACGACAGTGCGCCATCGGGTTGTAATGACAATGATAGTTTTGCGCCTCAACTCCACACCACCTGCAATTTTTACAGCAGATTTTTATTTCACTTCCTTTTTTGGCATTCATTTGCCTACTCCTCTTGCGATTCAAAACGTCGGCACCAATACTCGGATTGATTGACAGTAGGAAAAACACCAGCACCGTTATGTTCGAAAGATGTGGGAGGATTGTAATGACAACGGTAGTCTACTCCAGAGCCACCTGTAGTTCCGTGTTTGCTACACCACCTGCAATTTTTGCAACAAATCTTATCTTTCGCAACATTTACATCGGAACCTTTTGGTGGGTCAGGCATGATAATACCCCTGGGAATAGTCATGTTTTTCTCCTATACGGTTTATTTTTTTGTAGCCCAATTCCAAAGACGGTATGCTCCATATCCTACAGCAGCAGCTGCCGCTGCGGGTGCGGCAACACAAATTGCGGCACCACCAGCCATTCCCCCGCCAACAACCCCGCCAACTGCTGCAAGGCCCGAAGTTATACCGGCAGCACTTAAA
Source organism: Candidatus Rifleibacteriota bacterium (assembly GCA_015233155.1). Taxonomy (GTDB): domain Bacteria; phylum Muiribacteriota; class Ozemobacteria; order Ozemobacterales; family Ozemobacteraceae; genus JADFYG01. Next base: position 10,058 of record JADFYG010000090.1, read on the forward strand.
CCAGCAACAGCCCCGGTTGCGGAAATCGTAGCGACAGTTCCAACTGTGCCAACTGCACCACCCACAGCCGCTGCAACACGTCCAGCTTTTCGGGAATCCCGTTCTTGTTGTGGCAACCGTTCATCATCTCGTAGAACTGAGCCGGTGGCCAAAGTTCCTATGACAGCAGGTGCGGTAGCCAATGCAGCGACACCAGCTGCGGCACCACCACCTACCACACCACCAACTGTTGCCAACCCGGACATTATGCCTGCGCCACTCATGCCAGCGACTGCCCCTGATGCGCCAATTACGCTTATTGCGCCATAAGTGGCGGCGCTCGTCCCCGCTACCCCCACGCCAGTCGAAACAACGGTGTTTGCTTGATCACTCACGTGCTCGCCGGTGCGACACTCCTCCGCGAAATGCTCGCAGTTATTAGAAATTGGATTGTAACCCTTTTCGCCCAAACATTTTTCGGCACGACGACAAATTTCATCAGCATCTGCCTTTTTAGCATATTCAACGACTTTAATTTTTCCACCGTTAGCAAATTGCTCAGAGGGAACACGTTCTATTTCTGCACTATTTCCAAGATCGGCAATCTCGCCACTGAAATGGATCACCGTGCCATCACCCATGTCAATTCCATGGTGTGTGTAAGCCCCACCAGCCCTTGTCACTTTAATGTGATCACCTTTGCTCATATTATTCCTCCATTCTTTTTTCAATATTTCAGTCCAAATTCACTGCGCATTTACGGCATTCCCAGTTGTCGCCAGAGTCTTCCTCATCTGGAACAGAAGTGAATGAAGCTGGTTATTGCGATCTTTGAGAATTTGCGCGAAGGTCTGGGCATCGCGAATAGCAACTTCGAGGTTGCTTTTTTCGAGTTCACGGAACTGTCTGATAATCTCTCTCAGAGGAGATGTTCCATTGTCTGGTGTCGAAACCTCGGCCAGATGACAAATAGACTCCACGTTACTGGAGAAGAAACTTTTTCCCCATCTGAGCAGGAAAAGTCGTTCATCGCTATTCTCCAGAGAAAAAATGAGGGTTTCGATGCTTGCCTCAAAGGATTCCCGCTTGGAAAACAATTCTTTTTCGACTTCGAGCGTTTCCTGCATATTGCCGCCTGCCTGAAAAGCAAACTTTGTATATACTAATGAACGATTACGCGGGAAAAAGCCGTCGATTTCTTCCTTTATTTTTTGCAGATTCTCAGACGCCGAATTGAGCGTGCTCAAAGAAATGATTCCGGCCATAGAGCCGTCGAATAGCTGCAATAAAAGAGCTTCGATGGAAACCCTGCGGGTTTTCCATTCTTCAAACCATTTATCGATAAGTGCAGCTTCTATTCCGTCTTTCGCCAAGGGAAGCAGTGCGTTTTTCCCATTCCGGCAGAAGGTGAGTGCATCATCACGCCATTGTTGGTGCAATTCGAGCATGCGTGAAATAACGGATTGGTTGGCGATGACCCAGTCGATCTGTTCGAGCCCTTTGTTTACAAAAGCGGTGGTCTGATCGACCAGGGCTTTAAATGTCGGGCGAATTCGGTTCTCTACCTCTGCTAATGCCCAAAGTTGCTTGTCGCTTTCCGCAGCTTGAAGAGCTTTTCTTTCGAGAGCGAGCACTTCTTCGAGATACCGGTTAAGATGATTCCGAAGATGGGCGGCACCAAAAGATAGTCTGTCATGAAGCGACGTTCGCCGCGTATCGAGAAGAACCTCAAGTTCTGGAATCCCTTGGGGCGGCAATGCCTCATTTTGCAGAGAAGAGAGGCTTTGATGAACGCCAAGGAGTTGTGTTTCAACACTTTTCAGAGTCCAATCGACCTTTTCAAGCAAATATCGCAACCACGTCTTTCCTTCCAAACAGTAGTGAATTGCCGAGTCATTAATGGCTTTCAGATCCTTACCGACAAAGAATTCTTCAGAAGAAATGCGATACCCGCTCTTGAAGCCTGCTGTCTCAACGGCAATTGTTTTAAGGGCTCGGGACGCAAGCTCTTCTGAAATTCTTCGGAGTTGAAAAAAAGTACGAAAATCGGTCGTTGCGTCGCCTTCTTCAAAAGAGGGGAGAAAATCATGTTTTACAAATAGATCCAACAGGAATGATGCAGGCTTCTGAGGAGTTTTCCGAAGGTAGGATTCACCTGGAGAAAAACTTGTGTTTACTGGAATTATGGTTGAATGATCCTGGATCTCACTCAACCGCATACCGCTCCCGGATAGAGTTAATTCCTGAAGTTCACCTGCAGTTTCATACATCAGAAAACCTGAAGAGTTCTGACGAAAGTGAGCATCACAGGCTGCCCCTCTGCAGAGATCGAATTTTTTCCATCTCGCCGCAAATCCACTGGGATCAGATAGAATTGATTTTTGATAATCAGAAGAGTACGGAATTCTCCAATTTGAAATTCCACACCACGTTCCGGTCTTCAAGCCTTTGAAATTGTTATACTCTTTCAGTGTAACTAACCAAGGGATTGCAGTGTTTCCCAGCATAAATTCATATTTTCTTCTAAGTCTGTCATTTGGCTGAAACTTGTTTGTCTCATGCCATTTGGGAGATAATGCCTGAATATCGTCCTGTCGTTTCTTTTCAGGGTCTGGTTCAAGTATTAAATAGAACCAGAAAGGCCAGAAATAGCAGGTATGAGTGTCGAACACGACCGCTTCACGATCCTCAATAAAGAAACATCGTGTCTTCGTAATAATCGCCAGGAGCTTTCTTTCCAGGGAAATTTCGTTGTTGAGATTGGCAGACAGCGCTTGAAGTCGTTGTTCATTGTTAAATTTTTCCTGCCTCATTTTGTCGCGAACGAGAAACACTTCTTTCAGAGCCTCCTTATGAGGATCTGATCCTTCCACTCGGGTAAACATCTCGTCATAGGTTTTGCGCAACTCGCGAGTTGAAAGTCCTGCAAATTCTGACTTTACCGCTGAAATATTATTCTGCACCGAAACCAGTGACGATTCTTGGTTCGACTGGTTATCTATCTGTTTATTTCTGGATGACATTCAGACTGCTCCTCACTTGCTGGCTTTCTCAGATTCTCGCTTACTGGGAGTTATATCGATTTCTTGCTCCTTTGGAAGGTCAGCGGCGGCCTTTTCCTGACTGGCTGGTAATTGTTTTATTTCTGGTCTTTTTCCGGAGAGCAAAGCCACTTCTATATTCTTTTGGATCAACGTCATCTGCTTTTCGAGGAGTTTGGAAATATTGGTTTGATCGATGATTTTATCTTTGGCTTTCAATGACGAAGCGACTAGATCATCGCGATGTTTCCGAAGCCTTATAAGGCTGTCGTGAAAGAGATCTACCTCCATGGCCATTTCCTTATCGACCCGGTCTCGCCAAACGGGGAAGCCGGGAGAATCTGTAGCCATTTGATTGAGTTGAAGAACCAGCTGAAAAGCACCGGAACGATTGGATTCATGGTCTTTCCAAAATTCGCTTTCCATACCGGCATACATTTGCTCGATTTTTTTCACTATTTCCATGGAGGAGCCTTCAACGATGGAGAAATGTTCTTCTGAAAGAGTAACCGCTTCTTTGAACGTCTTTTGAAGAGCTTCAAAGACCATACCCAACCCCCGGAATTTTGCCTGAAGCATGGCCGCCTCAAATTCCTGACGCATACTCTCCATTTCTTTCTCTTTGTCTGCAAGCGTCAGCTTTGTATCTCGTTCGATTTCGGCAATGCGCACCTTGTCAGGTTCATACGTATAAGAGTTTGTTGTGCGACTCGTGTTGTCACCGCCGCCACTACCGCCACTTAACCAACCACCAAAACTACTGATGGCTTTGCCAATCGTGCTAATAATACCCATTACGTTAAATTTCCTTTCGGCTTGATGACTTCGGTGCTTGCCAAGCGTACAACAATTGGCGAAATGTTCGCAGTTATTGAAAAACAGATGATATTTTCCCTGATCGAGACAGCCACGTGCCCATGCAATAACTGCATCCGGTGGGTAAAGGTCTAAACGCTCGATGGAGTTGTAAACCTTCGTTTCCAGATTGCCACCGGCCAGAAAAACTGCAAGATCTGTCTGCATGACCCTTGCTTTGGTTTTTGACACTTCCGCGCCATCCGGGGTCGAATAATGAATTACCTCGCTATCGGAAACGTAGACCCCATGGTGATAATACGCTGTGCCCGGAATACCGCGAAATCCATCGGGGCGATGAACCCTTATGTGATCCGCTCTTTTTGGTTTTTCGAAAGCCCAGACTTCAGGCTCTTCAACAGAATTAATTATATTCTTTGCCACGAGTTTCCTCGCTTTAGATGACAAAAAGAAAACCATATCATTTTTCGGATGGGATGAACAACCAAAAAGCTCTGATCAGAAAATAGCACGGTCATTTAATTCTCACGACTGCCCACCTATTCTTAGGTTTTAACGAATATTTTTCTCTTCGTCTGCCTTCTTTTTATCTTCCTTTTCACGAGTTGCTTTTATTTCGCGTTTCAAAGTCAAACAACCGCCAATTCCGAATATTGCACCAATTAAAGTGAAGTTCTTTGAAAGACCAGGAATCATTCCGAGATTAAACATGATGAAAGCACAAATAAAAAGTAGCTTGGTCTGTGAATATGGCTGTTCCGACACATACCTTTCAGAATTCATATGTACTCCGAAGTTGGTTACGACGATGCCAGTCGCTGTGGTGATGAGCAAAGCCGGAAGCTGTGTGGCCAAACCGGCACCGATTGTATAAAGTGTGTAGTATTTTGCCGCTTCAATAACAGGTTCTCCACGCAGAAAGATGCCGATGATCAAACCACCGACTATATTGATGAAAACTATAATGATACCGGCTATGGTTTCGATTTTGACGAACTTGGTAGTGCCAGCCATCAATTCGTAGAAATCAACTTCTCGCTCGATGTGCTTTCGACGTTGTCCCGCCTCTTCATTCGTAATAATACCAGCGTCTAGATCAGCATCTATAGCCTTCCGTTTGTTTGGCATAGCATCAAGAGTAAATCTCGCTGCGCCTTCTGCCACACGTTCCGAACTATTGGTGATGACTATGAATTGTATAATCACCAGGAGATTGAAAATAATGATACCAAGCATGTAGTTTCCACCGACAACCATCTGTCCAAATGTTTTGATTAATTTGATCTCCGCGCCATATCCACAAAATATTGCACGCATAGAACAGATGTTTAGAACAAAACGAAACAATGTCGTGAAAAGTAGAATAACTGGAAATCCCGAAAATTCTGATTTCATTATGATGAATGTTGTAATTAGCAAGATACTCGCGGCCAGTGCGATGTTGAAAAGGAGGCAGTTATTAAGAATGTCTGGGGGTATGGGAACTGCCAGTATGAGAATAACAGCAATGAGACCTGTTGAATGAGCGGCACACCACTTCTTTAATATTTCGGACATTGAGACGTCTCCTTGCATTCAGGGGGTATTGCATTAATCATTTCGCAGCTTCCGCTTCTCGATCCTGGCGGTCTTTACTCGCGCCATATCTTGGGCTTTTTCAATCTGTGTCTGAGTCATCTTGTAGTAACAAGATTCGCGCCTTTTGTAAGCTTCCACATTTCCTTCGGAGCACGAAAGATTGAACCACATGTGCGCCTGAATATAGTCCCGCTTGACGCCACAGCCTTCGTAATACATCACTCCGAGGTTTAACTGAGCATCAGCGTTACCATTCTCAGCGGCTTTGCGGAGCCACTTTATCGCTTCTCTGTAATCATGCGTGACGCCATGGCCGTCGCGATACATTTGTCCTATGCTTAACTGAGCATCAGTGCTGTTATTCTCCGCTGACTTGAGAAACCACTTCATTGCTTCCT
>JADFYG010000091.1 GCA_015233155.1 Candidatus Rifleibacteriota bacterium
GAGCAGACTATGTCGCCATTATCCTTTCCATTTTCGCCTCGTTCACCGTCAGCGTCTACAACGACCAGGCCCATCAGATGAAACTTGAGCATCAAGTCCTGGGCTTCGGCGACGCTGGTGCTCGATGGAACCGTTTTCGGCGCGGCCGTCATTATAGCCGCCGCTGGGAAATCCGGCGGCAATTCGCCTGCCAATTCTTCGGTCAGCATTGCGCGCACTTGTTCCGGCACATTTTCAGTCAGGAAAAACATCGTCCAGCCGTCCTGCTCGCGCGGATGTCGGTCGGCGAAGACTCGTCGCAGATCTATGCCGTGCGGCCGAGCCCTTGCCCAGACGCGAGTCAGGCCGCCGCTGCATATCCCGACGATCAGAATGGCCGGATCCTGGCGAGACCAGAGCGCATCGATGACCGGGTCCAGATCCTGGACCTGGCCGATACTGCGAACGACCGAGATCAACACAGGCCAGTCGTTGATCTCTACGTCGCTGCCTTCTGAGAGAAGGTCGTTCAGCAGGCCGCGCTGTCCTTCGCGAAGACCCACAACGATGGTGTTGCCGACATTCGCGTTGGAAGTGTTCTGTGATGCCACATTTCTACGACGCAGCTCTTCGAGGGCTTCGAAATCGGTTTTGGATGCACGCGACGAAAGACCGGCCCAGGTTTTCTCGGTCACGGCGAGCGTGAAAAGAGCTATATCGTCCGGATCGAAAACACGGCCCGCAGCGATATCCTCCATGAACAGATGCGCTGTGATGCTCATGGAATGAACTGAAACGTGATTGGCGCGGAACGGCAGGCGAGGCGAGGCATGGCCGTATGAGAACACTGTGCGCTCGTCACGCGTAAGTCGCTCGCACACCTCGGGATGGTGATGCGCTTGCGTTACTCCCACGAGGTGAGCATCGGTAATGTCACCCCAACGAAGCTTTTGCGGCAGGATCGTGCGGAGCCATTTGCGTCGCCGGGCAAACTCCCAGGCGTTGTGCGCCAGGCGCGTAGGATGCAGAATAAGTGGATGCGATTGGCGCAAACGCAGTTGCAACAGGCGCACGGCTCCGAGAATGTCGAAGTCTGCACCGTGCGCCGGTACTATCAGAAGCACGGTATGTCACTCATTTGTCGGCCCGGGCTCGTCCCCCGGGATGTTTTTCAACAGGTTTCTCAGCCTTGTTACGCCCACGACGCGGTTTATCTGCCATATTTCCATTTGGCTTCTGGAGCTGATTTTCCCGGCGCAGTATGGCGAAAAATACTTCAACAACCTTGGGGTCAAGTTGTGATCCGGAAACCTTCTTCATTTCCGTCAGCACATGGTCGAAGGGGAATCCTTTGCGGTATGGGCGGTCGGCGATCATCGAGTCGAAAGTATCAGCAACCGCGAGAATGCGTGCTCCGAGCGGAATTTCCTCGCCTCCGAGACCAAGCGGGTAACCCGTTCCATCGAATCTTTCGTGATGATACAAGGTCAGTGGAGCAATGTCTTTGAGAAAATCGACCTGCTCCATTATGAATGCTCCATATTTCGGATGGTTACGCAGTTCCGTGTGTTCTTCAGGGGTAAGGTGGCCTGTCTTCGACAAAATTGTGTCGTTGATGCCGATCTTGCCTATGTCATGCAGCAATCCTGCGAATTTAACCGTTTCGAGCTCTTCTTCGGTCATTCCTAAATCGGAACCGATCTTTACCGCATATTCCATGACATTCTGACTGTGACCGTGCGTGTATGCATCCTTGGTTTCTATTGCCGCCGCGAGAGCTGCAACCATGGACAGATACTGATCTTTCATTTTCGCATACAATCTGGCGTTTTCGATGGCCACGCTTGCCTGAGACGCAAATGTCGAGAGAAGATCTATCTCGCTTTGCGTGAAATCACGCGGCTTGCTGGTGTAAATGGTTATAACGCCGATAGGTTTGCCGCGTTGTAAAATAGGCACTGCGAGAAGGCCTGCCAGTTTTTCGCGTTTGACCAACTGCATATATTTGGTCCGAGGATCTTTTCTGATGTCGACCACGGAGATCGGTCGTTTCTGTGAAATTACCCCTCCGATAATGCCTTCGCCCACCTTTATTCTGGTCTTCTTCAGAAAAAATTTCGACAAGCCGCGTGACGCCCGTATTTCCAGATATTCGTCATTTGTATCAAGCAGACGCAGCTCACATCGCAGGGCATGGGACATCTCCATGGTGAAGTTAACGATAGAATCAAGTACTTCATCTATGACCAGCGTCGAGGTAAGTGACTGAGCTATCTCAAAGAGCACTGATAATTCGTCAATCCGTTTTTCGAGATACAAACGTATTTTCACGTTTTCAATAGCCGTCGCCAGCAGATTAGAAAGGGTCGTGAAAGCCCTCAGATGCTCACGATTGAAGGCATTTGGACGCGAGACGGAAAGATTGATGAGACCGATATTATGTCCTTGTACAGTCAGCGGCACGGTTAAGAATGACTGAACCTTGCGCCGGAACACCTCGCCGATAGGCACACCTTCTTTATTCGGCAGAAAAATCTGCTGTGAACGCATTATTCTGGCGGGTGTTCCGCGGAGACTGTCAGCGATATCGCGGATATGCTCGGTCAGATTGGCAAGGTTTCGCGGCGAAAGCGGCCGGTTGGCGACGAAATAGCGGGTTTCTTCGTCGTTGTTGAAGAGAAAGACGACGCCAAGATCGTGCGGAATAATTTGTCCCAGGTACTCAAAGGAAAGTCCTATCAGTCCCTCAAGGGTCTGGACCGTTGAAAACCGCTTTGCAAGAGTATTCAACTTTTCCATTTCGCGAATGCGCGACTCGCGTTCCCTGACGAGCTTCAGATGCTCCACAGCCATGGCGCCCATGTTGGCTATTACCGCAGCCTCCTCCAGATCGTTGTCGGAGAAGGTCGTGCTGCATTTCACGTTGGCGACCACGAACAAACCCAGCGTCTGTGTCACAGTTATAAGCGGGAGTATGATAACCGAGGAAAACGGAACACCCGTCGGAACACTTCCCTCAACCCGATTAAATTTGTCGGCTTCAGCAGGTGAAGTGTCTTTGCCTCGAACGCGGGAAAGCCTCATGCGATGCCGACCAACAAAGGCATTTCGCATCAGCAGAGCTTCGCCGAGGCACAGGGAGTCATCTTCATCAGGAACGCGCGGAGATGGCGGGAAGCCGTATTCATCGTGAGAAGTCAATGAAATACGCCGTTCCGGGCATTTTATACGTGTTGGACGACGCCTCGGCCGACCCGCGGGAGCGGTAAGAACCAGTTCAAATGTTTCCGGATCTAGCAGAAGAAAATAGGCTTCATCAGCATGTAGAGCTTTTCTGCACGACTCAGCCATTTTTATGATCAGGACGTCGAGTTCGACTCCGGACGATAACGCCATTGACAGATCGGAAAGCAGGGCCAGGCGCTCGAAAGTGTGATCATCCGATGTCTCATTAATGGATAGTTCTGCGGGACGACGAATACCAGCAGGAGAAGCCGCTCTCTTCTGGCAGTTGTCCGGCGACTGCTTATCCGTGGAGGCAGCGGATGATAGAACACGCTTTCGATCAGGCATTGGGTAATCGCACTCCCTCGAACAAGACCACCCGGTTTCGTCCTCTATTCTTAGCTTGATAAAGTGCCTTGTCAGCGGCTTCGATCAGCTCTGACGGCTTATCACATTTCGTGATCGTGGTGCAGGCGACGCCGATGGAGATGGTGATAGGCAGCTCGCGGTTATCGCTGCGCAAAGGATCGCGCTCGATAGAGTCGCGCACGCGCTCTGCGAACAGACTTGCTCCGGCAAGCGCTGTTTCCGGGAGTATTATTGCGAACTCCTCACCACCGTAGCGCGCGACAATATCGATCTTCTCGCGCATGGATCCATGGAAAATGTGTGCAACGTGCGTGAGGACGCGATCGCCGGTCAGATGCCCGTATGTGTCGTTAAAACGCTTGAAATTATCGATGTCGAGAATCATTAGTGACAGGGGTTTTCCGTAACGGCGTGCGCGCACAAACTCCTGAAGAAGAGTTTCCTGAAAAAATCGATGGTTAAACAATCCTGTGAGCGTGTCGGTAAATGCCAGACGTTCAGTCTTACGATGAATAATGGCATTCTTGATGCTCGTCATAAAGATGCCCATGAATTGAGTCACGGTTTCCCAATCGCGTTTGTTGAAGTCCGGCGCTTCCTGGCGGCCGAGATGAATCAGGCCGTGTACCCGCTCATCCATGATCATGGGAACTGAAATCATATATTTGCAGTGCTTGACAGGTAAAGCGTCCGGGTTTTGCGGAGGGTATATTTCGTATCTTAAATCCACCGGGTTATCGAGTGGAGGGTCGACGGGGAATTCAGAAAATATTTTAAATATGGAATTCCTGATCTCGCTTGAATAACTCGCTTCCATCGGCTCGATCGAATGAATTATCGCCTGGTAATCATTTTGAAGACAGTCATGCTGTAAAACGGCAATACTGCTAAAATTCACGATTTTAGAGAACTGTTCGAAAGCCTTGCGTAACACCTGATTCGGATCCAGCGTCGATGCCATTTCTTTGCTGATCTCGAGATAGATACCGTTCTGATGAGCATTATCGAGAAGAATGCCACGATCGTGCTCGATATGCTCAAGCATGTTCTGACGATCGATTGCAATGGCCAGTTCGTGCGAAACAATCTTCAGAAAGTCATGATACTGCCGGATTGCATCGGCCTCACCCGGTAAACCCGGCCGGCTGACGATTAAAAAATGATTCGCCTTTTTTTGTCCGTGCAGAGGAAGAGGCAGTATTTCGATCGCCTGATTGCCAGCAAGCATTTTTTCGGTTTCTGCAGTCGTTTTACCGGTTCGTACTCGCTTGTCAGGCTTATCTTTCGCGGACCGGCCACCCGACCCGGGTTTCTTCTGCTCTCGAACAGTCGCGAAAAATGAAGCAAGATCAGATTTTCGCATGTGCAAAGAAGCCAGGATAACTGGTTCCATCGCTACCGGCACATCATTGGCATCGCTTGAGGTTGGTGGAATGCGGATAACCGCTGCCTGTTCAATTTCAAGGTGCATGGCGAGGCGTTTCAGAAAATCATTCAACATTTCTTGGAAGCTGCCGGTCGTATGGAGAAGGCTGATCAGGCTTGTCAGGCTTTCAAGCTCTCTTTTGCGCCGGGAAAGTTCTTCGCCGAGACGCTGTTTTTCAATCAGGCTGGCAAGCTGACTCTGGATGGTTTCAAGAATAGCAAGGTCCTGGGACTGAAATGGGGGATGACCTTGATGTCTGTTCAGATTCATGACACCAACCTTATGGCGGGCGACCTCCAGAGGTACGGACAGGAACGATTCACCGGATCGTCCGCGTTTAATGGGAAAACCCGGTGGAAGTTGGGAGAGATCTTCGATCAGAAGCGGCTTTCCGGACTTGAATACCAGGCCGGCAATACCATCGCTCAATGCTATGCGCGTTCCCTGGCCTGCGCCCGGATGTGACGCCGATAGAAACAAGCGCAGCATATCATTGGCCGGATCGTAGATCATGACTGAGCCGGAATCAGCGGAAAGAAGATTAACCATCTCAGAGACGAGGAACCCGAGCAGGTCGTCAAGGCGTTCTGTCTGGGCAGCCTGCGCTGCCACACGGTTATAAAAACCGATCAGACGCTCGGCCGATTCGCCGAACTTGCGGATTCTTGGAATGGTATAAGTTGGAAATGCTGGAATGACAATGGGATTAAAGACTGGTGAACGATCCAGAAGTTTTTTATCAGCAACGGCCGACTGCTTCTTCGTGTATTTTACGGTTTTCGAGGTTTTCGAGGTTTTCGAGGTTTTTGAAGTTTTCGAAGCCTTCGAAGTTTTTGCAGGCTTCGAAGCCTTGGAAGTTTTCGAAGCCTTTGAAGCTTTCGATGTTCGAGATGCTACGGAACTCTTTTTTGCGGTGGTCACGGGTTTTTCCTCGATCTTACTGATTTGTGCGCCGGCTGCGACCCGGCTGCTTCGGTGGAATATTTCCAAGAAATAAAAATCATTTTGTGGAGCACTTTCATTGCAGAAATTTTACGACCAGAACTGTCCGGTCATCATGAGCATCATTGTTCTCGCGCCATGAGTCCAGTTTATTGAAGAGCTCCTTGACGATGACTTCAGGATCGGAATGCTGCATCTCGAACAAAAGGTCCGATACTCGGTCCGTGCCGAACATTTCACCGTCACGGCCGCGTTCCTCGCTCAAGCCGTCCGTGGTAAACATTAACATATCACCCGACTTGAGGTTTATCGCGTTTTCCCGGAATGGTACACCAACGGGATGGATACCAAGAGGCATACCGCTACCGGCTGCAAGCTGGCATGTTTTCCCGGAAATCAGGGAAAGCAATGGACCGTGGCCGGCTGAAGCGGCGGTAGAGTCACCTGTCTTTGGATCTATCGCGACGATCTGAAGCGTCACGAAGTGATAAGCGTCCATGTCTTTCGTGATCAGTTCATTTACGCGGTCGAGAATGCGAGCGGGTTGCGGCGTCTGTATGGCGACCATACGCAGAAGCATGCGAACTCCCGCCATCAGAATTGCTGCAGGCATACCCTTTCCGGATACATCGCCGATCGCAGCAAGATAACGCCCGTCCGGCAGTGGCATTGCATCATAAAAATCGCCGCCGATCTGACGTGCGGGAAGACTGCGCCCGCTTAATCGTAAAGAACCGGGGACAGCGTCGAAGTTGCGCGGCAAAAGAGCCATCTGAACTTCGTGGGCATCGCGAATTTGCTGCCCGATACGTTCGCGTTCGTGCCGGTTTTCCATGAGATCGACGTTTGTCTGTGCGACAACGAGCAAGTGTGCAATCGATTCGAGAAGCTGTTGATCCTGGTCGGTAAAGGTCAAACCGTTGATCTTGTTGTTAACATTGATTACTCCGACCACCTGCGGGGAACCATCAGAAGTGCGGCCCAGCAAAGGCACTGATAATAGAGAGCGATTGAAATAGGCTTCCATCGAACGCTTCTGGAACTTGACGTCGGCTTCGATATTGTCTATTCGAATGCTCTTGCCGTTTTTTGCGACGCTTCCGGAGATCTCGCTGCCAATGGGGATATGAGCGTGCGCGAGAACCTCGTCCGGGATTCCATAGCTTTTGCGTATGACAAGGCTTTTTTCATCAGGCGAGAGGGTCAAAATAGAGCATCTGTTCACGTTCAGCAGGCTTCTTATAATGTCGACGACCTCCGTCATGAGGCCTTCTGACATCTGGGCCGGGCTTTCATCATGTTCTCCGAGTCGCCAGATAAGGCGCTCGAGAGCTTTGATTGTATCCATCTTTTCCTGGTAATTGCGGGCAACAAGCAGGGCTGCACTGACACCGTTCAGAAGGATCTTGAGAAGTTCGATGCTTTCGTGGTTGAGTGGCCTGTTCTCCGGGATATTATACAGGACCAAACCGCCGAGTGATCGCTGTTGAAAAGGTTCTTCAATGTTATATGACAGATTTGGGGTAGGACAGAACGGAAATACGAACCGAACAGGATTTTTCTGGTCATCAGGCGCAACCCGGAATGCCGAACCCTCGTGAATGTGGTCGCTGATGATTCCTGACAGTAAGACTGTTTCTATCAAATCATAGCCCGTCGGTTTGGGGCCGAAGGAGTGAACCACTTCGAGGGTGTCCTGGCCTGGGGGGTAGTGCAAAATAGCACCGCCGAACTGGCCGAATAGTGTCGGAAGGCTGTCGCCAACCTGTCTGCAAATGTCGCGCACATCGGCACTTGCTGTCAGCAGATTGCATGTAAAGTTGATTTGCTGCAGGAGGCGTGCGTGTAACTCTTCCTTGCGTTCCTGGAATAGGTGGGAAAATCTGAATCCAAGATGGTTAGCGAGTAACGCCATCAACCGGTAAATGCCTCTCAGATCGGCATCGCGATGCATGAAAACACCGAGGTGGCCGAAGTAGTTCTCATCAACCCCGCACGGGAACGACCTGAACCATGGATCACGATTGCGGTGTTCCGGTGGGCGTCGCCCACGGCTGAAGATGCGTGTATTGCAAGCGCTTAAAGCTGGCAGGCCTTCGTGTTCGAGCAGATTCTCCAGCATCTCCAGGACCGCCGGATGCAGTTCTTCGAGTTTGTCGACCCAGGAAGCGATCACAACCTGGGTGTGCTCGGGTGATATGCGTTGAATGGCAAAAACAGTGTCGAGGTCGAACTGAGACTGAAAATTAGACAGGAAATGGTATAAATAGAAAACATCTTCATCGGACCAGCGCTCCTCAATGGAAACATGAGCCGGGGACGAAGTGTTCGAGTGTTCGGTCAAGCGCTGTACGTCCAGCAAAAAATCAAGAGCCGCTGATGAGCTCGAGTCGGAACTGAAGGTTTGATAGCGTCGGTCAGGCCTTATTTTCCCAAGCAGAAGCGAAGCGAACTGGTCGCAAAAAAAGCTCCATTCTGAGAAATTCTTCGGAGAAAGAGGTTTCGTAACCAACACCAGTTCGCCGAGGTTGACATGCCCTGTTATGAAGGGTGCAAATATTACGACTCCATGATTGTGGTCAGGGAGTTTGCAGTTATAAACTTCTTCGCCGCTCGCATCAATGTCGAACAGAATGTTGAGCTGGTCTGCCCAATCCATCATGGAGAGAAACTCGACCGGCGTAAAAGGACGGCTCATGACGAATACACGCTCTTGCTCAGGCTCAGTGCGTAACAAACGGACAGCCACGCCAAGGATGTCGGGCAGCGTGAATAGATAATCAAAAAGGCTCGACTCCCAGACCTTCAGGAACGGAAGTTCCGCGGTCTGGCGAAGAGCATTGATAAAAACGACTTTCAATGAAACCTCCCGTTAGTGGGGACAGGGTCAGATTATTCACGAAACCGTGGAGATGACTAAATATTTCCGTTCAATCAAATGAGAGTGAACGAAAAACGATTTTTGTACTATACAAAATTCAACCTGTCTTTGTATAGTATTATGCGCGGTTACGGGAGATCAAGTCGAAGATAAATGTCTCAAGCGTAAAAGCGAGCGACGGCGGCGAACTTTTCATTGTCTGATCGATCTCGAGCAGACGAGGCCAGATTCGTCGCAGTTCTCTCGGATGATAGTTCAGTGCAAGCGCAATTCCCCCTATCTGCATGACTCCTTTCAGATTCAGGGCTTCACGCAGAAATGGCGGACATCCGGTAACTGCTTCCTGAATCAGTGAAACCAGGCGCTTTCGTTCCTGGTTCGCACGATAATCAGACTTGCCGTGAATCTTCAATAGCCCACCGAGGGCATCGAACACGGGGCGCATCAGATCAGGACGGTCAGCGGCTGTGTCGTGCAAAACCCGGTAATCACGCAATGTCTTCTGGAGCATATACCAGATACCGATAGGTGCTTCGCCCTTCAATAATAGGCTTTCGAGTATGCGCAGAGCTTCGGGTAAACGGCGGAGACCAACCTGTTCGATCAGGTCAAAAATTGTGTCCTGACGTGAGTATGCGACCCCACCGGACACCATGGCAAGGGTTATGGTGCCATTTTTTCCAGCCTGAACTGCGAGTTTTTCAATCTCGTGGGCGAGCAGACGCAGATCATCCCCAATGCGCGACAATAGAAGGTCGGAAGCATCCTGGGCAATGCGTGCGCCACACTCCAAAGCTGTTTTAGATATCCAGCCCGGGAGCATATTGGCGAATGGAGGCCAGAAGTCTATGCGTTCGCAGCTTCCTTCAAGAGCCTTGCCAATTTCCGTCAGCTTGTCGCTTTCCGTGCTCAGGAAGATAACGACTACGTCGGCCGGTGCTTTTCCGGAAGCCAGCGGCGACACGATTTTTTTTCTTTCGGCTGCCGAAAGTCCTTCAGGATGGCTCAAAAAAAAGAGACGACGTCCTGTTCCGAAACAAAAGCTATCCAGCTGCTGAAGAAAAGCTTCGGGAGCCGCGTCGTTAAAATCGATGCGGAACACGTTATCAGTTATTTCTCCGGGCTCGACGAATTTTGCGACTAATTGGCCCAGAACGCGCTCTTTCAAATACTCCTCGCGGCCGCCGAACAGGAGAAACCGCCGTGGAAGGTCACCCTTCGCAACGGCGGCTTCGAAAGCAGCTAGATCCATCGGACCTTTTGCCTCATTTACATCTTATTTTCCAGGAAGGCCCTATATGCTTCGATCGTGTAATGGTAATCGACTTTGGCCAGAATTTCGAAGGGGGAGTGGAGGCTCAGCACTGGCAGGCAAAGATCCAGGACGTGCATGTTGAGCTGGGCCAGAAACTTTGCGACTGTTCCGCCGCCGCCTTCATCCACCTTTCCCATTTCTCCGAACTGGTATGGAATCTTTTCATCCGTGAGCAGTTTCCGGATGCGTGCGATAAACTCGACATCCGCTTCACTGCTGCCGGATTTTCCACCCGCACCAGAAAATTTAGTGACCCAGACCCCGCTTCCAAGGTATCCGGAGTTTGTCGAATCATAGGCAGCTTCGAAGACAGGCTCGATAGCGGCATTGGTGTCGCCGGACAGCGCGAGCGTTTCAGAGAGGGCGCGGCGAAGAGTTCCGTAAGATGTATCGCCGGAAGCGGCTTCGACGAGTCTCTGCAAAAAATCAGGACCCATCATTGATTGTGCTCCAGCGGCGCCGGCGGAGCCTATCTCTTCCTTGTCGAAAAAAAGCACTGTGGCAGTGTTTTCCGGAGTCTTTACGTTCATGATCGCTTCGAGGGCGGCCATGACGCAGGCACGATCATCGTGGCCGAAACCGCCGATAAGACTTCCGTCAAACCCGACGTCGCGAGCTGGAAAAGCCGGTACGGCGGAGACTTCCGCCCAGGCCAGGTCTTCTTCCTGGAGGCCCCAGTGAGAGTGAAGCCAGGCAAGTACAGAAGCCTTCACGCGATCTTCGCCTTTCCCTGCGGGAATACTGCTCTTTTTATCTTTTTTGTCTGCATCGGCGGCTTTTGTTTTGTCATGTCTTGGCCTATTTCCGATAAGGATGTTCAACTCTTCACCGCGCAAAACTTCAGTCGCCTTGCGATCGTTCTGGATCTTGGCGGAAAGATGTGGTGCTATGTCGGTGATTGTGAAAACCGGCTCTCCAGGTTTTTCGCCGATGGAAAAAGAGAAGAATTTACCTTCGCGGGTAGCCGCAAAACCGTGCAGGGCAAGCGGGATGGCTGCCCACTGGAACTTCTTGATGCCGCCGTAATGATGGGTACGAAAGAAGGCCAGACCATGCTTTTCATAAAGAGGCAAAGCCTTCAGATCGAGATGCGGTACATCGTGATGGGCGGCTATCAGGCGCATTCCTTCGGTAACCGGTCGTTTCCCGATAACGGCGAGACCCATTGCTCGATTCTTGTTGATCCAGTAGATGCGTGAGCCAGGTTTTAACGGGCGTATCGCGGCGGATTTTCCCTGACTATTTTTACGGAGAATTTCTTCGAGATTCTGAAAACCGGCTTTGCGGGCTTCGCTCTCGACACGCTGAAGTGTCTCGCGCTCGGTTTTGCATTCACTCAGAAACTGGATGTACCTTTTGGCACGCTCTTCCAGGAGTTTTTCGCATTTGCCCGGGAGCTCGTCCCAGGCGTTAATGCGCTTGTATGGTTTTGGAGGGTCTTTCTTCGCAATCTTTGCCGCAGTAGCGGTTTTCACGGGTGACATAAGGTTTCCTTTCCTTGTTCGATCAATCTATCTGTTCTTCAGACTATGCCTGTGTCGAACTTGAGCCACATTTAAAGGGTACGGGTCGCATGAACGGCTGTTGAATTCTGGCTATGCAGAGGCGAAGTATGTCAGCCCGATTTACGATTACCCGTCGAAATTATTTGCCCAACAGAATCGCGGGTATTGTATCATAATATTGACGCAGGTCAAGTACACCACTGAACCTTTTTTTGTCGAGAATTAAATGACCCTGTGCCCTATTTTATTCGACTTGTGGTACATATTGGTGTACTGTGATGACGTCGTGTTGAGACGGCATGCGGATATCTTTATTGATTGTTGTATTCAATGCTAGTGTTCTGTCTTGCTGTGAATGCAAGGAGGTTTTGCAATTTATTATTCGTTCGCTCTGAAGCCGAATGTTGACAACGGGATTGAAACCGTGTAATGTGAATACTTCACACCATAATGCGCCAGGCGCAGGAGAGTCATCATGAGTTTCACATATCATCCGAACAAACGTAAACGCCAGAAGACACATGGTTTCCGCAAACGGTGGGCAACTATTTCCGGCCGCAAGGTTCTGAAGCGCCGCAGATTGCGGGGCCGCAAGAAGGTTTGTCTCTGATCCGTCCAGCGTGGTTCGTTCCACGCTTCGCACGAAGGCCGATTTCGATCGGGTGTTTGCCCGTAACGAGCGTTTCTTCCGTGACGGAGTCGGATTTTATGTTCACTTCACGGGAAGTCTTCCGTTTCGCTATGGGCTTGTCACGCCCAAGCGGTTTGGTAATGCCGTCGAGCGGAATAGATTTCGTCGCCGTGTGCGTGAGCTGATCCGTAGTGCGATATCAGCATGCCGTGGAATCGAAGTCGTGATCAGCGCCTACAAGCCGTATGAAGAGCTCCCGTTTGAGCTCGTGAAGTGTACGGTCGAGTGGGCGTTTGGTCGTATCGGAAAAATGCTTCGACAGCGTAATGCTCGTGCTGTTTCCTCCTGTCAACCCTGACGGCCTCCAGATTTCCGGAGATTCTGAGGCCCCGGGATCAGTTGGAATTGTGGCTTCGGCGAGTCTCGTCATTATTCGCTGGTATCAGCGCTGGTTGTCGCCTTGGATTGGCGTTCATTGCCGGTTTCATCCGACATGTTCGCGTTATACCTATCAGGCCATTGTCAAGTATGGTTTTTGGCGTGGATGGCTCATGGGTATTTATCGAATCTTGCGCTGCAATCCCTTTAGCCGGGGAGGCGAAGACCCTGTTGTTTAATTCCTGTTTATCTGTATACAACCCTTTTTACGGAGGCCTGTCGGTGTCCAATTCTGCCGTCCGTTCATGTCGTGGTGCGTCCCGGAATGAAACCGCGTCACGCGTTTTTTCGTATTCCGGTACCGCTCAACGTTTTCGGAGTATCACGCTCCTGCTGGTTTTTCTCGCGTTTGCGTCCGGTCTGATGCTATTTCCGGCTGTATCGCATGCTCAAACTCCCCAGACAACTCCCAATGTATTTTCGACAGCCAACTCCAAGGCTGCTCCCTCGTTTGCCCCAAAGGTGGAAATAGCGGATAAAGATGCCGATGGGATTGCCGATGCATCTGTTGAGACCGCGCGTTTGCGGCTGTTGTTTTCAGGACGCACGGGCGACCTTATCGTCTACTACCTGAAAGGTGCTAATTTCGAGGAAAACCTGTATCCGCCAAGCTTCATCGATAAAGGATATCATTTTGCTTCCGAAACCATGATTCCATTTCATATCGGCATTCCATCCAGGGGTGCCGAGGCGGCTCCGGAAAGCCAGTACACATTTCATAGAGATGAAGACACTGCGGACGGTCGTATCGTACTGACAGCGGCGGCTTATGCGCCGATCGGCGGGTTGTCGCTGATCAAACGTTATACTTTTTCCCCTAATGGGTATGCATTCGATGTCGAGGCGATCGTAGCAAATATTGGCGATGCCGACACGCTGATCGGAAGCGATCAGACAGGTGGTCTGTCATTTACCTTTGGTCCCGGCCTCTTCATTGATCCTTACAAACCATCGAGCATTATAGGTTTGAAGCCGGAGTCCGAAGAGGTTTTCGAAAATGTTGAAGTCTTCAAGAAGAAGACGACGGCAGGGGGATATACCGGGATAGGCCTCAAGACAACCTATATCTGCGTTTTGCTTGACGCGAAGACTCCTGTAAAGATTACCGCTACTGATTTTGATGTCAAGCCCATAGATCCAAAATTTGTGACGCTCAAAGGTGAAAACGTCAGCGCGATTGTGCCGCCCTTTACCCTGAAAGCCAAGGAAACGCGGGCATTTCGTTTCACCTGTTATTTCGGACCGAAGCTGCTTGACGAGCTGGCTGCCATCCAGCGTGCAACGGTTACGGATTATGGTTTTCTCAGCACGGTTTTGTTACGCATTCTGCAATTTTTCAACGCTATCTATCCGAACTACGGGCTTTCGATAGTTTTTCTCACGCTGGTAGTACGTCTGCTTTTGTATCCTCTGACGTTGAAGTCCACCAAATCGATGGCTAAAGTGCAGAAAATACAACCCCTGGTCCAGGATCTTAAAGACCGGTTCAAAGACAATCCTCAGAAATTCAATGAAGAAGTTCTGAAACTGTATCAGAAACACGACGTTAACCCGCTAGGCGGATGTCTTCCAATGTTTTTGCAGTTGCCGGTGCTGATCGCTCTTTATAATACGATCAACATCGCCGTCGAGTTGCGGAAGACGCCGTTTTTGTGGATGACCGACCTTTCCAAACCAGATCCGCTGCTTTTGCTACCGATTGGCATCGCGGCGCTCATGTATTACCAGCAGGGCAAAATGCCCGATCAGCAACAACAACAGATGATGGCTTTCATGCCTATGTTCATGTTTGTCATCACATGGTCGCTGCCTTCGGGTTTGCTTATCTACTGGTTTACATCAAGCATCATCGGCATTTTTCAGCAACTTCAGGCCAACCAGTTGACGAAGGCCATGAAAGAGGAGCAACCTCACCATGCAAAGAGTCATTGAAATTTCTGCAAAGTCCCATGAAGAAGCCCGCGAGATCGCTAAGCGCGAGCTGGCGCCGGGCGAGCGCATTGCCGGCGAGGAAACGCTTGCCGCACCAGCAAGAGGCATCTTCGGCGTGGTCGGCAACCCGGAAGTGAAAATCCGTTTCACTTTCGAGCCCGCCCAGGCAGCTGCAGCCAGTAATTCGGCCAATCAGCTTTTCAACGTCGAAGAGGATGTTATTGCGCCTCCTCCGGCTGAACCGGGCCCGTATGATAATGCCGCGCCGCGTCGTCCCGATGCGAGTGCGCGTCCCTCATCCCGGCCTCCGGTTCGTTCCAGTTCTGCCGGTCCGGCGCGTTCCGCAGGCCGTCCGGAGCGCTACCCCAGAGGGGGCGATCGTCCGGCGCCTTCAAATGATCGTCGGCCTCCGCGCCGTGAAGAACCCGTTGCTGAAATGGGGTCCTTCAGTGATGATGACGAAAAAGAGTATTTCAATGAAGATGTGTCAGCTGACTCGGTAAGTTCCACTCGTGATATTTCTACCGGTCCGATTGGCGAGGCGCATCCTCTTCACGGGCTGCTTATGCAGGTCATTCGTGAGACAGCGGTCAGCGTGGGTATTGCCGATGTCACTATTCAGGAAAAGACTGAAAATAGCCACTGGGTCATCGATATTCGCTCCGCGGATATCGCGTTGCTTATAGGTAAGCATGGGCGTACGATCGATGCGCTCCAGTATTTGCTCAATATCATCGCCAACAAGGACCGTGAAGGTCGCGTGAAGATCCTGCTCGATGCGCAAGGCTATCGGGACCAGCGCCAAAAGGATCTTATAATGCTTGCCGGACGCATGTATCGCAAGGTTCTTGATTCCGGGCGACAGGTAGAGCTTGAGCCAATGTCCACGATTGACAGACGCACGGTTCATCTCGCGCTGAAAGATCGTCAGGGCGTGGAAACATTCTCTCGCGGCACTGAGCCTATGCGTCGCGTCATCATAACGCCGCGTCGTGGCGCAGGACGGCAGGGTCCGGCGGCGAGAAGCGACCGTGATGGAGCCATTCCACAGAAGCCATCTGCTGCTCCGCGACCAGCCTCTTCCCCCGGGCGCGCAATTCCGGTTTTCATGCAAGAGG
>JADFYG010000092.1 GCA_015233155.1 Candidatus Rifleibacteriota bacterium
CAGAGCGGGAAACGAGGGTCGAACTCGCGACATCCAGCTTGGGAAGCTGGCGCTCTACCAACTGAGCTATTCCCGCAATGACGCTATTCTATCACGATATTTTTTCAGAGACAAGACGTTTGTAACAGATGTTTTATCACAAGATCCTGTGACACTCATTTGATAAAACCATGAAAGCGCTCTAAGCCTCACTCCTTTGAGCCTTCGCCAACCCATGTCTGAATAAGCTGAACATCCTCAGGGGCTACTGAGCCGAACATGCCATTTCCGGATTCCAGAAACTGATTGAAACGATCGATGCCACCCTTCCGGAAATACGACATCATCGTCGCCGGATCATTCAACGGAAAATATTTCCCCGTTCCCGTTGTGTGGCATGGCATACAGCTCTTTATCATCATAGGCAGAATATTTTTATAAAAACTCAGATTCTTCGGCTTCGATGGCGGTTGAAACTTTGTCCACTCAGGCCTGAAATCATTGCCAACCACATCCTGTGTAATATTTTTATTGTCGGTGCTTCGACCAGGATCAGCCACGGGGGGAACCGGAATTGGGGAGTTCACCTGAGGCGAAACTACTACACCTGACGACTCCGGAGGAGTAAAAACACGAACATTTGAAATATTGAAACCACCAACATTGGACGACGCACTACGAGAGCTTGAACTCTCATTAGGAACAATGGCCAAATTTGTACCCGAAACAGCCACTCCAACTGGCGATGCAGCATTGGATACGGGAGGGGATGATGAATTAACCGCTGGAATAACACCTGTACCAACAGGAAAAGTGCCCGCTACAGCATTACCCGCTCCGGGGGTAATATTGCCAAGCAGCTCGCAGCGACTTCCACGAACAATCCAATGACGGGATGAAAATCGGAACAAGGCCTGACCACCTTTTACGACATCTAAATGCCTGACATCGGGAACTCCTGCTCGAATTGCTGAAACACCGCTTTCACCTATAACCACCATTTCTGCATTTTCACCCATGGCGATTGCTGCAACACGACCGGTGACGACGTTGTCCCAGCGATCAACTAGGCGCCCCTGCACAAAACGCATTACGCTGCCCTTGCTGGTGCCCGTCCAGACATCACCGCCAAATACCCGCACATATGTAAATGAGTCGGAGAAATCATCCACTCTTTCAGGAACGTCACGCAAAGATTGATATCTGTACAACCCATCATCACAACCAAGCCAGACATTTACTCCCTCAACAGCCGCGACACTGACACGGCGATTTTTCAATGCAGGCACTTGTCCAACTTTACCGCTACTTATCATGCCGGTAAAGAGACCCATGTCGGAACCAATCAACAAACGATCATCAACCACAGCAAGACTCAACGGCGCCGGAGGCAGCCCCGACAGATTCATCGACATCATGTTTTCTCCGTCGATTCTGAAGCACTCTCCGGTTTCGAACACCGACCAGATAAATCCTCCCGAGGCTTTTGCAACAGCCTGGCACGGCATCGCCGGGCCAAAACGTCGCAGACTTTGCCCAGGAAGCTCCCCCGACTTCAACCGGTACAAGCCATCCAACGTAGCCATCCAGATAAAATCTCCGTCTTCCAGGACAGATCGAATGCGTCCGGGAAGAGAGAAAGAGCCGGCAGATTCAAGAGCGGAAATATCTACTGACGGGATCCGCGGAGCCGTCGATGTTTGAGCGACAGGAGCCTGCTGGCTCACCTGTGATTTCGATACATCCTGGTTTTCCTGGATACGGAACTGCGATGCTTGCGGCGCTCTCGCCATCCCCAAAAAGCTTTTGCCGATAGTTGCACCCGCCGAATATGCTATAAAACCAGCAAAATTATTCAGACGCAGCAAACCACCGCCGGAATAGCCGATCCACCAGTTATTGCCGTCACGCAAAAGGGATGTAGCTGTAATTCCATATAACGCCTTAAATTCGGATAGATCGAGAACGGAAACCCCGCCGTCGAGTCCGAGTTTTACGGCACCACGCCCCGTCGCAATCAATGCTCCGCCTTCAAAAGCAATCATGTCAAACACCTTGCCGGACGGCAACAGATTCTCACTCCAGTTCAGGCGTCGCCCGTCAGCGGTTAACGCCAACACACCACCGTCATACGCCGCGAATATTGTATCGGATGTCGCATCGAGAGCGTGAATCCATGGCGGAAAACCCAGTCCCAGATCGAGCACAACGGGTTGAAGATTCTCATCAAGTCGGAATGCACCAAGAGTAGTGCCCACCAAAACCGCTTGCCTGTCGGTTGCAAGAGCTGTGACGTTCAACACGCGATCCGGATCCAGTCGGATATTTCGCCAAAGCATACCGTCATATACAGACAATCCCTCACGCGTTCCCACAAAAAGGTGGTTGCCTGCAACTACCAGTGCAGTTACAAAATCATCGGCCAATCCTGAGTCAGCCGAAGTGAATTTCTTCCATTGACCATCTTCAAGCCTCGCGAGTCCCTTGCCATACGTGCCGGCCCACAGTCGATCGCCAAACATTGCTATTCCACGCACTGGCGCATCCGGAAAGCCTCCTTCCCCACGCCGCCAGTTCTCAAAACGATTGCCCACGATCATGGACAAACCATTGTCAGTGCCGATTACCAGAGATCCGCGAAACAATGACATTCGCTCTATAAAATTATCTATCAGCCCACTGTTAGAACGGGTGAATGACACGGCTTCATTACCGGATGGAGTTGTGAATGATTGCGCCACGACCATATCTAACGTGGAAAAGAGAAAACATATGATTACGACGATTACCACCGTTGGATTTGGCAACATGCCTTGTACAGGAAACCTCTCAAATACTGCTCGCATTATTGCAGCCGCAAGATTGCCAGGCCGTTATCGGTTCCGATATACAGCCGCTTTACTCCGTCAGCTCCGTGGGCCATTGTCAGGCATTGTATGAGCGCCGAAGGAAGGCCGTCATGAAAATCGAACGCCTTTTCGAAAACCCCATTTCTGTACAGCTGAAGACCCTTCATCGTGCCGATCCAGAGATCATCACCATCAACCGTCAGAGCTCTGATACCATTGTCGACCAGGCCATCGGCCTTTTTAAGAATCCGCCACTGTCCGTTCTCGAAAATCATGAGTCCAAGCGGGGTCCCTGCATAAATGCGATCCTTCGGCCCATTCGCAATACTGTCGACGAGTTCGTATGGTAACCCGTTAGACTGTGAATAATTGGTGAATAGGTATTTTTCACCGTCCCTGCCTCGATAAACACTTATTCCATGCATAGTTCCGATCCATAATTCGCCGGCTTTCGATGTCATGCATAGTACATTGTTATCGATCAGGCCTTTTTTGGTGGAAAGATAACCGAATTTTTTGAAAGGATTCGTCTCGTAGACAAATTCATTGAGACCCTGATTGTCAGTTCCGATCCAGACAACGTTTTTCTCGTCGACGTAGAAGCAGGAGATATAGTTCGACTGCATGTCATCCTTGATTTCCTCGAAATGCTGCCATTGAAGGCCATCCCAGCGGTATGTGCCACCCCCTACCATGGGTGAACGACTTGTGGCCCAGAGCTCTTTCCCACGCACTGCTATTGCGGAAACTTTTTGAAAAGTCAGAGGCGAATTCTTCGGCCCCCACACGGTTACTTTACCCTCGTTACCGAGGATTGTCAGATTGCGCTCGGTGCCGATAAACACCATTTCGGATGCTACAGCAACCGACAGGACTGAGTTGTGACTGAGCCCGTCCTTCATTTGAAAAACCCGCTCGAGCGAAACACCTGCGGGCATAACTGCTTCAACTGCACCACTTATAAATGCAAACAGCATCAGGAGAAGTCCGACAGATAAACCAGTCAAATTAGTTCGAATTTTCATTATACCGACTCCTCGTGACATTATAAAAAGAGGCACTGATAAATTGCTTTTGTCGCCGCTACGCAGCGCCTCTACGTTAAATCATATAAACTCATAATGAACACTGCTCGATTTTGTATAACTTCAGTCTAAGATAAAACCCGGTGGGATGCAAGCACCCCACCGGGTTTCTAACCGAATTTAGTATCAGATCAAAACGAGCCGTTGCGCTCGTTTCTGAACGCCTGGACTATTTGCGTTCGTGGTCGGTATCAATCGTCCGGACATCCTGTTTTTGATTCAGAACTTTTACTCTGAAGGCCATTAGCTGAGTGTGAGGATCCTTGCCTGCCAGAGCGACATCAGCTGCTGCATAGCTGACCTTGTACAGGCCGGGGTTTCGGAAGATATGATAGAATTTCAGCTGAGGATCGAAGTCGGTGCCACCGGACTTGACCAGAGAATGGCTTGCATCATCCCATGTAGCGCCAGAATTGTCATTTTCGAGACTCTCGAATTTGCCGGTGGGTGTATCTTTACCGTCATCCGAGATCTCTTCAATCTTGAAGCTTACACTGCTGATTCCATGATTCTTCATGAAACGATCGATGTTGTCATAAGCATTGGCGGAGATGTTTATGCGCACGTCTTCATATATCGCCTTGTCCTTGTCACTCATGGTGAGACTGCTGCCGATCGGATGCTGAGTCATGTTAGCTCCGTTTTCAGTGAGAGAGATATCTTTTTTAGTGAGATCGTAGTCGCCATTATATTTGCCGCCCTGATCTACGACTTCACCGCTTCCGTCCTTGTTCTTGACAGTGAGAGTTGAACCGCTCTCGAGAGACTCATCATTCGGAACGAATACTTCGTGTTCGCTCTGACTGCGGGAATCTGACATTGAAACTGAAGGCATTGGTTTGCTTCCATTGCCATCATCCCAGACTTGCAGGAAGCCGACCTGATTGGTTGTGTTGCCGCAGCAGTCAGCCATGTCGACTTTGAAAACCAGGTCGGGGACTTTTTGCATCCAGTCTCCACCCTGCGATTTGATGAACTGAGAATTCGTGTTGGCGAGGCTAAGTGCCGTGGGTATCACAAATGCCGCTGAACTGAGGCTACTTGGTGTACCCGAAGCATCAGCCGCATAATTCATGACTCCCGACTTATCCATGCCCGCACTCTTAAGGCTGGTATTAATGTCACCATTGTCCCATTCCTGAGAGTTCATTGCATAGTGTTTGGGAAGCAGAACGCGAGCGCCGTTGACATTCCATACCGCCTTCTTGGCATCTTTGGTCTGGGTTTCGCTGTAATCTCCCGAGTCCTTATCGAAACTGATCGGGCCAACGCAGTATCGACCACCATCTTTGAACTCAATATACGAGTAACGAGAGGTTCCACTGCTGATGGTGTCGGCTGCGAAATACGCATTGAAGGCTTCGAGGTCGGCAGCTGCCTGAACGCCCTTGGCGCCAAGCGACTTGTATTCGGTAACTATTGCGCTGATTTCCTGGGCCACAAAACTGGTCCTGCCATTCAGATTCTTGATCTTGTGGAGGCCGGAATCACCTTCATTGAGAATATAATAAGCGAGGCCACGAAACGCCGCTGGAATGCTTTTACCACTATAGGCGTGAGCATATCGGTTTGAGATGTACTCTGTGACTTGAGCTTCGGTCTTGTTTTTCCAGTATTTGTCAAGATTCTTGTAAAAGTAAAACTCTTCCGCGGGCTTGGCTGGCCCAATGTAGGGACCATATGTTTTGCCGTTGTTGGTATTGGGTTGCAGGTAAACGAAGTAAACGAACGCCTTATTACTGTCGGACGTGGGATTGTCGGGCGAGTAATTGGGATTATCAAGACGATAGAGGTCCATGTTGCCGCACTCGTAGTTCAAAGAAGCCTGCAGACGATCTGAATTAGCTTTGGCATTGGGATTGTCGTCTTCGGTTTCGAATGCGATACCATTGGTGTCCACCCATTGTCCATTCTGATAAAGCTTAGTGATACCACCGCCTACGTTACCGCCGTATACTCGAACTTCTGTGCCTTTTACGGTGGGGGCTTTATAGTCTTCAACGTAGACGCGGTTGTATGCGGTCAATATGCCCATCGTTTCCGTAGCCCAACCATCCGGAGGAGTTACTTCATATTTCTTGTCTTCAAATGTGCCAACACTACTGAGCTTGGCTGTCGGGAAGGGCTGGCTGGGATTGGGGGGTTCCGCATCTCCATAATAACCGGTACCGGATTCACCAGTAACAACTGCGGAAGCGCGTTGATAGGTCAAAAGCATTCCTACTTCCTGGAGGACGGTAGATCCACGGGTGTCATTCGTGCCGGAAATACCCGAATCAAAGGGCTTGGTATGAGCATTCGGATAAACCTTGGGATCCCAAGTGGGATCGCCGGCGCCGGTGACGAAATTTTTCATATAGTCAACAGCCTTGGCTTCCCCGGATGCTTTATAGAAGGGAGTCCATACGCTCGCGCCCGAAGCTCCATTCTTTCCACCGGAAGCTTTCTTGGTGCCAGCTTCACCTTCTGTATCATCGCCGTCTTTGGCATCTTCATATACCCAGTTGTATTTCACATTCTGGTAAACATACCAACCGTTATCTTCAGGGTGTCCATTCCGCTTCGACACAACCTTGATCAAATACGGATACTTGTCGCTGTCTATTCCGACGTTCTTGAACACGCGAGTATTAGAAGCAATGCTGTTGTTTGAATGACGAATGACAGGCTCAGGTTCGACGTTGGGAACCCACATACCGATCTGCGATTCGGGCTTGTCGATCATATCCGCGATACGTCGGATTTCATTGGCCGGAATCGATTTGATCGTCGGAACATCGATAGCGCCCGTCGCATTAATATCATAACGCGACTCCGTGGCAATATTCGAGACATCCGCGGCGAAAACCGACCCTGACACGAACAGGGCGGCAATTCCTAGAACTACCCAAGTTTTGCGAGTCATAGCCCCTCCTTGTTATGTATTGAAAATAATGGCTGAAATCTCTTGGAGTTGTACACCATGGTTAAAAAAGTTACCCTGACCTCGTTAGTACTGCTCAGCCTACCGAACTATAATACGCTCGATAAACGTCCGATGTTCCTCCTCGAAAAAAATATTATGTAATTTTATTTTTGAGAACTACAACTCACCCTTAAACAATTTGATGAATCACCACGTAGCAATCCACCAACTCGTTCCGTACATCGATCTCAAAAAACTAGTCGCAATAGAATCAACTTTTGGGCAACCCTCAGACTTATTTTATCTTACTTTCAATTAACTGGTCAAGAGTCCTTTGGGTATCGAGCAGTTCTTCTATTGCTGCAAGCCGTGGTTGGATTTCCGCCGCATGCTCGTATTTCGGGTTGATTGCAAGGATTTCCTTGTAAAGCGTGTAGGCACGTTTCACGTCTTTATAGGGAAGATATTCCATTTTGTCGGCAGGATTTTCATTGGAGAAGTTGTTTGCAGGAAATGAGTTTCCAACTGCAGCATATATGTTCGCGAGCTGGTATTTCACATGGATCATTTCGGGTCCGCCAGTCGCGGCCAAGGCATACTCTGGAATCGCCTCGGCGATATTGCGCCGCATTTCGAGAAACAGTCCGTTGTAATAATGGCACAAAAGATTGTCCGGTTCCAGAGCCAGCGCCTGATCCAGATGTTTCCTGGCCGAAAAATCCATGATGCGGGGAAGGTAAATCTCGACAAGACCCAGGTGATACTTCGCCTTGGTCGGATCCAGCTTTATTGCGGTTTCGTGGAAGCGAATAGCATCGTCTGGTCGTCCGACGTTCTTGTAACCAACTCCCAGCCTGAAAGCAGCATCGGCATTTTCCGGATTTTCATCCCATGCCTGCGAATAGAATAACAGAGCCTTTTCATGCTCCTTCAGTCCGGCATAAGAGTCACCGAGACCCCATAACACTCGCAAATTGGCGGCTTCGATCTTTTGGGCCTTTTCAAACCATTCAATTGCCTTCTTGTATTCGCCGTGGATCAGAAAAAGCTCGCCCATGGTCAAAATAGCGGGAAAATTTTGAGGGTCAGCTTTTAGAACCATTTTCAGAGATTCTTCGGCAAGTGCAAAATCCGGTTTCTTCACATGCGTTGCAGCACGACCGAGGGCCAGCCAGGCCGCGGGTTTCATGGCAGCGTCCTTGCGAGCCGCACGAACCTTGACCATAAGAGGCAGGGCTTTTTCAAACCAGGTGTCGCCAACTTCGGCCATGGCTATACCGGCGATTTCCATGAGATCGACGTTATCCGCCTCAATTCCGAGAGCCTTGTCGAACTCCATGGCTGCATATTCATACTGCTTTTCTTCGATAAACGCGGCTCCGCGGCGGTACAGATCCTGGGCCTTGTCATTCTTCAAACTGTCCAGTTTATACATGTTGGTCGACTTGGGCTCGGGGATGTTTTTTGCTGTCTCCCCTTTTCTTTTGTGATGAGCATCGGCACGTGCAAACGCCTGTTTAGCCTGATCCTTGCGGCCGTCTTTCAAAAGACTTTCGCCAAAGCCCTGCCATACAGCATAAGCCTTCTCGGGATCAGCTTTCAGAACGTCTCTGTGATCGGAAAGGATTGATTTGTAAGCAGTAGCTGCATCAAAAAATTTTCCCTGATCGAACAGGGCTTTGGCCTTAGCTTCTGCGTCTTCAAATGGACCGGCCCAAAGCGTTCCTGCCAGAAAAACAGCGGCGACAGGTAACCACATCCGGAAAGAGCTTTTCATCACTTCATGACCTCCAGGGAAGAATTTGTATAATCATATATTTTTTTCCATTCACCGCTTGTGGACATAGAATAGATACATCCTTCCGCCGTCCCGACGTAAAGGTGACCATCACGGCGTTTCAGCAGGCATTTGAAAGCTTCGCTTCGACCCCAGGGGCCATCGATACGCACCGGATCACCGACTCCGCTGATCCGGAAAAGGCCGGCTTCCGCGGCAACCCAGAGCGTATCACCATCCGGGAGAAGCGCATGCACACTTCCGGAAATACCCGGAATTCTCCGGTAGTGTCTTGTTTTCCAGGCAGGGACCCCGGCCTGGACAGCTTTTTCATCAATCGAACGTGCGATCAGGCCGCCGCTGCTGGTTCCCAGGAACCACTCATCGCGAAATCGCGTAATAACATTTGTAGCTCCATCTTGCCAGGCATCCTGTGGAAGATCGACCTCGACAATTCGATCATTCTTTAGAAGCGCCAGCCCGTCAGCAGTGGCTAGAAACACTCCTTCAGAGCCAATGACTGCATCATTCACCCATGAGCTGGGAAGGCCATCGGACTCCGAAAAATGTTTCCAGTCGGTGTCACGACCGATGAACAATCCGTCACCAACAGAGCCAAGAATAAAGCGGCCATCGGGGAGGCGAAGGAAGGCATGAAAATGATGGGAAGTGAGTTGCTCTCCGGTGCCGACAGGCGTCCAAACATGCGTTGAAAAATCATAGCGCACCGCTCCACCGCCTGCGGTTGCGACATAAAGAGCATCATTATCGACGAGAAGCTTACTGAGGCGATTGTCAGGAAGACCATTCGGGGCTGAGGCTATATGCGACCACTCTTTGCCATCGAATAATAACAGTCCGGCGCCAAAGGTTCCCGCCCATAACCGACCTTGGTTATCCTCTGCCATGCTCCGAAAAACACACCGATAAGACGTTTTTTTGAAAATGTCCCCCGATTTTCGCATGGACTCTATTGCATTTACGGGCGCCGTCATCCCGATAAAAAATAATAGGACAAATGCAAAAAGGGTCTGTTCAAGCGACACAATCATTGTTGTATGCCCGAAAAAAGCCGTCTTCGTCACCCTCGATCAGCTCCAAGGCCCAATGCCGGCGGTAACAGCGGCGTCTGAATCTTTTTCTTTCTCTGAACAATCAGCTTTCCTGCTCTGAAGGAATTCGCAAGAGCAATGGGAACGGCCATCTCAGCTTCAACAAGATGGGCTCGCATTTCCTGTTCGAGTGCCTTGTTTTCCTGATTAAGCGCGAGTGCAAGTGCGCGACGCCCCTCAGCCTTGGCCTGACCCACTTTTTTGTCGGCGATTGCCTGATCTGTCTGGAGCATGGCACCGACGTTACGCCCAGGATCTACATCAGCTATGTCGACCGAGAGTATTTCGAAAGCGGTTCTGGAATCCAGGCCGGATTTCATGATCTGTTGCGTAATCAGATTTGGCTGGGTCTGGATATGCACATGAGTATCAGCAGCTCCGATGGCGGCAACAATCCCTTCGCCGACGCGCGCCAGAATCGTTTCCTCACCCGCACCGCCAACCATAGTGTCGAGGTTGGCGCGAACAGTGATCTTAGCTATAACTATAACTTCAATGCCATTTTTTGCGATTCCTGAACATTCGCCTGTCGAGATAACGCGCGGTTCTACGCGCATTCGCACTGCATCAAGAACGTCACGACCAGTAAGATCGATGGCGCATGCACGTTCGAATGTCAGTGGAATCTGGGCTCTGGCAGCACTTATAAGGGCTTCAATGACGCGCATGACGTTGCCGCCTGAAAGATAGTGAGCTTCAATGCGATCTATCAGCAAATCAAGACCGCCTTTATGCCCTTTAATATAGGTATCGACGATCAAATCAGTCGGAACATGACGTAAACCCATGGCTATGAGGGTTATCGGGCCGGCCGGAACGCCCGCAGAGATGCATCTTATATATGTTGCGAAGGGAAACATGGATATTGCGACAAAAAACATCGCGATTGCGATGCACATGGCACCAAGGATGATCCAACCAGCCATGCCCACTCCCTTATCCAGCCTGTTTGTGACAATCTACACGCCTCGGCGAAGCTTGTCAATCACTGCGAGGAATCGCGCAGGGGCACTTAATTCTCGGCGGAACCGCCCTGCCATTCGTTGAAATAAGTCTATTCAAGCCATTCTACGGCGGAGAATGGCTTGCGCCTGGAAATCGCGACGGGAAGAAGGCCGGGGCGTTATTCTTTCAGACGAAGCTCAAGCTCTCGTAGTTTGGCTTCGGAGACGCGATCCGTGGGATGAAGATTTACATCGCGTTGCAAACGATCAATTTCGTTGCGGGAATATCGGATCAGTCGTTTTACGACATCTAAATCACGTGCAATGGAACGATCGTCGTTTGGCAGTTGTGTGGCACGCATCCAATCGTTGAATGCCTTTCGATATTGACTTTGCTCGAAAAAGATCTGTCCGGAAAGTCGAAAAAGACTATAATTTGTGGAGTTATGCCATTTCGCGCGTTCTAACCTGCGTAAAGCCTCATCGTAACTGCCTTTGTAATAATCCAGTGTGGCAGAATCCAGAAACTGATTTGCTCGCGCGACATTAGGCTGGCGCTCCGGGCGTGTATTGTCCACTACATCTTCGGTTTCGCTGGCG
Source organism: Candidatus Rifleibacteriota bacterium (assembly GCA_015233155.1). Lineage (GTDB taxonomy): Bacteria > Muiribacteriota > Ozemobacteria > Ozemobacterales > Ozemobacteraceae > JADFYG01. The sequence goes on from JADFYG010000092.1 coordinate 11,252, forward strand.
CCGCCACTACGCCTGCCGCCCGAACCAGCACCGCTCATGGGTTTCGCGTCAGGTGGCAGGAGCAGGGTTCCGGGAGCGGCTTTTCCTCCGGCAAGGGGCCCAAACCCGTATTTTATCGTCGAAAAGTCAAGAGGAGAACAGCCGCCAAACCAGACAATAAGCCCCACAATAAGGGCCAGGACAACTATTCCAACAATAATCCAGCGTTTGCGTAATATAAAAGGCTGGCTCATCTTGGACACCAGGCCTCCCGATCGTAAATTCCACGCTCACGCAGATATCTCAGCCACGAAGAACCAAGTTTTACAGGTTTTTCGAGCGATCCGACCGTTTCAACAGACAGACCGAGAAGGGCAGCCTCACGCTTGATATCAGGATCGCCATCGTTAAATGCCGCATGCAACGCCTTGAGCATGGCTCCTGACACCGGCCAGACACCCCACGATTTGAGCAGATCGACGGATGTATCTCTAGCCAGCGGAGAGATACCTACCCTCCATAAAGCTTTTGCGCGCATAAGCTGTATTCGGGCTTTCAATACGAGGGGCTCGGAAGCCGCGTGCCGTTGTTCCCATGCGGCGGCCCAACCCAATATTTGCAGCGGAGCGTTTTCAGGGACAGGTAGCCAGCCGCGAATAAGAAGGTGGCCAAGGACATCCGGGGATAGATTGAGAACTGCACTCCGTGAGGCGAGCACTCCGGAACCTTCCCCGGCTCGCAAAAGCTCGATGGAGGCAGTCAGTTCGTCGAGATCCGCTGTCGGAAGTTTATCCCGAAGGCGTCTGACACGGGTCGTAAACGAGGCGAGACGGGCCGCGGCATCATCGCGTTTATCGTCCGCCTCCATGCGTATTTCGGCGAGTGTGAGATACCAAAGAGCCCGATCGTTTAATGGATGCGCGGGCCAGGTTTTTTCGAACTCGCTAAAATGTGCGTAGGCATCGCGGTAATGGCCAAGCGTGAATGCCCTGCGGCCGTCTTCGAAAACTTCATTAGGTGTAATCGCCCAAGTGGTAAGCGAAAAGAGAATGGCCAGCATAACGTAAAAAAATACGGATTTCGGTAGCCTGAGATTTTTTTTCATGGGTGACTGTGCAGGCATATATATCTGCTGAGTTGCCCTCTTCGGTCCATTGCCGCAGGATTTTAAACATGAATCCGGAGGGCCGCTCATATTTGATTTATAGTTGGAATTCATGTTCCGCTCCGGTTTGCCTGAAGGCGTTCTGAAATGGAATACACCAGATTATTATATAGGTCTCGTCCAATGCGGAGGGCATCACGATCCGGGAGGCTGGCGCATGCCCGCTCCAGAGTATCGAGCAGAAGATATGAACCGCGATAGACCTGTGAGGGATCGAAATTCCAGGCGGATGCCCACCAGTACTGACAACTATAGATGGCTTTATCGAGCAATTTTCGACATTCCTCATCACCGGAGGCAACTGCACGGCCGGCAATCGTCAATACATGATTGGTCAGCACCCACTGATTGTGATGAATTTGATTGAATTTACTGTGCCAGAGCGGATATGGATCATCATCGCTCAGATCTTTAACTGATGCGGACCAGGTTGAAGGCGGAACAAACTGATCGCGCATCGGAAACCTGGTGAAAAGCTCACTTAACGTGATGAGTTTTACGTCGGGCTCATCACGAAGTGCAAAGAGAAGCCCTCGCAGGAATTTCTCCTCGTAGTATTTGTGATGATGACCGAAAGTCTCGCCATCCATGGCAATGATGATATATCCATCTCGATCGTTGAACCATGAATTCATGCGCTCTTTCGCGCTATTGAGGAAGTCGCGCCCTTTCCAGCCATGGAAGGAAATGTCATTTGACCAGGCGTTACTGCGAAGAAACACGCCGACACCACCCATTTTCGGAACAAAATCATAGGGTGGCGTACCGTTATAATACGAGTAAGGAAGATCATCGGTGATGCACCATTGGTAACCCATCTCATGAAACAGTGATGCAACGTGGCCGGAGAAACACATTTCAGGTGGGAAAACACCTTTGGGGGCATAAGCCGGTCCGTAGACGGCCCGATTTCCTTCGCGATTTAATCTCAATTGACGCTTTACTTCCGCTGTTGGAATGAGCGGGAAAATAGGGTGATAAGCTCCGGAATCAACAAATTCGATGTGTCCGGCATCAGCGGCTTGACGTAATCCGGAGGTGATATTATTGAGCCCTCGTTGTATGAGGAGTTCAGTCAGGCTATAGTTTATATTCAGCGTGAAGCGCGGTTCGAGTTCGCAGTTGAATATATCTATCAATGGCTCGTAGCACTCACGGGCGATATCGTCAATGACGAAACCGAGTTGGGTCGGCGGTTGATAGATATGCAGAAGAATAGATATGTATTTCATTCATGACCTCTGTAGGGGCGCAAAGTCATGCGTCCCTACGATATTGCTGCTACTGCACGACTGACCAGCACTCCTGTCATCCTGCGGCGATATGCAGCCTGAGAACGAATATCATCGATGGGTTTCGCATCTTCAGAGACCAGCACCTTCACGCGTTCAAGCGTGTCGGCATCTAGTTTGCCTGAATTGCCTTCCAGAAGAGTTTCGGCGCGTCTGGCGCGGATTACTGTCGGAGCAACGGCGCCCAGAGCCACTCGCCAGATGGGACGCGCACCGGAAACTGCCCATGTGGAAACGGCGGCGGAAACCTTCGAAATAGCGTGCGCTCTTCGCTCCCCAAGTTTCAGGAACGTACCTCGGGTTTTACGATCGGCCAACTCTATGGAGGTGATCAGCTCACCTCTCTTCATGACGGTTTTACCTGGTCCGGTGAAAAAAACTGCAATTTCGATGCGTCGCTCACCGTCCGGGCCACTCAATACAATGCTCGCGTCAAGGCTCATTAGCGCCGGAATTGTGTCTCCCGATGGAGATGCATTGGCGATATTGCCTCCCAGAGTTGCCATGTTGCGGATTTGAGGTGCACCAACGTGCAAACCTGCCTCGACAAGCGCCGGAAAGCGATCAGTAAGGCGAGTGTCCGCGGCAATGGCCGCCATGGTACATGTGCTGCCGATACTGACGGTTCCGTTGGATATTTCAATCCGGTCAAGGGAAAGGGCGCCAAGGTCAACCAGATGAGTCACATCCGGCATCAGTCCATTTTTCCATTTTACGATGAAATCGGTGCCACCTGAAACGATTCGGGCACCAGGATGAGTGTTTAGAAAAGCTATGGTTTCAGTAATCGAGGTCGGGCGAATGAATCCGAGATAACTTTTCATGACGATCACCGGACCTCCGGAATAGACATGGCCTGATCGGCTGCACTGCGCACGGCCGCAACGATTTTACGATATCCCGTGCAGCGACAGATGTTTCCGGAGAGTGCATCCTTGATGTGCTCCTCGGAAGGTCTGGGATTGATTTTTAGCAATGCAAATGTCGAAACTACCATTCCGGGGATACAAAAACCACATTGAACGGCGCCTTGTTCGACATAAGCCGCCTGAATTGTTTTCATCAGCGGGTCTTGCGCAAGTCCCTCCAGCGTGACCACACTATCGGTTTCTTTCAGCGTGGACACGACTTTCATACAACTATTAACTGGAATGCCGTTCAGCAATACTGTGCATGCTCCACACTCGCCCTTGCCACAACCCTCTTTCGAAGCAGTAAGCGCGAAATCGCCGCGAACTGCCTCCAACAGGGTGCGTGCAGCAGGGAATCGCCCTTCGACAGCTTTTCCGTTCAGGATAAATTTCACGGGTATAAGAATTTCTTCGGTCATTCCGCGCTCCTTTTTCGATTAAAAAACAGCTATTACGAGCAATCGGTATAAATATATCGGCTGAGCTGCCCAACCTCTTAACATTCGGAATCAGGAAGGAGGCCCATCTTTGTCTGCATGCACATGCATTGTGTTCCAGGAGATTACTGCAATTCCAGTGCCGATAGCGTGAGAAAGAGCTTCGCCGGATTTTTCCAGGAGGCCGTCGCTGTGAGTAGCATCCCCCGGATAAGTCGCAGTACCGATGTGAAGTTTCAAAGGAAGGTCGTCATCAGTCCTAATCGACTGGGTC
>JADFYG010000093.1 GCA_015233155.1 Candidatus Rifleibacteriota bacterium
TTATATCACGTGCGTGTTTATTAGTAAATACAAATCCATTAATTTACATGGGTACAGAAAAACTGGCGTTTTAGATGGATTTTAGCTTCAGGAGCGGGTATCCCTTAAATTGACGCTGGAACTTCGGGTTAACCAGAAGATACGGATGTGTCTCTCCTCTCAGGAACTCCTTAATCAGAGTTGTCTTGCCAGTACGTCTGGCACCATAGATAACGAGCACTTTCCCTGGTTTTACCAGGGCCTTGAGATTATCGAGTTGCTTTTGCCTGATATACATTATTGCAAACTCCGTCATTAAACTGACCGAATTATACATATTTCAGGGCAAACGTGCCATGAAATCTTAACGGCTCAGTCACACCACATCATCGACTCGAACCGTGTTCCATGCGGCTGATAATACGAAACATAAGATAACGCGATGAATATCCGGAATGCTAAAAATTAGTCACAAATATATTTTCGGGAATAGTGAATCCGCCAATTTTTTTTTCGGGGGCGCTTTTGAGATCGCCAACAACCAATCTTACCAGTTCATCGTTGGAGATGAGGCCATGTTGGCGGCCTGGATTAGCCAGGGCAATTGACAGAAATTCCCCAACCAGAGCTGCATCCATCCCGTCAAGGCATTTTGGCTCACGCTTATTTGTATTAAGAAAATCGGGGTATCTTTCCTGCTGCCTTTTTATTCTGTTCTTCAACTTGAGGAACAAAGAGGCGGAAATCTTAGCCAGTGCCACATTGAACCCAATTTCATCATCGAACTTTTTAGCCAGACTGACTCTGATTCCGGGTCTATCAGAAAATATATAGGAATACAGACTCTGTTTAAAAAGACTTATTCTCATTTTATGCCACTGATCGTAATTCTCGAGATCGATATTAACATGAAAAATCTGATAGATTATTTCGTGAAACGCAAACCGGGGAATAACGACCTCAGAGGTTTCAAAAAGCCTGATCACCTTTTCCTGCAATGTCTTATCCCTGCGTTCTTCCACGGCTTTACCTGCGCCAAATCCGTGCTGCCCTTTGAACAGAGCATATAGGATATTTGTATCAACCACATATATTGAAGGCCTTGAGTGCCCTGGAGGAGATACACTCATTTCTCACTCCTCCTTTTGGAAGTCCCTGGAAGTTTCGTCCAGAAGATCCTCTGAAGACGGCATAAGGCTTTCGTCGAGAGTCTTCCAGTCGATCTTGTCAGCTACCCGCCGGACATATTCAGGCTCCGCCCTGAAAGTTTCCCGGCCGCCATAAAGCCGCGCGGCATCTTTAACCGCCAGCGTTATATTCTGGTACAACGAATCGGAGAAAGTGTCCAGCAACCGGAATGGGTGACAGTTTATGAGGCTGAAAATAGACGGGCACAGCTCATCGCGGGCTTCACAGCCGAGAATCACCTGCGGCGCAGGCTGAACCGAGCAGAGTTTCTCAAGTTTAAGCATTTCCGATTCTTTTGTTTCAAACTCGGACGTTAATACCATTCCAGCCACGACATCGGGCTTTTTAACCTCTTTCAGCAGATTATCCAGGCTGCAAAAAGTAGTCTCAAAGCTCCCCGCTGCCTTAACAGCCGCAGTAACCTTCTCTTTATCGAGCCTCGGCGACTTGCCAAGCGTAACCAGCACGCGCCCGCGATCCATGGATTCCGGAATCAGAAAATCAGCGGACTCCTGTTTTTCAGCGGCTTGTACAATAGAAACGAGTTTCTTTATGGCGTTCGATTCAGCCTTGCAGACATAACCAAAAACGTGTCGATTGGCTACCAGAAAAGCATCATTCGCGTTGCCCATGGCTGAATACATTATCACCAGACTGTTGTTGTCGAGAGATTTGTACAAATCCGCAACTTTCGTTCCACGTCCTTCCAGGATGTCTCTTACATCGCCCATATCTATATCCAGGACAAAAACCTTGAAAAATTTTCTATAGAACGCATCTATCGCTTCCGACATTTTTTCCGCTGTCTCAACGTCGTAGCCTTCCGCCTTCAAAGCTTCTATCGCATCTATGACAGCCACGGCGGTCTTGTCATTAACATGGTCATCCATGAACAGAATGGAACACTTATTCATACATTCGCCTTTCATAAGGAATTTCTGTTGTTAAAATCGAGAACAAAAAGAGCTCCGCCGGACGGCTGAGAAGGATACAGACCGATTAAAAAACCCTGGCTTTCCATGACTTGCCGGGCCTGAGTAAGACCAAGCCCCGAGGTGTCGAAGGACCCCTTAGATGACTTGTAAGGCTCAAAAATGTCTCCCAAAGCAGGATCCACTCCGCCGGCAAAATCCCGATAACTGAGAAGTCGGCAGGAATAATCAATACTTATTTCAATCGGAATTTCCGGAATGGGAATTTTCTGTCTTTCATAGGCCTCCTCTGAATTCCGAAGGAGATTTTCAAACATGAGTTCAAGATATTGAGGACAGAATTCCCATAATTCCCGGTCCCCGGAACTCTTTATTCCATCTGTTGAAATGCCGCGTCGCCTCAGGGAAACTTCAACGATGTCGCGAATATCCGCCAATTTCCAATCTCCGCGTGCCGGCTGTGATTTCTTCACAAGATTTCCGATAATATCGATTATACCGATCTCATATTCCAACTGCAGAACATCCTTTTTAATCGGGCTGTCAGAAGCAATATGAGAGGTTATTCTCTGCGCCAGATTTTTTATATTCGCAATTCTGGAGTTAGCATCATGATTGAATCGTCTTATTTGAAGAGATGTTGCCGTGAAGGCTTTCAGATGCTCTTTCAATTTCAACGCGAACATATTCCGCGGAACTTCTTTTAACGAACATTCCAGATAATGATCGATCTTTTTGAAACGATCAACATCTGAACAGTTATGAGCAGGTGAATAGTAGTTCAGATCAGCCAGAATGTTGAAGGCTCGCATCCGGATCTCATTCATGCCTTCCACCCCGCCGGTTTCATCCAGGAAAACATTTATCATGGCTTCCGTCCGCTGAAGGAAGCCGTCGCTGGCGAAGTTCCGGCTCTCCATACTTATCTGTTCCACCCAGGCAGAAAAGAAATCATTGTCGGCATTGGGAGACCGAACTTTTCCCCTCAGTTTCTTCAGTATCCAGGACAGTTTTTTATAGGAATCCAATGGCTGAACGAGAAAAAAGAAGTCCGCTACTGTCGCAAAATATCTCACGAATCCATGATTTGCCAGGCCGGACCCTTCAGCCGGAACTTCGGCCAGATAAACGTCGAGATCTCTTAAAAACTCGTCCTCCAATTCAGAATTCTTACCGTCGCTTTTCAAAAGAGCAAGAATGCATTGCCCCTTTGAAGACTTTCCAATCAGGAATTCATTGAGAGTACTCCGTTGTTTATCCGGACCGCTCTGAACACGGCTATCTTCGAATCGGCGATAGTTTTCCAGAGCTTCCCGATAATGCCCCAGTTTGAATAAGTCCCTTGCATTGAAATACAACTCCCTGATGGAAGGTTTTTGGGGATGCTCACACATCAGAAACGCCCTTTCTTTCGAGAGACCGGCTTTTGCTGTGGAGGGGGATTTTGTGGGCGTGACGGAGAAACTCCTGGTTCAGGAGGTTTGATGTAATCCTTGTTCGTAAGGTGGCCATAAGCCTCACCCATATTTTTAAATCGATTCGCGGGAGAGGAATTAAGAGATACTTTAAAATACCTTATCATATGGTCCGGCATTTTGAACTTATAGCGCTTTTGCATCGCCTGAAGAATCCGATCAATTACAGTGGGATCTGGAAAGGGATTCACATCAAACGTAACACCAAAATTCATCAGAATTGTTTTGGCGATAACATACATATCTGTCGCCTCGGACAATTCGCCGGATATTGAAAAACACTCCGGGGCACTATATTCCCGCTTCAGGGAAAAAAATGGAGTTGCCGGATTGAACCCCGAATTTCCCTGGCTGGCGAGAGAAAAAAATTCACCTATGAATAGAGCGTTTGTGGTTTGTAATCTTCGCAGATCTCTCAGAGGGCATTGCCTGAGAACGAGCCTTGCCTGATTATCCTGATTGTGTTGGTCCCCGTGAAGGCTCCGGACGATATTATTGAGCTCCTTGCCAATTTTCATGACCATAGATGTAATGCTGAATGTTCTCGCGGCCTCTTTAGGATCAATCGGTTCAACTTCACAATACTTTGTTGGATAGGAATACACTATAAAGGGGGTTTCCCTGACAGCCCCCGGGAGATCGGGATCATTAACATGAAAAAAATCTATGGGTTCGGGGAAAAATGAAAAATTCCGACTGGCGCATTGAATGGCGGATTCAAACTGATTTTTCCATGACCGAATCCCGAACTCGTCCAGGTTGTTTCCATTAAAATTGAGGCAGGCGCCACGCACTTCCCTTATCATCGGAGCTTTAAGGGAAGCATCCGCGTCATGCAGTTTGAAAAACTGCATGGTAGGGTCGCAAAAAAAATCAACTACCTTCCACCTTGTATTTAGACCGCTTGAATCACGTATTACAGAACCTGCTGAAAACATAGTATACCTCGTTTTCTTATCTCAGCTTATTCAATTCCGGAATTACCGCATCCATATCTTTCCAGCGCTTTGCCACATCGGTTTCGATACATCTATCCAGAAAGACCTTCCAGGACGAAGGTAATTTCTGAGGTAAATCCTTCAGCTGATCTCTTTTCCCCGATGGAATGTGATTAATGTTATTTAATGCATCCCAGCATTCAAGTAATGTCTTCCCAAGGGAAAAAACGTCGAGCTGAGGATTTATGAATTGCTCACCGGAATCAGCTTCAGGCGCTTTATAACCATCGGTACCGATCCCGGTGTTCTGCGGTGTCAGGTCATCGAAAACAACAGCAAAACTTCCGAAATCCACCAGAAAATATCCGCCATACTTGATACCGAGAATATTGGCAGGTTTCAAATCCTGATAAATAAAATGCAGAGTGTGGGACCCAAACGGTTCCTTTTGATGAAAAGCCTGTAAAGTCTTTGCAAGGGTTACTGCGATGAATTTCAGTGTTTCCGCAGGTTTTTTTTTGATGGGTATGAAGTCCTGCAGATGAGTGTCAAGCTCAGCGCCATCAATAAAACTCATGACCAGGAATGTCATCTTCTCATATAGCCCGGAATCGGTAACAAAAAATTCCACCCCATTTGAATCTTTGTGAGGTCCATAAACCTGTGGCCAGACATCTTCTATCCAGTCAATAAGGGTCGGAATTCCGCTTATTCCGCGAAGATGGCCATGCAACAGCATTTTCTTCTCGAATTCAGTCCTGGCCTGGGCCTCAGATACGGCGTTGTTCAGAGCGGTATTCCTCTGATGAAGAAAAAGATGTTCATCGAGCAGTGGCAATTTCACCAAAACCTTGCGATCAAAAATCTTCTTGTCGCGGGCGATCAGCAAAGCACCGAAACCTCCGGCGGCGAGAATCCCGGATGCCTCGTATCTGTTCGCAAAGACTGCCGGAAAGCGAAATACGCGCCCATCAAACTCCTCTTCGCATATATCCCTTTTCATCTTCTGATCAAAATAACGCTTCATCAGAACTAACTCCTTATTCTCAGTTTGACAACCATTTTTCCGGGAATCATCACCTCTTCTTCAGGCGCCCAGAAATGTTCCTCGTCCAACTCTTCCAGATCCCCGTCAGAGCGTTGAATTCGCAGCGGATATTTTCCGGAGATATTTTTAATGATGATTCTGTCATTTTTCCAGAAAATCTCAACCTGCCTTCTCGAACACTTGCCTTCCATCTCTTCCGAGGAGAAACGACCTTTCAGATCTATATCCGGTGTCCCCTGAGATGCTGACTTCTTCCCCACAACAAGTGTCTTCCCGGGGAGTACAAGCCGGGTGAGTTCAGGAATGAGTTTGCCATTACTGTAAACTTCAACGCTATACACGCCTGAGGGAGCCGTTTGAACAGGAACAGGTTCCCGTTTTCCATCCGGTCTCGCTGGCGGAGATTCCACCTCCCAATGTTCAACGGTGGGAAGTACTACCGACACCTGGCTCTTCTTTTTAGCGGCAGATCTTCCTGTTCCTCTTTTCTGAATGAACTCCTCCGGTTGAACAAAAACCACTTCCCTGAACTCCTGATCAGTCGGACTGGAAGGAAATTCCGGCGGGACCGGCTTATTGACCTCCGATCGGGGGGCCTGAGCAACTGGTTTTGCCGGAACCGCGACAGGCGCCACCTTAGCCGGAGTAATCCGGGTCGTCGGTCTGCTCAGACCAAGTAAAATACTGTGAACCCTGGTTTTTCCATTTACGGAAATCTGACATTTCAGCTCGCCAAAAGAAAGATCTGAAATATCTGGTGTCTGAATCGCTATTTTTCTCGGGTCAGTTGTGTCAACGTTTATATTTTCAGGGGGAATGGCATCAGAGAGCCATTTCACAGAAATATCGCCGAGATCATAGCGTAGCGGGAGAACATAACTCCATGTTTCTCCGGATTTCAATCGAACCCGGTCTACAGGAGGCCGGATAAAAATCGATCCTTCCATTCGTTCAGTCCTTCTTCCTCAAAATGCGCTTGTATCCGGCCCCTTCCGGCTGCTTTTGGTTGTTTTGCTCGAGATTCTGGCAACCTGGTTCATGTCAGCCTGGGTTAAATGTCCATCCTTTACCAGCTTCCCCAGTCGGTCCCTGAACTCCTTAACTTTGGCGTTCTCCCTGATGGATTCTGCCTTCTTTATCATCTGCTGCAAAAGGTCTCCAAGTTTTTTCCACTCCTTATTCCGGAAGGCGGTATCACAGTCGACGTTCAATTTTTCAATCTCTGCCCCAACAAGTTTCGCATGAACATCGGTATTGGTTGATTCCTGATCTTTGGTATCCTGAAGGTGGATGCCGTCTTCATTCCTCAACATCTCAGACTTGAGATTTTTTACCGGCACATCATACGACAACCTGTATTTCAAAAAATTGAACCGTGACATCTGTGGATCAGCCGGAAGGTCGATTCTGAAACGGAACAGGAACTGGTAGTCAGTATCGTTCTCGAGCGTGGGAAGAGTTTTTTCCCATAAATAGCCGCCATCCTTCTGCGGCTTGATCATACCAAACCACCTGTTTTCCGGCCCGGCCTGAAAAACCTCGACATCCCGGCAATCCTTGGGAAATATCAATTGAAACACAACGTTGCTGATAAGCGATCGCTGGGCTCCGGCGAGCAAACCCTGGAAAAGCTGGCCGGCCTGACCAGGTGTATCCAGGATTTCAGTTTTACCATTTGATACATCAGTGTATTGCTTCATTTCGCTGAACTTGAAATCTCCGCCCACCCCAAGGCAGTCAGTGGTAACGCCCAGTCCGGCGATCGCCTGGTTGTGTTTTCGGGCAGTGGCATCGCTCCCGGCTGAAGAATGGCCATCAGTCAGGAATATTACCTTCCGCGAGGAGTTGCTCCCACTACCGCTGAGACGGAGAGCGGCGCTGAATGCGCTCTCGAAATTTGTACTGCCCGAATGTCTCTGAATCGCCTGCAGGGAATCGGTTATGCGCTGCTTTTCATGACCTGAAACATGGTCGAGTTCGATATACTCCTTGGAATCAAAGCATATCAGACTGAAGGTATCATTTGATTCGAGTTTTGTAGCCATGGAACGCGCCGCTTCAAGAACCCCGGCTCTTTTAGACATGCCGGCTGTGGCGTTGAAGGCTTCATCCATAGATCCGCTGGTGTCGACGACAAGAATCAGGTCGCAAAAAGCTTTGGGGTACTTTCTCGCAAATTCACTTTGCGTGGAAAAGTTGATCAGGGCAACCAACTCCTGGTTGGAGACTCCCCGCTTGAGATAATCCCGGTCGAACTGAACCTGAACTGATAATTCTTCAGCCACGTTGTTTCTCCTTTTTTCTCGTTCGGCAAGCCGACACGGTAATATTATCACTCCCCAGACCTTCATCATTAGCCAATTTAATAAGACTTACACATATCTGGTCCATATCGCCCGCACCGGAACAACTTTTTTCAACACGTGCGCGCAAAGCAGCTTCCCGGAGGGGATCCGTCGGCTGGTCTATGCATTTATGCAGCCCGTCACTGGCAAGAAAAAGCAGATCCCCGGGAGCAAGCTGGACCTCATATTTCTTCATGTTAATATCAGCGGGAACGAATGTCATTTTTTCCTGGTCGAAATCGCACATACCGATCACCCTGGTGAGTGCTTCCGCGTCCTCCCGCTCCTGATGGGAATAACCACTTTCCTGTTCGACGGTATCGTCCGTGGAAATCCTGAAGAATCGTTTCCTGGAAGGACTGTAAAGCCAGGCCGGAGAATCTCCGATATGCAGCATGACCGCCTGGTCGCCGAATATCATCGAGCAGACCAGGGTCGCGGACATAGTGTGAACAATTTTCTCCGGGGCATCAGGTTTATTCCTTATCAGCTCCGCATTGATCAGATTTACAACCCGCGTATGACTTTCCCGGGCGAAGTTTAGCATGAGCTGTTCCGCCGCGGAAGACCATGACGAGTGATCTGAACCACTTCCAGGCGTTACAAGTTTTTTCGCCAGCTCTTCGAACTGTGACTTGAAAAGCAGATCATAAGTCCTGCGTATTTCTTCGGCCGCCAGTTTGCCCGAACCGAGGTTGGCGGTGGAGACGCCGTCGGTCACCATCAAAAAGGAGATATTCGGGGCCAGAGACTCACACAAGACCTCATCTTCATTGGATCTGGACTTCTTCTTATTGCCCATCACCGAGTTGGCGAAAATATCGTGAAGAATATCAGTGGAAGGCAGGGAATTGAGTTTCAGGGGGTTTTCCCGAAACATCACTATGATTTTTTCAAGATTATCCCGGATTGAAAATTGACTGGGATCTTTGGAACTCTCCTCAATTATTTTCACGAAATATTCCGGAATTTCCGGATTCATACTGCCTGCCCTGACTCGTTTCTTCTCGATCTTTTCAAGAAATGACAGCTTTTCTGAAATCTTTATATCCAGAAGGACGGAAGCCAGAAAAACGAAGAAACCGAAGCCGACCGACCGCCCGGATTGAACATCCTTGAAAGAAACGGAAAGCTCCGGATGCATAAGATTCCGGAAGAATGCTCTTTGAAATTCATCCGGGCGTGATGCCCCGATGGGTTTGAGACCTTTTCGCAAACGGAGCCAGTCAAAACTTATTCTTTCTTCCGTCGCGACAAAAAACCAGTCCGGGTGAAAAAATAAAAGCGCCGGGTCACGCTGGCTGAGGAAGCCAAGGAGTTCCGCCAGGGAAAAAAGAGGTTTAAGTGCCACATCGGAGTAATCACCAGCTGCAACACTTTTGGAAAGCCAGCTCCTCAGCGGCAGATCGCCGGAATCCGTTTCAGTTACATATCGTGTGGAATCAAAAGATGGGGGAAATTCGAGTTGAAAACTGCTTTCAAGACACCCGACAATGTCCTTTTTTACTGCGATTTTCTCGTTCTCATCCACCAGTTGCGGAATTTCAGAAAGAATCTGACCGGCGAGTTTTTCGATATTCATTCCCTGACGACTCCTTAACAGTTCTTATACCAACCCCGGTAAATTAATGCGCGGGCCGGATCAGGCTTGCAGAGGCGCGTCTGCCAGGAGTGCCAATATACGCCAGATCGGCGGCTACGAAATACCAAACAGGATTGGCATTATTTTGCATTGTTTTCAGCATTCCTGATCAGATTGTCCTGATGAAAAAATTCGCCTTTCAGGAGTTCTTTTTCCTCTGTAATCAGTTTTATGATTTGCTTGTCAATATTCCGAAGTTCCTTCACTTTCAGCGGGATTCGCGACTCAGATTCTCTGAGAACCTTGATGTAGCTCTCACGATCAGGCAACTCCTTCTGAATTGATTCACGCAGATTCTGAAGTTCCGCGAAACTTTTCAGCGTTTCCACTTCACTTCGAAGCCGAGGCATATCCGCCTCTGTAATGTTTAATTGTGATTGAAGGTCGTGTTTTTCATCCTCAAGATGTCTCCATGAATGCATCAGCTGATCAAATCGATCTTTTAATTGCTCCAGTTCGCTTTTGCCCGGGATTGATGAAAGATGAAAAAGACAGCCAAGGAAGACTTGCCGCGCCTCAATAATAATCCTGTCAATAAGCTGGGGAGGTAGTTTCGCGAAATTGATCTCCCCGGGGGAAGCCAGACATTCCCGGAAAAGGCGAAACAGGTTTTCGAAATCTTCCGGAGCAGGAGAGCCGGGACCGGAAAGCTGGCGGAGCAGAATCTCACGGAGTTCGACGAGTTCCAGGTTTTGCGACACAGGTTCCTCCAGAATGCGATCATATCCTATATTTTCGTTTTGAAAAAGCTGTCCCGGACATTGAAATACTATTTCATATCCATGTTTTCAACCGTATCCTGAATTTCGTTTAATGTTTGAATCTGTCGATTAAGCTGGTCAAAACTGTTTGAAACATTATTACTCTGATTCAGTTCGAGGTTCAGCAGAAATTCCTTCAGGGTGAATTCAAGCTTGAAGGAGCTTGCACAAAATCCCTGGCAGAATGCAATAATGCCGGAGACTTTTCTGAGAAGAAAATCATACTTTCCGGAAAGTTTTTCAAGGAAACCATCCGGAGTCAAATGGCTCGAGTTATCCTCAAGAGACTTTTCAAACTGATATATTTCAGGAAACTGTAATATGGTTTCTTTCAGACGCCTGTTGTTGTCAAGAACAAGGTCTCTGACCCGCACCAGCTCATCAACCATTGTCTCAATATGATTTGAATACGCTTCTGATCTAACTTTGCCGACTATTCTCGAGTAAATTGCCTGGATGTTTTCGAGTAAAAACCAGTTTCGCTCTTTTTTCGAGGGTGAAAAGGTCTCGGTAATTGACTGCAAAATCTTTTCGCCAATTTTTTTTGCAGGTGGAGTAATGCGAGGTTGAAAAACCAGACCGACACTTCGGTCTTTCAGGCGGAAAGTCCGGAATATCTCTTTCGAATGGAGGTTCATGATCCCGCATCGGCAACAGATCCTGTAAGAAAAATGGTTTTCAGGCACAGCCATCCGGAAAAGCGTCTGATTACGACATTTTTCACACACCGATCGTTGTCTCTGCATTGGCTGCTCCCTCCGCACCATGTTATCCGCTATCCTCGCCTCAGGAAATCTCAAAGTCTTCCACGTGCAGCTCCTGATGACTCCGGGGATCATCGTCCGACTGAAGCCTGACAGACATTCATATCACAAGATTCTCGTTATCATGCGGGAGAGCTCGAACCTCTGCCTGCATGAAGCCGTCAAATCTGGTTTTAAGACGTTATCCCTGGAGCGGGGATCGAGAAAATATCCGCCTTTGTGGTTGAAAAAAATAATGGCTTCATAACCCATTCGCTGGAGGTGATTATGAAGCAAAAAATCAAATGAGACTGACACCCCGGAAGGCAGACAGAAGCGTCCGCCGGTCGCGCCGTAGGTCAAATACAAGCGATTTTTAGCAAAGTCGAAGGGGCCCGACACTCGGATTTCCTCTGAATATTTTTTAGTTGAGAAAAAAGGGTATCACAACCTTCCTGATTAAGTAAATTTCCTGTTTTGCAGCTGCGTGGTGGAAAATATCTGTCGAGCATACTTGAGCCAGTCTGCAAAATCAATGGTAAACGAAACCATGGCGTCCGTCTTCGCAACATTCAGAAACAAAAACGGCGGGCTAAAAAGCCCACCGCGTAAAATAAATCCCGATTTTGTCAGAGATGACGAATAAACTTGACCTTGGCTCCCTCACGTTTAGACGCCGACTGGACAAAAAATTCCGCTGAACCGGTCCGGGTAATACTCTGTGGGTTACATATATCTATGGATCGGGTTTCCCCGTCGAATGACGCCACCCATTTACCGCTTTCCTGGGTAATTCTGCCAGTTCTGGTCTGACCTGCTTCCAGAGGTTTCGCCCCCGGTGCAGCACTGGACGATTGAGATGCCGAAGGCATCGCTGAAGATGACCCCGAAATGCCGGCATCAGCAACTGTCTTAACTGTACCACCTTTAACCGAAACAGGCACTGAATCCGCAGTCGTTTTACTAACCGGGCGTTCTTCGCTCGGCGGACGAGGAAATGCAACTCCATCATCGGCCAGTTCGATCATTGCCCACCCAAAGGGACGACACTTCGCAGGATCAGCCTTCAAGCTATCAGCAAACATCCAGATGGTGGTCGATGAGTCCTGATCGAAGAGGGGCGATCTTCCCGGTCCCTGCATTATCTTTATTTTTCTATACCCTTCGATTGTAACTGACTCGGCCCCGGAGTGCCTGCCAATGCGAATAAGGAATGCCCGTCCATCACTCATTTTCGGGATCAGACTTTTTGGACAGTTAATCAGATTGCCGATGATCCCGGACTCCTCCTTGAATCGATCCCGATAAAACTTCCAGACGCTTTTTCCAAGAATAGTCTCAAATGTAAAGGGTTGCTTCACCGGACTTCCGTAAGGAGCAGTCAACAGATCGATTGATCCGGAAAAAACCGAGCCGGGCTGGATTGTTTCGAGGATCTGATATGGCCCATTGCCTGTCCTGAGTTCAGCCGCCCCCTGCATTTTTTTCTTCCGGTTCATGGCGTAACCGATGCTCGTGAGGAAAGTCTCAGGTTCAAGATCAGCCGTTTTCAACAATGAAAACGGATCTGCGCTGAAACCGCCACCCAATAGTGCTTCCTCAAGACGCGCCGACCTGTTTTCTTTGATCGATGCATTTTGTCTGGCAAGCCAGCTGAGATACGCCGTCCTTAATGACCCTTTCAGTGAAGATCCCGGAATGAAAGGCTTGTCAGAATAGCGCAAAAAGGCCGTTCGGCTCAGTGTGAACTGGTTCATTACCTCGCGGTCCGTGGGTCCGCCAGTTCCGTTTACGGCAAATGATTTGCGATAATGCGCAACCAGATCTTTACTGATGCTGACCGCACGCCCCTTGATATTTGCCGAGTTCGCCCGGATGAATTTGTATATCTCGATCAGCTTCCCATCCATGCAGACTTTTTCAAATCGTTTCTTCGTTTCTGTATCCAGACTCTGAACAAATCTTAGCGAATCAAACGAGATGAGAGTTCCTTCCCGTCCGTCAGGGATGACAAACTCAGTCGGTTCATACACTTCATCGCATCCGATATGAATCGGAGAGAGGACATGAAGACGAATCTTCAGGTGTTGAATCTTCGATTGAAGGCTGTTTTCAGGCATGGATTTCCTCCATTCGGACGGGGATGAATAAGCTGTATCCTTGACTGACAGTTCGCGACTCAACCTTGGAAAGCCCGCGCAGCGCCTTCCCCACATAGGTTCGAGAGCCGACATTATCCTTTAATGGGAAGACCGCGCCATCGTCCGCGAGAAGGCAGGGGTTTTTGAATGGATGCGAGGATATTGCCAGAACATCGCCATGACGACCATAACGAACGAATGGCGTAAACCATGGCTGGCCATCTTCCAACCCAGGCACGGCCGGCGCAAGCGTGTATCCGGCACTTGCGTCCGAAGCGCCGAAAGCCTTGAGATCGATCTCATGCTGATCGATAAGTTCGAATTTTCCCAGACCGGTGGAAGCATCTCTGCCAAAACCACAGGTGCCAATTCGCTCGAAAGCCGTTGTCAGAGCTTCTACAGGAACCCGATCATCGCAACCGATTATGCAGGAGAGTTTTATTTTCGGGAGATAGAATACTTCCTCTGAATGATATGGAGCAAAGCCTCCCTCGCCGGTACATCCGGTCAGATTGATCGAGTTGCGCCAATGCCCCGCACCGATCGTTAATCGCAGAGAATCAGTCCTGACGCGCTTTCTTAACTCCTGCGGATAGTCACCCGTGAATTTTTCGAGAACTTCCCTGCCGTTGAGGTAGGTCGCCTGCTCCGGACTCAAGAACGGAACTGCCCTTGACGCGATGACCCAGCTTCTGGCTTTAAGCTCTTTTCTTTTCTCGAGCAGCGTCCGGGGACTGGATTGCAGTCCGGAAAACCGATGAAAAGGCAACGATGGGCGCTTGAGCACCAGTGACGGCGCCGCTGAACTTCCCAGGTTCATTATTGCCGAGGAAACAACGAGAAAAGGATTCTTATCGTAATCCGCCAGAAGCTGATCCAGAGTGGCGCCAAATAGCTCCGGGGCCTGGGCTATCTGCCAACAAAGGTGACCGAAGATGGTATCTCCCTTCAGCGGTGTGCCGAACGGGGAAAGTGGTCTAAATGTAAGAATCAGGGTCTTCATGAGACCTCCCGCGCTCACAGCGCTTTGATACTGTCGAATTCCTTCATATACTCAACGCCGTCGAGCCTGAGATCATCGAATTGAATCCGGCCATACCCGCGACTTCCGCTGCCGCCGATTGCGTCGAGCTCCAATAGCTTTATGCCTGTCAGAAGCTTCCTGAAAAACGCTTCATCCTCGTCGGTCAGGATCTTGAATGTTACAGAGAAGTGAAATTCGGCGCCGGCCGGAACCCTTTCACTGACTCTGGGATGCTCGGCCACGCCTTTGATGCGGTCTATACGGTTCTCTGATTTCTCTTCGGTGAACGACCAG
>JADFYG010000094.1:0-9687 GCA_015233155.1 Candidatus Rifleibacteriota bacterium
GGTATTTCAACGATTGCGTCGACTTTATTTCGAATATTCGACCAGTATTCCGCGAGGCTTTGTGCCTTGGGAAACATGCAGCTCATACCGACGATGGCGAGCGGCTGATTGATTTGTTCGGGGCGGGAGGTCTGAGTGGACGTTTCGTGTGTTTTCATTCAGACAATATTCCTGTTTTCGGCCGTACGGCACGGAAATGTTCCTGAAGCCTCGCTATTGGCGCGAGTGTCTTATATGATAGCACGAACCTCTCGCTTTTTCGAGTTGGTTTTTCCCCGGATATTTTTGTTGGGCTATTTTGGTTAAACCTTTTTTTGTCCCAAGCCCGAGAAGAAGGGTATACAGAAGAGAGGAAACATGTGAGCCGATGTTTGATAATTTCAGTAACTCAGGGCTTCACTCTCATTCTGTTTAAAGCATGGGAGAATTTAGAAATCGAAAATATATTGAAGCATAAACCTGAAGTGGTTATAATAATTGGTGTACTTTTTCCCTTTGCGACGAACTATAATAGTTTGATCACGTAGACGAGAGGGTATGTTTGTTGGTGCTGTATCTTATAAAAGTGGTGTCTTGTCGCGAGGAGAGTGGCTTAGGGGCATGATGTATCGTGCCCGGAATCAAATTTTTATTCAGTGTAACGTCGGCGGAACTGAAAGCGTAAGTGTATTGTGTAAAGGCAAACTTCAAAAAACAGTTTTAAGGAGGGTGTCATGAAAGTAGTAAAAAAGTATCTTAGAGGAGCGGTGTGGGTCTGTCTCTTATTTACTGCGTCAATAACCCTGACGGGTTGTGATGCGTCAGCTCTTACCAAAGTGTTTGATTTTGTTAAGACGGTAATTACTGCTGTCCAGAGTGCTTTTAAAGGGGTATCCGCAGCTTCCACCCCGACGACCACTACGGTAGCCAAGGCTCCGGCATCTGCGACGGCGCCTGTTGCTCCGACTACGCCAGCTACTCCTGCCGCGTCTACCACTGCCAAGGTAAATGCCCCAGGCATTGATTCGGACACGCCGGCAGCCAAGGCTCCAGCAGGAACCACAACTCCAGCAGCCTCAACTGCCAAGACTCCCGCAGCTGCTACAAATCCTGTAACTTCTGCGGCGAATTCTGTAACTTCCGCTGTAAATGCTGTTTCTAATGCAACCAAGGCAGTCACGGCTGCCGTTACTCCCAAGGCTCCCGCAGCTTCGGCTCCTGCCGCAAAGACTAATCCGGCTACGGCGCAGAAGACTGCTACGGCTCAGGACAAAGTAACTAAAGCGGCTGATGATAAAAAGAAGGCCAATGATGCGGTAAACGCAGCCAAAACACCCCAAGAGAAAGCATCTGCGACCGCACAAGTGGCTGCGGCAACAGAAGAAGAAAAAGCGGCGGCCGCGGAATTGAAACAGGCTCAGGATGAAGCAGCCGCTGAAAAGGTGACTAATGACAAGGCGACTAATGATAAGTATGACGCCGCTACCAAAGAAGAAAACGATCGTTACGCAGCTGAAAAAGCAAAAATTGATGCAGAAGGCGTCTGCACTAATGAGAATGTAGCCAAATCCAACCAGATAGAAGCTGAGCATACTGCCAGAATGACAAAGCTGAATGATGAAAAGGCGGCAGAGTTGGAATATAATTCCCAGATGCAAAAGCTGGATGCTTCTGGCGCGAAGATGACGGATGAAGAGTATAATGCCGCATCACAGAAGATAACGGATCAGTACAATGGTGCAAATAGCAGAATCTACGATGACTATAAAGCAGCCAGCGACAAAGCTGATTCCACGTATGCCGCGGCAGTTCCTGATACCGGCACAAGCACTGAAACTCAGGGCCCACCAGCCCCGACAGACACCAGTGCAAGCACCGACACCAGCACTGAAACTCAGGGGCCGCCGGCTCCGACAGACACCAGCACTGAAACTCAGGGCCCACCGGCTCCGACAGACACGAGCACTGAAACTCAGGGGCCACCAGCTCCGACGGACATCAATACCGGCACTGAAACTCAGGGCCCACCAGCTCCCGAGACCAGCACTGAAACTCAGGGCCCACCAGCCCCGGAACCTTCCACGGATAATAGTGGCGGTGGCAGTGATGAGAGTGGCGGTGGCAGTGATGAGAGTGGCGGCGGCGGCGAGGAAGGGTAAGCCCAGTAGTCTCTTCCTAATCAGGTTTTAAGACTTCGTTCGCGGGGCCGGGAACGGTTCCCGGCCCCGCGTTACATCTTAGCTAAAATTGAGAATAATCACTGAATAATGCCCGATATATCCGGTCCGTCAGATGCCGAGTTGATTACCCTGACACGTACCGGGCGCATCGAAGTGTTCGAAACCCTGATGGATCGACATCTCCCCAGCCTAATTGGTTTCTTCCATTATCTCGGAGTGCCTTCCTCACTGATAGACGATCTTGCCCAGGAAACATTCTTCAAGGCTTTTCGTAAACTTGAGTTGTATGACCCGGCTCGTCCCTTCGCTACATGGCTAATCACCATCGGTCGCAATGTATTCCTGGACGAACGGCGAAAAACTGCCCGAGATTCCCGTCTCACACGAATAACAAATGAAAATCCGCCGCCGCTGTCTGTTGAAAATTCCGTTATTGAGCGTGTAACAGCCCGTGAACTACTCGATGCACTTGATGAAGGTGCCAGGTTTCTGCTCGAGATGCGTCTATTTCAAGATCTTCCCTTTTCGGACATCGCGGTAATGACAGGTGAACCCGAAACCACTTTGCGGGTCCGGTATCACCGATTGTTGAACCGGCTGAGGCTGACCGCCTCCCGCCCGGGAGAAGCACATGACGACTGACAATTTTTGTGAACGATTTATCGAGGAAATATCCGGCCGCAGCCAATTGTCGGCCGATGCTTCCGCGCATCTGCGTTCCTGCCAGGCATGTCGTGAAGCGCGGCAGGTCGTCGAGTCATTGATTCGCGAGGGATCGGCTGTCAGACCGGCAGCATCTCATGTCGCGATCAAGCGAATAGTGATGGGTCGTATAAACGCACCGGCCGCGGAACCGGCAAATGAATGGGGGCATGGTTTTCAGGGTGCTATTGCCGCAGCTGCCGTGGTTCTGATGGCTGTTTGCCTCTGGATGTTTTCCGGAGACCACCGGTCTGCCTACCCTGGATACCCCGGGATTTCACCAAATACTTATCTCATCACCTCCACATATGGAATTTCCAGCTCAGCCCCTCTTGACCAGCCGTTCATTCTTGCCAGTGGTTCGGCTCGTTTGACTGCTCCTGATGGATCGATTTTCGAAGCGGTCGCTCCAATAGATATGTCTGTTGCCTCCCGGGGATTCCATCTTACTAACGGAATCCTGATTGCAAGTGTCCAGCCCGGAAAAATACCATTCATCGGAACAACCCCTCATGGCAACATCGAAGTGCTCGGAACTGTTTTCAAAGTGCGCGTGAACCGGGAAAATTCGATTGTAAGCGTAATTTCCGGCAAGGTCCAGGTGACGCCGTTCGATGGGGTTGGCAAAACGTTCATTGCAAACCAGTCGACAGCCATGGTAGATTCTTACAAGGCTCCCATTGGGAGCACTACCAAGTTTGTTCCCTCGATAGATGGTGATGGTGAGACCAAAAACGGCGCGAATGCACGATAGGCGTTGGAGGACTTTTTCCCGACGCGGTGTTTTGTTACCTACGATTTTTTTCATTCTGACTATCCTTGCGCTGTTTGCAATGCAGTACAGCCGGTGGGCGACTTATTCACGGGCGCTTGCCTATCGCTATGAACAAAGCGAGGTTGCTCGTCGTCTTGCCGAAGCGGCTCTGGATGAAGCCTTCGCCCGTTTTTGTTTCGAGACCGGCAAGCCTGGCTCGACAGTACGTAAGCTCCTTATCGACAATGAGAAAAGTCCAGGTATTGCGCAGGCTGTAGCAGTGCCAGTCATTCTTGCCCAGGCTCCTGACATGACTCGAGGACTGACTCCGGATATCACTGTAACAGTTCGCAGTGTTGATTTTCGGGATAATTCGCCAACCCCGAAGAATTATCCGTTTTACGGAAAAGAAGGAGTCGGAACGCTTGGTTTTACTGCTGTCGTGAACCTTCTTCGCGGAAGTCGAAGGGTGGGCCGATGTGTGATCGAGCGTCATCACGACTTCAAAGTGAATGCCGTGCTGCTTGGTCCGCGTAGCGGTCGCCCACTTCGTTATGCGCAGTCATTCCTGCTGGATTACGCACTGTTCGTACGTAATGGTCTGTCCGAATTCCGGTCGACGAACGGATACACTCTGAATAACGATTACCTCAATTTCACGATAATGCAGGATGGGGCAACCTCCGGAAAATACGGAAAAATATTTTTTGGTGGGACAGATAACCAGAATAATTTTGTGTTTCTCAATGTTCCCCAGGCATTACAAAATATGATTCCGCCATTTTCTCAGACTATTTCTCTTACAGATGGCGAGTGCGGCACTTTATGGCCAAAACTTGCCGGTCAGGTCAGTATGGCTGCGGAACTTCGCATGTCAAACGTTCCTGCGTGGAGGCCATCATTCAGTCCGCCTCTCGACATCCAGAAAGAGGCGATCAACGGCCTTATTTGCTGCGCTGCCAACTCCTGGGAGGGGCAGGCCAGCATAGGGGTAAACCTATTGAGTGACAATAGCCCTAGCCCAGTCAGTTTCGTGACGGCTGCGAATGCTCATTTAATTTTTGAGGGGAATGTGCGGCAACGTTTCCTGTATTATGACGAATTTCAGTTCACCAAAATAGGTGGGCAAGCTCCTCCGGCTCCGAATAACTGTATCGCATGTTTACCGCTTGCCGCCGCTCAGAAGCGGGGTGCCGGTCCGATTGCTGAGCAGTTCTGTCAGGGGCTGAAAACACTTGAAACGAGTAAAGGAAATCTGATTTCCAATTTCAACACGGATTATCTGTATGCGGACGCGAGCGCAAAGAACACGACGTTTACACCGCCGCCGAAATTCCTGGATAATGCCAGTCAGATAGTCGTTAATATTGCTGACGCCAGACTTAAACCATATAACCACATCAATCTTCAGGTGCGCACGCTACAAACTCAGTCGGAGCTCCAGACTCTCGGTTATCTTGATGTTACGAAAGGTGAACTGAGAATACGTGGAATTCTACGTGTTTTCGATGATGTTGTTTTCGACAAGCCTCTAAAGATAATCGGTCAGGGAGTATTAATCGCGAATAGTTTTTACCTGCGCGAAAAGCTGGTCAAAAGCGATCCGGCAAATGATTTTATCGTTTTGTACGCACGCGAGGGAAACATCTCGATCGATACCTCGAATGAAATCGATGCCGCGTTGGTTGCAATCAATGACAACGCTGACGGCCGGGTAAGAGTACAACCCGGAAAAAAAATGAATTTAAAAGGCATGTTGGCTGCCGATTATCTTGATACGTCAGCCTGGCCTTCCGGCCTTGCCCATGTCATACACTATGATCCTGCGTTTCAGCCGGCCGATGACCAATATCAGGTGAATATTTCAAACTGGATCACCTTCATGCGTATGACCGAGGACGAGTCAGCAAATAATTCGTAACTGGCACGGTTCATCCGCGTTCATCTGCGGTTAATTCTCTTTTCCGGCCTTTATCTGTGGATTCCTTCCCTGACTCGATTGCAGCTACCGGAGGCACGGCACGCCTGCACGGCAGGCCGACCCACCTGGTCATAGCCTGGAACATTTCGCCCTTCATCGCAAGCGAAACATCGCCCAGTTCTGAGCCTATCTGCATTTCCGTGTTGTAAAGAATGATCGCACGTGCGCCAAGCGAGCATCGTTCGCCGATCCTGATCGGGGCCATCTTCATGACGCGATCCTCGAACAAGTGGGTTTGCACAACACTGTCGCGATTCAAAGCCGCTTCATCGCCTATCTCGATCAGGTCGAATTCGGTGAGAGATGTGGTTTCCATATAGACACGTCTGCCGACTTTGGCTCCGAGCGCCCGGAAAAAACAAGCGATGAAAGGTGTTCCCTCCAACATTCGTATGAGAAACGGGTCCGCAAGGTGTTCGTGAAGTGCCGTCAGCAGTTCGGTACGCCAGACAAATGATGACCATAGAGGTCTTTCCATGGCGCGATAACGTCTTATGAGAAGCTTTTTGGCAACAATGACTATAAGTGCCGCCATGACCCCGCATGCAAGGTAGAATGACGGATAGACTGCAAGAACGAACATCCAGGAATGGTTCATGGCTATGAGCATTGAAAGTGCGAATGGAATGCCACCGAGTAGCACCGAGAAGGTCGGAGGTAGCGTCACGCGCAGGAATTCAATCCCGAGCCTCAGGGCAATGAGACTTCGTGTAGGACGGTATGTGGTTTCCAACGGAAATTCAGTGTTGACATATCGATGCGGCAGGAACATGGCTGGAGATCCGAGCCAGCTGGAACCCGGCTCCGCGGCTTGAGCAGTCATACAAGGCCGCGTAGATGCCACTCCGATCAATCCGCCTTCACCGATTTCGGTTTCTCCTGGTACAAGAGCACTGTTGCCGATGAATGATCGCTGTCCCAGGTGAACCTGCCCGAGCGTGAGCATACCCATGTCGATATGCCCTGCGCCGAGCGAGACGGAGTCTGCTATGAAACTGCCTTCATCCATACGAATCAGGTCAGGGGTCATACCGTGAGCGGTGGAAACCTCTACGAACAACCCAAGCGAGGCTCCGAGCATACGCAGGAAAGGAATAACATAAAGTGTGGCATAGACCTGACCGAGGGCGATAAGGCTCAGATCGAGCAATTGATCGATGAACCACTTTCGTACG
Organism: Candidatus Rifleibacteriota bacterium; assembly: GCA_015233155.1. Taxonomy (GTDB): domain Bacteria; phylum Muiribacteriota; class Ozemobacteria; order Ozemobacterales; family Ozemobacteraceae; genus JADFYG01. The sequence goes on from JADFYG010000094.1 coordinate 6,772, forward strand.
TAAAAACTGCCTGCAAGCGGATATGAACCGGCATTCACCCTTCCGAGGAGCAGCCACTTGAGGCCGGCTATTTCCAGAAGCAACACCGGCGCGAAGGTCACACCCAGAATCGGCACGAAGCTCCAGAACCAGGAGCCGGTCAAATGTTTTTCAAGCAGGACCGTAATCCAGCATCCCGGGAGAATCGCGCTGGGAACGAGTGAAAGTAAAGCCGCTATTCCGAAAAGCTGAAGAAGTGCATACCACACAGACGTTATGGCAGGACCTTCAACGCCTGTAGCGAATTCATTCGATTTTCTGTCAGTCACCGATTCCGGAGTTTCGAGTGTTTCATTACTATTGTTTTTCGGGAGTGGCCGTGCGGGCGATCCGACCCAGGTTTCTTTTGCCGGAATTATTTCGTTCTCGGGTAGAAGACTCAGCGCTTCGAGACGCGCTCCATCAAACATTTTCGTGTTGCCTCCAAGCACCGAACGTGTTCCAACGAAGCACCTTTTCCCGATAGAAATCGGAGCAATTATTAGAAAACCATCTCTAACCGTGTAACCCAGCATGGCGGCTTCGAGGCCAATCGTCGTGTCATCTCCGATATCGATCAGATCAAATGCGCCGATATGTTCAGTGCCGAGGAATACACGCTTTCCGATGCGCGCCCCCATCAATCGCGCATATATATTAAGCCATGGAGTACCGACAAGAAAATGAACCGGCACCATTGACTGCATTCTGTTTACAAGCCACCAACACAGATATTGAAATCCCCATAATCTGATTTTTGCGGGTTTGTAACGCCCGATGAGCACCCACTTTAAAGCCACGGTAGCAGCGCACAGCAACGGGTGTATCCCCAGCCAGACAAATGATGCAAGCAAAACAGGATAGGCGGTGTTTCCGACACCTTCCACCACGAAAGTCGGTATCAGCCATTCCAGAGCGAAAAAACCGATTAACAGGTACAAACCGATAAACTGATATGCTCCACAACGCCAATTGTTGTCGGTTCGATGTGAAGAAGATGTTTCCGGTATATCGCTGGTCGTGGCGGTTTCGTGTACCTTTTCCCCGCGCCTTTTCGCGATCTCGCCGGCCAGTGCTGACAACACAGGAAACGTGTAGACATCCGGCATGGAAATGTCATTAAAATCGGGGTCGTTTCGCAGCATCGTCACCATGCGTGCTGCAAGAAGCGAGTGACCTCCGAGATCGCGGAAAAAATCGGCATTACGTCCGATTGCCCTTGAGGCGAAGAGTTGTCCCCATACTTCCGCAAGTCGGTGTTCGAATGAATTGCAAGGCAGATCATCCGCATCGATCGCAGCGGCCGTCCGTCGTCGGCGAGGTGGCGGAAGTTTTTTGCGATCTATTTTCCCGCTGGGCAGCATCGGAAATTCGTTTATCGCTTCAAAAATACCCGGAATCATGAATGAAGGCAGTCCTGTCGAAAGTCTAGTGCGAAGCTCGTCTTCGTTTACGATGCCTCCTGATGAGTGAATCACGTAAGCGACCAGTTGCCCGATGCCGGAAAGATCCTCGCGAACCGTGACAGCCGCTGCTTTTATCCCGGGACATTTAAGCAGGGCATTTTCAATTTCAGAAAGTTCGATCCGAAATCCTCGCAATTTTACCTGCCCGTCAAGGCGACCGTGGAACTCGATCTCGCCATCGGAGGTGTAACTGCCGATATCGCCCGTACGATACAGACGGCCATTGCCAAACGAATTCGGTATGAAACGTTCGGCCGTCAGATCGGGGCGGCCCACGTAGCCGCGCGCAACACCGGGTCCTCCGATGCATATTTCCCCTTGTTCACCCGATTTTACCGGTTTTAACGAGTCATCCAGAATATGTATTTCGTAGTTCTGGACCGGTTTTCCGATGGTGACGGGTTTATCCGGACGGCACTCCTGCCAGGTTGCGATGACGGTTGTTTCGGTCGGCCCATAGGTATTGACGATGCGCAGCCCCGGTCTTGTCCAGCGCTGCACGAGATCCGCCGGACACGTTTCTCCGCCAAAGATAAGAATACGCATGGTTGGAATGTCTTCATCCATCATAGACAAAAGCGTTGGCACGCACGAAAAAACCGTCACCCGGGCCTCTGTGAGTAAACGGGACAAACCCGGTCCCGCACGGGACATTTCAAGGGTTGCCGGGACCAGTGTTGCTCCATTGAAAAACGCAAGCCAGATTTCTTCCACAGAGGCATCGAAGGCGACTGAAAAACCCTGATACACACGGTCTTCCTGAGTCAAAGGAAAAATGCAGCCCTCGGCTTTTACAAGATTAACCGCATTGCGGTGTTCTATCTGAACCCCTTTTGGTAGTCCTGTGGAGCCGGAAGTGTAAATGATATAGCAGCAATTTTCAGGGGTTGTTCCGGTAGTTTCGCGTGTCAGCCGTTCGTCAGATTGTCGCGCAATCTCGACACCTAAGGCATCCATGGGAATAACCCGGCAGGGCGCCGATTTGGCCGCCGTGCTCGTAATAATGGAATGAACGTGGCAATCGTCGAGAATGTAGTTGGAGCGATCGGCCGGACAATCGGGGGCAAGCGGCACATAAGCGGCGCCCGCCTTGAGAATGCCAAGCATAGCCGCATAGAGATCGTGAGACTTTGGCAGCTGGACTGCTACGCAATCTCCGGAGCGAACTCCTGTCGAACGCAAATACCTCGCTATGCGATTGGCGCGCGCTTCGAGATCACGATAGGTTTGGATATCCGAACCGAACACAACGGCTGGAGCATCCGGATATCTGTCGACCGTATGCTCGAACAACTCGTGCAGAAGCTCCGGGCGGTCGTTATCAATCATGGGCCGCGAGACAGGGCTATCCGAAAATGTCGGCAAAGCAAGATTCATGAGCTACTTTCAGCATCGAACCAAACCGACTCTGGAGTTTTCAAATGGGTCGGAA
>JADFYG010000094.1:9793-14426 GCA_015233155.1 Candidatus Rifleibacteriota bacterium
ACAACGAAGTGGTCGCAAGGGCGAAACTAAGATATTGGCGCAACAGCCGGGCATGACGAAGCGCAAAGCGGCGCGCCCGGCGGTCGTTCCCTACCACTTCACATCTTAACTATTTACATCTTGACATCGTTAAGAATTGCGAATAGACTTCGCCCGCAAGGTTTTATGCAACTATTATTTCTCTCGCGGATGAAGTTATTATTGAACTTTTTCTAATTTGGAGCCAACTTCGTGACCACCCCCAGCTTCATGAAACTCATTATCTATAAGCTTTTCCCATGGATCGGTTCCTGGGTTGCAAGTATTCTTCTGATTCTGACTCCGACCATGGATCTTTCGCTGGCTCAGGCTCTTCACATCGCCATGGACCAGAGTCCTGAAATTCAACAGTCGCTTCTGGACATCGCAAAGAGTCAGGCTGACAGGAAAATCGCGAGAGCGGCATTCCTTCCGTCGGCCGACGCTAATCTGTTCCAGCAGCGAACCAGAGTGAATGAAGACACCTGGACCGGAACTTCCACTAAAGGCGGTCCGATGGTATTGGGGCCATATACATGGGGGCAGATCGGATTTTCCACTAACATCCCATTGTTTGATCGGAGTCTCTGGAATCGTTGGAAAGCGGCCGAACACACGGAAAACTCGGACATGGCAAAAGCCAGGATCACCCGGGAATCACTCGCAGCACTTGTTGTGGGACAATATTTACTCGTGCAACGCGCCGATGAATCAGTAAAAGCCGCGCAGAGTCGCGTCGAACTGGCGCAGAGTCTGACCACACTGGCCATGGACCAGCAGAAAAACAACGTTGGAACGAAACTGGATACGTTGCGGTCCCAGGTACAGTTGCAAAATGAGCGCCAGCGACTCATACAGGCTCAGTCAAGACTCCAGATAACCATGTTCGGACTCATAAAACTGTTAAACATTGAACCGACCACGCGCCTCCATCTCACGGATGACCTACCGGTCTCGGATTCCCCACAATGGAGTTTCCGCGATGCTTACGAATCCGGTCTTAAACAGCGCCCTGAACTGGCTTCCTTGAATGCTCGGGAAAAGGCCGCAAGAAGACTTGAGAAATCGGCACGGAGTGAGCGGCTGCCTTCCCTTGTGCTGACAGGTGCTTACGGTTCAGCCGGTCTGCTGAACGAGCCGTATATTCCTACGGCGCAGATATATGTTGGATTGCGAATGCCCATTTTGAGCGGCGGCAGGATTTCAGCAGATATCGCCAAGGCAAAGGCCGAACTGAAGCACATCCGAGAAGAACACCGTGATTTTGAGGCAAAAGTAGGCCTGGAGATACAAGTGGCGCAGTCGGAGATGGAAACCTCCCGAAGTGAGGTGGAAGTGTCCTCAGAAGCTGTTTCTCTTGCTGAAGAGGAGTTGGTGCAGGCCCGGCATCGGTTCGAGGCTGGCGTAAGCAACAACATCGATGTGGTTAATGCCCAGGATGAGCTTGCCAAAGCCACTGACAGCAGGATCGAGGCTCTATATCATCTGAAACAGGCACATGCCGATTTTGCCAGAGCAATGGGACGTCTTGAGCCACTTTTTGCACGCTAAAATGGAGATTTATGTGACCAAATCGTATTCAAATACTTGTATAAAACCAGTCGCATTCCGTAATAATGCGGCATGCCGGCGCAGTTTAGACACAAATCGTCCTATCGCGAGGACGGGGGGGTTCAGTTGCAGCTTCATTATCTATTTCATTCTGTGTGCCGCTATTTTGTCGATAGCCGGCTGGGGACTATACCTCCACTATCGTGAACGTGTAAGCACTGACGATGCTCAGATAGATGGCCATATGGTTCCGGTCGCCAGTAGAATAAATGGTTGTGTGGAAAAGGTTCTTGTTGAAGACAATCAGGCTGTTCATACCGGAGACCTGATCGTCAAATTGGACCCTCGAGATCTTCAGATCAGGGTAGACCAGGCAAGCGCTACCGTTAATCAGACCATAGCCGTTTTACATCAGGCCAATGCCGCCCTGAATCAGGCCAAGGCGTCACTGCATCAGGCCAAAGCCGCTCCGAATCAGGCAAAAGCCCAACAGGAAGGGGCTCGTGCGGATGTCGACAAAGCCAGATTCTCTTTTGAGCAGGCGAAGGGCTCTGAACTCCTGGTCGCTGAAGCTACACTCGAATCCCGCGCATCGACACTGGAAAAGGCTCGCAGTGACCTTGAGCGCGTAAAGCCACTTGCCGAACGCCAGGAAATTTCCAGACAGCAGTTCGATGCGTATCACACTGCCGCCGAGGTTGCGGAAAGCGAGTGGAAGGCGGCTCAACGTCACCTGGCCAGCCTGAAACAGGAAGCCGAGATTCGCGGCGCCAATGTCAACGTGCAGGGAGCCAAAGTCTCCCAGGCTGTCGCTGAAATAGAGCGTTCAGAGGCAGTCGTGGAGGTCGCGGAGGCGGAGATAGAGCGGGCAAAGGCTGGCGTAGAGAGGGCAGAAGCCGAGGTGGAACAAGCCAGGGCGAACCTCGATGCGCTTCTGCTTCAGTTGAGTTATACCGGAATAAAAGCTTCTGTAGATGGTGTGGTGACGGCAAGAACCGTCGAGACGGGCCAGATAATTCAACCTGGACAAGGGCTCATGATTCTTGTACCTCTCAAAAACACATGGGTCACTGCGAATTTCAAGGAGACTCAGCTCCAGGATGTCCATACCGGTCAGAACGCAGAAGTAAGTATAGATCTGAGCGGAAAGGTAGTGCATGGAAAAGTTGACTCGATAGCCGGATCGACCGGGTCCCGGATGAGTCTCCTGCCACCGGAAAACGCCGTCGGGAACTTCGTGAAAGTCGTTCAGAGAATCCCGGTAAAAATACTTCTGGACCAGAAAGAAGTCCAGGACGAGATTCTCAGACCTGGCATGAATGTAGATGTCACGATATTTACCCGCTGAGCCTTGAATGACTGAAGAAGCCAGCCCGGCCAAGGCTCCATGGCCCATCGCTCTGGCTGTCGGCGTGGCTGTATTCATGGTTGTACTCGATACCACCGTCGCCAACGTATCGTTGCCATACATTGCGGGCAATCTGGGCGCTACGATAGATGAGTCCACATGGATACTCACGTCATTTATCGTAGCAAATGCCATTATACTTCCTCTGGCTGGTTATATGTCAGCGATCTTCGGACGTAAAAATTTTTACATGGCGAGCGTGGTCATATTCACGGTTGCCAGCGTCTTGTGCGGGTTGTCTCCTACGCTGGGCTGGCTGATCTTCTTCCGAATTCTGCAGGGATTGGGGGGGGGAGCGCTGCAACCGGTTTCACAGGCGATTCTCGTCGAAGCTTTCCCGGAAGAAAGCCGGGGAATGGCGATGGCTTTGATGGGCGTTTCGGCTGTATTCGCTCCCGCCATCGGACCAGTCCTGGGAGGATGGATCACGGACAATTACAGCTGGCACTGGATTTTCTTCATCAATCTGCCCATGGGTATTCTGTCGTTTATTCTGGTTGCGCGAATGATTCATGATCCGCCCGATTTCAAAAGAATTGTTCGTGGCAGCGGTGTTCGTTTTGATTACATCGGAATCGGACTGATTACTCTGGCCCTCGGCGCTCTTGAAATAGCTTTGGACGAAGGACAGCGCCGTGACTGGTTTTCCTCGGATCTGATCGTTGCATGTACGGTAATCGGCGTGATAGCACTGATATCTGTAATTTTTTACGAGTTACGCCAGGAAAATCCCGTCATCGATCTTCGTCTATTAAAAGATCGCAATTTTGCGGTAGCTACGTTGCTGCTCTATGTTCTTGGATTCGTTCTGTTTGGTTGTCTGTCCCTGCTGCCGATTTTTTTGCAGACTTTGTTAGGTTACACCGCAATTCAGACTGGCTTGGTACTTAGCCCCGGCGGATTTGCAATTCTGGTGATGATGCCTATTGTGGCCATTATTATGAAATGGGTGGACCATCGTCTGATTATTGCCGTGGGCTATTTTTTCTGTGCCGCTGGACTATTCTGGATGGCGAGTTTCAATCTGCAGATTGATTATCAGACGGCCATGCTTGCACGTCTGTTGCAAAGTTTCGGTCTTGCCTTTCTTTTCGTTCCGATCAATGTCATGGCTTTCCGGAATGTCCCGCCGGACAAAACTGGTTATGCTTCGGGTTTTCTCAACCTGGTACGAAACTATGGCGGCAGTACGGGCATCGCTTTGGTGACAACCATGCTGAGCCGTCGGACTCAGCTTCATCAGGTAAATCTTGTCGGCCATATTTCTTACGTCAATCCGATATATCGGGAGTTTATGGCCAGAGGAAATGGCCTCATGATCGCCCATGGCGCATCTTCGGCCGATGCGGCCCACAAAGTGCCGGCACTTGCCTATCACATGGTGATGCGACAGGCGGGAATGTTGTCCTTCGCGGATGTCTTCTGGATGATGGGTGTGTTATCCCTTGCATCCATACCTTTGTTGCTGCTCATACAAAACAGCGCCCCGCAAAAAGCCGCTTCTTCACCCGCACCGATGATTGTAGATTAAAATAGGGTCAGCGGATTTCATGCTCATTTGCGAAGTCGGCAGACCCCGTTGTCAGTGGCCAGCCAAAGATTGAAATCATCTGCTGCGAAGCCGGTGACGGCGTTGCCGGCGATACCGTCGAATGG
>JADFYG010000095.1 GCA_015233155.1 Candidatus Rifleibacteriota bacterium
TTTTTCCGCGACCTGGGTGACGACCTTATGCATGGCATCACGGGTCTGGTCGCCTTTGGCATTACGCTCGGCGCGCAAAACGAAACGCAATAGTTCTCGATCAGGATTTGCTGTTAAAACGAGGCCGATTTTCTCGATCAGGTCCGGGGTGTTCTCCTTTTCAAAAGCTTTCAAAAGGGCATCACGAACGAGTGAAAAATCAACCAGCATCGTCGCAGGGATAACCATGGCACGCTGACGTGGACTGGTTGACTGGAGCATGCCTCCGATAAGACTCCTGATCTGTTTATGATCTATCCCGACGAAGGCACGGGTGGCACGCATCCGTATTTTGCCGTTGCGACTCTGCATCAGTTGTGGAAGATAAACTCCAAGATACTCCGCGTCGAGGTGCGTGAGTGAGTCTATGGCGGCACAAACCGCATCGGCATTGTCGCTGTCGAGAAAAGGCTTGAGCTGCGCGGCTGAATCGTTCGAGCCGAAGCGACCGATGACCTTTATGATTGCCGACTGTTCCTTCCCCTTTGCGGAGGCGAGCATGGAGGTTATCCTGCCCTTGATCGCGGCGAACTCCTTGGGAGTCAGTCGCCCGAGAAGTTGTATGCGTGATGTCGAGTCGAGCGAGTCGTAACTGTCAATAGACGGCTCCGGGCCGGTCTGTCGCACGGAAGCGGAAACCGCTGCCGGTTGTCCGGTGTGGTTGCCGGTTTCAGATGTCGCCTGCGCATCCTGTTACATGCCGGCGAGGTCGGGCAGGGGAGCATTATCTGAAGGTCTATCGTCGTGGAGAAGCTGGGCAGCAGTCAATGTGAGAGCCTCTTCGAGGAGGGGTTCTTCCTCGCGCTTAACTCTTGATTTCAGTTGATCGAGGAATTCCTGTGCGGTTCCCTGAATTTTTTGCGAATCCGCGAGAGCACGCACGACGCCGAGTACAATGCCCTTGATGAGGTTCTGGTGCTGTTCTTTCAGAGATCTGCTGATTCTGTAGAGCCGGAATGGAAGTTCGGGATGGGCGTTCGCTTGCATGAGCTGACTGACCCTCATCAAAAGACGGGTGTCGGTGGATTCAGTGATGAAACGCAACAGGTGTGGCTCGATCTCCGCGAATGGGAACGAAACAGCGTGATGCAGGGCCAGCGCCTGTTCGTTGGGATTTTCGGAAAACAGAAACTCGACCAGATGGCGCAGTGCGGTGGATTTGTCCCAACGGTACAGTGCCTGAATGGCCTGTGCGCGGATACCGGCATTGGGGCTTGTTAAAAGCGGCGTCACCAGGCTTGGAAGATTACTCGGATCGATGACCTCGAGAGCCTCGAGGGCGGTGGTGAGAACCGTTGGATCCGGGTGGCGGCATAGCTCTATTAACGATGCCGCGTCGGCGATGCTTCCGAACTTTTTTATGAAACGGCAGAGTGATGGCAGCAGGGGTGTCGGAAACTCCTGCCAGCCGCTGATACGCAGCAGATCGGAGGCCAGAACCGCCTCTGTTGGCTTGAGCAGGGCGATTGCGACGGCTATTTCCTCGAAACGGTCGGGCTGCTGGAACAGTTTTTGCAGGTCAGTCAATGACAGTTTGGGAACTCGCCCGGTCAGTTGGAGGCTGAGAACTTTCAGGGTTTTTCTCACCTGAAATGCCTGAACCGTGTCCGTGATTTTGGGCAGGGCAGAGTTCAGGAGTTGGGCGAGAGCTGCTGATACAGGCGTTTCTTCAATTTCGGAGAGGGCATTCATAACGAGAGTGCCATCGCCGCTCGTCAGTGTCGCAAGTAGTTGATCCGCTTTAAGATTGGACTTTGAAGTCGCCATGGAGAAGATGTTATCTCCATTCTCGCTGGAAGGCAACCCCGCATTTCTGATGTCGGGTTCCAGTGCGCGAAAACTCAAACGTGCCGGGTCCAACTTGTTGGGTGGTCGGGCGCGAATGCGTTATTTGCACGGCTTCTCCTGCGCGGAAGTCCCCCGGGTTCGACCTGGCCGTGCCATTCATATCGGCACCCTTCCTCCGCATTATCTGTCTCGCATTCCTGATGAAGACCTTGCGGCTTATGTCGGACAGTACTTGAGCGAGGAGATCGCGGCGGAAGGTCTCGTTCGCAATCTTCTCAAATCCCCTAAGCCCGAAAGAATGCCTTCAGGGCGGCGAGGGTGCGCCGGCTCTTTCGCCCCGGATCATATCCACCTTCGCGCAAAAATGTGGAGAAGCGTTCGTCGAGAAGCCCTGTGCCCGTAGCCAGTTGGGGGAGGTTGAAGTCTCCCCCGACGTTGACCTCGATGATCACCGGTCCTTCAGGACAGACGGCGATATCCCATCCCTGCATACCGAGCCCTGCAACGAGAGAGGTTGCCGACAAACATAGCTCCTGGACTTCCTGCCATCTTGGAATGATGAAACCGATCAAGGGTTCTCCACTATCCGGATGCCGTTCGACCTCCCTATGATTCGGACCGAAGCCCGCGACAACCCTCGTGACTCGCCCGGTCGGAATGTCGATGGCGGCGAGCATGTTGCCTTGCCGCCAGAAGTTGTCGGCGATGTGCCGGCCTGCCGGTATTTTCCACAGCGCCCTGAAAATCTCGGGTGTCTGTTTGTTCAGCAAGGTCACCACGCGTAAGCAGGCGATGCGGTCGCCGCATACCCTAAGCATCCTCACATCCGGATGTTTTACTTCCTGGAACAGGTATCCCCGTTCCGAAAACGTTGCCAGTTCCTGAGCAACCTCCACTACACCCGCGGAAACCCCGGAAGAAAAGGTCAACTCATCGGTCGTCGGGTCGTAGCCTTCGAAGCGAGCACTACCCAGGCTGAACATCCCGTCAAAAGGTTTTCCGAACAGAGGATATTCACGGTACCCGCGAAGAAAAGTCCTGATCTCGGCCTCTGTTCGCAGGATAATCGCTCCGGGCATCTGACGTCCGCGATGAAATGTTGCGACAATGCGCGGAATGGGGAACCTGCAAGCCTGCATGAAGATCTGGAATAAGACCTTGTCGTGCGCGATATCATACCAATAGGGCATGGAACACTGGGATAGAATCCGCATCTGAGCCTCCAGCCCGATGAATTTCAATGCGTCGGGCATGGCGAATCGCGAGGAGTCGTAGAGGCGGTAGTAGTAATACTCCTCCGCGCTCAACAGGCCGATGGAACGCTGCAGATGGAAAATCTCCCTCCGCTGCGCGAGAAAGGACTTTCCTATGACACGGGACACGAAAGCGGAAAGTCGGTTCCGATCGAACGGCGTTGTCCTTTTTTTGTCGTCCAGAAATTTGGACATGTGTTTACTGCTCATCATCGCCTTACGGTCGTCGTTCGCGAAAAGAGAATCCATTCCTTGCTTTTGATCTGAATAATGCCCTTGTTCCAAAAAATTGGCACGTCTCATTACAAGGGAATGCGTACCCCGAGCTCAATCACCCGTTCCACTGGGATCTGGAGATAGGAGGCCGTGCTGACGGCGTTGTGCTGCATCACCAGGTACAGGTTCAGCTGCCATGCGGATATGAGATGCCGCGTTCTTTCCGTGGGAATGAAGGCTACCCGCCCGATAAAGAAATAGGTGTCATTGATGTTGAAGGGTTTGCCGCCCAGTTCGCATTTTTCCAGGGCTTGTGGGATATCCGGGGTCTCCTGATAACCAAAATGGAGGGTCATGCGGTAGAAATTGTTAGGAAGGGCTTCAACCTCGAGACGTTTGTCATCGGCAACGTAGGGCACGTGGCGGGTTTTCGTGCTCAGTACCACCACCCGTTCATGGACCACGCAGTTGCAACTCATGTTTTGCATCAGGGCGCGGGGAGCAGAATGGGGATCGGCGGTGAGGAAAACAGCGGTGCCCGGTGCTTTGGGGAAAGTGTTGGCCTGGGAGTGTTGGAGAAAATCGTCCAGATTGACGGCATCCCGGCTCCAGGCCTCCCGGGCCAGTTTTCCGCCACGTCGCCAGGTGACCATGACGATGAGGATGGCAAGCCCCAGTGCCAGCGGGAACCATCCACCATTGGGAATTTTGAGGACGTTGGCGGAGAAAAAGGTCAGGTCACAACTGGCAAAACACACTAACAGCACGGTGGAAAACCACCAGTTCCATCTCTTGACCACCCGCAATACCAGTCCAAAAGCCAGGAAGGTATCGATGAGCATGGCCCCGGTGACCGCGATTCCGTAAGCGGCTGCCAGATTGTCCGATGATTTGAAAGCCACCACCACGAACACCACCCCCACCAACAAGGCCCAGTTGAGCGCCGGCACGTAGATCTGGCCCATCTTGTGTTCCGAAGTATGGATAACAGCCATGCGCGGCAAGAAATTCAGCTGGATGGCCTCGCACGAGGCTGAAAATGCCCCGGAGATCACCGCCTGGGAGGCGATGACGGTGGCTGCGGTGGCCAGCCCTACCATGGGCAGCAGGCACCACGAGGGAATGAGGTGAAAGAAGGGATTTTCTGCGGCTTCCGGCCGCTCAAGGATCAACGCCCCTTGGCCCAGATAGTTCAGTGTCAAGGCGGGAAAGACCAACCAGTTCCAGGCCAGGGTCATGGGGCGGCGGCCAAAATGGCCCATATCGGCATATAAGGCCTCGCCACCGGTGACGCAGAGGAAGACTGATCCCAGGGCGATGAACGCTCCGCCGAGGTCGTTGGTGACGAAGCGGATTCCGTTGGCGGGATTGAACGCCCACATTATGTCGGGGCGATGCATGACCTGGGCGAAGCCGGCGGTTCCGATGCATAAAAACCACAGCAACATAATGGGGCCGAAAAATTTTCCAACCCTCTCGGTGCCAGAACTCTGAAAGAAAAACAGCGCACCCAGGACGAACAGGGTAATGGGCAAAATGAAGGGTTTAAACAGCGGAGTGGCCACTCCCAGGCCCTCCACCGCACTCAACACCGATATGGCCGGGGTGATCAAGCCGTCGCCAAGAAACAAGGCCAGCCCGCACATGCCCAGCAGGCCGATGAATCTTTGCAGGCGGTGGTCCCGTCCCACACTGCGCTGCGCCAGGGCCACCAGGGCCATGATGCCCCCTTCGCCCTTGTTGTCCGCCTGCATGATAAACATGAGATACTTCAGTGTGATCATGATGATCAGTGCCCACAGCACCAGCGAAATCACCCCGAACACGTTTGCGGGACTGGTAGCAATGGCGTGGCCCCCGCCCAGGGCCTCCTTGACCGAATAGAGGGGGCTGGTACCGATGTCGCCAAAAACCACTCCCAGAGCCCCCATGATGAGAGTTCCCAGGCGATGGTCGCGCTGCGTTTCTACGCCTTGATCCATGGTCGACTCCCGTGGTCTTGAAGTCGGATAATTGCCCGGGCAAACAATACTATTGAGCGTTACTGAGCGGGAACGTTCGTCGGATTTTCTCGCGGGTCGCGTATATCACCACACGTTCCGGTTGAATCTCGACAATGGTGAATCCTTCCGGCATCACATCTTTTTCGCGGACAAATTTGATTTCGTCGTTAAGACGGATCATGGCCAGACGGCCACCATCATTTCCTACGATTCCTATTACCGATATTCTCAGAGAGGGGCATGGATGAACAATCGGAGTCACTGGCTTTACCAGGACAGGAGGGGTCAGGTCAACCGGTTTGGGAGGCAAGGGGCGCTTCACTAAAGGTTGGAATGGATCCTTATCCCGTTCGAGTTTATAAGGATTCTGCTCCAGGATACTGCTGGATTGCTCCTCTTCCGATACCTCAGAATTTTGCGCCCGGCAGGAGTTTTGATTGGTAAACAGGAGGCATGACGCAAAAAGAGCTATGACAAGGCATGATCTGACAAAAGGGGGGCGACAGGTTTCTGATCTCATTTTGTTCTACCTTACGCACAGATTATAGATGACGATTGGAGTAATTCCTGAGAAAATCGGATACTGATTTCCTTTTACGATAAAATTATACCATGCCTCGTCTTTCGATCAAATTTTCATTTCGAGAAAGCCTCTGGGACATCAAAGCATGTCTCAATGCGGTAAAGAGCAAACGCTTTCGATGCCTGCGTGGCGCTGCAGAACCAGGCGAACTGCATCGCGCATGAGGGAGACACTGGCGCAGGATTACCTGAATCCGGAAATCGTTTTGATTGAAGATGACAGCGATTCGGAACCTGAGAAAGCTTCGATTGAAGGCGACGCCGATTCGGAATAAAGAGGGAAATCGGGACACTCCAGCATATTGTCAGATGAAGCGCTGACTTGTCGGATTATGTCGCGTGGCGTCTAATCCGACTGTGAATGACCTGTGATAACATTCCGGTCGAATATGTCGAAAAGAAAAAAATTGTGGAATGAACTCCGGAGCGAAGCCAAGTTACTTCGCTTGCGTCGAACGCAGGAAAAAGATCGAAGTAAGTCTGCGCAAAAACGGGTTGCCTACAAATTGGAGTATCGTTCGAAAAACACTCCGATTCCAGAACCTGACACAACAGAAGGACTGAAAAAAATAATCAGCCTGTACTCGGAAAAAGTGAAATTAGTAAAGAAGGATGAAATTAGTCTCGTACGCATTCCACAAATTGACTCTTTGGCAATGTTCTGTAGCCTTGTTGGAGTTGCCACAATCTTGGCGACTCCTGTCGCGCTGATTTTATGGCTGAAAGGATTTGTCGGCGGTTGGATCGCCTTTGATATATTTCTGGCCTTTTCACTTTCTGGACTTCTTTTCAATAATATCACTCATCACTACGAACTGGATCTCGCGAAAAAGACGCTGCATTATATTTATCAGAATCCATTTTATTTCGAACGTCGCGATATTTCGCTACAAGAGGTCTTCGGAATTCGTACACTGCTGTTCACGAAATCCATGAAGAGAGGTGAGCACTTCGCCACCGCTCTCATTCTTCGCAATGGGGTAACCCTACACATTTTTGAAACACGGTGTAAATCTGATTATCAGAATGTTTTCCTGCAACAGATGGAGAAAACGAAGGTCATGGCGGAATGTATGAAATGGCCACTTTTGGAGCATCATTTGATGCAGTTCGAAAACATCGCGGAATGGCGTTCCGCGATAATGTGTCCCAATGAATTCATCCACATTCTTTGGGAACAGGAATTGGCTTCCGTCGGACTATCCCTCGTTTCCGGATCTTTGAATAAGATAAAAGCTGACATTACGACTCCCCTGGAGAAATGTTGTCTGTGGTTTGTCATCTTTTTATTCGGCCTGACGACCTTCTGCCTTTTATTCAATGAATTCAAGGTTTTGTCGGAGTATCCGAGGCTGCTCTACATGCTTCTTCTCGACGCCGGATCGATTGTCGTGAGCGTTCTTGCCGTATGGAAATGGCTGATCGATGAGCATTACGTCATAGATATCGAGCTCAAGACGGTTTCCTTTTCATCGCGTATACTGTTCTTCAAGAGGAGCTGGGAAGTCGCGTCCTTTTCAGAAATAAAATCAATCATTCTCAGGCGCTGGTCTGGAAATGATCAGATCGATGAGTATTTCGGGGAACTGTTGTTAGCGAACGGTCGCTTATTCAATTGCACTGACGTGTCTTACGACCGAGAACTATCGAAGATAAAGGCTTTCGCTCTTGCCAAGCTCATTGGCTGCCAATGTGTCCTCGAAGAAGACTCGGAAAAGAAATCATACTGGCTCCCAACATTTTCTGACTCCGCGCATCTTTCTGCTGCGGTAGAGAAGACGTTGGCAAATCAATCACTCTCGCACCAGCCTGATAAGAATTTGAAAGTGGTCAGCAATGATGATGAGGAGGAAGCATTGCCGGAGGCTGATTGGTATTCCAGGCCCGGTAATGAGTCTCTTGCGCCAGTTTTTCTTCTGATGATCTTCATTTTATACCTGATCATCAAATTAATATATTTAGAACTCTGACGTATATGGTCGGGAGTCAAGGGTTGATCGATGATCGCAACATTTACGCCCTTGCCGGTGATTGAGCGAACACTCAATGTTTCGACTTTCAGGCAAATTGGGCTATATCAGATCCTTGTTCCACAGTTTTCCCAGGAAGGTTTCCCAAGGCGTGGTATCTATGCCGTCGGCTGTTTTTCTCACATGCCGATCCAATGAAACGATGATGAATCTCTTGTGAATGCCCTCCTCTTTAAGGGCCCGAAGCCCCTTCATATGCTTATCCTGAACAAGGGATGTTCCCTTGATCTCGACAGCCACATCGGTGCCGAGTACAAGATCAACCTCGAACTGCGATGTTGAACGCCAGTATTTTTCGAAAAACCTCAGAATCCAACAGATCATATGCCTTTGCACCGCGAATCTGCTCTTCGATCAGCGCAGTCTTTCCAGTCGAGCGCGGCCCAAACAGGAAAAAAGATTCCTTTTCAAGCAATGCAGGAAGATGCAGGATCCGTCTATACACGATTATTTTCCTCACAGCTCATGTGGTTTTTCATGACAATGCACAACTACAATGTTGTTTATCATCACTTTTCACAACTATTTTGTGTGGGTTGAGAATGGATTTTACGATGTTTCGGCCATTAAAAGCCTCGGCAACGCGGGTCTAACATTTATCCTTGTAAAAGTATTTCCGGGGTTACGTTTTGTCCCCAAACAACGGCGGCATCTTCGGTTTTGTACTTTGGTTATTACTGCCCACTCCTTATCCTGGCGGCATTCGGCGCTGAACCTATCTTTGCCGGAATTAAGGAGCTTTTTGGTAATCTTTCCAGGCTTCCACGCCCTCCGGAGTCTGGTCGTCGCCAAGTCTGCGTCCGTCCTTGTTGGTTCTGATAAGATCGTTGATGAAAACCGGTCTGGTTTATCAGGCCCTCACAGCGGGTAATGCGCCGTTGGGGTGGGCGGGCGGAATAGTATTGATGGCGAGGCAGTCATAAAGCACGCGGTCCGGAAGGTAGGAGGTCGAGGAGCGGACCAGGACCAGGTAATTTCCATGTTCCAGGCGGTTGTCTTTTGCCAGCAGTTCGCCAAGGTTGGGGTGGGCTTCCAGTTGGTTGATCAGGTCAGGCTCGTGGGTCAGTACTGTCGATCGCGTCCCGGGAATAATGATTATTGTAACGGGGAAAATCTTGGACAGTTCGACGAAAAACATCGGCTTTGGCGCAAGCTCGGCGGCCACGCTGATAGCCTTGGCTTCCAGCCGGATCATACGGGCTTTGGCGTCAGGAGCGGTGCTCTCCAGGCTGGCGGTAATCAGGTCAAGTAGTTTATTTCGCGCTTGCGCGATATCTTGCAATGCCGGCAGGTTCTGCAGATCGGGAAATTTCTGGATAGCCTTGTCGAGACCGGATATTTCCTTCAGATATTCGTTTCGGCGGGAATCCGGCACGTAATACACGACGATGATATGTACCCGTTTCCTGTCGGACGACCCGTAATCGATGCCACCGGGGCTCCAGCCAACGGCGCACAGAAGTTCACCTTCGTTAGCGGTCCGGGCGATCGGGCAGGCCCAGCCGTGGCCGATCCCGGAGTTTTTTGTTTTTTCGCGGGACAGAACCGCCTCTTCTACGGCACTTGCCGCGTGGAGATCCGGGCTGGCCTCAATTATACGGCTCAGGAACTGCAGACACTCTTCCTTGCTACCTTCCGGCAGTTCTACAAGGCGGCCTTCCTGCAACGCAGTCAACAGAGTCTTCATAGGTGTCTTACCTCCGGGTCAGGCCTCAGTCGGCTCCATATTTTTTGAAAAACCACGTTTTCACCAGATGCGTCAGCATCGAATACGTGACCAGGAACCCGATTATCCAAACCCAGTAGGTCCAGGGGAGGGGGACCAGACCGATCATGTGAGCGAACGGCGTGTAGGGCAGCACAGCGCCGACTATCATGACCAGAACCGTAGACAGAAGAAGGCCGGGGCTGGGATTGCTCTGGAGAAACGGAATCCGTTGTGTACGGATGATATGGACGATAAGGGTCTGAGTCAACAGGGATTCGACAAACCACCCAGTATGGAACAAGCTTTCATAGTATGTTTTCATTTCGACTGAAGTGCCGGGAGCGCTGAACAATTGGCAGTTGAAGAAATACAACATTAAAAAATATGTGGCGTAATCATAAATAGAACTCATAGGTCCGATAAAAATCATGAATTTGCGGATGTTGTCGATATTCCATTGGCGCGGAGATCGCAGGTATTCTTCGTCAACCGTGTCTGTGGGAATTCCGACCTGGGAGACGTCATAGAGCAGGTTGTTCACGAGAACCTGAATCGGAGCCATTGGCAGGAATGGCAGGAAATAGCTGCCCCCCAAAACACTGAACATGTTGCCGAAATTGGAACTGGCACCCATTCGAATGTATTTGATAATGTTTCCGAAAACCTTTCGACCTTCGATGATGCCGTCTTCCAGCACTTGGAGACTTTTCTCCAGAAGAATGATATCGGCAGCCTCTTTGGCCACATCAACCGCGGATTCCACAGATATGCCGACATCAGCGGCTTTCATGGCGGGGGCGTCATTGATCCCGTCGCCCATATAGCCGACCACGTGCCCGCGTTTCTGAAGAGCTTCGACAAGTTGCTGTTTCTGGGTGGGTGACAAGGCGGCAAAAACTGTTCCCGCCTCGGCAACATCCTGGATTTTTTCGTCCGACAGGTCCATCAACTCGTCGCCGGTGATTACTCTGGCAACGTCCAGGCCGACCTCCCGGCACACCTTGCGAGTGACCAGGGCATTGTCTCCAGTAAGCACCTTTACCCCGACACCCATAGTGCGAAGGGTATCCAGGGCTGGTTTAGCGGAATCCTTAGGTGGATCCAGGAAGGCGATGTATCCAAGAATGACAAGGCCGGCCTCGTCAGCAACTGAAAACACATGCTTGTCGCGGGGAAACTCGCGATAGGCAATGGCCAGAACCCGGTAACCGTCAGCGCTCAGCGCCTCGTATTCCTCCATGATGTCGTTCTTGATCACGTCAATGAGAGGATGGATTTCATCGTCGACCTGGTAGCTGGTGCAGGCTTTATAGACCGAGTCCACTGCACCCTTGCATATCATGACATGGCTTCCCTCGTATTCGATGATGACAGACATCCGTTTCCGCTGGAAATCGAATGGAATTTCGTCGATTTTTCGGCAGGTCTTCTCTACGTCCAGTTCTTCGTGGTTCAGGATTGCGCGGTCAAGGATGTTCCGCAAGCCGGTCTGATAATGGCTGTTCATGTAGGCGTATCGGAGAACGTCTTCACTTGTCCGGTTGGCAACGTCGACATATTTTTCGAGAATAATCTTATCTTGAGTGAGTGTGCCGGTTTTGTCGGTACACAAAACGTCGATAGCCCCGAAGTTCTGGATGGAATTAAGTTTCTTTACGATAACTTTCTTCCCCGACATCGCTAGCGCACCTTTGGACAGGTTGACGGTAACCATCATCGGCAGCATCTCAGGTGTTAAACCTACCGCCACCGACAGCGCGAACAGCAGGGCCTCCGCCCAGTCATGCTTGGTAATGCCGACGATCAGAAAGACAATGGAAACCATTACCATCATAAAGCGGATCATCAACCAGGTGAAGCCTGCGATGCCGCGATCGAAGCTGGTTTGCGGATCCTGGAGCGCGAGTTTTTCTGAGATTGACCCGAAATAGGTTCTACGGCCGGTGTTGACAGCGACGCCGCGCGCCGAGCCGCTGATGACAGTCGATCCCTGGAAGCAGGCATTGGGTAGTTCTAATGGGCTCTTGGGCTGAATCTCGGCGGATTGTGACTGCTTCTCAACCGGCATGGCTTCGCCGGTGAGGGCCGATTGACCAACAAAGAAATCCTTTGTTGTAAGCAGACGGAGATCGGCCGGAATGATCGAACCCGCATCCAGAATGATTATGTCTCCGGGAACGATCTCGGACATGTGGACTTCCATGTCTTTGCCGTCCCGGACAACGGCCGTTGTGGTCTGGACCATCTGGCGCAGTTTTTCCGCGGCCTCGTTGGAACGGGCTTCCTGAATATAGCCCAGGGTTACGCTCAGGATTATCATTCCACCAACAACCACGGCTGCCCGTACATCTCCCATAAAAAGTGAGATGCCGCAGATCACCAGGAGTTGGACAACCAGGGGATTCTGACAGCGCGCGGCAATTTCTTTTATGAATCCCGGTTTTTGTCTCTGGGCCACTTCGTTCGGGCCAAATTCAGCCCGTGCTCGCTCTACAGCGGACCCGTTCAAGCCCTTCAGACTGGAATTCAGCTGCTCAAGCGCCTTTTCACCAGTCACCCGGCAGAGTTCGATCAGATTCTGTTCACTCTGCAACATGTTTTGCCGCCTGGAAAAGTTGAATGGGGGTGGGAGAGTGGCTGTAATCTACAACAAAAAGCGGTTTATGGCAAGCATGAGCGAATAATCACAGGGTCACTTAATTCTCGCAGGGTAGGGCGCGACCGCTGGGCGCGCCGCGTGTTTTGCCTTTCTCGGCTGGCCCGGCGGTCCAGCCCTACCCGTTCTTTGAAATCAGACTATTCAAGCCATTCTTCGGGGGAGAATCAAACGGCCTTGAATAAAATCATATACCCGAGTGAAATGCGACCTCAGCGCAGAGTGAGAAGGAAGTCGTAGTCCTCGCGTCGCCGTTCGGCGGTTTTCATGAAAAGGTCCGCTTTCGGAAAACGATTGACAAAAGCTGCTTTCAGCGGCCCCGCAATAGTTTCTTCATGCAGACGCGGGGAGGCCTCCTCGCCGGACCAGCAACAGGTCACCATGTTTGTTTTCCCGGCTTTGGCGGCCATTCCCGACCAGTCAGTGGGAGCATTCCAGGAGAAGGTCCAGCCTTTCAGCGCCGCCCGAAACTCATTTCCGGCGGCGATCAGATCGGATTTTTCTTTCCACCAGGCATGGAATACCTCATCGGCCCGTGGACGTGGCATGCCTGGTAATCCGGGAGCTGATCCGGTTTGGGAGTTAAGCGGCTTTTCCGGGGTTACATGCGCGGATAATTCGCGTTCAAGTATGGGTAAGGGAAGGAGATACAGCGATGATTCAACTTCGTCGCCCAGTTCTTCAAATGGCAGGTTCAATGCGAAAGCCGGTTCGCTTCCCTTGAATATCTGATCCGCCTGACGACCCAGAAAATAGTTCAACAACTCATCGGGAGTGAACCTGGGAGTAAATTCAACTGCGCTCACTGACAGCCAGTAACCGATGACATTTCGCACGGCTGCAGCCAGCAATTCGCGTTGCCGGGGCTCATCGATACGATTCACAACCTCCCGCCATGCCGCGAGAAAATCGCACTCGGAACGATTGAACAGAACGCTTTCCCAGCGTTTGAAAACGTGGTCGGCGCCTTTGAGAATAGTTTCCGGCTTTTTAGGTAACGCCTTTTTTTGAGCATCAGAGAAAGTCTCACCGGGGTTTTCCAGGATAGCCCGAAGCAACATTGACTGACTTTCTATCGGATGATTTACGAACAATTTTATTCCGAGCCGTTTGAACCAGGTCAATGTCTCTGGCCGCGGGGCAAGCGGTAAAAACACGCTTTCCACGTGTGCCGGCTCAAGTGCTTCGAGTACCCATGCAGGTTGAAATCTCATATATTCATCTCTATTTCGACCTCTGTTCACGAGCCTTGATGCGCCCGCGAATCACCTTCGGATCGAACATCAGCCCCGCCATTTTCTCGAGTTCCTTGTCTATGCGATTTGCGTTCCAGGCTGAACGGTAGGGGCGCTCCCGGGACATGGCATTAGCCGCGTCGACTACGGCCAGTATGCGTGCCGCCACAGGAATTTCATCGCCTTCCAGGCGGTCGGGATAACCTGTTCCGTCCCATCGCTCGTGATGCCAGCGGATGAGCGAAGGCACCTCGTCATGCGCTGGCAAAGACTTGCGAAGAGCCATTTCCCCAAGCAATGGATGAGTTTTCACGATAAACCAGTCGTCTGATGAGAGTTCGCGGCGTTTCTTGAAAATCTCGCGAGGAATCTGTGCCTGACCACAATCATGCAGCAAGGCGGCGATGCGCAGGGAAAAAATCGTCGCTTCATCGAGACCCATCACCCGGGCGATTGCCTCGGCTTCATTGGCCATCTCTCGCGCATGTGGTTCAGAGTAGCCTTCGGCCGCGTCGAAAACCGCGCTCAAACCCTCTATGTAGACCAGATCCGGGATTCCTTCGCGCTCATGCAGGTCGCGCAGCTCGATATATTTGTAGGTAAGTCCTACAACTGCTATCGCGAGAAAGATATTGATTATTATCAGCGCCATTTACATTCTTTCAAAGCAACTTGCAAAATTATTTGGACTGTAGGGGCGAGGCATGCCTCGCCCGTTTGCAGACAGGCATTATGTTTATCTCGGGCGAGGCATGCCTCGCCCCTACGACGGGTATATCGTGAATATTGCAAGAGCCTCTTCATGCTGAAAATATAACAGAATCCGAAGGGTGCGCCCATGACCGATC
>JADFYG010000096.1 GCA_015233155.1 Candidatus Rifleibacteriota bacterium
AGACAGATTCTTCGTAAGGAGATCAGATGTCCAGGAGAATTTTACATAGATGCTGATATTCTGAGAACGCAGACCGTTGATTTGTCGGAAACCGGTATAAGACTTCAAACGGAGCGACCGATTCAAGTCATGATGCGGATACAGGTCGACAACAAAGAACTGGAAAGAAATGCCAGCCTTGTTTGGGCCCGTCGAACGAAGGACGGAAAAATGGAATACGGCCTGGAATTTTCTTCTGATCCTGACGCGGATAAGGAGAACAAGGCGTTTTGACCTTGACCAGCCGCAACGCATTTTCTGCGGTAGACTCAGCACTAATAGCGCTGACACGGGCATCACCGACATCGGGCGATACGGCATACATTGCCGCATTCTTTGCCGACGCGCCGGACTGGTTCTCTTTCGAATCAAAGATTCGACATAATGACGTCGCTCCACTTGTGTATCTGAACCTGGAGCGACTCGGAATGCTCGGACGGCTTCCGGAATGGTTGCTGTTACGTCTGCGCGACCGGCGTGAAAAGATTGTCGCGGCGAATCGCGCCAGATTGTTGATGGCGGCAGACTTCCTTGCGCGAGCGAAATCGGTCGGCGTGCGCGTTATAGTGCTAAAAGGCGTATTGTTTGCCGAAACCCTTTACCGCGACGCTGGCTACAAGAAGATGAATGACATGGATATTCTGGTACGTTTCGAGGATATCGAAGCGACGAAGCGTATCTATTCCGAGATGGGATTGCTGCCCCTTGTTCTGCTCGAGGGCGGCGCGGAAGACCCTGACCCCCGCAAGACTCACCACCTTCCGACCTTTGTATCCCGTGACATGAAGTTCGTAATCGGGACGCATTGGGCACTTACGAGCCCGAAATCCGGCTTTCACATCGATCATGAGACGCTATGGCAACGAGCCCACGCCGTGAGTATCGGCGGCGTCGACGCTTGGGCGCTCTCGTCTGAAGATGCTTTACATCACCTTTGCGTGCATTTCCATTATTATAAAACCGGACTGAAAGAGCTTGGCGATTTTGCCGCACTGTTAAACGGGTGCAATGATTTTGACTGGAAACTTTTCGATGGTTTAGTACGCAGTTCCGAAACGCAGACTCCGGTATTTCGTGCGCTGAAGCTGGTGGAAACAGTCTACGAAAGCGGCGTGCCGAAATCTTTGCTTGCCGCCTGCCGCGCCGCCGCCGAGCCCTTCACGGTGCAGGATACCGAAGTGCTTGTCGCCAGACGGAATCTTCTGCTGATGAGTCGCAGCACCTGGTCGTCCGAAATAGAGAAGGCGTATATGGCGTTTTCCTTCGAAAGCAGGTTCAAAGGAAAACTGCGATGGTTCCTGATATTCTGGCATCGCATTCTGAGACCTCCGCTCAGCGTGTTGTACCGAACAAACGCTGTTCTGCCGGGAGAGAAACCCCTTGGCATGCTTTTTTACGCCAACCTGGTCCGGACCGCCCGGGAGATCGGACGTGGTTACGGTCTTGCCGCGTTCGGCCTGATTATGGCTGTATCCACGTTTGAACTTATTTCCTGCCTGTTGCATTCAGTCACCGGAACAGAAGATGATCGCATGGCTGCATTGTGCAAGACGTTTGGAGTGAATGATGCAGGCATTTTACAGCTGATGGACGCTATGGAATGACTCTTGCCCCAGGCAAACCCATAAACTGGAGCAGAGCTCTGACGGCGGAGCGTTATCCACTACCTCTCAGCCCTCTCGGTTGGGACAATATCAAGGCTGTTTTTGAGCGTGGTGCACGATCATTCGCCGCCTTCATGGGAATGCCGTTCGATGCGAACGAACAGCTCGCGGTTTGCGAAAATGGATGGGTATTCGCAAACGCGGATGCTTTTGATTTTCGGGAAAAATTCAGGTTGAGATTGTCCTGGCGCGATCGCGCAGGAGTCGCAGCGGCAATCGCTGCAGAAGTATTTCTCGCGAATGCTCCGTTAAAAAAGTTTCGGGAGTTGGTAAGATGGCTGCGTCTGCCCGAGAAAATGCGCTCGAAACTCGGGAAGCGACTCGATGGTCCCGTTCTCCGGCTTGTGGGAGAAACGATATTGCGCTATCTGGCAGCAACCGGTGATCCGATAGTCGGGAAATGGCCGGCAACGATTGCGGCATTTCGGCACGAAATCGATACAGCCACCGATTCTATCCATGCTGAATCTGATCCGGAGAGACTGCTTGATGTTGGTAGCCGCCTGCGCGACGCGATGATCGCCTATATTGAGCCTGACCTGGTCATATTCGCAATAAAAGAAGTTGCTTCGATGATGCTCGTTGAACTTGCACGTCTGGCGAATATGGATGCCGCTGACCGCGCCGCGGTTCTGCTCGGTTCCGGACTTGAAACAAATGTAACAATCGAGACGCGTGAGCGATTGACGGAGCTGGCCAGGCTTGTAAAATTACGAAAGAAATCAAATCCTTCGTCGGAAGCTTTGATCGAAGATAAATATAAAAGCGCCATGGCGTCTGACGATGATATTCAGAAATTTCTTTCAGAATACGGGCATCTTACGTCGAGCTGGGACATCGCGCAACCCACATGGGGAGAAGATTCATCCCAGTTTTGTGAACTCCTTGAAAATATTGGGGCAAATGATTCGAGCGGAATCGAAACAGATGTCCATACGACATTTTCTCTGGCACGGGATCCATTTTTATTCGAGCGTACAGCATTTCAAAACGATTTTTTCGCTCGACTTGACGCGGCCGGAATATTTCCCGGCACATTCGCCCGCAGTCTGATAGCTATTCTGCGTCGTTTCATGATCATTGATGAGGAACATCATTTTCACACCGGTCGTATTATTCCGGTTACGCGAGAACTGGTACTTAAGCTCGGGGACCGTCTCGTCGCACTAAAAATAATCTCGGACCGAAGCGAAATTTTTTGGCTGACCGACGCCGAGGTTCGATCAGCAATGAAGCAGGTTATCTCAGTCAGATCCCTTTCGCATCTGGCAGCGGCGCGGCGCGAAGCTAACAGGATTGCAGCCATTGCCGGTCCTCCGGATTTTCCGTCTGTCGCGTCGCCGGACACTTCTCTTATTTCAGATGAGCAGTGCAGTGAAAGATCACACGTCGACCCGAATAAGTCATCAGGAGCGATTGGAGCAGACGTCCTTTCGGGGTTGGCCGCGAGTTCAGGAACAGGGCGGGGCCGCGTGCGTCGCGTTGCTGATTTAAGTGGTTTATTACAGGTGAAATCTGGTGAAATCATGGTTGTCCGGGCTCCGGATCCTTTTTTTACCATGGTGTTTCCGAAGATCGCCGGACTGGTTGCAGAAACCGGCGCACTGCTTTCCCATGGAGCCGTTGCTGCGCGTGAAGCGCGGCTTCCGGCGGTTCTTGGCGTCCATGGTGCCTGGAATCGAATTCCGGATGGAACAATGGTCGAAGTGGACGGAACGCGCGGTCTGGTCTCGATCATGGACAAGAGTCCTCAGAGAAGCTCTTGATTTAATTGCTTTTGGATTTTATCGGTTGCATCCAGCGATCTGAACGATAGTAAAGCATGCTTGCTGCAAGACCGAGGCCAAGGCTGAAGAGCATGGCATACCAGATGAACTCGATGCGCCCATATGTGTGGGAAAGCCAGCCGGCAAGGGGCAGGCGGACGATCCACAGGCCGAGCAGCGAGAAAAAGGTTGTCGCTATTGTGTGTCCGGCACCGTTGATAATTCCGTTGCTGACAAACATGGCGGCAAAAAACAGATAACCGAAGCCGATGACGTGCAGATAACCGCGTCCTATCGCAAGTATGACCGGATCGTCAGTGAAAAGATGGAGCAGCAGGTCCGGAAAAAACAAAGAACCGATAGTGGCTAACATCGTTACACCACAGGCAAAAACCAGGCCGCAGCGAAAAACCTCGCGGACACGATCAAAACGCATTGCTCCGATGTTCTGGCCCGCGATCGTCGATACTGCCATGCCGACGCTCATGGCCGGCATGAAGGCAATCATATCGATGCGACCGACTGCTCCGAATGCGGCCGTGGCGTTCCGGCCATAGCTGTTGACCAACCCTGTCAGGACCACCATTCCAGTGGAAACCAACCCCTGCTGAAGCATGGTCGGTATACCGATGCGTGCCATCAAAAGGCAACTTGGGGCATCGAAGGAAATGTGGCGCCAGTCAGGCGCGACAAGGTGGCCGGATTTTCCGAGCCAGATTCCCATTGCGAGCAGAGCCAGGCTTTGTGCAATGATTGCCGCGAATGCGGTCCCGTTCAGGCCCAGTCTTGGAAATCCGGCGACACCGAACATCAGTAGCGGGTCAAGAACAGCGGCAAGCAGAAGAGCGGAGGCCTGGAAATATAAAGGTGTTTTCGAGTCGCCGACGCCGCGAAGAAGTGCGGTAAGCAGTAATATGCTGAACATGAATGGGACTGTGCAGAGAAAAATCCGTCCATATGACACAGCCATGGGAAGGACCTCAATGGGTGTCTGCATAAGGCGAAAAATTGATTCGACCACAAGCTGTCCGATGACTATTACCAGTATGGAAACGACACAAACCAGGAGCATGGCATTATTGACCAACATCCGGACCCGGTCCAGGTCCTTTGCGCCGAATGCCTGGGAGACCAGAATGGAAGCCCCCATGGACAAACCGCCCGCGACTGCCATGAGCAGGAAAAATACCGGAAAGCTCACAGTGAGTACGGCCATTGAGTCTGCGCCCAGGCCACGGCCAACCCAGATCGCGTTGACTACGCTATAGCCGACCTGAATCATACTTCCGGCGAGCATGGGAAGGGAAAACGCTATCAGGTGACGCCACACGCTTCCTTCCGTGAGATCTATGCCTGACCCACGCGCTGTTGAACTCAACTGCACAGTCATACGCATAGCATGCCATAAAATAGTATGTTATGCCAATATTTTGCCAATGTATGGAAAAATGATGGGCATGATATTGATAGGAAAGGCACAACGTGATACTCTTGCCGCCGATATTATAACTGAAATGCAATTTGTTTTTTTGAGTTGAATGTGAAGGCGCCGCTGGGGTGCAATGCCTTGTGTTCGAAATTACATACATTGTGTTTTCATGTAATATGCAGTCACAAATTTAATAAAGGTCATTTATACGAATATGCGGACAGATCAATATAGAAAAAATAAAGGTTCTAATATTATTGCAGGCGCCAAATTTGTTGATAAAAACCGCCCGGTTAAGGCATCACGATCCGCGCAACGTAACGAGTTGCGGAAAAAGACGTCGGTGGAGATAGCAGTTGAATTGAGAAAGGCGGCTCCTCGCGGTTCTTCCCTTTTCATCACCGGCAATCTTCCCGAGCTTGGCGATTGGCAACCTGGTATCATTCCACTCGAAAAAGTCGGACCTAAGCGGTTTCGTTTCATACTTTCCGTCGCTTCCGGGACTGTAATCGAGTGCAAAATCACTCGCGGTTCCTGGAAAAATCAAGCCGTCTATGACGACTCTGATGGCGGGTTTCCTCCGGAAAACCGTTTATTTCAGGCCGGCAGCGTCGGGCGATGCACTATCAGTATCGTTGACTGGATGGACACAATTCCGCGTGACGCGGATGAGATTGTCGGAGATATAGAAACTATCCCGGATATTGCAGGCGAAGGACTGCGCTATAACAGAGACGTCCAGATTCTGCTTCCCCCTTCGTATGAAACATCACCTTCAAGGCGCTATCAGGTGTTGTACATGCATGACGGACAGAACCTTTTCGATCCGGCGACATCATTTGCCGGTGCCGACTGGAAAGTTGATGAGACTGTTTCCCGTCTGATCATGGATGGCAAGATCCCTGAGATCATAGTAGTAGGTATCGCCAACACTCCTGATCGCATGGAAGAGTACAACTTGTATACCCCGCGCGGAAAGGCATATGCGCGTTTTATCGTCGAGAAACTCAAACCGATGATCGACGCTCGATACCGGACGCTTTCGGGACGCGAGCAAACTGCGATCATGGGTTCTTCGATGGGGGGGCTTTTCTCGTTCCAGCTTGCTTGGGCGTATCCGGAGGTGTTCACTATGGCGGGCTGTCTTTCGAGTGCTTTCTGGCCGAGCAAATCACGTATATACCGAGCTGTCAGCGAGGATCTTCGACCGCTCAAAGGGATTCGAATCTATCTGGACTGTGGCGGCAAGGAACCATCGTTCGTTCAGTCACTCCGGAAGATGACGGAGTTATTGTACAAACTTGGATATCGCGAAGGTTTGGATGTGCACTCGTTTCTAGACCCGGAAGCCAACCACTCGGAACCAGCCTGGGCCCGGCGTCTTGAAATTCCCCTGACTTTTTTGTTCGGCTCGAAGGCGCGAAATAAAGAAGGACAGGAAGATGGAAAGCAAGACGGAAAAATGGGCGGAAAGAAAAAATCCCGCCGTTAGTTTCCGCCTTATCAGGTTCGAATGTTATTTAGGTCAGAGATGCCTTCCCACTCAGTGAGGGCCCAGTTTCCGCTGCTGCCAGCTGCCTGGAAACGTGGGTCAATAGTCAGCTGGCTGGAGAGACTGCGCTTGGTTACTCGGCTTTTCCCGCCGCCCACCGATTCGCGGTGGGTGACCTCCGTCACCAACTCGGACAAGCTCATCGGGTGGCCGGCCTCAAAAAGGAGTCTGTATACCTTATCTGCTCGGCTATTCAAAGCCTGAAATATTACCTGCCACTTCCCGTCCGGTCTCTGTTCAAGTCGCCTGCCGAATCGAAGACCCAGCTTGACCAGCCCCTCGTCAAATCTTTTCTGCAATCGTTGTTTCATATGGTCGATCAGACTGATCTCGTCCATTCCCCGGATTGATCGTTCCAGAGTTTCAATGATCTCTCGCTCAATGATCAGCCAGGTCTTCAAATCGAACCGGGAATCCACGCAGATAATTGTTTCCGGGTCCGGTTGTCGGTTCCATGGCAGTGGGGGATCGAACTCCCAACCTTTTAACTCGCCCAGGAACTCCAGCATCGAGTTATCTTGCGGAGTGGGCATTTTCCCCGAAATTGCCTCGATCAGATTCAGGATCTCCGTAAGTGGAACGAGTGGCCCGTGTGATTGTACAGAATCAAAAAAAGTATCGAGAATGCTCATCCACTTTTCCGGCAACGATGGATCACGGTTCTGTTTCGACACGAGGAAGGCATTCACGCGTCTCAGGGCTTCACCCTCGACCTGGCGGGCCCATTCCCGGGTTTTGTTAAACCCACTGGCCACCGTCTGTAGGCTCATCGGTTCTTTCCCCTCAAGCCCGAATCTGCGCACCAGAACCTCCCATCCGGCAGGTTTGAAATGTTTCTCCAACACCGCTTTGGCCATGACGGAGAAGCCTGGCAGTAAAGGCGTCTTCCTGCCTTTCGGGGCGGGTAAGGCGCGCAGATCCACTGATTTCCCGGCGATCGCCTGAGCCTGCTGTCGATGGCTTTCAGCTTCGACCGGCGTAACGCCAGCCAGCAGCATGCTTTCCAACAGGAAT
The DNA here is from genome assembly GCA_015233155.1 of Candidatus Rifleibacteriota bacterium. GTDB lineage: Bacteria > Muiribacteriota > Ozemobacteria > Ozemobacterales > Ozemobacteraceae > JADFYG01. The sequence goes on from JADFYG010000096.1 coordinate 7,465, forward strand.
TCCATCTCGCCTAAATTTCGAGAAAAGGGCATCGCTTTCTTGCATGCGGCAATTGCTCCTGGAAGGTCTCCCAGTCGAAGAAAACAGTCGCAGAGTGAAATGTAGGACTGAAACTCGCCCGCTTCCAGCTCTATGGATTTTTCGAGTAACTCTTTGGCTTCTACTGGTCGATTCAGTCTCAGGAGGCAGAGGCCACGGTAAAGGAAGGCCTCATCCGCATCAGGGTTGAGGTCGCATGCTTTCTCCAGGGCTTGTTCGGCTGCTTCCCAACGACCCAGCTCCATCAGCACATTTCCCAAATTGAGCCAGGCCTCCGGAAATCGTGGTTTGATGGAAACCGCCTTGCGATACCATATCAGGGCATCTTCAAAAAGTCCGAGATCAAAATGGCAATCGCCGAGATCATTGGCCACGATAAAACTTTTCAGATCGAGATCATAAGCCTTGCGGAAAGCGCATATGGCTTCTATTGAACTGCGCCTGTTGTAGTAATAATTACCCAGATCCAGCCAGGCTTTTGAATCTTGCGGATTTTGTTCGGTGGAGCAGATCAAATTTCGCAGCTGTTGATCTGCCGCGCAGGTGTTAAGGCTCATGCGGTTTCGCCTTTCCTCGTTATCTTTTGTATGCTTGTCATACCTTCGTATTCCTCCAAAGTCGGAGGGTTCTGGAAACAAATTAGTTCAACGGGAATTCGTTTTTCGATCTCAGGATATCATTCCCAGTCCTGAAATGACAGTTGCTATGAGTTCAAATGAAAATCCCGCTGAGAACTTGTCCAGTTTTTATCAGTGCTGATCTGCGTGCACCTGTGGTTAAAACTCGTGAAAATCCGGTTGCAAAGATTCTCCGCGACTTACCCGCGCCGCAGAGCTTCGACCACTTTCATCCTGGAAGCCCGGAACGCCGGAAAGAAGCCGCCGCAGAAACCCATGATCACAGCCACGACAACCGCCGTGGCCAGGATTCCGGGAGTGATCTGGAATCGAAACGCCGTCTCGGCAAACGTCGCCCAGTTCGTTGTCCCTGTGCTCATTCCGTGGAACGGAAGGCTCAGCAGGCAGCCCGTCACTGCGCCGATCAGCGAGAGCGCGACCGACTCCACGATAAACGAAATCCACACCGCCTCCGGTGTGAAGCCCAGCGCCAGCAAACAGCCAATCTCGCGCTGCCGGTGACTCACTGCCGCATACATAGTATTCATGGCGCCGACAATTGCGCCGACAGACATTATTGTTGTCAGAATAGCCGTTAATACCATGATCAGATCGAACATCAGCTTTGACTGTTTTTGGTAATACTCGTCTTCGGCCAGCACCTCGATGCTCCGCAAACGCGGATCGTTCGCAATCATCTGCGCGATGCGCTTCTTCACCTCCCGCGGGTCGCCCATCACGCGAAAAAGCGTTGAGGAGTAGACGCCGGAACGCCTGAAGACGGACTGATATAGTTCCAGGTCCATCCAGATTTCCGACTCCAGGCCGCTGCCGTCAGCCTCGAAGACACCCACGATATTCCAGTCCTGTTTGTTGATGGTCATCACTTGTCCGATGCCCAGGCCATCCAGGCGCCTGGCCAAAGCCACACCGACAACGGCCTCATTGGAACCGGGTTTCAACCAACGGCCCGCTGTGAGGCGGACTCCGTGATGAACACTGGGGGAAAGGGGCATGATTCCGCGCACGGTGAGGTTCGCCTGACCACCGTCCTTCTTATCGCGTGCGATGATCAGGACGCCTTCGTTCACGAAGAGCGGCTCGCCTGCCTCGTTTCGCGCGACGTATGGCAGTGCCTCTACAATCCGGGAATCTTCGCGCCCCACTTGGCTGCCTAACTCAGCATCAGATCCTTTGCGCAGAACGATCATGTTCTGCGGTGTTCCTGATGTGGCTACCGTGCGTCGCAAACCTTCGCCCATGGCCTGGAGGAAGATCAGCACCAGCACCACCAACGCGATGCCGCCGATTGCCATCAGCGAGGCGCTCTTGCGGACCAATACACTTTGCAGGCTGTATCCAAGCGGAAGGATCATGGCTCAGATGCTCCTCAACGCTTCCGCGGCCTGCAGGCGCATCGCAGCCAGCCCCGGCAGGAATCCGCTCACGAGACCCGTCAGTATGGCGATACCCAATGCGCTGATCATGGCTGCATCGGGAACCTGAAAGATTGACAGGAAATCCGGTTTCGGGTTCCAGTGTGCAAGATTTATCAGTGTATACATGCCAAAGGCCCCGACCAAGAAGCCCAGCAGACTGATGGCAATGGATTCGCCCACCAGAAGTGTGAATACATGCCGGTCACTGAATCCGATGGCCTTGAGGATTGCCATTTCACGCGTCCGTTCCCGGCCGCTCATCATCATCGTGTTCGCCGAGATCAGCAACATGGTGAAGATAACGACTGTGCCGATGAAGCGGAAAAGCAGCTTCAGATTGCCCATCATGGAGATGAACTGCATATTGAAGGCTTTCTCACTCATCGTTCGCGTCGCATTGGGGCTGTTTGAGAAGAGTCGATCGATTGCGTCCGAAACCTCCGCAAACTGGCTCGCACTCTTCAGGCCCACCAGGTAGGAGCCAGTCTCGCCCTTTCCGAATACTCGTCCTTCCTCAAGGTATTTGTGATGAAATACCATCAGCGTCCGGTCGAATACCTCGCTGTTGCTGGTGTAGATCGCGCGGACGGTGAAATCCCACGGATGCCCGTCCTTCTTCGGCCAGAGCAACGGGCGCAGAGAAATCCGGTCACCAACGCCTTTCCCAAGGCGTTCAGCAAGTTTGTCACCGATGAGACAGCCCGTGCGATCTTTCAATAATGACTCGTACTGAACAGGAGAAATGATCACCTCGGGGATCAATTTCAGATATTGTTCCATATCAACTGCAAAATTAGCAAAAAACTCCTCCCGCTTGCCCCCTTCGGGCAACGGCGTTTCGTACAAACCGCCGAACCAGGTGACTTGCGCGACTCCTTTGATGCCTTCCACCTGCCCTATGCGAGATGCATAGGCCTGTGGCAGCAAAAAGGTCAGAGATTCCTTGTGCTGAACGACCAGTCGCGAAGCGCTGGCCATCTCGGCCCCGGCATTGAACGCGCCCAGTAATGCTTCAAGCAGGCAGAAGAGGGCTAACGCAATCGCTGTGCCGAATACGGTCAATGCTGTGCGGATCGGTGACCGGCAAAGATTCAGCCAGATCAGGCTCATCGTTTGCGCTCCATGTGCATCACGCCCTTCTCCAGATGCAGTTCACGCCGTGCGAACTCAGCAGCATGTGAATCGTGCGTGACGATGATGATCGTCTTGCCAAGAGACTCATTCAGTCGCTTAAGCAACTCCATTACATCCTGCGCCGATTTTGCGTCCAGATCGCCGGTTGGTTCGTCGGCCAGCAGCAGTTGCGGGTCACATGCCAGCGCACGCGCGATTGCGACGCGCTGTTCCTGACCGCCGGAAAGCTCGCTCGGCCGGTGATCCATGCGGTCTTCAAGACCCACGATGCGCAGCGCCACTTCGGCGTGATGCCGGCGTTCCTGGCTCGAGAGCGGCTGCAGCGTCAGCGGCAGCTCCACATTCTGGCGCGCCGTCAGGACGGGTAACAGGTTGAAGCTCTGAAATACGAATCCAACGTGATCGGCACGCCAGCGGGCCAGTTCTCGTGAGGAGAGAACCGACAGATCCTGTCCGCAGACATCGACCTCTCCATCGGTTGGCGTGTCCAGGCCCCCGAGCAGATTCAGCAGCGTGGTTTTGCCTGAGCCTGAAGGGCCCATCAGCGCTATGAACTCACCGGGCTCGATCTGCAGAGAGACGTGGTCGAGCGTCAGGATCTCGCTATCACCCTTGTAGTAGATCTTGGTGAGATTCTTCAGATTGACGATGGGTGTCATTTCAGCCTCAGCGCGCTGCCCGTTCGCTGTTGACCCGGACGTTCTGATCGTCCCTGCTCAGTTGTGATGCGCCCTGGACGACGACAATGGCTCCGTCGCTCAGGCCCTCCAGGATCTCTATCAACTCGCCGTGCCTGGCGCCGGTTTTGACCGTGAAACGTTTTACTCGCTCGCTCTGCGTGCACCAGACCATTGACTGGCCGTTCAGCTGTATGACGGCATTAACAGGCACTAAAAGCGGATCAGAAGCCAGGCCATCTTCGGCCCCGGGCGGGGCGTCCGGACGAAGGAATTTCCCTCGGACACCCATATCGGGCAGGAAACGGGGATCGATCTTACGGAAGTCCACGCGCACCTTCACCGTTGCCTTGCCTCGATCGACCATGGGCAGTATACGCTGCACTGTGCCCGGAAAGCACTCTTTGGGAAAAGCATCCACCGTCAAACGCACTCGTCCGCCAACCTTTACGCGTTCCAGAAAGCCTTCCGCAGCGTCAACCTCGGCTTGAAGCGAAGCGCGATCGACGACTGTGACGATTGCGCCTTTGGCCTGCGTCCCGCCTATACTGACTGGCGCGACGATCTCGCCCTGCTCCGCGATGCGTTCCGAGATCACGCCGTCGAATGGCGCCTTGACGAAGTAATCCTCGCGTTGCGCGTTTAGCGTCTTCACGCGCGCCAAAGACGCTTGATTGACTGCCTGAGCCGTTTCCAGGCCTGCCTGCGCGGCCTTGATCTGCGCCTCAGCAACCTGGACACCATTGCGCGCGGCAGCGGCTCTCGCCTTTGCTACAGGAACGCTCTTCTCTGTTTCCAGCTTCTTTTGTTGTGCTGCGATCAGACGCGCCTTGTTCAGTCCAACCTCCGTCTGGCGGTCATCGGCACTATTGGCTTCAATCAGTCTGGCTTTTAGAAGTTTTCCATCTATGCCCTGTCTTCTAACAGCGTCCTCCAGGGCAATCCTGAGCTCGTCGATCTGGGCATCTGACCCGCGCACAGCGGCTTCAGCGGCAAGGATTTCCAGATCTGACTGGACAACGCCTTGATTGGCCTGTGCCAGCTGGGCGTCGGCATTGGCGACACCGGCCTCGGCCTGGTGAATGGCTGCGGCAGTTCGCGAAACATCGGCTTCGGCTTCGCCGATCATAGCATCCAGTTCACGGTGGTCGAGTTCGGCGAGAACGTCGCCTTCCTTTACTTCCGCGGCTTCGCGAACATTCAGCCTGGCCAGTCTGGCAGTATATTTGGCCGCGACCGTCGACTGGCGATCGGCAACGATGTAGCCCGTGGCATTCAGCTCCCCCCACGCGCCATCTTCCGAAAGGCTGGCGCGCACTGCGGGTTTGACAGTGACTTCGGGGCGCTCCAGGATGAAGTTGGCGCAGAAGAAAGCAGCCAGGACGACTATGAGAAGGAGCACCCAGTAGCGACCGACCCATCGGCGACCTGGTGCGATGCGATGCTGATGGCGCTCAATCTGGAGCCCCGATAGTTCGGTGAGGTTTGTCATAATGGGAGCTCCCGACGGTGTAATCGGACTATGTTTTTCTGTCTCAAGAATGGCATTCCTTGTTTCAAATGTGGGTAGCAGCTGAATTTGGTGGCTAGGCTCTATATGTACTACAACATGATCCAGCTGATCAAGGAGGCAAGTTATAGAAGTTAACTCATGGTATACTTACAAAGCGAGGAATATTGATCGTGAGTGAAGACGAAGCCGGGACGACACAAGAATTGTCTCCATTGGTGGCTCCATTTTCCTTGGTTTTCCGGCGAAGATGGGTTGCGGCTCTTTTTGTTTTTCTTTTCTTTTCTCTGTCATGGCTGGGGTTTGTTCTGTTTCGCATCATTTGGTTTTCGTGGAATATCATATACTGGAAGGATGAGCTTACGATGCTCATCGCTTTCGTGGCGGCAGGCTGCTTTTCGTTATATCTCCCTCATCTTTTCTGCGATCTCTGCGGAGACCTGGTGGCACAGCGATCTTCGCTGGCCGAAAATTTCGGAAAGCAGTACAGGAAATTTCACGATTCCCGCTGGCTGATTCCGTTTCCCGCTGCACTGTCGACTGTTTTCATCATCGTCCGTTATGCTGCCGGAAGAGAGTTCGATCCATTCCAGACATGGTCTGTCGATTTCGTTTTTTCTATCTGGCTGTTTTTCGGATTCTTCACTATCCTGCATGCTACGGTGCTGTGCGCCAGATATACCGAAGTGGCGCATCTTCTCAGGGAAGAAGCTGTGGAAGGGCGCCTCAGTCGCAATGAAATTCACACTCTCAGCCGATTCTATCTGAAGGTTGCCATCGTGGCGACGATTCATTTTGGTTTCTGTGCAATGGTGATGTCAGCGATAAACATGATTTATACGTATCACGGAACGATGATATGGTCTCCGCTTGATCTGATCAGGTGGCGCAAGGGCCTGAGCTTCGGCCAGCAGTTCGCGGCGATGATCCGCGATCCGCTTTTTCCCGACATCATGGTCATGCTGCTTCTGCATGCGGCGGTATCGATTGCTCCGGTAGTCTATCTTATCTTCCCGCAATGGGACATACACAAATTACTGGTACATCGCAAGGAGGGACTTCTCGCGAAGGCCAGACAGGACCTGGAGGATATAGAAGGCAGACTTACCCCTCAATCAGAAATTGCTGAGTTCGACGAGTTCACCCGCCGCAGCCGGAATATCGAAAGTCTTGAAAGACTCCCCGAATGGCCATTTGAGGTTGGGGGCAGCATCGGCACGCTTATGCTGGTGGTACTTCCCACTATCCTGATTTTGGGCAAGGACATCCTTCTTGAAGTCTTCGTCAATATAATCACGAAATAGAGAGGGACTTGCAAAATTAGGTGACTTTTAAAATTATTGTGAAAATAATGGTACCAAATTTCCTTGGAAACTGGCACAATGGTCACTCAATAAAACCCGCTAGAATCCTAAGGAGTAACCATA
>JADFYG010000097.1 GCA_015233155.1 Candidatus Rifleibacteriota bacterium
TTTGAAGGAACATTCCGAAATTGTCTCACTCAACTCACTGGTGCAAGATCTGGGCAAGATCATTGTATTCGGGTATTTTTTTCAAAAAATATGAACTGATCCCTGGCGGCGTCCTTGTTATGTGATGAGACACAAACTTCAAGGAGGTCATTCATGTACAGCCAGAACGAGATTCTCAGTGCCGCCAAATCAATGGGGTGTGTCATTCCCGATTCCATTGTTTTGCGATTCGTAGCCAGAGTTATTCTCAAGCTTCTACAGGGGAAAACACTTTGCCAGGCTATTACTGAAACCGCAGCGGAGATGCTCCAATGAGTCTTGAAGTGAAAATTTGTCACGAAAGTTCTATCGAAAGCCTTTCCCGGAGATTCCCTCATCTGGATTTTCTGCAGGGAAAGCGATTCAAACCGACTTCATGCCCGGCGATGGTCCAGGAACAATGTTATCACCTACGATTCCCAGGTGGTTTTTCTGGGTAAAACCGGATATGGCAAGTCTTCCACTCTCAATGCCATTCTTGGGCAACAGGTTTTCAAATCCGATGACCAAGAAACTTACCAGGGGAAGCACAATCTCGTCATTCGCAGTTGCGGGGAAAAATCTCCCGTCTGAGCTCTTCAAGAAATGAGACTAGAAAGGGATGCCGCTTTTCAGCCATTTTGCGCGCCGCAGCGGTATGAAAGCCATCCTTGAGCTTGAGGATCTTCTCGTAGAAAGCATCGAGGATCAGAGAGCGGGACAGCGGACGCTGATTAGGAAATGGTTCCCGAAGATCGTATAACGCCTTGGTCGCATCGTGGATGACAACGCGAATGACACCGATAGCACCAAGAGCATCGAGCCGGTCAGCATCCTGAAGAATGCGTCCTTCCAGAGATTCGGGAATGATTCCAGACGAGTAGCGGTGAGTCCGGATGGCATCGCATATTTTCTTCCGACACTGATCAGGGACACCAAGCTTCGCAAGCAAAGTCTCGGCGAGATCGGCCGAGATCGCCGCGTGGCATTCACCAGGGCCTTCGCTCAATCGACCGATATCATGCAGAAGAGCCGCCGATTCCAGCACCAACAGATCCGCATCCATTTCCAGGCCGATTTGAGCGCAGGTGTCCCGAACCCGCAGGTGATGATCGACATGATGAGTATTATACGGCTCGGCCGCATGAAGCGAAAAAAGATGATTTTCCAGTAATGCCATCAACTCCGCATCACGTTTCGCTAACCATGCGGCATGCCGGCCAGCCAGCTCTTCGGCAGGATTTTGCATGTGCAGACTCCTTAACGATATCCGGGGTAGCCGGCCAGGGTCTCGGTTATCCTTTTCGCCAGACCCCGTTCCCGGGCGAGAACCTCGAGAAAGGCGTTCATATGCGGTTTTTGACAGGCATTGCCAAAGGGAAACCGCGCCATGCGCTGCAACCAATCCCGAGCAGCCTCGTCCGTAGTCGATGCCAGACCCATTCTAGTGCAGAGGCGTGAAATGTGATCAGCAAACAAGGAAAGAAAAGAATAATGCCTCTGGAAATGATCTCCGAGATACCCCGTATTGCATGTCGCTTTTGCGCCACACAAGGCAAGCGCTCCCGCAGGAGAAGAACATATGACTGCATCGGCATCCATATGTATCAGCCCCAATTGAGTCTGACTCGACCCCGAGATACGGGAAGGCCGACTCAAGCCTCCGATAGAGCGTATAAATGAATCCCGATCTGCCTCGGGCAAATCGAACAAGGCGCCAGATTCCCGGATGAATACATGCACATTAGCGCGTTCCACCGACAACTGCCGGGGCTCATCCCGCCATGGATAGGCCGAATAGGAACCATCATACCAAAGTTTTTCAGCCCATCGAAACAGCGCCCGAATAGATGTTCGGCGTGTGTCTTCCCTTTGACGGGAACGCTGTTGCCAGAATTCCTCCGACGGGGAATCCCCTTTCGGATTCAAGATGCTGAGCTGATGTGCAGTTCCCAGTGCCTCGCGAATAGTCATTCCGGAAGCACGAAACTGAAGCCTGATGGAAAGAAAACCAACGAGTCCACCAAACCTCGTTAAATGAATCGATGAAATCTGAACCGGACGCGAAGCCCCATCAAAGATATATTGGAGATGATTGTTCAAGCAACCCAGTCTCATTGGTTTCATCACCCATACTGCTGATGCGCCAGGCGTGTCCCGGCCGATTCCGAGATGCTCACGAACCTCCGGTATGAGCAATCCGGTATAGGCCAGCTTTCCCTGGGAATCCTCCGCCGGCGCGCGCAGCCAATCCGACGCAGGCGTTAAATTATGTATCGGCTCTAGTGGTATCGATAAAGTTATGTCCAGTGCCGGACTACCATGGGGAGAAGAATCCAGCGTTAAGTCATCAAGCAACTCTTTGGGCCGAGAAAGAATCGACGGAATTAACTCTTTATGAGAACTCGATGACTCGCTACCGCCTATATCCTTCGTTCGTCTGGGAAGAAGCGGTTTCCAATTTATTACCCGACCGGCGATACTTATCACTCCACCAAGCCATAGTGCAGTCAGTGAGCATGTCGGAACATTGGCCTGAGTCAGATATCTCTGCGCTGAGTTTCCATAACCAAGTCGCCGATTAGCGGTTTTCTCTTCTGACCAGTCCGGATGAGCCCGCCTCAGGAGAGCATCGCCTGCGGCTTCACAGATCTCGAAGTAATCCGTAACGTGTGATCGCGACCAGCCGCGAAAGATAGAGGTTTCTCCCACCGGGCTATCGAGTCTGGCGCGGATCGCGGCAATTTCATCACGATCACCGAAAGTTCCGAACGTATCGGAGTAGGTTTGCAGGCAATGAATTTCACCGCTCAAACCAAGCTTTTCGAGGCAGTCCCGGGCTTTCAAACGCCCATCATTCATACCTCGGGCAAAAATGAAAACCAAGTGAACCTGACTGAACTGATTACGGGTTTCCACCGAAAGAGGGCCGCGAGCACGATGACGAGCTGTCGTCCCGTGGTGCGAACGATTGCCACTGCCTGGGGAGTCGCACCATGATTTCAGTATGCTGCAAAGCTGACCTCCGGAATTGATGAAGTCGTCGATGAAGACGATTCGGGTACTGTCTGCCTGCGCAGGTGTCAGCTCAGCCAGAAGACTGTGGAGATTCGGAAAATATCCATCATTGGTGTTCAAAAAACGCATGATCCTGGCGGAACTTTCGGATTCAGCTCCCAGACATGTAAAGAGACTTCTTGGGCGATTCGGCGAGGGGTGCTCCGTCAAAAAGGTAAGCGCTTCGCTGAGGATCTGCTCATCGTTAAGGATCTCAAGATGTTCGAGTGTTTTGAAGCACGGATCGAGTGAGGGAATAACGCCTCTAAAATTGTCCAGCCATTCAACGATTCTGGTGCGAGCCCGCGTGAAACCGAGGGGCGCCCCATCGCAAAAAACTCCGGATAATCTGCTGGCTACAGTATGAATTATCCGATCAGGTGAAAGAGCGTCTGAAGTTTCATCACCAGGGGGGCAAATCATTGTTTCGGAAGTCCTTCGCAGATCTCGTTCATTATGCTGCTTCGGGATGATAGGGAACAATACAGCGGTGAATATCCGTGTTCGTGATAGATCTCTGCGAGAAACGCCGCGAAGCCGGCAGTCTCGTGGATGTCCGGCCTGGCTCGTTTTGCCCATGGAGTCCCAGCTTTTGGAGTGAAACTCGTGTAATCCGGAACTATTCCCTTCGCAGCCAGGACGGCAACTCCGGCCTGGAGTTCCGCAACGGGTTGGGCGCCAAGGACGAAGCCGCAATGAACACGTCCCCGTCCAAATAATGCAACGGATTGATCCAGGCGTTCTACAAACGTGTTAAAAGGCATCAATTCATGCTTTCCCGGACATACTTCGCGATAGACCTGATCGCCATATACCTCCATGTGGAATATCAGGATGTGGAATCCGAGTTTTCGCGCACGATCCAGGTCTGAAGACCGCTTCGGGGGTAACAGGTTCAGATATGACTCGACCTCTGAAAGCGGCTTGACTCCTACGAGATGGGTCGAGAGGTCGAGCATGCATTCCCATTCGGCATCGAGGTCGAGGAGATTTCCGGCCATAACATGCAGATGGAGGTGAGGACCGATTCCCGAGCCGGACAAAAGGGTGGCAAATGCCCGGGCAACCGACTCAGAATAAGGCTTTCCCTGACTTTTCCACCAGGCCGGGACATCATCTTTAAATTTTAGTCTCAAGTCATTGAGCGAAGGAACAGGGGTCTTTGCTCCTGCACGCTGCGCGCATGAATCACAAAATCGACACTGATTGCCCTGGAACCAGTTGGCACATCCGGTATATCCCAGCAGAGCGAGTCGGTCGCAGCCGAGAAGTTGGAGATAAGTATCGATGGGAAAACCATCGACGGTCAGCGACAATGCCGCCGGGCGAAACAGCAATCGCGCCGAAATGCTTTCCAGCCTGGAATCTCTTGTGGTGATGCGCAATCCGTTCGTTCCCATGCCGAGGCGAAATCGCGAGGTATCGCGGGCATTGACCTTGACTACGCTTTCAGCACCATCGACCATAATCAGAAGCTCAGCCGGAATGAAGGGTATGTCAGCTGTTTCCAGATCGACGAAAGCTCCACTAGCCAAGCCGGCACGCATGCGCGCACGCTTGGTTCTGTATGCCTTAGGATAATCTGGCAGAGCGGATTTCAGTTCCAGACCATCGATTTCAATTCCCTCGTTGATCAACAGCAGTTTGATGGCGGCCCGACGTGAACCGAGGATCGAAGTGAGCTGGGAAATTTCATCAAACATGTTGAGCCTCAACTTTAATATTTTGTCTGGAATATATCATCAGGATTTGTGGACAAGCATGTTTCTGAATAATGCGTGTGCAGGAGTCGGTCCTGGCTCAGATTATTCGATTTCAGAGTAAAGTGCAAAGAAAAGATATATCAGAACAAAGTGGACGGAGTCCGCCGGTATACGCAGTCTATGGGTCACGGTCCCTCATGTCTGGCTCCCTGTGAGCACCCTCCGGTTTTGTAGCAGCAACCGGCGCAGGCAACTCGCGTCCGGAAACCCAGTTATTGAAACCCATGCACATTTTCTCGAACATGATCAGGCCCGGGACATGGCCCACTATCTGCTGAATTTCGTCGCCGAGATGACGCTCGACGAAATCCGCTACGGGTGCTGTTGCGCGCTTAGCGAGTCGGAATGGAAGCCGGACCAGATCTATGGCGTTATTTGGTGTTGTCATTGCTTGTCTCCTTCGCTTCATTAGCGGACGTCTCGTCGGCCTCGACGAACTTCCACAGCGTCTTGGCGCCCTTGAGAGCGGTCGCGCCGAGAATCAGGCCTACTGCAAGGTTCAGGGCCGCTTTGAATGTTTCCATATCATCTCCTCCAGGTTCTGAATTTGGTATGCCGCGCGACGTTACGTGCGGAGGTTTTGATCTTCACATAATCTAAGACCGTTTTGGAGAGTCAGTTCAATAAAATAACATCTTAAATAATTTGTACAGTTTTTGGGCCTTTTATGGTTAAGGAAGCACGTTAAGGGGGGGGGATATTAACAGATAGAAATGGGTGACTCTGTGGTTTGCTACTTAGAAATTGATTTTGGGAAGGAAGGGAGGTTATTGTATGGCTATGATTTTGACAAACTGGAGTGATTTTTGTCGGGAGTCAGATCCCGATGAATACTTGCGAAAGTCTGATTGCGAACGCACACTTCCGCTGGTATTACAACGTCTGAAGGGAGTTCCACAGCGGCCAGACAAGCATCCGGAAGGCGACGTCTGGAACCACACGCTTCTTGTCGTGAAGGTTGCCCGGGAATTATCTCTTCGCTTTAATCTCACCGAAGATGATCAGAAATTATTGCTTCTTGCATCTTTGACTCATGATCTGGGAAAAATCACGACCACCGAAGTAATTCCAGATGGCAGTATTCGTTCCTGGAAGCATGAACAACCGGAAGTTTTTTTACCGCTCTACAATCAACTCGAGCTGGATTGGAGTATTCCGACAGTCATGAAAGAACGATTGTCTGCACTGGTTCAGCTTCATCTGCCGAATTCCGTCACACAGGGAACCGAAGCGACAGCCAAAGAGGTGAAAACCTACCTTCGCCGATTGGAAGAGGCCCGTCTCCCATTTATATTGGCACGCCTTCTGGTGGCTGCCGATCAATCCGGACGCCTCAGGGGTTTTTCGGATCCATTGGAAAAATGGGAACCGATTATAGAAGGGATTGCCAAGGCTTCTGCGGCTAAGTCTGAGGTAGTTTCGCTTGTTTCCGGGGCGGATTTGATCGAGCTCGGCTTCAAGCCTAGTCCAGAATTCAAAAAGTTTCTAATGAAGGCTGACGAATTGCAGAAAGCCGGCCTCGATCGGGAGCAGATACTTGATCAACTGAAGCAGAGTTAATTTCGGCAATAATACCGATCCCGGAATATTCATGCGTAGTCCAGTTGGACGGACTATGCTTGCAAGGCTATAATTCGCCATGCTCGATACGTTATTATTTCATGGTGTTTCCCGGATCAGGCTTTTACATCAGTTTTTTTTTCGGAAAAGTCTGCGCGCAATTTTAATGGCAATGTCGCTTCCTGGGATCATGAACCCAGCGGCTTTCGTACCTAATTCAAAAAGGGTTTCTTCGTCGAGGATTTCTTCGACCATTTGTCGAAAGGTCTTTCCGGGGGCCAGATCTCCCGTCAAGCCATCGATTTCAAGAACTCCCTTTTCTCCCCGGGTTTTCCAGAGGAACTCAAAGGCGTGAATCGGCCGATAATAGAGGTTTATGCACTGCAGAAACAAGTGTTCATCGTTGATTTCCTCTGCCGGAACCGGTTGATGCATTTCATTTATCAATTCGCGGATAATTCTGGATGCCTTGAACTTCGCTGAAACAATGATCACGTTGTCGGAGCGAAGCTCGTGGATGGCTTTGATTTCCCTGGCACGAAATGAAAGGAATTTTCCTGAATCCGTCTTGCTTCCTGAATGGGCATCAAAAAAATACTCACGGTGCATTTCCTGAATTCCATGCTCCAAAAGAGGTATTTTCGCCAACCCATGAGAAGCGGAATAATAGACTTCTCCGGCTTTTACTTCTGAAATGCCATTTCCAACAGGGATGTCAATCACTTTTGAACTGGTGAAATCAACCACGGATTTTGCTTTCACGTGCCAAAATGGCTCCATTCTGGTTTCTGAATAGGTCAATTCAATTTCTTCGGTGGGCGGCGTGGAAAAAATGTTGGAAATGCTTTTGAATACATCCTGCCGATGTTTCAGCGCCAACTTCCTGGCCTCCCGAGTTGAAATGCGTGGAACCAGGAGAAATATTTTCTGCTCGTGACTTTCGACAGAAATTGAGCCATCAGAAGGTTTGCCCCGAGGAGCCCAAGGATTTTCCTGTGGTGGTTTTCTCCGGACTAAACTTTTTAGTATAGTTGAATAAAGGGGCGTTTGGATCCGCAAATCCTGCCATTCCGGAACCGATTCCAAAGCCCGAAGAAGAATTCCTTCGGAAACACATGCAGCAGCTTCGAGAGCACTTTGCCCAACTATCGGATCCTGAATCAACGGAAGCAGTAATGAGAGAAATTCTTTGGAGGCTACGACTTTTATTGCTTCACAGGCGCTTATGACCTGGTTCGGCTGATTTTTGAGCGCGAGCATTTCCGCCAGGGTTTGAAAAGACTCATGGGGTTGGGAGTGGGATATTGCTTTGGCAGCATTTGACCTGATTCTGTGATTCGGGTGTACGAGTGCTTTCATAAATAATGGAACAGAAGCAGCTGTTCCGATGGATTCAATTCCCTCAAGAGTATTTGCCACCACCCGCTCATCGGGGTGTGCCAGAAATCCCGCCAGGATCGGCAGAAGGCTCTTCTCTTTGAAAAACACTCCAAGATTTTTCGTCAGGAATGCGATCTGGCGAGAGTCTGTACTAGTTTCCAGATAGGCAATCAGCGGGGCTAAGGAGGTCGGGTCAGCTGTATCAAAAATGGCTTTCAGGGTATCAAGGGCTTCAACATGGCTGGTCGATTGTTGCAGTGTTAGGAACAATTCAGGGATTGCCATTGTAATAGGGCTCCCATTTTTCCTCCGACTCTTTTTTTCGCCATCCAACTCTTTTTGGGAAAACACGACGCATGACTGACGATTTAGAATCCTTTTTACCCAGAATTGCACCAACGCTTCCTGGTCCTTTTCAAGGTCTTTGACACCCTGTTGAACCTCTGTTCGAACCAAAAAATTCTGGTGTTCAAACAGGAATTGAAGCCCCGCAACTTTTTCCACAGGGTTCCTTGATTTCAGCAGAGTAAGAATTTGTTTGATAGCGCTCATGTCAGCCATTCCTGGGAAATACCATATCGAGGAGAGTTTCGCCGTTTCAATTCATTCTAACACTCCCAAGCAGCCATCGATTCTTTTTTCTACAAAAATCGTCTCAGATGGATAAGGGGGCACTATCTTCAATTCAAGCTAACGCAGACAATCTGCACCTTCCATCACGGCAAATCGAGCTGGTATTTGTCGCAGAGGAATCGTCGACGATAAAGCTGATATGCGGCAGTACATGCGCGATTTGTGAAATGGCCATTGAAGCCCGCACCTATGAGTGATGCGATCACTGGAACAATCTGCGCCAGCTTGGCTTTGGTAAGCCGGACACCGACCAATTGAGCTACTTTCTTGATTGCCACAACGATGAGGCTCGTATCCAAAGTGCTCCAGCGTGTCAATAATCTGATCTTGTGGTAAAGTTTGTCCAATTCCAGCAACGCCTGGTAATTCGCCACTGAACCGGGACTCGATGCAAACTGCAGGACATTTAGAGCAAATAAACGCTCCACCGGCTGCTCTATATTATATCCGTAGTAGGTAGCGTATTCGCCGATTGCCCGCATATTCATGGAGAACATCGCCGCCGCATCTACCGGAATTCCCACTGCCCCGGCAAGGCCGGCCCCCCCGCCCTCTGCGGCTGTAGCCACTGCGTATTTGAGGTTGAGCGAACCGATATGTCCGTCGAGGAGCTCGAGATCATGACGAAACCTGATGCACGAATCGAAGTCAGGGATACCATGTCTCCTGATATACGCGTGAATGCTGGAACTGTTTACACTCCACAGCGAGGCATCATTGAGCAGTTCAAGTATTCCCCGAACAGACTTCATAATGACCGTCTCATAGCCAGGGATTTTCTCAACGAGTTCGAAAACCTTCTCGAGCGGTATTGAGATCATATTTCCAATTTTGCTGAATATTCCCGTTTGTGGTTTCAAATAGCGTTCTATTTCCACAAGGGCCTTCTTTTCATACATCGATGGTTCCATAACTGCCTCCCGTTAATTTGTTAGTTCTGAGTAATGCGAACAAAATCGATCACCCTCCTATATTAACCAAGGTCGTGGCGCGAAGATAATTCAGAAAACTATTCGGACAATCACACATATATTTCATGATCAGTCAAAGACGGCGAATGGCGACAAGGATAAAATATATTTCTGTAATTAATATTGGTCCCGGATATTTGCCATAAACAATTCGTTTACAGAGTTTTCAAACCATTCATTATGGTCCGGAAGATTTCCTGAAGGCCGTAGATGTCGTTGACGAAATAATAATCGCCGGGTGCGGAAGCGAGACTCTTCAGATATTTGCCGTCTACATCAGCGCCAATGCCTATGGTCACAAGTCGAGCGCCCTGATCCTTCAGCCTCCCGGCTTCCATTATCGTACTGGTCGTGGAATCAGGCTGGCCATCCGTGAACAGGATGGTGACGGGAGTATTTTTTGTTCCCCGCAGCAAGCGTCCGGCAGAAATGAGCGCATCCGACATATTGGTGCCTCCTCCGCTGTTCAGACGGTTGATGTCGACTATGTCGTATGCGGAATAGTCGACAGAAAACGGTGATTCATTTCACTGATCTAGAATCAATTGTTCATGAACTTCCGGCTCACCCACCCGCAATACCTCCCACTATTGTCCCAGCAACCGGAAAGATGTGCCTCCCAGATGGTATTTCACATCGTCATTTGTGCGACGAGATCACTGATCATGGGGTAAAATTTCCAAAATCTTTTTTTGCATAATCGGTAAGTCGGATTCTATGGCATTCCAGATTTCATCCAAATCCAACGAAAAATAGGCGTGGACAAGAATATTTCTCATGGCAATAATTTCTCGCCAAGCAATTTCGGGATGGTCCTTCAAAAAATCTTTAGAAAGGCCGGAGCTTGCTTCCCCGATGATCTGAAGAAAGTGAATGATCCACACTTGGACCAACTCTTCTCTTTGAAAATAATCCCGTCCTTTTTGGGAGTATTTTTCGATTTTATTGACGGCTTCCAGAATATCAAGAAGGCGATCATGATCGCTTCTCATAACGCAATTGCTTCTTGGAGAACTTTGCTGCGGATTCTTTCTCTCAAACCGGGTTCTGAAACGACATCAACTTTGCAGCCCAACAATTCTTCCAGGGCAATAATAAGACCGGCGTGATTTAACAAGCTACGGCCTTTTTCAAAAACGACCAAAAAATCCACGTCACTTTCGGGCCGCTCTTCCCCTCTGGCTACGGATCCGAAAATCCGGACATTTTTCGCCCCGTATTTCGTTGCAGTAATAAGTATTTCAGACCGTTTCATTTTCAAGAGTTCATATAAGCTCATGGTAAAAGTATACCTTAAAGAGAAAAAAAAACAACTCATCAGGCAATGATAACTAAGGAGCCCCGCAACAATAACCTGAACAATTTTGCAAAGAATTCTTAATATTGATACTGCTTTTTTCGACGTTGTTTGCTCAAGTAATTCGTGCGCGACTCCTAAGGAGTCTTTCCAATTCATAAAACATCTCTGATTTGTTCTATCGTCGGGCAACGCGCTTTTTCCCATCACCGTCTGATTTCTTCGGCTCGCAAATGCGTCGTTTTCGATTTTTTGTCCAGACTTCGGGGAGAAACAAACGTTTATCAGCAAGAGTATGCCCATGGGAAGATGCGTAGGAGAGGTAGGCTCCAACCTGACAGTTATCGATCTTTCCTTTGTTTGCGCACCACTGCCGTGCGACTCCAACGGAAAACTTTCCCTGTTTGGGAAAGGAAGATTCGCTCCTCTCCAAAAGTCTTCTCAAGGAAAATATATTCAAAACCGACCACACGTACAAGGCATTTCAACATAGGACAGTAAAGATAAAATGATTCCCGCAACCTCATCAGCCCGCCTGTCACTTCCGATGCCGAACTCCCCAGCACCACGGCAATATGAATTTCAACATCTATTCATGGGCGTTATACTATCGGAAAATATATTTCCGGGCACGCAATCATTTTATTGCCAATCGTATTAACTCCATATAATCTGTAAACACAGTTTGGAAAAAAGCAATTACGCAATCCGCGTAGCTAAAGCAAATCGCTGACAAAGGGATACAGATGACGGACAATAAGGCCAATGTGACCGAAGTAGTGTTCATAGCTACTCTTGGACAGTCAGATATCCAGCTTGTCCTCGAGAAGGAAGGCAGGCGCGAAAGTCACAAGATAGACGGCGACATCCGGGCATTCCATGAAGCATGCCTTGATGGAAGAATTCGATGGCAATGCCTGCCGCTGACAGATTCTCTGTCCCTGACGGAATCCCGAGAAAATGCAAGCTACGATGAAAAAACGACCAGCTTTACGATACCCGGTCTGACTGCCCCCATGGATGTTTCCGCCTGTGTCACTTTGTGCGCTCCGGTCCTCGCAAAAAGTCAGGCAATGGCCGTCAAGGCGAAAAATCAGAGACGCGTGGGCCAATTTGTCGAAGCACTGCTGATATTCACACACCGGGATAAGGCCGGCAAGCAGACAGATGGCGAACCGATAGCCGCGTATGAACTGATAAAAGAAGCGCTGGCAACCGCACTTGATATCGCCATCGACGCTGTGCATCCGTGCAACTGCATCGACAAAGGCGATCTCTATTGCAGTGACGGCACCGGCCAGAAGAAACTGCGGCTGGAAATTGCCGATCGAATCTATTGTGACGTTGGCGCCATCGCCGGATCCCCGCGGGGAAGGCGCATAGCGACCGTGTCAACAAGCGGCGGCATGCCGTCGATTTCCCAGGTGACCGCTTCGGTCGTGTCTTATTGGTTCCCTCAGGACAGAATTTTCCATGCCACAGCCGCCCAGTTCGAGCATGGGCAATCGGATTCTCGGCATCCTGCCATTGCTCCAGACGAGTTGATCGATATGCGGCGCCGGGTTAAGGAGCTTATAATTGAGGGTTCTTTCGAACCGGCCGAAAGATTCGCCGCCTACACGGAAATGCACCTGAAGAAGAATAATCGGCCATTTTCGTCATTCATCAAGAACGTTGTGGAATTTCACGAACATGGAGCGACTGAGATTGCCAGTGACCTTCCCGGGAATACCGCCAGACAGTTGAAACACATTGATGGGCTTGGTCCCTCTTTACGAATCGGCTTCCGCATAGAAAGCGCCCTGCGAAGCGGGCGATGGCTGAATGCCCTCCAGACGACATTCACGTTCATAGATGTATTCACATGGGAGCTCATAGACCGTTCCTTTTCCCTGCCAGGCAAGGATTGCATCGACTTGAAGAAAGGTGTCATCAACTGTAGGAATATCGACGTATCTGAGTTAGATGGAAAACTTCCGCAGGAGATATTGTCGAGACTCAAATCCGTGCAAACAATATATGTCGGCGATCAGTTCGATGTCGGAGGAAAGAAGCGCGGCATTCAGAGGATTCTTGAAAACTGCTTGTCGGGAACTACTATGAAATGCATAAGAGAGATTCAGGAAAGAGCGGGAAAAATAAGGATTATGCGAAATAATGCGACACATGGTTTTCTGGATCTGAAGGGTCTTCGGGATGCACGTAAAAATCTGATAGCAGAGAAACTCTGGTTCGAAAAGCAAGAGGAGGCCGGTTTCTTGGATGCCGACTTCGTCAGATCTAATTTCGCCCTGATCGGCAGTTTTGATCCGCTTGCCGAGTATGACGACTTCATCCGCGTTTTGTGCCTCGACATTGATGAATTCCCACTCGGATCTGATGTTTCAAATGCTTGAAAAACCGATTTGATTATTGGAGTCCGCCTCTGAGAGACTGAAGCATTTCTTCTATATTCCAAACTGAGCACTTCATCAACTATAATTGTTCTTTATCAATTATGGTTGATGAATGTTGATCCGGCATCTCGTAAAATCACGTCTTTTCCGCCGAACGAAAAGCAGATCTCAAGTAATAGCCCAATTTTCTTCCCGATGAGTATACCTCTTAAGACGGATTAAAGCCGACTTTCTCCCTCTCCAGGCATCTGTTCGCCAATTTCAAAGGACGAACAGATGCTTTCCGCCCGTCAAACTATTATCAATCCCCGACTGCGCGAGGAACCTGTGTAACTCTACCTTGCAATAGTCACCGCGAAGCTACTGCGTTTCAATCCCCGACTGCGCGAGGAACCTGTGTAACAAGCACACGTCAGAGGGGTCCAGCGGAGAATAGGAAGAAGCAATCACCCTCTGAGCGGGGAACATGATGACCTCCTTAATGAAAGCGAAGAACGGAGGGGACGAAGAAGATTCAAATCGCGGCGGGCCGAGGAACAGAATGAACAAAAAAGTT
>JADFYG010000098.1 GCA_015233155.1 Candidatus Rifleibacteriota bacterium
CTGTTACGAAACTGGTGAGACTCTCAGGATCAACCCGGCCATCACCGTGAGATATCGCATCAGCCCTGGAAATGGTTCATGACATTAACTCCGATCTGGCTTTCAGGATCGGAGTTAATGTCATGAACCATTTCCAGGGCTGATGCGATGAGCCTGCAAAGTATCTCCCGTGCAGGTTCAAGTTTATCCGGAGGGGAGGCGCACAAAGACGCTAAATCGGCATGTACCTTAATGACACTGGCCGGGGCAGTTTCACCGGCGACGTCCATGAGAACCATGAGTGTGTCGCTTAAGCCGTCAAACACTTTTGGCCCCGTTATTCGCTCATCAGCGAGTCCCATGAGGCCTGCCCGTAATGTCAACAGATGGGCGGCAAGATTTCCACTGTCCACGGTGGAAATATAAATAGGCAGAAGTGGTTTTAGAGACTCTGTGTCATACCAGTTGTAGAAGTGTCCTTTGTAACGCCCCAGGGTTTCCATCGAGCGGAACGCATGTTCCGTGCGATCAATGAGTTGTCCTGTTGAGATGTAGCCGAAGTCCCATGCCGACAAATTGGCCAGAAGTGCAAGTCCCATGTTCGTCGGCGACGTGCGATGAGCAATTTTCGCAATGGGGTGTTCCTGAAAATTATCTGGCGGAAGCCAGTTATCCTTCGGTCCGATAAAATTCTCGAAGAAGCCCCAGGTTTTTCTTGAAATCTTTCTCAGAAATTTGATCTGTTGTGTGCTGAGTTTCGCCTCTCGGCGATGCAGCGGTTCACTGATCCACCATGCGACCAGGGGGGCAATAAACCAGAGGGTCAGTACAGGCAATGCAGCTATCAAGGCGCCCGGTCTTATAAGCGAAAGATAAATAACTGTGGAGATAGCGATGGCCGGGGAGATCCACATGGTTCGACAGACGCCGGCAAGACTATTCCGGTCAGCGCCATCAGAATCACCGGAAGGGTTCCATTCGAGAAGCCGTCTGTTTATAACCAGCATTCTCCATATGGTGCGGATAATAGCATCCATGCTGAAATATGCTTCATAGGGAAGACAGAGCATTATAAAAGCAATCTGGCCAAGGCTCCTGCCGCTCACACGCAAATTAGCGAGAAGATGGCGGCCGGAAAGAACATCATCCGGCTTCTGAAACAGATCAATGAGAAAGGTAAGTAAGGAAGGAATCAGCATGATCCCCATGACTGACAGTGTCCAGAGCCATGGCTTCGGTAAGACTGTCCAACCCAGTATAAGCAGAAGTGTTAATGCCAAAGGAGCAAGACTGCGTCGAAGGTTGTCGAAAATTTTCCATCGTGAAAGCAGTGAGATGGGATTCTTCTGAAAGTGCGCGTCCGGGCCGGGGACGGTTGGCAGTATCCATCTGAATAGCTGCCAATCACCTCGAATCCACCGATGTCTGCGGCTTACATCCGCGCTGTAGCGAGATGGGTAATCTTCAAATAGCTGTACATCGCTCAGGAGGCCTGCCCGCGCATAGCAGCCTTCGATGAGATCGTGGCTCAAGATGCGATTCTCAGGAAATCGGCCCCTGAGGGCGTGCTCAAAAGCATCTATATCATATATGCCCTTGCCAATGAATGAGCCTTCTTCAAAGAGGTCCTGATATACGTCGGAGACAACGCGGGTATATGGATCCATGCCGGCATCACTTCCCCACATTCGGGCATATCGTGATCGATTCGAACCGGGAAGGCTCACGGACACCCGTGGCTGCAGGATACCGTATCCGGTACTAACGCACTGCATATTTTCATCATATTGCGGACGATTCAGGGGGTGCGCCATAGCGCCTACCAGCTCCCGTGCCGCATCGCGTGGAAGCTGTGTATCAGTGTCGAGGGTAATGATGTATTTCACCTTCTCCAATGCATTCGTATCACCTACGATAAGCGAAAATAAATCTCTTGAGCCGCCACGTAACAAAGAATTCAGTGCAGCCAGCTTCCCGCGTTTACGCTCGTAACCCATCCAGATATGGTCCTTGGGATTGAAGCGGCGCGGACGATGGAAAAGGAAAAAAATGTCATATTTTGAAGTTCCGTACTTTTTGTTCAGCTCTTCGATGCCCTGCCTGACCAATAATAGGAGCGCCTCATCATCAGGCATTGTTTCCTCGGCTGCATCCCGAAAATCCGTGAGTAGACAAAAGAACAGGTTTGCGTCCCTGTTGGCCAGAAACCTGACTTCCAGAGCGTTGATCAGATGCTCGATATTTTCAGAGCCTGTAAGCATCGTGGGGACGACAACCAGAGAAGATGATTCAGGAGGAATTTTTTTGGAAAAATCCATTCGAGGCAGGGAGTGAGGTGCCACGAGGCGCGTCGAAAGCAAATTAACCAGGGCTATTGCTAATTGGCTTACACTAAGAATCGCGAGTATGCTGATAAGCCACACCCAGGAGGCACATACAGCATCGGAGCGAACTTCTGCAATCAGACGTCCGGTTATGATCGTGGTTATAAGACAGATCGCGCCAAGATAGAAAAACACGGGAAACCTGTGAATGGCCTTTCGAATCGCCTCAGTGAAAGACAGGCGCACGCCGGCGCACTCTTCGAGCTGCGCCAACCCTTTATCAATAAAGTAGAAACCGACGTGATTTTCCCGATCGTTGCCGTCTACTTTTCGCTCGCGCTCCCCGGCAAGGCGGATAGCCGCTAGTGCCACCTCGTTTTCGGACAATGTGCTATTCTTCGCTATCTTCTCAACAACGTGACGATAATGATCACGAGTGGCAAAATCCATTTTCCCGTAAACACCCGCCGGATCTTCACAAAGGGTTTGTTCGACAACGCTCATGGCTTCGACGAATTTGCTCCAGTCCATGGCGCCAAGAAAACGGAGACTACTGATGCTGTTGCTTATGGAAAGCTGATCTGCCGCTTGTTGTTGGTTCTCAGACTGGACTAACTGTTCGATTGTCAGACTTGAATCCGAGAGTTGCTGATCAATCCAGGTTAGCGGCAATGCGAGGGCGGGGCCCTGACCCTTCAGACGGCGTGAAAGCTCCGCAACAAAGGAACTGTTCATCGGAGGATTTGAACGTGCCATGTCCGCAACGACCAGAATCAGATCCTTGGGATTTCGTTCGAATGTTTCGGTTATACGATCAGCCCAATAATCGGCTTGTTTCCGGTTGATTCTTTCGTCAGCAATCCGAGTTGCAACACGTCGGAGATTTTCAATCAGCGCCAGACGTAACATTATGGGGATTGCCCATAATTCCCCCAGTTTCAACACGGTGACTGTCTGATAGGCTGTTACGAAACTGGTGAGACTCTCAGGATCAACCCGGCCATCACCGTGAGATATCGTTTCCAGGGCTATATCATACACACGAGGAAGGCCGGCTGACCGCGCGTTTTTCAGGCGGGGAAGTTCTTTGCTGTAACCCTTTGGCAGATGTCGCTTGGCTGTGCGAATCTGTTCTTCCATAAGATAAAAGTTATCGAGAAACCATTCCCCAGCCGGAGTAATCCACCGATTTTCCTTCATGGCCTCTGTGAGCAGGTCATGAACTTCATATAGGACACTTTCGTTCTTCCCGAGTCGTGCCAGCAGTTGTTCGGTGGTATTGTCTTCGTTCAACAGATGTTCCGTGGCGAGCGCCTTGGCGTGTTGCACCATCTGGGATGCGCTAAACAACTCGGATCTAAGAGGTTGTTCATCACCGTCGCGTCTTTGGGCCGGACGGATTCCACGGAGACGTGCCCACAATTGATGCAGGTTTTCGATAATGGTCGTGTTCAGGGACGTCAAGTTGAATAGTTCCTTGATGAGAGGTTATAAGAAGCGCAATGAGACTTGTTTATGTATTCAGTCATAATTATCGCAGTGGCGGGTTTCAAGCCCGCCCGATAAAACAAATTTCAAGACCTCTTTGTATAATGATATCGAAATCGGCTTGCCAGGCCGAAGATGGAGTGACAGAGGGGCATTAGACGACGGGGTATGCCTGTGCAATTTTAGTTCCCTGCTTATAGTGGACACCTGGCTGTGCAGTAAAGCAGACATTACTCCGCGCTTCGAAGAGAACAACAATGTCAGAACCTCCAAACTGGAAGTAAGATATTTCTTCCCCTTTACGCAGCGTCACACCCACTTCCGCTGTGAGGATAACGGAAGATACCTGACCCATTCCCATGGGGAGTACAGCAACCAGACCGATGGAAGTATCCAGCACTACCAAACCACGAGCCTGAGCAAACTGGTACCCGGCATTGTCAGGTGTGTCAAATTTGCGTACACCCTCCAGCCGATGGCCGCCACCTGAGTCATCCTTAATGGGTATGGCTTGTACCTCTACATACACTTTCCCCGGAATGACTCGTGCCTCGACAACCCTTCCTCCGACCGGAGTGTGTTGCCGATGATAGTCATTGGGCCCGAGAAAACTGTGCATGAATGAACCGTTTGTAAAGCAATCCCTGTAGGGACTATCTTCCATTAATTCCTGAATTTTCCAGTGCAGATTTTTGACGGTGACATGCGAATTCGATCGGATTTCCCATTGTCCGGCAAATGTGGAATCAGCTGGCGATACTATTATATTTTGATCGCACAGTGCGGCAATCGGTCGCATACCAGGCTTGCAGTTTCTGGCGAAGAACTGATTGAAGGTTTTCCAGTCACCGTGTGGGCGAATATAATCACCCATATTGTAGCTGGGCGATTTATAAAACGTTTCTATCGACTCCGGCGTTAAGGATTCTGGTGTGTCAAGAAATTCACCAAGCGCCTTTGCATAGTTCACCATCCAGGCGGAGAGAGGTTTCACTGCCGGTGCGTGGTCGCGCGGTTTTATAGCATCCTGTAACTCTAGTAATGGATGCTGATCGAGTATGAAATGAAATTCGGAGAGACGGTTGATAACTTCACTGCCTGGCTCATTTTCCGTCGGAATCCAATGTAAAAATGCGTTAATCCATGTCAAATAATCCTGAAGATTCTTTATCTGTCTGATTTGTGGAACATTTTTCTTTTGAGCATTCGCGATGGCTTCGCTGAACTTATTCTCCCAGTTATTTGCTTTAATCAGTTCTATCAGTTCCCGGACAACTTTGTGCATCTGCCGCATAATTATCTCCTGGTAGTATATCGTTTTTAAATTAACGCCCGCGATAACACCATACGACTTACATTTTCAGTGAGGAAGGAGTGGAACGCTCTCTGCCGAGAGCTTCATTCACCGGGTGGCGCGTTGTTAAGCACCACCTTTAATGCGTGCTGCTTTTCGGCGTTAGAGAATGTATCATATGCCTTCATGATTTCAGCCAGCCTGAACCGGTGGCTGACGAGTTTTTTTGCGTCGAGGCGTCCCGACTGAACCATCCTGAGCAGCATCGGCGTCGTGCTCGCATCAACCAGACGCGTGGTGAGCGTAATATTGGAGGACCAGAGCCTTTCGAGGTGTAACTCGACCGATTTGCCGTGAACGCCTACGTTTGCAATGCGTCCGCCAGGAGCGATGATCGCCTGACAGATGTCAAAGGTAGTGGAGAGACCGACGGCCTCGATTGCCACATCCACTCCGGCACCTTGTGTCAGCGCCATGATCCGCTCCACTGCCCTCCCGTCCGAGCTGCTCACGATCTTCGTTGCGCCGAACGATAGGGCGACCTCCAGTCGATGGTCGTCGATATCGATCATTATGATATCAGCGGGAGAATAGAGTTGTGCAGTGAGCAGTGCGGCAAGGCCGACCGGACCGGCGCCTACGATTGCAACGACATCTCCGGGCTTAACCTGGCCGCTCAATGCACCGCATTCCAGCCCGGTGGGGAGAATACAGCTGAGCATTACCACTGCTTCATCATCAACTTCTGGCGTTAGCATGTGCAAGCCGGTATCGGCAAGAGGAATTCTGACATACTCGGCCTGAGTGCCGTCGATGCTGTTGCCCAGAAGCCAGCCGCCAGTGCGGCAATGGGAATACATTTCTTTCTTGCAGAAGCTGCATCTGCCACAGGAGGTAATATTGGAAACGAGTATTTTATCTCCTTTGCGAAAATTCAATACGTTCGTCCCAACCTCCTCGACTATCCCAACTCCTTCATGGCCGAGAATACGTCCGTCCGTGACCGTCGGAACATCGCCCTTCAGAATGTGGAGATCAGTGCCGCAAATAGTGGTCGTAGTGATACGTATGATAGCGTCAGTTGCATTCATTATCTTAGGCTTGGGTCTATCCTCCCATGCCAGACTATTCGGGCCGTGGAAAACAAGGGCCTTCATACTGGTTTTGTTGCTGGCGTAGTCAGCATGGTGTTGCATCATATCTCCTTAATCGATGACAGTTGTGAAGAGTGCGCTTTCTTAATGACCTATGCTCTCTATTTTTGTTTTAAACAATTCCGGATTGTCTGAATAATCGATGGGCACTTCCACAATGACCGGGCCTTCCAGCTTCAATGCGTCGGTCAGGATAGGAATAAAATCATCGCTATCGTTAACCTTGAACCCTTTTGCACCAAAACTGTCCGCGAATTTTACGATGTCGACGTAACCGAAGCGAACTGCGCTTTCGCGGTTATATTTGAGAATTTGCTGTTCCAGCACCATATTATAGGCACCGTCACACCACACAAAATGCACAAAGTTCATTTTTTCCCGCACGGCAGTCTCCAGCTCTGTGGCTGAAAACAAAAAGCCTCCGTCACCTGAGATGGAAACGACTTTCTTCCCGGGTCGCGCCAGGGTGGTGGCCATAGCCCATGGCATCGCAACTCCAAGAGTCTGTTGCCCGTTACTGAACAGCAAATGGTGAGGTTGAAAAGATCGGAAGTAGTGTGCGAGCCATATGTAATGCGATCCGACGTCGCTGATTACCGTGGAGTCATCATCAAGCGTTTTGCTGAGATCGTGTATAAATCGCAGAGGGTGCATTAGCGAGCCTGAATAGTGTGCCCCTCTTTCGAACTTTGCGGTAATCTGTTGCTGTCGATCATTGACAAGGGGCAGATCAAACAGTTTCTTGCGTCTTTTTAGTTTTGGCATAATCAGCAGGAGATTGGCGGCTATATCACCGGTTATTTCAAGGCTGGGCAAATACGCCGTATGAATGTTTGCCCTGTGATAATCGATATGAATTATTTTTTTTGCTTTTCCCGCATTCCATACTCCGGGTTCATACTCGATGCCATCGTATCCAACGGTTATCACCACATCGGCAGCCGCGAGCAATGGATCGCCGGGCTGGTTCTTAAACAAGCCTACACGCCCTATAAAACAGTCTATAAGCTCCCGGGAAACAGCACCTGCCGCCTGGTATGTACCTATCGTCGCAAGTGGAGCTTTCTCCAATAACCTGCGCACAGCGACGGCATTCTCGGGACGACTGGCTTCCAACCCAAGTAACAGCACCGGCAGCTGAGCCTCGTTTATGAGTTGAGCGGCACGCTCCACGACCGCATCAGTGGCTACACTCCATGCAGCGGTGGGAACCGGTTCATTAGCCTCTGAAGCCGTCAGTTCCATCAAAACATCCTGCGGCAAACTGATAAATACCGCACCACACCGTGGTTCTGTTGCTATTCTGAAGGCGTTTTCCACAATTTCAGGGATATTTTCCGCCATAATGACTTCCATCCCGGTTTTGGTGACTGCTTCCATTAGTCTGAGGTTATTTACATTTTGATGTGTATCTCTGAGTTTTGTGCTCCGAGGGACGGCACCACCCAGCGCAATAACAGGATCACCTTCCGTGGTTGCCGTTAATAAACCTGTGGCAAGATTGGAAACTCCCGGGCCTGAAGTGACCAGTACAACACCTGGCTTTCCCGTTAAACGACCATAAGCACCAGCCATGAAAGCAGCATTCTGTTCATGACGGCAGACGATAACTTTGATTGAAGAGTCAAGCAGGGCATCAAACACACTATCAATTTTGGCGCCGGGGATACCAAAAATGTATTCCACTCCATGTTTTTCGAGACAATCTACAAGCAGCTGTGCAGCCCTTTGTGACTTTCCCATATTTATGAGGTCTCCTTAATATTCTTATCCTGGTAATCAATGAGAGAGCTGATTGTGTAGACATCAGCGCGTAGAGAGCGGAGAGACGTCCCATCAGGGAAGAGATGCAAGGCTTTATCAACCAGATCAGGTGTAATTTCATCAATTCTGCTCACCGGTTGCTTCAGAGTGAGCACATGAGCGTGGTTGCTGAGGACTGAGCCTGAGCCTGAGGAAAAGGGATTTTTATAGAGTACCACCTCAAGCTGTTTGTTGATATCGCTCAGCTCTGTATTCTCATAATCGGTGAGTACACCTATCACAAAGGCTGCCACATTATTACTAACTGTTTCCGGATTGGGGAAATACTCACTTTGATGATTAAATATGGCATTTCCATTGATGGGAGGTTTCCCTATTGCCGTCCCATGGAAACTGGCGCATTCCGCGAGTCCTACGAAGGCAAGCGGCTGTTTAACGGTTTTGTGGAGCTCTGTATAAAAATCTATTAGACTGAATGGAGATCCGTCGGCACTGGTACTGCATTTATGACTGGGCTCAGCTCCCGGAGGAATAATAAACATGCCGCCAGTCACAAATTCATTTCCGAAGATTGTGCGGTTGTAGTCGGGAGAAGTATTATCTGAAGATGTCGCATAACAGATGCCATTGACGATCAGAGCCTCACCAAGTGAATTTTTGTCCCGAGGTGAAGCCAGCTCAAATCCGAATAAGTGATCAGCCGCAATAAATCTCTTGCATGAAAGCGCATCAGGCAGCCTTGCGGCCAGGACATCGACGACAGAACCAATGTATCCCAGTTTCATCGCTCCATGTCCAGTAGTTTCAATAACCAGCTTCGATTGATCCGTCATTTTTTTCTACCTAACTTCGTCTAAACGTGTCGGGCTGAGACGATGGAAAACGGCGATAAGAAACGACACGAGAGCCGACTGCGCCTGATTGAGGCCACCTATGATAATCGTCTACGCTGCAGCGGCGACGAGGAATTCCCCGGCCAGCTCTATTCCCCGATCATTATCACTCTCTACGGTCAGAGATATTAATTACACATTATATGCCGGTTGCTATGCGGAGATCAGATTTTCTTCCCTGGCGGCCGGCTCCAGCAGTATTTTAGCTTTAGCAACTTCCTCGGAATTACCATGAACTATTACAACAAAACGCTCGCCCTTAATAGCAGTCTCATAGTCAACTACTGATTCAGCTGGAACTCCGATGTTATAGAACCCAGCCCCCAGGGCGCTTAGTCCTCCAGCTACTGCAGCTCCCTCAAGGGCGCCGACTATTGCAGAAACAAATGTACCTCCCACCAGGACTGGCCCGACTCCGGGAATCAAAAAGAAGGCTGAGCCACCTAACAATCCCCACACTCCTCCCCAGAAGGCCCCCATTTTTCCCCAGTAGGCGATACGATCCCCGGCGTAGTAATACCCGACGACATGTTCCCCTGTGATATTTTCCTTCCCGACGATGGAACATTTTTTCAGGTCTATTCCTGATTGTTGAAGTTTTTTGACCGCTTCCTCCGCTTCAACATGTGTTTCCATGATAGCAACAACGCTGTATTCTTCAGCTGGTCCACGATTTTTGTAAATCTCAACAATCCGATACATTCGATCCATTTTGCGTCCTCCGCCTTCTTCTCTTCATTCACAGCCAAAGAAATTTCGCCTGGGAATCTGTCACATTCTCCCGAATGATTCGCGCTATTTTTTGAAACTGGGGATCGCTTCTATAAGGAGTTTTATCCGTTCCATGTTTTTCACCGAACCCGATAGACCCGGGTTTGCTTCGACACCCACAACGTGGGCAATTCCTTTGTTCGTCAGAGCACGTTGATCCGCACGTTTCCTGCGTCCGGCTTCCTCCGAAAGTGCTTCTGCTTTTGCCTGTGCCGTGGCTTTATGAATCTCGGCATTCATCTCTTCCCGCGAAATTCCCCCTTGCGGCGCGGCAACCTGAATTGGAGCCGGTACCGGAACTACAGTTCCGGCAGGCAGGTAGGTTTGAGACTGGACTTCTGAAAATGCCCGGATTTCTTTCTTTACAACAGAGTTATCAGCAATGCTGACTTCTTCCCTGTAGATCATATTCGACCCCTTTGCACGCACTTCGAAGACATACGAGCGTGGCCCGGACAAATTGATTGCCATGGGTTGGGTGGCATTGACGGATGCCTTGAGGATGCTATCGACGTAGACGTCAGCAGGAATTTGCGAGTAGACGGTGATTTCCGCATTCAGCTGCTGTGGATTCGATTCTGAATTCAGGAAAGCCCGAATGTCACGATGTTCGTTCATATTGGTTCCGACATTGACCGATTCCTTGTAAGTCTGTCCGGTGTCTTTGGCCTGCACGCCGATGACATAAGATTGTGGGCCGGACAAAATGAGCTTCAGGGTTTGTGTGGCTGAGATTGTCGCCCTGTATTCATTATCAACGTAGACATCCGCCAGGACAGGCGAATAGACGGTGTAGTGCCCGTATCCGAATGTTACCGCCGGAAAGAGAAACAGGAGACAGAGAAAGCAGGATAATGAACAATTACGCATAAATTTCCCTTTCGTGATCAAACTCTCTATCACGGATCGAAGCATAAACCGAGTCAGTTATCCGGATGGGAGGAGGACATTTAGTTCAAAGTGGCTTCCGGCCGCCGATGACACGCACGAGAATCACTATGATGGCGATGACGAGCAGAAGGTGAATAAACCCATTAATCGTGTAAGATGAAACCATTCCCAACACCCAACCCAGAATCAGTACGGCTGCAATAATGTCTAACATATGTGGAGTCCTCTCTGATCTTTATTTCCAAGGTCTTTGTCACATGAGTGACAGATCGGGGTTAAACATCCCGCTCGTGGTTCATGCACACGAGCGGGATATTCGTTATTTGTTACTGGGGCACATTGATGACGGTGTTCACCAACGTAACGGAAGCATCCAGACCTAGCGCCCTGCCATCCAGTGTAACTATTGCAACGTTACCGGCGGTAGAAAACGCGGCTCCTGCTTTCGCGATTATGGTTCCAACCATGTTGCCACCGCCACCGGCGTTGATAGTCGCGGCACTGCCGACCTGCCAATAGACATTCTTTGCCTGGGCACCGTTTATCAGCTTGACGCTTTGTGGGAATGCTGCTCCCGGACCGCCTACAGTGAGACTACTCGCCATCTGGAATACCCAGACCGCATTCGGATCACCCTGGCCGTCGAGTGTGAGATCCCCGCTTTGTATTTTAAATGACCCCGGTGCTGACTGGTAGATGCCGGGAAGGAGGGTGCGATTGCCGAGATCTCCGGCACCACCGCCGTATGCTGAGACGTCTATGCCTCCGGGGAGGGCAGCGGGAGACAGGTTCGTATAAGCAGTTCGTGCGTCGGCATCGGCTGCAGTAGCGGATGCGCCCGGAGTGGAGCCTGGAGGAGTAGTTGCCGTATATATCAACCCGGTCACTAATCCGTCATTAGAGCCCGTTGTAGTATAAACATTGCCGCCGGAATCGTGGAACCCGGTGATAAGGGTTGCCGCGCCAGTGGTGAGGATATCACCATGCACTACTGTTAAGGTTCCCTGGTTGGTCATACCAGCGGAGCCACCAGCTCCACCATAGGGTGCGGCTGTGCCAAGGGGTACCGGGGCAGCTAATGTCCTGATACCTGTCGTAAACTTCCACGTACAATTTGTCGCAAGAGCATTGCCCGCCAGGTCCTTGGCTCCGGTGGCAATCGTGGCAAAGTAGATGGTGCTTACTATGAAATTGGTGGGTGAGGCTATAAATGTAGCAGTCCTGGATGCCGTATTATAGGTGACCAATCCAGCGACCGGCGTGCCGCCGGGCCCAACCACCGTGAAGGTCAGACTGCTGATCGTCGTTGAATCCATGTCCCTGCTGAAGGATGCGATGATCTTCTGGTTAAGAGCAACATCTGTCGCACCACTTGCAGGGCTAGTGGGAGTTGCCGTGGGTGGGGCTATGGTCGTGAAGGTCCACGTGAAGCTTGCCGCCAGTGCATTGCCTATGAGGTCCTTGGCGCCAGTGCTAATCGTGACTGTATAGGTGGCGTTGAGGGCGAGCAGGCTTGTGGGTGTGAATGTCGCAACCTTGGTTACCGCATCATAGGTGACTGTTCCTGAGGCGGATACTCCGCCAGGTCCTGTCAGGGTGTAGTTTGTTGTGTTAATCGTTGTGGAGTCCATCGCATTGCTGAAGGTCGTGGAAATCTTCTTGTTGGAAGCCACATTCGCAGCTCCACTCGCAGGATCGGTGTTGGTAACGGTGGGTGCAGCGCCGGTTGTGAAGGTCCATGTGTAGTTTGCGGCCAGTGCATTGCCTAAAAGGTCCTTGGCGCCGGTAGTAATTGTGACCGTATATGTGGCGCCGAGGGTGAGAAGGCTTGTGGGTGTAAAGGTCGCAACCTTGGTTATCGCATCATAGGTGACTGTTCCTGAGGCGGATACTCCGCCAGGTCCTGTCAGAGTGTAGTTTGTTGTGTTAATCGTTGTGGAGTCCATCGCATTGCTGAAGGTCGTGGAGATCTTCTTGTTGGAAGCCACATTCGCAGCCCCACTCGCAGGATCGGTGTTGGTAACGGCGGGTGCTGCGCCGGTTGTGAAGGTCCATGTGTAGTTTGCGGCCAGTGCATTGCCTAAAAGGTCCTTGACGCCGGTGGTAATCGTGACCGTATATGTTGCGTTGAGGGCGAGAAGGCTTGTGGGTGTGAATGTCGCAACCTTGGTTACCGAATCATAGGTTACTGTTCCTGAAGCAGATACTCCGCCGGGTCCCTTCAGAGTGTAGTTTGTTGTGTTAATTGTTGTGGAATCCATTGCATTGCTGAAGGTCGTGGAGATCTTTTTGTTAGCAGCCACATTCGCAGCTCCACTCGCAGGATCGGTGTTAGTAACGGAGGGTGCGGCGCCGGTCATAAAGGTCCATGTGTAGTTTGCCGCCATCGGGTTGCCTGCAAGGTCCTTGACACCGGTTTTAATCGTGGCTGTATAGGTGGCGTTGAGAGCGAGATTCGTGGCGGGTGTAAAGCTCGCCGTCAAGCCCGCATAGGCTACCGTGCCTGAAACTGGTGTTCCACCAGGACCTATAACCGTGAAGTTTGTGGTGTTTATCGTTGTCGAGTCCATGCTCTCGCTGAAGATCGAAACGAGTGTTTTGTTGATGGCTACGCTTACGGCGCCACTAGCTGGATCTGTGGAAGCCACCGTTGGCGGCGTGGTATCGGGAACTGCACCGGTTGAGAAGGTCCATGTGTAGTTTGCCGCCATCGGGTTGCCTGCAAGGTCCTTGACGCCGGTGGTGATCGTGAAGGTATAGGTTGAGTTGAAAGCGAGAGCAGCTGCTGGCGTGAAGTTCGCGGTTAGACCGGAATACGTTACCGTTCCTGAGACCGGTGTTCCGCCGGGTCCCGTCATCGTTAAGTTTGTTGTGTTAATCGTCGTTGAGTCCATGCCCTCGCTTCGATCAACACCACGAACTGCACCATGACAGGCCCCGGCGGAGCACCAGTATCAGGCAC
>JADFYG010000099.1 GCA_015233155.1 Candidatus Rifleibacteriota bacterium
GGGCCAAAGAAGGCTGGCTTCCCCCCTGCCAGGCATTTGCTGACCTTCCTGGGGAAAAGTTTGTAATAACGGCTTTTTCAGAAGTTTTCCGCAAACATCCGCAGTACAGGCTCATATCAAGCTTTGGGGGGTATATTTCCTTCCGGAGGATATAAATATTAGAAATTCAAGTCAATTATCTTAATCTGAACAAGGAAGGCAAGTAGTTGTTATTCAGCTTCAGATTTGATATCCTTAAACTGAAAAAGCAAATTCCTATCACAAGAAAATTTGTGAAATTTTGATCTGATATTCTTTTTCAATGAATAATCAATAAAAAGACAAGGTTTTTCCTGCGTAGTTTATTAGTTGCTTTCCTTTTTGCTATTTTGATGCCGATTATAGCTTTTTCGGCATATTCGATATCGCCTTCCGACGAAAAATTTCTCGATCAAATACAGAGAGAAACATTCAAATACTTCGTCGAATGCGCGAATCCTGAAAACGGTATCGTACTCGATCGCGCTGACAATTTTTCCGTTCCGGATTTTCAAAAAATTCCTGGTTCGATTGCTGGAGTCGGATTTGGCCTGACATCTCTAGCCATTGGAGCAGAGCGAAACTGGATCGCGAAAGATGAAGCTAGACGCAGAACTATCAATACTCTTGAGTTCTTCGCAAATAAAGCTGAGCGGAAAAACGGTTTTTATTATCATTTCCTTGATGCAACCACTGGAAAGCGATCCGGAAATTGTGAAATATCTTCGGTTGATACTGCGCTCTTGATGGCCGGGGTCCTGTTCGCCGGGAAATACTATAATGATCCGCAAATTGCGCGCCTTTCCAGGATCATATTTAACAGGGTCGACTGGCGATGGATGAAAAACGGTACAGAGTTTCTCTGCATGGGCTGGAAACCCGAGGAGGGTTTTCTTTCAAACTATTGGACTCAGTATGCCGAATCGCTTTTGATGTATATCCTGGCCATGGGCTCAACGACAAACGGAATCGATCCGACCTCATGGAAAAATCTCAAACGAATCGTAGGAATATATGGCGGCAGGGAATGCATCTATTGTCCTTCGTTGTTTACTCACCAATATTCACACATCTGGATCGATTTTCGAGATAAATACGATGGATTTGCTGATTATTTCGAAAACTCCATTCAGGCAACCCTGATTAATCGACAATATTGTCTCGACTCGCGCCGTTCCTTCAAGACTTTTGACGATGATTGCTGGGGTTTGACCGCATCAATTGGCCCTGATGGCTACTGCGCATACGGAAGCCCGCCGGGCCCCGCTCAGAACGATGGGACGGTTGCACCCTCCGCCGCCGGTGGTTCAATTGTTTTCACTCCGGAGCTTTCGATACGGGTTCTGAAACATATTTTTCGCGAATATCATAAACAGATGTGGGGGCGATACGGGTTTTCGGATTCCATGAATCTCGATAAAGGTTTTTTTGCGAGTGATACGTATGCAATCAACCAGGGGCCGATTCTACTCATGATCGAGAATCTTCGATCAGAATTCGTCTGGAAAACTTTCATGCGTGTTCCCGAGATAAAGAG
The DNA here is from genome assembly GCA_015233155.1 of Candidatus Rifleibacteriota bacterium. GTDB lineage: Bacteria > Muiribacteriota > Ozemobacteria > Ozemobacterales > Ozemobacteraceae > JADFYG01. Next base: position 1,556 of record JADFYG010000099.1, read on the forward strand.
GGGAATGATGAGGGCGGGCTTTGTAGATGAGAACGGCGGATCGATTTCGCTCAAACCAGAGATTTACCCAAAACAAACGAAGAGTATAGATGCGGCACATCTTGCTCCGACTCTTCCCAGATTCCAGTACAAGTGTTATCTGCCTCATGAAAAGCCAGTTATGTATGTCGAAAAAATTCCGGATTCCACCTCTTTTTCCGATTTAAGCTGTACAAACAGTCGTTCCGCTGATCTTTGGAAAAAAGCGAAGCCGGGGATTTGCCTTGATCAATCATTTCTCCAGTTCGGAAGCAATTACCAGAAAGATTATCAGTGCAAAGCTGTTTTTCTGCATAACAGCAATTTTCTGTTTATCAAAATCAGTCTCCATGACTCAGAACTGGTGGTTCAATCGCCGTCCGAGAAAATGTATCAGGATGACAGCGTCGAGATTTTTCTTGATTCTGAATCCAACGGGCTTGTCTGGTCCGGAAAAAAAGATTATCAGATCATAGTTTCCCCGTCAGCCGATCTGAAATCGCTTCGTGTAAGAGAGTTCTTTAATCAGGTTCAATCGGACAAAATTCTTTCTCAGTTCAAGAAGAGCAAGTCGCGACACGTTTCTTCGTATGAATTTGTTCTGGGAATTCCGAAACGGGAGTTTAATTTGATTGGTTCCAAGACGGGATTTTCGCTTGCGGCGCATAATATTGATCTAGTCGGTCGATCCGATGCAAAATTCAACTGGTTCTTTCTTGAGCCGGGCATTCAGCTCGGTTCCCTGATATTTGAAAATACAAATGAGCAAAATGCAAAATTCAAGTAACAAGCGTTTTCTGAAAAATATTCTGCTGCAGGTGCGAGGCTTGCATCGTTCATTAGTAGTGGCGGGTTTTAAACCCGCCACTACGTGAAATCTCGTGAATATTACGAAACTTAATATTCAGTTTTTCTTCGGACGAGGCATGAATCGCCCGTCTTCAGGTGAAGTCGGTATCGCCTCTGCGTTGTATATTGTGAATATTGCGGGAGCTTCAGATGAGAAATGATATTTTTCCTGCTTCACGATGTAATATTCTATTAAAGCGGCTCATCTGCCTGTTTATTCTTCTGTTATTCAGTATTCTGCCCGGAACCAGCAGGGCAGGCACCGAAGAAAAAATTCTCCAATTTTGGGCGATGGGGTCTGAGGGCAAGCTTATCCGTGTTCTTGCGGATCGATTTGAAAAGGAAAACCCTGAAGCCAAAATTCTGGTGCAGGCCATCCCCTGGACCGGAGCCCATGAAAAGCTTGTGACGGCAGTCGTCGGCAACCTGGCTCCGGATATTTGTCAAATGGGTACGACATGGATGCCCGAGTTCGAGGCAATGAATGCTCTTGAACCTTTGAATTCACGATTGAATTTGAAAAATGGTCTTTCTGAAGCTGATTTCTTTCCCGAGTCCATTAAGACAGCCCGACAAAATGATGTCCTGTACGGAATCCCGTGGTATGTGGACACCAGGGTTTTTTATTACCGTTCAGACATCGCCCGGTCGGCCGGATTCAATAAATTTCCGGAAACCTGGATGGAAATGTATAAGTTGTGCAGCGAGATAGTAAAAGCCAAGAGGCAGGCAAACCAACCCGGATACGCGTTTTCTCTGCCGATTAATGACTGGCAGATTTTTCTGATGTTTTTCTGGCAGGCGGGTGGAGAGCTTTTTCCGCAAGCGGGCCGGGAGACGGTTCTTTCAATCCCTGAGTTCGGGAAAACTCTTGAATTTCTCAAGCGCTTCATTGATGAGAAGCTGGCGCCGGTAGCGGCGGGAAAAGACATGGATCTTCTCGCGGCATTCGAGTCCGGGTATTTCCCGATGTTTATTTCCGGACCATGGATGATCTCAGAAATCATAAGGAATAAACCCGCCCTCGAAGGAAAATGGACAACCGCCAGAATGCCGATGGATAAAAAATATACTTCATTTCTTGGCGGATGTAATCTGGTGATGTTCAAAGGTTCGCCAAATCGCGATCTTGCATGGAAATTCGTTGATTTTCTGTCGAGACCTGATATTCAGGCCGACTGGTATGAACTCTCGAAAAATCTTCCGGCGAATCGTCTGGCATGGAAAGACGCACGACTTGCGCAAAATTCCCATATGCATGCATTCAGAGAGCAACTGGAGGACGCGAAAGCTCCGCCTTGCGTTCCCGAGTGGGAACAGATTGCCGATGTGCTTTCAGGCACAATGGAGGCAGCATTATTTGGAAAGACGCCATCAGGCGAAGCCGCGGAAGCAGCTAATAGAAATATCGCGCGACTCATGCGGGTGCAACCCGAATCCATGGGGAAAACCGCGATTATAATTGCTGCGTCGGCAATATTTCTTCTTCCTTTGATCTTTCTGGTCATCTTTTTCAGAACCGGTCCAGGCGATGGAAACCGATCCCATCGTACTCCACCCGGGATGGTATTATTTTTCCTTGCACCCGCCATTATTATTCTTGTTGTTTTCCTTTTTATTCCTATCGTTGCGTCATTGTTCGCCAGCCTTACCAACTGGAACTTGTACGGGTTGAGCGATCCCTCAAAAGTGAACTTCATCGGATTTGATAATTATCGCAGACTTTGGGAGGATCCGGTTTTTTGGGTTTCCCTGAAAAACACTTTATTGTTTTCACTTTTAGGGGTTCCCCTTAATATCACTCTTTCCCTCGCTTCCGCTCTGCTCCTGAACCGGAAGATCGTCAAATTTAAAGCTTTGTTTCGTATCGGCTTTTTTATTCCGGTAATAACAACGATGGTCGCGGTCGCGGTGATCTGGAGATGGCTTTATAATCCGGAGTTCGGCGTGTTCAACCAGATTCTGAAAACCATCGGCCTTTCACCCTTGAACTGGCTTTCGGACACATGGCTTGCTCTTCCATGTCTGATTTTCATGGCGGTCTGGAAGGGGTTCGGATACAACATGATAATATACATAGCTGCTCTTCAGGGTATTCCTGAAAGCCTGTACGAGGCCGCGGAAATTGACGGAGCAAATGCTTCCCAGCAGTTCTGGCATATTACTCTGCCAATGCTTCGAAAAACCTCTTTCTTCGTAGCCGTCATGACAACCATAGGATATCTGCAATTTTTTGCGGAACCATACATTATGACGGGTGGCGGGCCTTTGAACTCGACTATCTCAGTGGTTTTGTACATGTATCAGCATGCCTTTAAGTTCTATAACCTGGGCTATGCCTCCTCAATTGCCTATGCTCTTTTCGTGATTATTCTCGCGATGTCCATCATACAGGGTCGTATCCAAAAAAGGCTCGAGGGCAGCGTATGACGACGAATTATCCTGTCGGCATCACAAGACGCAGCGCCTGGTTGCGGATGATCGGATTTCATCTTTTTCTTCTTGCCTCGCTCATATTGACCTTGTTCCCATTCGTCTGGATGTTTTCAACTTCGTTCAAACCTTCCGGTGAGATCCTTTCCGGAACCCTCAGCCTGATTCCCATCAGTCCGACCCTTGAGCATTACCGAAATCTTTTCGGCGCTGTAAACCTCTTCGTCAATCTGTGGAACAGTATTATTTTTTCACTTGTACTGACTATACTATCAGTCATCTTGAACTCTATGGCGGCATATGCTTTCGCCAAGATTCAGTTTCCGAGGCGGGAGCGATTATTTGCTCTTCTGATGATGACAATGATGGTTCCCGGGCAGGTGACAATGATGCCTGTTTTTCTCATATTGAAATACGCGGGTTTGTTGAATTCCTTTGCAGGATTGATTATTCCAGGGTCCGTGAGTGTTTTCGGAATATTTCTTCTGAGGCAATTCATGATGGACATTCCGGAGGAGATTCTAGAGGCGGCGCGGATTGACGGCTGTTCCGAAATCGGGATATTCTGGAAAATTATTCTTCCGCTTTCAAGGCCGGTAATCGCGACTCTGGCGGTATTCACTTTCATCGGAGCCTGGAATGAGTTCCTCTGGCCGCTGATCATAATGCTGAAAGAAAGCAATTATACCCTTCCGGTGGCTCTGGCAAATCTTAACGGGCAATACAATACCGACTGGGGACTGCTTATGGCCGGTTCCGTGCTGGTGGTGGTCCCCGTTATCCTGGTGTTTCTCACCGCCCAGAAACATTATATGAAAGGCATCGCAGCTGGCGCTGGAAAGGAATAATATACATGGAAAGAAAAGAAAAGTTGCTTGAGGGGCGTTACGGATACTTTGCCGATAAGGGAGCTTCTTACGTAATCAGCGACTGGAAAACGCCAAGACCCTGGATTAATGTTATTTCCAACGGAACATGGGGGCTGACCGTCTCTCAGGCCGGAGGAGGATATTCCTGGCTCAGCCATTCCATGCTTAACAGAATCACGCGATGGAACCAGGATATGATCCAGGATCGGGATGGAAAATTTATTTTTCTCAAAGATCTGGATGATGGAAATGTCTGGTCACTGACCCCTCAGCCACTGAAGCCTGTTTACGATGAGTACGAATGCGTTCACGGGATGGGATTTACAACGTTTTCAACGCGGCTGAATGGGATTTCCTCTGAATGGACCCTTTTTGTTCCACCCGGCTTTTCATCCGAATTTTGGAACATTGCCATTAAAAATGATACCTATCGTCCCAGAAAACTCTCCCTCGTGACCTATTTCGAATACCTGCTCGGAGCTTTCCCTGATTGGCATAGAGAATTCCACAAGCTGTTCATCAGAACTAGTTATTCTCCCGCGGATGCCGCTATTATAGCGGATAGCACCCTTTGGACAGCTAATATTCCCGCCGATCCCGGTTGGAACAAAGATTGGCCGTATACATGTTTTTTCATCGCTGATAGAGCGCCGAATTCTCTGACCTGTTCCAAAGAGGAATTTTTCGGGCAATACAACGATTGGAAAGACGCCTGCGCCTGGAAGGCGGACAAATTTTCAAATCTGACCGGCACCGGATTTGATCAGATTGCCTCGATGAGGTTCGATATTTATCTGAAGCCCGGTGAATCGACTACAATTGGTTTTTGCCTTGGTGCGGTCGAGAAGGAAGCTGGCGCGCAAGTTACTGTACCCATTCCTGAAAAATACACTGTCGCTGTCAGGTCGCGTTCCAGTGAACTCCTGGCTGAAACCAAATCTGTCTGGCTTCAACTTTGCGAGCGCCTGATAGTTGAAACGCCTGACCCGGCGGTAAACGTTCTCGTAAATTATTGGTTGAAATATCAGACTATTTCTTGCAGATTGTTTGGCAGAACGGCTTTTTATCAATGCGGAGGTGCTCTGGGCTTTCGGGATCAGCTGCAAGACAGTCTGATATATCTTACTCTCGACCCGGCCAAAACCAGGGATCAGATTCTCCTTCATGCCCGACACCAGAACTCCGATGGAACAGTTCAGCATTGGTGGCATCCTATTTCGGAGGAGGGGCGTCTGACGGATATTTCCGATGATCTTCTCTGGCTTCCATACCTTGTCGTTGAATATTTGAAGGAAACCAACGATTCCGGAATTCTCGACGTCGTTGTTCCGTATCTCGACAAGGGCGAGGGAACTCTCTATGAGCACTGCAAAAATGCCCTGAATAAAGTATTGGAACGCAGAAGTTCTCGCGGCCTGGCCTTGATCGGTGAAGGGGACTGGAACGACGGACTGAATGCGGTTGGCCCGAAGTGGAAGGGGGAATCCGTATGGCTGTCACATTTTTTATATGGCATACTGCGTGATTTTGCGAAGACTGCCTGCTGGGGAACGACTGGTCGTGACCCCGATATGGCTCAGTCCTATGAAGATAAGGCGTCAGATTTGAAGAAGGCTATTTTAAAAAACGGCTGGGACGGGAGCTGGTTCTTCAGAGCGACGACGGATGACGGCAAAACACTGGGGTCTCAGTCATGTCGTGAAGGAAAAATATTTCTGAATGCCCAGACCTGGGCTGTAATTAACGGTATTGTTGAGGGTGATGAAGCCCGTAAGCTTCTCTCCGAAGTCGAAAAATGGCTTTACAAAGATTACGGAGTTCTTCTGTTTACGCCGGCTTTCACGGAGGTTGACCGAAACGTCGGTTATCTGACGCGCTATTCGCCCGGAATCCGTGAAAATGGCGGTGTATATACTCACGCCGCGACCTGGGCGATGCTGGCGCAATCCATCGCAGGAAATTCGGATAAAGTCTATGATACTTTCCAGAGATTGTCGCCTCCGCTGCTCTCTAACAGAAATGCTGACCGGTACAAAGGCGAACCGTATGTCACACCGGGCAATATTGAAGGACCAGAGTCTCCGCACGAAGGGCAAGGAGCCTGGACATGGTATTCTGGCTCGGCTGGGTGGTTGTACAAAGTCATCGTTGAACGTCTTCTCGGAGTCAGGGTGGAGAATGGAGATCTCATCGCCAAGCCTAATATCCCGTCCGATTGGCCGGGCTTCACGATGAAGCGCTTGCACAATGGAAAACAATTCATGATTTATGCGACCCGCATCGAGAATGAGAAAGCCGGTTCCTATAGCATCAGAATTGAGGAAAAGTCATGATTTATGCAAAGACGAAATGGCTTTGTTGACAATAGAGTTGAGCGATAATGCGTTTGCCCGTGCGCCAGGCTATATATTGCGCCCGTAATGAAATTCACTGCATTCGCATTCGTTGGGACAGCTCTTTCGCGGCTTCCCGCAATACTCTTAGACTTCGCTTGAAATAATAGCCCATATAATGATAGGCTACAGGTAACGCCATTGTTATCAGATACAGATAATAAAGGTTACGGATGCTTATTGTTCGAGTATTTCGAATATGATAGAAACATGATTGAGAGGTAGCGTCGGCGCTTTCGAGAAATTGTTCTTTTCCACCATGTTAAGTTCCGATATTTGCGAGGCGCCCGAGATTAATAATGTATAAAGCTCCGATGAATTCTGCGTTTCATATATGTCCGGATGGTATTGAATCCGACGCTGAAATTCACTTCGAAGATCTTTTCGACGTAGAGGAAATCCAACGTCTCCAGGATAAATTTGCGAAAGCCTGCAACGTGGCGTCTGTCATAACGACTCCTGAGGGCAAACCTATTACGGCTCCCAGTAACTTTTGCAGGTTATGCAGAGACATAATACGCAAAACCGATAAAGGGAATGCTAACTGTTTCAGATCTGATGCGATTATCGGAAGACCTCATCCCGAGGGTCCGATTATCCAGCCTTGCCTCAGTGGCGGACTCTGGGATGCAGGCGCCGGAATAAGCGCAGGTGGCCGACATATCGCAAACTGGTTGATCGGGCAGGTTCGCAATGAAATCCAGAGCGAAGAGAAAATGCGGGAATACGCCCGGGAAATAGGGGCGGACGAGGAGTCCTTTATCGAGGCCTTTCGCGAAGTTCCAACAATGTCCCTGGAACAGTTCGAAGCCGTCGCGGAGGCTCTTTTTACCTTTGCCAATCAGCTTTCGAACGCTGCCTATCAGAATATTCAGCAGGCCAGATCCATTGCGGACCGCAATCGTGCTGAGAATGCTCTGCGGGAGAGCGAAAAAGCTCTGAGGCAGAGTGAAAAGCGGTTTATTATGGCTCTGAAGAACTCCCCCGTAACCGTATCCACCCAAGGTCTGGATCACCGTTTTACATGGGCTTATAACCTGCGCACACTTGACCAGGCAACTATCGTTGGAAAGACGGAGTCGGATATTTTTTCAGCTGAAGATGCTGCAAAATTCGTCGCTATCAAGGAGAAAGTTATTGAGTCCGGAATTGAAGCCCGGACTCAGACCTGGTTGAAGGTTAATAATAAAAGAATTTTTCTGGATATTTTCTTCGAACCTCTTAGAGATGAATCCGGCAAAGTGTCTGGAATCGGAATCGCCACGGTTGACCTTACCCGGATAAAGTTTGCCGAAGAAGCTCTTGCTAAAGAAAAACTTCGTTTGGAAAAGGCTTCCGCGGCAGGCAAAGTGGCACTCTGGGACTGGGACATTTCCACTGGCGCTCTGGAGTGGTCCGGAATCATTGATCCGATGCTGGGTTACGATAAAGAAAAATTCCCACGAACTATCGAAGCCTGGAAATCGATTTTGCACCCGGACGACTCGCAACGCGTGATTGATACTCTCGGAAATAGCATCCACAATGGTGCACCCGTCGAAATGGATTACCGGGTAAAGCGAGTCGACGGAAAGTATCTGTGGTTGAATATGACGGGGCAAACCGAACTGGATCTCTCCGGCGGAGCCGTCCGGATGACCGGCTCCTGTGCCGATATTTCCGAACGAAAAAAGAGCGAACAGAGCACAACTCTGATGAACTTCGCATTGAACAACATTCACGAAGCCCTTTTTCTTATTGGAGAGAATGGCGAAATACAACTAGTGAATGAGGAGGCATGCAGGAGTCTGGAATATAGAAACGAAGAGCTTATTGGGCTCAGGATTGAGGACATCGATCCTGATTTCCCTTCTGAGCGATGGTCCAGTTACTGGTCGGAGCTTAAAGCCAAGGGGTCGATGATTTTCGAAAGTCGCCAACGCACCAGGACAGATCGATTTTTCCCTGTGGAAATCAATTCCATCTATTTTGAATTCGACGGGCGCAGTTATATTTTTGCACTCGTCCGGGACATTTCAGATCGTAAACAGGCTGAGGCCGAGAAAGCCAGACTGCAGACATTGTTACTGGAAGCTCAGAAAATGGAATCCATTGGAAGACTCGCCGGTGGGGTAGCTCACGACTTCAACAACATGCTTTGCGTTATCACCGGGTTTGCGGAAATCGCACTTGTAAGGATTAAATCAGGCCTTTCGATGAAAAGTGACCTGGAAGAAATCCTCAAGGCTGCGAAGCGTTCCGCCGACCTTACCGGGCAACTTCTCGCATTTGCGCGCAGACAGACAATTTCGCCAAAATCTCTCGATTTCAACGAGACCATCCAGGGAACTCTCAAACTTCTTGGAAGATTAATCGGCGAAGACATTGAGTTGTTATGGGTTCCTGGAGTCGATCTCTGGCGGGTAAAAATCGACACCACCCAACTGGATCAGATCCTGACAAATCTTTGCATCAACGCGAGAAAAGCAATAGAAGGTGTAGGTCGAATAACCATTCGGACTGAAAATGTTTCCGTGAGTTCGCCCATCTCCTCTGGGGCTCCAGGCGTCGGTCCCGGTGATTACGTCATGCTATCCCTGACAGACACTGGCTGTGGCATGGACAAAGAAACCATGGAACATGTTTTCGAGCCTTTCTTCACGACAAGAGGTGCTGGAAAGGGGGCCGGCCTCGGATTGGCCACGGTTTACGGCGCCGTAAGACAAAACGGTGGTTTCATCAATGTTTTCAGTGAGCCGGGAAAGGGAGCCACCTTCAGAATATATCTTCCGAGGCATTTGGAAAATATTCAAACGGAACAACGTGGTGCTGTCGCTGAACCTGTTGTTGGCGGCCGGGAAACTATGTTAATAGTCGAAGACGAACCATCGATACTGCGTATGAGTGCAGAGATACTCAAAGAGTTTGGATACAAGGTTCTTACCGCGGCTACTCCGGTAGAAGCCATAAGAATTGCCGAAGGAAATCCCGGAGAAATCCGATTGCTTGTAACCGATGTCATAATGCCAGAAATGAACGGCCGGGATCTCGCAAAACGTCTGTTGACAATGTTTCCAAAACTCAAATGTCTTTTCATGTCCGGTTACACGTCCGACGTGATCGCTCAACGGGGAGTTCTCGAGGAGGGCGTTCACTTTTTGCAGAAACCATTTTCATCGACCACTCTTGCCGCAAGTGTTCGCAAGACGCTTGAAATCAAGTAATCATTTCAGTGACTGGCCGGAATGGTGCCGGCCGCAAGTCGGGTGATTATGCCAAAGAGCCTGTTGCCTGCGTCAGTTGTTGCTTTTCCAAGCCCCGGACCTTCGAGAAAGACGCTTTTTCCCTGGACATTGGTGCGCATGTTTTCCAGTATTGGGCGAAGATGCCCCTGGAATTCATCTGAAGCAGCCGGCAGTGAATTTTTCAGATTATCTATCAGCTCTCGCGTTGTTTGAAGAATCTGCTCACGTGATTCGTCCCGATTCAAAAAGAACTGTAACTTGAAGAGGCTTGCATCAACTATCCAGCGCATTGTGGAAATTTCCCTGAAAGGTGCCGGAAGCACTTCTTCACAGTTCCAGCGCGGGCCGAGACGGGCGAACAGATCTTCCAGATCTGTTTCCAGTGCGAACAGAGGCCTGCGGGAAATCATTCGCTTGAATGTGTCCCATTTCTCGTTCAAGGCGGAATGATCTTCGCGCAGCGTGTCGAGAACTGTTCCTTCGAGATTCGTCGGACATATCAGCAGGCTTCCCGGAGAAAAATGTAGAAGTGGTGGGTTGCGGCTTCCCGGTGCAGGGTTTGTGACAGCGAAACCATCCGAGCGAGCTACTACGGAGCGCGGCGGGAAAAGATCACGCCAGCGCTCCGGGAGGACACTCCCAATTACATATATTACGTAGTCATCGGGCGGAGACAGGTAAATAAAGAGAGTCTCCGGTATGAAAGCCCGGTAACGGCAAAATTCCAGGGCGGTTCCAATGAAATTCGGACCTGATGCATTTTTGTGGCCCTTGTCGTTTTCACCATGAAACATTGCGAAGCTCTTCATGGCTTCCATTGCACTCGAGAGAGCTGTACCTGATGCCGTCTCACTAACAAGCATCTGAAAGCTTTCCTGAATGCGAAAATATGCGCAGAGAGCCGGGTTAGGCGGAGCCGCATTTAATCCGTCGCAGGCCATGGCTGCGGCCGTCTGGAATGCGAACAGACCGGGAATTGTCATCAGACAGGCGATAAGATAGTTCCGGCAGAGCCTGCGTGACGTACGGCATGCCTGATAAACGCCGCTTAAACAAGACATGATTTTTTTCCCTTTTGATTGATTGTTTCTCCCTTTATCGACGTAAATCGTTTCCCGGTCAATACACTGGATTTGTTGCCGATGGCATCTGCGCGAAAATTTGCATCGCAGAAGTGTTCAGACGTCGTAACGACCTGACGTCTTTATAATAGAAGACCTGAAAAGTACGCGGCTTAAGGTTCTTTGTCGGCTGGGTCGACCGCAGTCTGGGGGGAAGGTGGAGCAGACGGCGGCATCAGCTCGAACCGCTTCTTCATAACGGGAAGCTGGAACAATAAAGCCGAGCCGAATGTCCAGGCGGCTACCGTGCCGAGGATGAGCGCGAGGCGGATGAAAGGTTGCTGATCCATCATCCGCATCATCACAAGATCTATCAGAGTATGGATCCATTCGAATGATGCGAGAAACAGGCCAATCTGTAAAGTGCGCGCTGCCCATCTCTCTTCGAACAGAAGTAATCCCGGGGCGAAAAAACAGGCCAGAACCAAAAAGAAATTTCCGTCACGCAGGAAATGCGCGGCGATCAACCAGCAACTGACGACAATGGGAAATGAAACCACGACGAACATAAGTTAAGTTTCCCGTAACATAATTTTCATGAATCCATGCGCTGAATCTCATTGCGTCCTGCACAACTGAGCGCATTATACACGATTATTTATTAGTTTTCAGCGAGTTTTGCAAAAGGTGAAAAAATGATGGCACTCTGCCGATACAAGCGCAAATCAGCTTGCCCGCAAGGGCGGGATGTCGGGAAATGCCGGAACGAAAACGGAAATATCGATCTGGATGCTGCGGAGCGCGTGTTGCGTTCTGGAGAGCCGTTCTGGTGGTATTTTGCCTGATCAGGATTTTTGTTCCGGAAATTGTCGAAGCAGGCGCCTGGATTTTGTCGGGCACCCAGTGGACCAGTCGTGACGAGCAGACATATAGTGACTTTGTTCGCGCTTTAGGCGAATCAGGATGTGGCAGTCTCAATAAATTTGTAAGAAATCCACGGTTGAACCCATTCTATGCGGAAGAGGACAACAACTTCAATCTGTTGCCTGATTGTGCCGATCTTCCGTATGTCGTGCGGGCTTATGTAGCCTATAAACTGCG
>JADFYG010000009.1 GCA_015233155.1 Candidatus Rifleibacteriota bacterium
GATCGATATCACTCCCCTGCTGACAACATCAGCCGTTTTCACCATGGTGATCGGTCTAGCTTTGCAGGATGTGCTCGGAAATCTTGTTTCCGGACTCTCCGTGCATATTTCGCCGCCGTTCAAGATCGGTGACTGGATCCGCGTTGCCGGATATTTCGGCAAAGTCGTCGAGTCGAACTGGCGGGCCACGACTCTGAAAACACCCTCGCGTGAGCTGGTAATCCTGCCCAACAATGACATTGCCAAAAAGGAGATCGTCAATCTTTCTTACGCTCCCGGGCAACTCTTCATTGACTTTTCCATAGGACTTTCATATGACACCTCTCCGGATCAGGCCCGCAGAGTTTTGATGCAATCATGTTCCAATGTCCCGGAGATCCTGAAAGATCCGCAGCCGCGCGTTTATCTGGAAGCCTTTGCCGACTCGTCCGTAAATTATCGATTGCGTTTCTGCGGGGCTGAAACTGAGGCTCAGGCCTCCATCAGGGCCCACCTTGCTTCCAGGATCTGGTATCGCCTCAAACGCGAAGGACTTAGCATTCCATTCCCGACGCGGGAAATCTATACCCATCCGGAGAAGGATCTGAAAGCACAGATTATCGAGCATCGCCTGAATCTGGTGTCTTCGATTGATTTCCTGGCCGGCATCGACCGCCCCCATAGGGCATATCTCGCTGAAAACCTGCAGGAACTATGGTTCGAGAGCGGTGAAATCATCGTCGAAAAAGGCGCGCAGGAAACTGATTTTTACATCATTGATTCCGGAAAAGTATCCGTCTTCCTTGACAATGGCTCAGCAAATCCGGTCGCCAAGCTCGCCGGCGGAGACTTTTTCGGCGAAATGTCGATGCTTACGGGAGAGCCGCGATCCGCAACCATCAGGGCCGAACAGGAAACGCGCGTGTTACAGATGAACAGAAATGTTATTGAGCATGTTCTGAGTGAAAACCCGGACCTCGCAAGAATTCTCAGTGATGCCATCGCTCACCGACGCCTGGCGAATGTTCGCCGGGAGCAGGATGATCAGCCGGTCTTATTCGAAGCTCAGGATGAACGTGCAAAGAAAGAAGAATCAGAAGCAAGTTCAATAATTCTGGAACGAATCATGCGCTTTTTCCGACTTCGGTAGATGTTGCTCTCAGGGACGGCGCATGCTAAAATGGCAATCGTACATTAGCGCAAAGCGCCATATCCTTTCAAGGAGCATATCTGATGAAAGTTCCACTGCTCGATCTTAAACCGCAGTTTGCCCAGGTAAAGGACAAGCTCGTCCCTGAACTGATTCAGCTCATGGAAAACCAGACATTCATCCTCGGTCCCGCCGTCGAAAAGATGGAAAAAGAGCTCGCTGCTTATATCGGCACGAAATACGCGCTTGGCGTCTCCTCCGGTACCGATGCCCTGCTCCTTGCGCTGATGGGACTCAAAATTGGAGCCGGAGATGAAGTAATCACGACCCCATTCTCGTTTTTCGCCACTGCGGGCTGCATTCACCGCGTAGGTGCAAAACCTGTTTTCGTCGATATCGAAGCCGACACCATGAACATCGATGCGAAAAAAATTGAAGCGGCTATCACACCAAAAACGAAGGCCATTCTCCCGGTTCACCTGTTCGGCCAATGCGTTGACATGGATGCAATCAATGCCATCGCCGCCAAACACAAGCTGGCCGTCATTGAAGATGCCTGTCAGGCAATAAGTTCGAAATACAGAGACAAACAGGCCGGAAGCATCGGCACTGTCGGCTGTTTCAGCTTTTTCCCCAGCAAAAACCTTGGTTGTTTCGGAGACGGCGGTCTGGTCACGACCAATGACGAAGCGCTGTTCACCAGAATGAAAGCCCTGCGCGTGCATGGCACTGTCGAAACATACATGCACAGGGAAGTCGGCATCAATGGCCGTCTGGATGCCCTCCAGGCCGTCGTAGTCTCGACAAAGCTTCCATTGCTCGAAGGCTGGAGTGAAGGCCGGCGAAGAAACGCCGCCCGCTATGACAACCTGTTCGCGGACAATCGCAAAGTCAGTGTTCCAAAGCGCCACCCGGAACGCCGCCATATTTTCAATCAATATGTAATACAGGTGGAGGATCGCGATGGCCTCAAAAAGCATCTCAGCGACCTCGGAATCGGCTGTGCCGTGTATTATCCGCTGTCTCTGCATCAACAGGAATGCTTCAAACCGCTTGGATACAGGAAGGGCGACTTCCCCGTCTCTGAAAATGCCGCAATGCATGTGCTTGCACTTCCGGTATATCCTGAACTTCCCGCGGATGCCATTGATTATGTCGCAAAGACGATCAATGCGTATACTCAGAAGGAAAAACCAATGTGTTCGAGCGCGACTGCGTAGAAACATAATATAGAGGCACCTTGTCGGTGCCATAATGATTAGCCTATCCCCCCGACGCTTCGTCAAGCGCCGGGGGGATTCTTTTTAATTCATTTATTTTCCTGAGAATGCCGATGTTTTTTCCTGGATTGTCAAATATTCAGCACAAGAACAAAGGCTCAGGAGGCCGAATTCATGACACGGGAGAATCTCATTGAGGGCGTTTGGCGCAGCCTTCGGGCCAATCCCGGCAAAGCGGCGCTTATCGTTCTGTTCGCCCTGCTTGCCACAACTGCGTTGACCCGGTTTTTTCCGGTAATATACGAAACTCACTCAATTCTGCGGGTTATTTCCACGGAGGATCTTCCGCAAACTGAACTCGCCGTCTCGATGAGGGGTCTGCTTGAGCAGCGGCCACTTTTACAGGAAATATTTCGTAAAAAAGGGCTGGAATTCCCCGTTCGCCCGAATACCCCCGAGATATTCCGACTGGAAGATGCCGGCCCCGGACTTGTTAAACTAGTGGTTCGATATACGAATCCAGCCGCATTGGATGATCTCGGCAGCTCCCTGATAAAAACACTTTCCGAACAGTATCTTTCCGTTTCCTCCGAAAATGAACGCCTCGCGCAGATTGCTCTGGAAAAAAAGCGGGCAGCCCTTGAAGTAAAGCTGAAAGCTCTTCGCGCCGAGGCAGCCCGGGTCGAGGAAGTCGCGGCTTCACGGATAAGCGATCAGGGGAATGATTGGCGGAATTCAGCAACCCTGCCCGGGACGGAGCTTCCCGACCGTGCGGCACTTGAAAAGACAATTCATGAACTACGGGAACACCTTGCGGAAGACAAACAGAAACTCACGCAGACTCCCCCGACCATCAAACCGACTTCCCAGGAAGATTTGAAGATGTATAGCGAGACAAAAACCCGGCTCGCGGCGGCGCACTGCAAGCTCAATGAGCTGATGAAAAGGTATCGCGAAAAACATCCAAAGGTCATCCAGATCAAAGAAGAAATAGATGCACTCGAAAACGCACTGAATGGCTGCTCGTCTCAGTGCGACACTGAGCAGCCTAACCCCGAGTTCGCTCAACTCGAAGTATCCATTGATGAGACTGAAAAAATGCTCGCGGAATCTCAGGCCAAGCTCGATGTTATTCCGGTCCAGGCCCATGTAAAGTGCGCGACCGCCACATCAGAGACCGGGAAATCCGCGGATGCCATTCAAGAGCGGATTCAAGTGGTCGAGAACATGTACCGGAATGTGGTCGAAAAGGTTGAAAACATATCATTGCGTCATGCGACCACCCAAGGCTGTATCAAGGTTTTGAAAAGAGACAGGGAAACTCCTCGGCCCATAGGCATTTCATTCATGGAGCGCCAGATGATCGGCTTCCTGAGCGGCGCTTTGCTGGCGGTTGTGCTTCTCTACTCACCGGCGCCGCGTATGCCTGACATTGTAAAAATGAGCGGCGCATCCATGATGGGGCCTACCATTGAGCCGAGTTCAGGATCTCAGACAGTGGCTCACATAATGCAGGCGCCTGCTCTTTCGGATTCCCCGCTGGAGATCCCGGAATATAACATGTTGGAACCTCGTTATGATGAACGCCTGATGGTGATGAACCAGCCCAATTCGCCGAGACTCAAACCCTTCAGAAAACTTCGGTCGAATCTCGAAATTCTGCTTTCAGATGCCGGAACCCGGCTCATAATGGTCGCATCTTCACGTTCAGGAATGGGTCGCACGATGCTTACGGCAAATCTCGGAGCTCTTCTCGCTCAGGATGGCTACTCCGTTTGTCTCATCGACGCCGATTTCAGAAAACCGGCATTACATCGCGTTTTCGATCAGACCAATCACGAAGGGCTTTCAATGATCCTGAGTGGTCAGGGAGACTTCAATTCAGTAAGGCCAACCGAGGTAAAAAATCTTAGCATTCTTACGTCGGGGCCACTTCCGGAAAATCCGCCGGAGCAGCTTGGCGCGGCCAATATGATCGATATTCTCGACTCGCTCAAACAGCGTTTTGAACTGGTTATCATCGATACTCCGGCACTCCTGGAGCATCCGGACGCCGGCATTCTGGCTGCTCTCTCCGGTGGCGTGGTTTTCCTGCATCGTCGGGACGAGATCGAAGCGGATGTTCTTGCGAGTCGCGACATTCTGAAGAAGACTCACGCCAGACTGCTCGGTGTAATAGAAGCCTGAACGAGGCCTCAGAAACTCACAGGGCAAGCGCACACTTTTTTGCTCCCAGTCAGTGTTTTCGCTTGTTTTATGTCGTTTTCATTGTCATCTCGACCGAAGGGAGAGATCTCAAAAGGAATAGTCACACTCCATACATGGGATTTGGCAGGGTCATTTAATTCTCCACCGTAGAATGGCTTGAACTGCCCGAACTCAACGACTGGTAGGGCTGGACCGCCGGGCCAGCCGAGAAAACTCGTGGCAAAAAACGCGGCGCGCCCGGCGGTCGCTGCCCTACCAGTTGAGAATTAAATGACCCTGGAGTATTTGGCATCACCTTAGACAATCCGCTATCGTTAGAGTAGAATGCTTCCATGTTCGCGGATGTCATAAACTATAGTGTCTGATAACGATAGAGAGTCGCCAAATGCCTGATCCTGTCATTATTTTGAAGGGGCTTGCGCTGTCCGGAGCCTTTGTCGCTATGATCACCGACATGCGCACAGGCAAAATCTTCAACTGGATGACTTTCCCGCTGATGGCAGCAGGCTTAGTACTGAACCTGGTATTCTTTGGATTAAAAGGTTTCGGCACGAGTATCGCCGCGTTCTTTCTTGGCATCGTTTTCTATACTCCATTCGCAGCCATCGGAGCGGTTGGAATGGGAGATGTAAAACTTATGGCCGCAATCGGCGCGCTTGGCGGTCTCCGCTTTGTAACCACCACCTTTCTATATACATCCGTAATTGGGATACCACATGTGATGCTGGTTCAGTATTTGAATTACGGCAAAAATGCCATGCCGATGCTGCTTGCCAGTCTCACCACCGGAGCTTACAAAAACAAGACGATTACCGCGGAAAACCAGGACCCGACGGTAAAAATTCACTACCGCCTCGGCGTGGACATTTTCATCGGCTGTCTTTTTGCATGTTTGATTGAAATTCCTATATCATTATGAAAATTTTTAAGGGGTTGTGGAAATGAAGCGAAAAAGAAAAGTGCGGGGACAAGCAATCGTGGAGTTGGCAATACTGTTTCCCTTTCTGTTGCTTATCGTCGTGGGGGGTATCATCGATTTCGGCTTCGCTTTTTACAATCTGATCACTCTCCAGGAAATTGCAAACGATGCCGCCATATATGCCGCGGAAAACAAGGCCGGAGGCGAAAGTTCAAACACAGTCGAAACCTTCGTGCTTGAAAAAAAACCGGCATGGTGGAGTGGAAATATGACCGTCTCAGTTACGACTCCGACCGTAGCCCCCGGAGTATCGTCAAAAAAAGTGGTCATCTCTTATGATTCACCGGTGTATACACCTTTCTGGCAAACAACAGTCCAGGCTTTTTCCGGGAATGAATCCATGAGACTGGCCGTCATGGCTGTTTATCAGATACCAAACTGCGTCGCCAAACGGTAGGAGAGGCAATAAATGAAATCCAGATGCAATAGTGGTCAGGCGGTCGTCGAATTTGCTCTTGTTTTGCCCATTTTCCTTCTGATTTTTCTCGGCATAATCGACTTCGGCGTCACCTTCCATATGTGGTCATCTCTGAATCAACAGTGCGTTCAGGCAGCCCGCGCCGGCTCCAAAAGGATCCATCAGCTCGTCGCACGCAATGTCTGTTCATCCACTACACACGAAACTCTGGCCAACGTTCAGGCGATCTTCTGGAACGATCGTTCGCCTCTCATGGCTTCCGAAAGCTACGGAAAAGTCATTTTCGGCGGAGTAGAGACCACCGATCACACCGTAAGAGTTTCAGCCGATTTCACCACGACAATGTTCACTCCAATCCTCGGATCATTTTTTGGAGATTCCGGGAGCGACGGCAAACTGACTATTCACGCTTATGCCGAGGAGAGAAAGGAGTGAAAACGACCATGCGCCATTCGAATAATTCGAACCCGATAAATAGAAAAAGTGGAAGCGTAATTTTATTCACCGTGGTCGGAATGGCTTTTATTATTGGCCTCACAGCCATGGTCACTGACATTGGCTGGATGTATTACAACAGAGCCCGCCTTCAGACAGCTGTCAACGCCGGATGGAAGGCCGGTTACGACCGGATGATGGAGCTGGGTTTTCCACTGGATGCCGATAAAAAAAGCCTCATCATTCAGCGGGTCAGAGAAATGATTGCACAGAATGGCTACGCCGAAAATGAACTCGACAATTTCAAGGTTGATTTTCCGAACGACAAAACACTTCGGGTAGCTGATTCCAAAAATGTCGATCTTTTCTTTGCGCGAATCATGGATATGAACTCGGCATCAGTCGGAGCGGCCCGTGACGACCTTGCCGGAAATAACCCACCCGGAGGAGTAATCCCTGTTGCGATTCCCTTCGGCGTAGTAAAAGATCTTTCGGAAAATACTTATTCCGTCGACTTTTTTGTTGCCAGTGATCCGCGTTCAGGATTTGTCGAAGGCTCAGAATACATTCTGAAACCGGGAAACGGAAGCACGAGTGAAAGTTCCACGGTCCCGGCAGTAGAACCGGCTCCAGTCAGCAAGACGGCCATATCGAGTGAAACGATACCGGCAAGCGGTGCGATAAGCGCCGGTGAGACTGGTATCGCAAGCCTGACGATCAACGCCAGTGAAACTATTATTGCTAGTCTGACAGTCATCGCCAGTGAAACCGGCATTACAAGTCTGGCTGTCAGCAACAGTGAGACGGCTATCGCAAGCGTGGCTGCTATCGAAACAACCATCGCAAGTGCGACTGCCAGTCAAACAAGTATCGCAAGTGTAACAGTCAGCGACAATACAACAATAATTGCCAGCTCAACGATTCACGCTACTGAAGCGATAGTTTCATCCGGAAAACCCAAAAACACCTTTGGCGTAATCGCTCCGGATAATATTAACGCCGGTGGTACCAATGATTATAGTCATAATTTCCGCTATGGGTTCAATAAACCCATCCAGCTGGGGGATCGAATTATGATCGAGTCCGAGTCTTTGTCGGGGCCAACTGATCAGGCTGTTAAATTGAGGATCTATGGTGATTCCAGCGCATCTCCGACATCGCGGGTCATTGTTCCAATAACCGATATTGGTGGCGAGATCGCTGTGAACAAACCTGGCAATGCCGCAGCGCTCTCGATTTACGACCTTCAGGGCAAAGATCACCCTAACGGCGTGTATGACCCGGCAAGCTACAGCTTTGTCGCATCTGTAAGAGTCATCGGATTTGCCGAGTTCGAGCTTATCCCGCCGACTTCTTATACGCGCACAGGCTCGAATATTGTCTCAGGAGATGCCGGTTCTCTTGGGAACGCCCGTCCGGGGCAGGTTCGCGGCAAATTCATTCGTTACGTTGTCCGCCCTGGCGAGCTCCCGGTTCGATGAACTGATGACCGGAAAACAGGTAATAAAAAAACTTGAAGAAGTCGGGTGGAACATAATCCGAATCACCGGAAGTCATCACATCCTTTCAAATGGACAGATCAAGGTTTCGGTGCCGGTCCACAGCGGGAAGGATATTAAGTCAGGGACTTTGCACAGTATTGAAAAGCAATCGGGGGTAAGGTTGAAATGAAAATAGAATTCAGCGCGTTATTTGAGCCGCAAAAAGAAGGCGGTTTTACTGTTACTTTCCCCGACATTCCTGAGGCAATAACCGAAGGGGATACCATGGAAGAAGCTATTTTTAACGCTCAGGAGATTCTTACCGGCTGCCTCGAACAAAGGATCGAGGACAGTGAAAATATTCCGCTCCCTGAAGTCAGAAAAGGCAAGCATTTCTATTCTGTTTCCCCTTCTGCTGCCGTTCAGTCCGCGATTCTCGTCCGCTTATCAAAAAACGGGAAAAGCCTCGCAGACATCGCCCGCGCCCTGGGAACCTCGTGGCCGGCGGTGCAACGTTTGGAAAACCCGAAGCACTCTCCCACGCTGAAACAACTGGAACGCGCGGCAGCAGCACTCGGAAAGCGACTCATTCTGTCGTTCGAATAATACCTATATCAAGAAGACTGGGAAGAAATATCAAACACCCCCGGGGAATGGTCTTCCCCGGGGGTGTTTGGTACCGGCTCCCGTCAGTTGGGTGGCACCTCGTATGGTTTCACCAGATACTGGACGAATTTTCCACGAATCTGGCCCTGAAGATTCGGATCACTATCCGTTCTGGTAAATGATGCCGGAGGAATCAGCTGAAACACCGCATAACCAACGATTCTGACGGCTGTCTTGAACTGATATGCACTTGAGGCATTTACGCCAACGGGGGGCGTATCCGAGCCGACTATATCATAAATGGTACTCGCTGATGCATTCCACGTGGTATTGGGATTTCCAAGAGCATTGGTCTTTACCTCCGGGGGGATATCCGTAATCGGAACGATGACATACGGCGAAGCCGTAATCGGCGGCGAGGCATTCTGGTCTCCGAAGACTTTCCAGTTAACGCCAAGATTAGTCTGCGGCGTAGCATTATCGGGCATGGGCATAACCCGGTCGTTTACGCTGGAAGGCTGGCCGTATCCGTATTCCAGTTGTTGCAGGTAATTGTTGAATGTCGCATTGGTGTCATTCGCCATGTTCAGGATGCCGTAATTGAATTTCGTCGGTGGAGGAGGCGTTCCGACACCTTTTGTAGAAAAGGCTCCAAGCAGAATATTATTGAGAACAAGACGGCTGGCCTGATAGTTTGGATTGACATCCCAGTTGGAGGTAGCTGCTTCGTGACCACCGAGGAAAGCGAAAGAGCCGGTGGCTGTGCCTCCATAAAGGAAGCCCTCGATGTATTCAGCGACGGCGGAGTTTCCGCTGTTACTGCCGAGAACAGTGGTTGTCGACTTGAGTGTCGATTTCACGAATGAATCGGTAGCGCCATTACGATGATACAGAGTACCTGCGTGCGTCTGACATCTTTCTTTGAGGGGGAAGGCTAATGTGAAGTTTCCGTATACTCCGGCGGCCTGGAGAGTCGAATAGTATTCCTGGTTGCTGTTCCGGACGTAGGACCAGGGGAAAGCTTTGTATGTTACGCCCGTGCAGGAAAAACAGTCGGCATAAGCGGCGGAAGCTACTGCATTTGCCCCTGAAAGCTGGTCCAGATATATTCTTCTCTGCCACAATGCGAGATCCATGGTTTCAGCGGCATGACATTGGGCAAACAGGTAGCCCCCATCAGTCACGTGCTTACGGATTTTCGCGATAACATCAAATTTCATTTTGCTGACCCGGCTTGGATGGAGAACGAAGGGCGCCGTGGCAAGAACATTGTTGGAGCTGCCGTCGGTGGCAACCAGACTCGTCCCAGTGCCTGTGGGTGACCATCTGTAAGAAGGATTATAGCTGCCGTCATCGGTGTATCCGAGTGTAGTTGCGAGGTTCCAGTCGGTGATCCCTTTGCAGCACTGGGGCAAATCACTATTGCCGTGCTGACAGAACCATGTGTTTGCCGTCGGAAGATCACGCCACCAGACGACACTCCCTGTCGCCGTCGGTGCTGACGAACGATCGCAGCAACGCAAACCGTAGTTTTTGCAGCTGTTGGTGTCGAAAGTCTTTGTTTTGGGTGAAGTCCAGTTGTTGGTGCCCTGATAAAAATAGAATTGTTCACAATATGGGCATAGATCGTTAACAGCAATAGAGGTCTTAATACTCTTTGTCCCGACTGCAGAGGCGTCAGCGGCGGAACATGAATACCAAGAGGAGTTTCCCGTATAAATATTACAACTGGCCGTCGCGTAGGCTTTCCCGGTCCAACCAACTGGGGAGGTAAAATAAAAAGTTTTACAGTATGCGCACAAATCAGTATTGGTAGAGGAAGTCTTGTTCATGGGGCCATAAGTCGTATCCCATAATCTGCAGCAGTTGGGAGTCTTCTGATTCCGCTTGCACTGCGTCCTGTCATATGTAATTGTCAGGCCCACCTGCGGGCCTCCGAAATAAATATCCCGACAATATGAGCATAAATTAGTCGATGTCGAAGAAGTCACACTCAGATTACCTAAGAAGTAATTGGCAGCGATACCGGAGGGGACATTGGGGTTACTGGTGCAGGTATAGTCGATATACGAACAGCCGCCCTGAAAACCAGTGAAGTCTTCGTGATGGCAGTGCAGCCAGGTATAAAGCGCTGATCCATTGGCCGTTTTGTCGAGCTCACCGCCGATAATGTCGTCGTCATAAATATGATTGGCATAAGAGGCATTAAATGTTGCTGAAAGCAATCCCGCCCTGACTTGGGGGTGCCCACCATAAGGGATCTTGGCAGCCCGAACGATTTTCTCTACCGGGTCGGGGGTTGGTTGTGAAGAATACATGGCTATTCGCGGGCGGGGTTTGTCAACGATCAAAACAGATGCGCTTGCCGCGGTGACTGCTGCATACACAGCGGCAATATTAGTTGTCCCATCTTCGATCGTATAAGTAAGGCCAAGGTCATCAAGATTATTCTTTATAACGTCATACACAATATGATTGTTGGCATCGCCGTTATCATATGGCAATAGAAATGATCCGCCCCTGTACCCTAATAACCATTCTATTCCTTCATGACCAGGCCTGTTCGGCTGTCCTGCAACCGAGTTTGGGAGTTCCGGGAACCAGAATCCGGTGTCCCCGGTCGTATCGCTTGCAATGACTTTTACAATGCGGAGACACCAGTATGCCATACCGTATCCAAGCAGATATTTGGTCCCGGTAGGCTGATTATCCATGGTCAAAAGAATCAGCTTGGGAGTCTTGGTATAATTCGTTGAAGCTTTGTCGCCACCCAGTTTTAGCACATACTCGCCATCCGGGGTAAAACCTGTTGCTGTAGAATCCGTGGCAAAAAGATTTACCTGCCAGGTATCCTTGTCTTTATCGAGAGGATCCCCGAACGGCATACCGAGAGGAATCAGCGGGGCGCCGCCAAAGGGGGCTGCCCGGGAGGCGGACACCTGGGCTGTATTAAAATCCATTACCTTGGAAAACATCAGAGTGACCGTCTCGGGGCCTGTCACCTGCAAGCTGAGATTGTTCGGAAACGTAATATTGAGATTGGCGGCAACCGAGGCGCCATCCGCACCTAGATTCTGCGTGATCACATATTTCACTCTGGCCTTCACCAAAACTTGCGAGGAGGTCGCCAAAGGAAAACCACCTAACTGGGTCGCGTAATCGAATCCTGCCTTCCAACCCGCATTGATAGCCGAATTCAACCGCGCCTGATTGTAATACATCCATCCGACATCGGTAACCATCGCGGTCAACGCAATAAGAAAAATGCCTCCGATAGCGGAAAAAATCATGAAGCTTCCCCGTTGAGGATTTTGTCTTTCACTCTTTTTTAGTTTTTCCATGGATTCTCCTCCCTATTCTTTCCGCTCCGTGGCAGCCGCATGTAAAAGCAGTGTCCCGCTTCCTCCGGAGAGTAGATACGAAAAAGGCGACCATGTTCCCATTTGAAAATCAGCGGAAACAGTTACAGTCGTGGTGGCAACCTCAACGCCCGTATATTGAATATTTTTATATGAGGTTGTCGGCATAAAATTTGATTGGAGACTCATGAAGGCGGCCGCCACCTGTGCCTGGGTCGAATGTGTATAGGCGGTAAAGCTGTCCCTCCCGGCAATCAGAGAAATTCTTTTTGAGCCGACTTTGGCTGCCGCCGAACACTGTGCACTCAACGTAATCCAGCAGTGGAAAATTATTCCGAATTCTACGATGCCGAAAAAAACAAGCAAGAAGATTGGAATGAGAAGAGAATACTCTACAACCGCCTGACCGGACTTCCTTCTCTGTATTATCATTTTTTTCCTCCGGGAAACTAAAGCGAAGTGGGAACCTGATAAACCGCTACCGCCTGTAGATTTATTGCTGTCGAGCCTGCAACAGCATGCAACATAGTCTGATAAAACGGGGTATATGTCCTTGATGGATATGAAAGCAGAACCCTTTTACACGTAGTAGCGGGATTACTCCCCGGAATTACTATGTCCGTGGAAGATGCGGTAACCGTGCCCCACCATTGGGGAACGCTGGCATTCACATGAGCCTGAATTGCGGTCACATCTGAAACCCCCGAATGTCCGTTGCTTTCCGCGGCAAACTGGGCAGCGTCATTGGCTATTTCCTGAAGAGTCACCAGATTGTAAAAGGCAAACCCGAAATCAATGATCCCTCCGACAATAACCAACAAGAAGAAGGGAAACAAAAAGGCCAGCTCCACCATTCCCTGACCGCGTCTTTTTTTTCTATTCATATACTTTCCTCGATTCCATTAAATAAGTAGCAAGAAACATACCTGATCGGTGTTTCAATTATGCCATGAAATAAACGCCCATGATAAGGATTTTTTACCTACGTAACAAGGGAATTTGTCCCATGTCATTCACAAACCACACCGACATTCATGTTCCGCAAATTCTTCAGAGATATTTGAATATTCACCCAATTCAGTATATCCCAGAAAAAAAGAACAGGCGCATATTTTGCAATCTGTATTGCCCTCTCACTGCGACTCTTACACAAGAAATTATCATATTATATGTAATTTGTAAAGGAGCCGATGAAGTCGGCGGGGTCATTTAATTCTCGACAGGTTAGAACAGCGACCGCCATATTTCATTGATGAAGACACGGTGCTCCTGGTCCATCCCTGGCATTATTCGTTTGGTCCAAACGAAGTTAGTACTCGTGAAAAACAAAACTTTATCGTCTAAGGAGCCCCGCAACAATAACCTGAACAATTTTGCAAAGAATTCTTAATATTGATACTGCTTTTTTCGACGTTGTTTGCTCAAGTAATTCGTGCGCGACTCCTAAGCATAATTTGGTATATATTATTAGCAAGATTACATTCTTGAGGATGAGGCAAATTGACCCTAGCGGGGATATTTAGGATAGCTCCGGCATGGGTATTGCTTAATTAGTCTAACCACCCATGATTAAGAGGTGATAAAAATGAGATACGAGCGTAGAAAAGGTCAAGCTGTCGTGGAAATGGCCGTTCTTTTTCCGTTTTTTCTTCTGGTCATAGTCGGAGGAATCATTGATTTCGGCTATGCTTTAAATAATCTAATCACGCTTCAGCAAATAGCAAATGAGGCGGCCCAATATGCAGCGGAAGGAAACGCCGGACAACCGGAGCCTACATCAACCGTAACTGCGTTTGCTCAAACGCGAAAACCAGCCTGGTGGGCAAACATACCGCTGACGGTGACAGTTAATGACAAAACAACTATAGATGCCGGAGCAAAGCCTTTAAAAGAGGTTATCGTAATGTTGGACTCGCCGGTTTACACACCCTTCTACCAATCAATGATCCATGCGGCGACCGGATCTCCCAGTATAAGGCTCTCCTGCATGGCAGCCTTTCAGGTTCCCTGAAAATAAAGCATGGATTGTAAAGGGAGTTGCAATATTAGCGATAACTTGTAGGGGCAAATAAACATTCGCCCGCGTAAATGAGTTATTAATTTTCTGCATCCGGCAAATAATAGCTCGCCCCCTACGAAAAATTTTGACATGCTGCGGTAATTTTGCAGGTTCCTCTGGAGTATCTGATTTTTTGCGAGTGGTATGCAAGGAGGTAATGTTATGCAGCAATCGAACGAAAATTACTTTTCAACCAAATATCCATTGAACGCAAATCCAGGGGCTGTCGTTGAACGGCGGAAAATTAAACCTGTCAAGCACCGCCATGGTCAGGCTGTCGTTGAAATGGCTCTGGTTTTGCCAATTTTTTTGGTCGTGTTTCTCGGCATAATCGATTTTGCCCGGGCTTTTCACTGTTGGTCAACTCTGAACCACATGTGTGTTTCGGCGGCCCGGGTTGCCTGTAAACGACAGCTTTTAAATATCGCCAGAAATGCCTATACATCCACTACGCATACCTCACCCGACATCGTCACGGCGGAATTCTGGAAATATATTTCTCCTCTTACCCCGGTCGCCAATATAACCGGGCCTGATTTGAAAGGTGTCACTTACCAACAAACAAGCGACACGGTTCGCATTTCGGCCAGCTTTCAATTCACAGCTTATTGTCCCGGTCTGACATCAATGCTAGGCACCTCCACAGGCTCTTCGACAGCCATTATCCTGACTGCCCAGGCAGTTCAGAGAAAGGAGTGACGCTTATGAAAAATAGAAAAATTACACAAAATAGCCGCCGAGGCGGTATCTTGATCATGGCCGGAGTTGCCTCGATATTTTTAATTGGTATGGTAGCAATGGTTACCGACGTCGGATGGGCATACTTTAATAAACTCAAACTGCAAACGGCTGTCAATGCCGCCTGGAAAGCCGGATATGACGCATCCTGTATATCCCTGGACGCCAACGCAGGTGCTGCATTAACCACTAGTCAAAAGAGTGCGGTTACGGCAAGAGTCAAGGCAGTTTTTATGCAGAATGGGTATTCACAGACGGACGCCGATGCCCTTGTCATTACGTTTGCACCAACGGCCACGAGTTCCAATCACCTTGATGTCGCAAGCACAAGGCCCATTTCCCTCTTTTTTGCCAATTTTATGAACTTCTCATCCATGAATATCAGTGCAGATCGCGGAACAAACCTCATTGCCACATCTACGAACGATGACGGCAGCGGCAATGGAGATGGAATTGTCCCTGTCGGAGTTGTTCACGGAGATCTTCTCCCTTATACATCAGGGAATAAGCAGTATTACTCCTACAGGGCATTTGATAAAAACGCCCTGGAAGGCTACACAGTAGGCCAGGAATATATATTACGAATGGCCGGGGCCAATGATCCTTCTCCCACTATTGTAAAT
This sequence comes from Candidatus Rifleibacteriota bacterium, assembly GCA_015233155.1. Lineage (GTDB taxonomy): Bacteria > Muiribacteriota > Ozemobacteria > Ozemobacterales > Ozemobacteraceae > JADFYG01. The sequence goes on from JADFYG010000009.1 coordinate 15,256, forward strand.
GGATGCCCGGCAGGATATGTACAATTAAACGGAGGGGGTAATTCCAATCAGGGTTCCCTGGCTCTGGATGGAAATGGTGCGGCAAACTGGCAGGATTTGTTTATTAATGGATATTCAGAGATCATCAACCTGAACGACCGCTTGAATACCGAGCCCGGAGGAACGAATGGTCCCGTTGATAGCGCCAAAAACACGAGAATAGCCAATAATGACCTGAGAATTATAGTTCCGATCGTCGATATTCCACCGGAAGTAATTGATCCGACAGCGGTAACCACATTTGACCTTAACGGAAAAACGACAAATCGGGTAATCGGTTTTGCAGTCTTCGACATGACAGCGCCAAGCGGTGATCATGCCACATTCAGAACTGACCTCGGAAAAACTTACCCGGACAAGGAAATTCGAGGCGTCTTCGTTAAATATATTGTAAGTCCATATCAGGTCGCCTCCGGCACACTGAACTAACGCGAAACAAAACAGCATGCGGGGTCCTTGCGCCCTGCATGCTGTTTTGTTTTAGGTCAGTTATAAATTACAAATCCATCTTTCAATCTTAGTATCGAAAAATATTACATCTCTGAAGGATGCGGATAATTTCTGTGTCGGGACGCTATTCACGGAGTTTTATCAGTTTCCTCTGGTGGCCTTCAGTCTGTCGATATCTTCGGCCTTCCCGCGCGCTAGACGCTGTGCTTCCTCTATCTGATAAGAAGACATCTTTGCGGCAGCCATGTCTTTGAGGCTTTTTGGAGGCGCATATGACGATGCCAGACTGGCCCACATATATGCCTGAATGTAGTCCTGCGTGATACATTTGCCCTCATAATACATCACACCGAGATTGAACTGTGCCACCGACTCGCCCCGATCGGCAGCTTTCCGAGACAACTTAAAGGCCTCTTTGTCGTCTTTCGCGACACCTTGCCCCTCGGCATACATCATGCCGATGTATCGTTGGGCATCCGACTCCCCCTGTTCAGCAGCTTTAAGGTACCATTTTGCCGCCTCAGCGTAGTCCTGTTCAGCGCCCCTGCCCTGGTAATTAAGCACTCCGAGGAGGAACTGCCCCTTCGCATCACCTCTGTCGGCCAACTCCCGATAAATTCTCAGAGCCTTGGCGGAATCTCCAGCCTTATAGCTACAGCCCCATCCTCGAATGGCCCTCCGAAGGCACAGGAAACCAGGGAAAGAATACAGATAACGAGAAAAAACTTTTTCATTTCAACCCCCTCTAACATCACTGTGCGAAGAATATTACCATGAGCACCAGAAATTTAGAAAATTAATCACATAAAATCCTTTCATAATCTCAAAGTACGTCCGATACTGACGACAAAGTTGCACGTATCCGTACCCTTATGGTATATTTTCGGGAAATTATCCTAATTGGGCAGGAGGATCTCGGTTTGTGAACAGGAAAGCCATTATCTTTGCCTTGGTCGTCAGCCTTGTTATCACATTTGGAGCGTGGAAGTATATGCAAAGCACGCAACCAAAACCTGAAAACCCGGTATTTGTTCCTCCGCCATCGATTCCGATGACAAATGTCGTGGTTGTAAAGAAGCGTGTAGGAGCACGCATCCGTCTCGACAAAGCGATGATTGCCGACTCTTTCGATGTAAAGGAAATGAATGCCTCCATGACCCCCGTCGATTCCTTCCCGGACACGGCATCTTTTACCAATCGATACACGGCGGTCACTCTTTTTCCGGGAGATGTAATGGTCCCGGATCGTCTGCTGGCATCCGATGCCGTCCCCAACCTTTCATTCGCAATTCCGCCTGGCCGTCGTGCCGTTACTATTGCTGTCTCAAAGGTTACAGGAGTGGCCGGTTTCATTCAGCAGGGCGACTATGTCGATATAATCGCAACTTTCCGGCCTGCCGGCGGAGAGCCCATTACCAAGATAGTTCTCCAGGATATTCCCATTCTTGCGATCGGCAAAACATACGAGTTTGACAGCGTCGTTGCCACTGCGGCGCCTGCTATCGCGGCAAATAACGCCGAACTTGTCACTATGGCGGTCACCCCGGACGAACTGGAGCGTCTGACGCTTCTCGATACGGGATTTACCTTCAGATTGGTGCTGAAAAATCCCAAGGATAAGGGTGAACGCATAACTACGAAGGGCACCACTGAAAAAATGGTGATGAGCGACATGGGAATCGGACCGAATGCTGCTGAAGCATCAGCTCCCGCAGCTCCTCCGTCGCCAGCTCCGACCCCGGCGCCGACTCCCGTTGTCTTCGTTCCACCCACGGTAAGTATGCCCCCCGTCACCGTGGCTGCTGAGCCTGCAGGCCCCGAAGGGGTAGATGCCCAGACAGCGGAAACCGGCAAAATTGAAGTTTTTTACGGCCGCCGTCGTGAAGAAATGAGCAAATACGGTGCTCAGAGCGTTTCCGCCCTGACATCAGGTGAAGCCGCTCCGAAAGCCAAGCCCCCGATCCGTACGCCAAAACCTGTTATAAACCATCCTGTGGAGAATCCGTAATTATGAAGAGCACCATGATGAATATTCGATTTTTTCATTCCCGGCCGCTCCGCCTTGCGATTCTGCCGCTCTTTCTGGTTGCCTGCCTCTTTCTGAAGCCTGCCATAGCGGAAAAAGTAGTGGTTCCGCTTGGTAAAGCTGTTACCATAAAGGCCGAAGGCGTCAAGAAGATAATGGCGATTAAAGAAGGGGTTGTCGAGGTCCTCAATGTTGCTGAAGACGAGATTATCCTTTCCGGCATAGGCTCCCCTGGTACCACGCAGCTTATCGTATGGGACAATACAGGTCGCCATATCTTCGACGTGGAAACCTATTCCGAAGTCGACCTCCTTCAGCGCAAGTTCAATACCATTCTTGGAGACAACAATCTTGCTCTCGACATGTTCCCGGATGTCGTCTATATCCGCGGGAATGTCAACTCTACGGATAAAGTTACAAAGGCAATTGAGATCACTTCAAAGCTGGTCGTCGACCGCCCTGTGGTCAGCATGATCTCTGTAAAGCCATCCATGTCTCTCGAGGGAATCATCAGCGACGCGATCAAGATTCCGACTGTCCGTGTCACCGTTATTGCTGCTGACGTCTTGAATCCACCATCGGGTTTAGCCAGCGGTTCAGCGTTTGGGCCAGTGCCGGCTGTTGGTCCGAACGCCGTAAAACCTCGTATCATCCTGGAAGGCACTGTCAAGGACCAGAACGAGTATATGCGGATGATGGCTATCGTTCGCAGCATTGTTGATGAAAACATTAACATAACCGACAAAGACAGCAAAGTTCAAAATCTGGTGACAATAGAGAAGCCCATACAGGTCGTTTTCCAGGCGTATATTCTTCAGGTCAACAAGGACTTCACGAAGGAAATGGGTGTTAAATGGGGCGGCACGACTGCTCTTGGCGGCGATCCCAACACCGGAGTGCTGAACTTCACCGAAAACGTTTCTACAGCATTTCGTGGCGACCAGGCCCTCCCCGGAGCCCCGGTTGATTCTTGGCCGAACCCGTTCAAATTCAATAACATCAATCGGTTTAATATTGTCGCTGCCCAGGTCAAGGCCTGGGAAACGAAGGGAAAAGCGAAAGTATTATCCAATCCGAAACTTATGGTATATGCCAACGCTTCGCCCCAGAAATTGTCGCAAGCCGGCTGGAAAGATGAAGTCACGGGTGGAGATGGTAATACTGCCGATAGTATCGCCTATGTAAAAGTTGGCGAATCGAAGCAGATTCCTGGTGAGCCTGACGCCACCGGACGAACCGGAAATAAAGAAGTTGCAGCTGATCTTTCTCTCGCAATTCGCGATTTGTTTGTATCCGATCCCGACAAGATGAAGTTCACAGTCTTTGCCAACCAGTCAGAGTTCACAGGAACGGGCGGAGACAAGCAAACACGAACTATCATGACTACTGTACGTATCAATAACGGAGAAACCATTGTTCTCGGCGGCCTGATCAAGGAAAGTAAGGCTAAAACCACTGTGGGTTTACCCGTTCTGTCCAAACTACCTTACTTAGGAAAAATCTTCCAGAGCGATCAGACGATCACAAGCACCAATGAGCTGGTCATCCTGTTAACACCGGAAATCGTCAATCAGGAACCGAATCTGGCCAAGAACGTAAAATTCGAAACCGTTCCGGTTCCACGACGCTCCGAGCACCTTGAAGAACTTCACAATCTTTTCCAGCAGATCAAGAGCAGTCATTTCCCGGAAACCGGCAAGTGACAGTTATTCAGTTCGAAGCCTGAAAAGGGAATTCCAGTCGTGCCTCTTCAGCAGCGCATAAAGGTTCTTATCGCCGACGATATGGTTGAGCTTCGCTCAAACGTTCGTCGCATGCTGTCCAGCGCGGAAAATATCCTGGTTGTGGCGGAGTGCGAGGACGGAGAAGATGCCCTGAAAAAGGTTGTCGAATTCGCCCCGCACATCATCCTGATGGATATAAACATGCCCAAAATCGATGGGTTGAAAGCCACAGAAATGCTGGCGAAAGACCATCCCGAAATTCAGGTCGTGATTATGTCTGTTCAGAGCGAACAGGAGTATTTCCGGCGTGCGATGAAAGCCGGAGCAAAAGACTTCCTGACCAAGCCCTTTTCAAGCAGCGATCTGATTGAAACAATTACCAACGTTTTCAACAAATGGGTCAAGGATCGTCCGGATTTTCAACTGACTGAGCACAATGCCCAGGTCCTGACCTTTTTCTCTACGAAGGGCGGTGTCGGAAAAACGACGCTTGCGGCAAATCTCGCGGTCGGTCTGGCTCAAAAAGGGAAAAAAACTCTCCTGATCGATGTGTCCCTTCAGTTCGGCGATGTTGCGATCACGTTGAATCTGAAGCCTTCCCGCAGTATCTTTAATGTCGTCGATAAGGAAGAACAAGTCACTGCAGCCAATATTGAAAAGAACCTGACTCAGCATCCGAGCGGACTGGATCTGCTGCTTGCCCCTTTAGAACCTGCATATGCCGAAGCCATCAAGCCCGCGCACATCAAATCGATTCTTGAACTCATGATTCCGGCCTATCAGTATATAATTATCGATACGGCACCGAAAATCGCTGAAATCGAGCTGGCTCTGCTCGATCATACGGATATACTGTTTCTGCTCGCGACCCTCGAAATCAGCTCACTGAAAAATACGAAGATGTGTCTGAAAACATTCAATGACATCAAATTCGACACGAGCAAAATAAAACTTGTCCTGAACAAAGATATTCCGAATGTCGGAATCGGGCCGGCCGACATTGAAGCCGGGCTTGCCATCCCAATGTTCGCCGTTGTCCCCATGGACTCAGGAACTGCACAGAAAGCTCTTAACACGGGGGAGCCTTTTGTGGTAAAATTTCCTGAGAGTTCTTTGGCGCAATCGATAGAGGAAATAATGAAAAAAATTCTGCCCGCCGAAGAGATGGCAAAGAAGCCGCTTCCCAAGAAAAGCGCATTTTTCAAAATAAAGGATCTTTTAACAGGTTCAGTATCCTGACATTAGGAGTAAACAATTATGGGCGGTCTATTGTCACGTTTGAGCGAAGAAAAAAAATCGGGGGAAAAATCCTCCATGATGGATTCGGCCGCAACCCGTGAAATCACGGGTTTTGAAAGGCTGAAGGACAAAGTTCATACGCGTCTGATTGATGATATGCCTCAGGCTATCATGACGGAAGCAAACCAGGAAAAGAAGCGTGCAATGCTCCGGGACCGCATCCTGCAGGTCGTCGGGGAAGAAAGTCCCAAGCTCAACATAACGCTTTCTCCGCGTGAAATCGAGTCGATGTCTCAGGTTCTGCTTGACGACATGATCGGTTTCGGGCCTATTCAGAAACTTCTCGACGAGGAAGACATCTCCGAAGTCATGGTGAATGGCCCCTATCAGATATATTTCGAACGCAAGGGCAAGCTGATATTATCCGACGTCAAATTCAAAGATAACGACCATGTCATGCGCATTATTGAGCGCATCGTGGCTCCGATCGGCCGCCGTATAGACGAGTCGGTTCCTTACGTCGATGCCCGTCTCCCTGACGGATCACGCGTTAATGCCATCATTCCTCCGCTGGCTTTGAACGGCCCGACGATCACCATTCGAAAATTCAAAAAAGAGGCCCTCGGCATTCAGGACATGGTGCGTTTCGGCACGGTCTCTCAGGAAATGGCGACATTTCTTGAAGCCTGCATCAAGATTCGTCTGAACATCGTTGTTTCCGGCGGCACGGGCTCCGGAAAAACGACGACGCTGAATATCCTCAGTTCTTTCATTCCCGAAGACGAACGCATCATCACCTGCGAAGACGCCGCTGAACTCCAGCTGCGTCAGCCTCACGTCGTTCGTCTTGAAACCCGTCCGGCCAACATCGAAGGCAAAGGCGCGGTGCCGATGCGCGAGCTTATCAAGAACACGCTGCGCATGCGTCCGGAACGTGTCATCGTCGGAGAGTGCCGCGGCGGCGAGGCCCTGGACATGCTTCAAGCCATGAACACCGGCCATGACGGCTCACTCACCACGGGCCACGCCAACACGCCACGCGACATGCTTTCCCGTCTCGAAACGATGGTGCTGATGTCAGGCATGGATCTTCCGATCAGAGCTATTCGCGAACAGGTCGCCTCGGCCGTTCATATGATCGTTCAGCAGTCGCGTCTGAAGGACGGCTCACGTAAAATCACTTATCTGACCGAGATTCAAGGCATGGAAGGCGACAAGATCGTCACCCAGGATATCTTCCGGTTCGAACAGACCGGCACCGATGAAAAAGGAAAAATAATCGGGCGTTTGAAGGCAACTGGGATCCGACCCAAGTTTGCCAGCAAATTCGAAGAATCCGGAATACATCTTCCGCCGAACATCTTCACCGATTCGGCCAAGGGATGGTAATCGCTTGCAACTGATTTTCATAATAATCCTCGGAGTCACGACGTTCATATTCGGGCTTCTGCTTTACAGTATATTCGGACAGAAGCCCGGCGAAGAAGTTCGTGCACGCATGGAGCAGTATCTCATCGAAAGTGAGATGGTTGCCAAGCAGTATACGCCACCGGAAGAAGAAGAGACTGCTCGTGCCGACGAACAAAATGCTGAAGCAGGCGAGGATGACTGGGTTCGAGAGGCCCGCGGTCAAGGCGGCGCAAAGAAGATTCTCTCCAACATGGGAGCAATTCTTACGCCGCGCGGCATGGCGCTTCGTATCGCCGAGAATCTCGCCAAAGCCGACATTCCACTCAAGGCCAACGAGTTCGTCGCCATACAGTTTCTGGCTACGATTGTTCCGTTGATTTTAGGTTTGTTCATCTTAAAAAGTTTTCCCCTCGGAATCGTCTGTGCCGTAACAGGGTATGTTGCTCCCCACATATGGTTATCCATGGCGAAGAGCAAGCGGATTGCCGCTTTCAACTCGCAGATACTTGATACTCTCGTCACTCTCGCAAACGGTTTAAAAGCCGGCTACTCGCTTCTTCAGGCCATGGAAATGGTTGCACGCGAGTCGCCCGCCCCCATGGGCTCCGAGTTAAAGAGGGTCATAAAAGAAAACAGCCTCGGCATGAATCTCGAAGATGCTCTTCGCGCATTGAATATGCGCGTGGAAAGCGAAGACTGGGATCTGGTAACGACTGTCGTTCTGATTCAGCGGCAGGTCGGCGGGAATCTTTCTGAGATCCTCGAAAAAATCGGCTATACGATTCGTCAACGCATGAAGATCAAGGGTGACATCCAGACGAAGACCGCGCAGGCGAAGGTATCAGGCGGCCTCGTCGGAATGCTTCCGCTCGGCATCGGTTTCATGATCTATCTCATCAATCCCGAATTCATAATGAAGCTGTTCACATTCAAGGCCGGTTTTTTCCGGGGTTGGTTCGTAGTTGTCTTCGGGGTGATCTGGGAGTGCATAGGCATGTTTATAATCATGAAAATCGTCGATATAGAAGTATGAGGATCGAATAGATGGAAATCGTATTGTTGATTTTCGGCAGCATACTTGTCTTCGCGCTGATCATCGTTATGTTCCCATCCGGCAGTCAAACCGATATTCAGGCGCGTCTGGCTCAACTCGACTCCGGGGAAGGCTCCGCACCTGCGCAGATAATAAAAGATGAAGAGCTGAACAAGCCTTTTGTCGATCGCGTGATTCGTCCATTCCTGGCAAATCTTGCAGGCAAGGGCGATCCGAAGCAGATGAAGAAGTCGCAGAAGAACTCGCTCAGGAAGATGCTGGCTCAGGCCGGATACCCGGGCGGTCTGACGGTCGGCGAGTTTGTGGTTGTCCAGAATCTCCTAAGGGTCGTTCTTCCGGCTCTTTGTATCGCATTCGGCATGGTGGCAGGGTACAAGCTCAATCAGCTCACGTTTGCCGGACTATTCGGCTTCGTCCTTGGATGGCTCATTCCGCGATTTTACCTGCAGTCGAAGATCTCGGGCCGCCTTCACGGAATCCAGCGCCAGCTCCCGGATGTCCTCGATCTGTTGACGGTCGCAGTCGAGGCCGGTCTCGGTTTCGATGCCGCCTGCGACAAGGTTGTCGAAAAAATGCGTGGTCCGATTCCTGACGAATTCAGTCTCACGCTTCGCCAGATGCGCATGGGGCAATCGCGTCGCGACGCCTTCAAGGATATGGGGGACCGCGTCGGTCATCCCGATATGTCTTCTTTCGTTTCGGCCCTGATTCAGGCCGACCAGCTCGGAGTTTCCATCGGTCAGATCCTGCGCATCCAGTCGGAGCAGCTTCGCGAGAAAAGGCGTCAGCGCGCAGAGGAAGAAGCAGCTAAAGCCCCGGTCAAAATGATGATTCCGCTGGTTTTCTTCATCTTCCCGAACGTCGGTATCGTCATCGGATGTCCGGCGTTGTTTCAGATCATCGAAGAGCTATCTAAATCGGGACTGCAATAGATATGACAAACGACAGGATAGCGAGAGGGATTTTTGAAAGTCGTTACCCACGAATGGAGGAGCATGTTTCTCAAAGTAACGAGGGAAAGCGACGGCATATCGCTGGCCGGACGCGTGGGTATTGCCGACAGTTTCTGGACACGATTCCGCGGCCTGATGCTGCGAGAGACGCTTCCACCAGGCGAGGGATTGATGATAGAAGGCTGCACATCCATTCACATGATGTTCATGCGGTTTCCGATCGACGCGTTGTTTCTCGATTCTTCGAACACAGCAGTAGGGCTATATCAGTCTCTGCGCCCCTGGACAGGCATTTCCGGATGGCACCGCAATGCAAGCCGCGTCCTGGAACTCCCGGCAGAGACATTGCATCGATTCTCGGTCGCGGTCGGCGATCGTTTTCACCTGGAGGAAGTTCATGAAGACTCCGCACAAAAAGGATGTTAAAGTGAGCATGGATAAAGATTTTTCAAATATGAAACAGTATGTGAATTCCGCTTCGGAAGGAGACGCGAGCGTCATGAGACGAGATTACAAAACAGATATGAGGCTTTGGTTTACCTACTTTATGATGTGCGTTTTGTTTGGCACCGTTCTCGCGGGCTGTAGCAGCAATCCTACGGCTCCAAGTGCAACCTCTCTCTCTGTCAACGCGAGCGGCACTCCCATTGTAACGACGACTCCTGCCGGCACGTTTTCCGTTTCGGGACAAGTTACCGACGCGGACGGATTTCCGGTCTACGATACGGCGGCTCAAATTATCGTCTCCATAGCCAAGGCCGGGGTTCAACTTTCCAGTCAGCCCCTGTTCCAGGGAACTTTCAGTTTCACTGGTCTTGCAAGCGGACAATATGTACTGTATGCCGCCGATACGGCTGTTCCACCGATTTTTAAGCCGACAAATGCATTCGTACTGGTCAATGACACTGCGCCCAATGTGGTTCAGATAAAAATGTCGAAATTTCCCACCTTATTTACTTCTTCAATTCATTTGACGGGGCAATTTGTCACTCCTACGAATCAGCAGGCGATCCCATTCGGAAAAGTGACATTGGGAGGCTATGAAACCATCACGCTGAGCGACGGTCGTTTCTTCCTGTACAACGTCACCTCCGGCTCCTATCAGTTAATGCTATCCAAGAGCGGTTTCACCGATAAATCCATCGGCCTTGAGCTGGCTTCGACCGGTATCACCCTCGGAAACAAGACAATTACGTCAGTCATTGCGACGACGGACTCTATGGGCAAACCTGTCACAGCATATGATCTCGGTGTCATTGAAGCGGTTCCGGATATTCTTTCGACAGGCAATCTGATCGGCATGGTAGTCGATAAAACCGGAGCTTTCATTCCCAACTTCAATTTCAAGCTATTCTATCGACGCGATACCAGTTCTCTGTCTGAAATTACGACTGCCCGCGCATCCGTCCTCGCAAGTCCCAAAGGTGATTTCAATCTTGTCAACCTTCCGGCCGGGTACTACTTTGGCGTCGGCTTGTCCGCCCAGATCGTCCAGACAACTACAGCCAATGGAGTTGAATTCTCCATCGGAGGAACAGCATATACTCAGGGGCTTGAGGTCCAGGCGGGCAAAGATACGATCATGACGATCGTAGCCAACGATGCCGCCAAGATTGTGGCACCGACCCTTATTCCACTGGCGGTTAACGGTATCCCCGCATCATACACCAGCTTGGATAATGTCGCTTTCCAATGGAATGGAGTGGATAGCGTCAACCAGTACAAGCTTAAAATAACTTCTTCCGCCAATTCCCCGACTCCATACACTGTCACTTTGAATGAGGTGGCAGTCGGAGTTTTGACCGCGGTTCAAACAGCCAGACTGAATATTAATTCTATTCCGCTCGGCATAGGAAATTATGTGTGGCAGGTAGGTTCGGTTGATGAGACGAATTCGTCCAATCCCAAATACTCTGATGGAGAAGCCTTCTCCATTCGTCCCAGCAAAAATGATTTGTCTCCCAAGGATGGATCATCCTTTAACATTTTTGGAACGATAGCATCAATTACTCTCACCTGGCCTCCTGATCCAAACTCATCTCATGTAGTGGTCAGTCTCTATGACGCGGCAGGGAACAATATTCCGATTGTTGGCGGAGGAGTTGTAGCCGGAAACGGCGGCATGCAATCTCTCCAGATAGGCTGGTCACCGGCTCCTGCCACAACATATTTCTGGCGAGTCCGATATTATTACAGATATTCCACTCAGCCGATCGAAAGCGAGATGAGCAGCTTCATACTCTTTTAGGTCGCTTCCTCAGGGTGAACTGACACCCTGACAAAACCGCCCGGAATAATATATTCCGGGCGGTTTTCCTTTAGGAAAATAGGTCGAAAATGGGGTCAGGTCGAAAATGGGGTCGAAAATGGGGTCAGACCCCATTTTCCGTCAATATTCAGATAATGGCGATCATTTCGATTTCGATAAGTGCGTCTTTGGGCAGTTTTGAAACCTGGACGCAGGAACGCGCTGGCGGGTCCTTGGGAAAACAGGTTGCATAGATTTCATTGACGGTCGCGAAATTTCCAAGATCGGTCAAAAATATTGTCGCCTTCACCACCCTTGAAAAGTCTGTTCCGGCGGCCTTCAAAACCTCGTCCAGGTTTGCCATGACCTGCTTTGTCTGGCCTGCAATATCAACGGTTTCTATTTTTCCGGACGAGGGAACGATCGGAATCTGACCTGAGGTAAAAAGCATATCACCGGTGCGAATAGCCTGAGAATACGGGCCAATTGCGGCAGGAGCGTGAGATGTCGAAATGATGCTACGTTTCATGTGGTCGAATCCTTCCGAAATATTTATTGATGCGCGCGAAAAGTCGCTTCATGACGGCATTCTAGACTTTTTATACGCCTTTCGCAACAGATCAAAAATCTGTCTCAGGCCCGTTTCCTTCATCCGCAGATTTCGCAGATGGTCGCAGACCCTATTTTTACCAGGGTCATTTAATTCTCGACCGGTAGGGCCGCGACCGCCGGGCGCGCCGCGTTTTTGCCACGAGCTTTTTCGGCGGGCCCGGCGGTCCCGCCCTACCTCAAAGAGCAACCGTGCTATTCAAGCTATTCAGCGACGGAGAATTAAATGGCCCTGATTTTTTACGGCGCCGTTGATCTTTTGACAGGGTTAGATGTAAAATGCGGTCATTGGCTAATTTCCCTTGTGAAGGAGATCCATAAATGACCTTCCGTTTCGCCTGCCGTGCGATGGCTCTGTCGTTGTTGCTTCTAGTCAGCTTTTCCGGCAAAGTGTCCGCGATTCCTGAGATAGTGGAAACCGGACTTATCCATGACATTCTTCAGAAAAACCTGGACGCATGCAATGAAATTCGCGGACTTGCGCGAGCCATGGAAGAGGTTGCACACCCCTTCACCAATCCGCGTTATGCGGCAAAATATCGGTTTGCCCCCAACGATGAGCGCAGCCGTTCAGTAATGAGCCTGTCACGTGCCATGGGCTACCGATTTAAAACCCTCACCGGAATCCTGTGCAACGCCAACCTTCCGCAACGCGGCGAGAAATTCAAGGCGGTATTTGCAACCGTCGACACACTCACAACGTTATCGAAACGCTCCATACGAGCCATTCGAGACGGCAACTTCGCACTGTATCTGGCTTCCACTCAGACACTCGAGAAAGAAGCCGAGGTCATGGTAAAACACATTGCGGATATCGAGACTATGATCAATCTGAACATAGAGTCTACCGACAAGAAGCGGGAAGAATTCTGATAACCAGCCTTCAGAGGCACCGTCATAACGCCGAAAAGAGAATTCCCATGACAAACACCAGTATTTGCTCAGACTACATTCTCCGCATGAGAGCGTTTGTTCCGAGAAATCAGACCTATTTTTTCCGTAAAACAGGGATGCTTCTTGTTGCCGCGATTTCAACATGGCTTTTCCTGTTGCCGGTCAACGCTGAAAATGCGACTGCCAGTCAGGCTCAAAATCTGGGTGTCAAGCAGCTCATCCAGGAAGGCTTGAACTTCCTGATCCTGGAGCAGGGGCAAAAAGCCGAAGAGTGTTTTTTGAGGGCCAAGACTCTCGATCCGTATTCCGAAGAAGCATATAATTTTCTGGGACTACTCTATCTTCAGCAAGGATTGTTCCAGAAAGCAGAGGACATGCTGAAGCGGGCGATTGCCATCGAACCTCTCTACGCCGAAGCGCTCCGCAATCTGGGCAAGTTGTACCTGCAGCAGGAGCGCTTTGCCGAAGCAACCTCATATCTGCGACGCGCATTCACCCTGGATCGTTCCCAGGCCTACACGGCCTACCTTCTCGGCATGGCCCATTATTTTTCAGGTCAGGTCGATAAGGCAGTACAGGCTTACGAAGAGGCGTTTTCCATTGATTCGCATCTCCCGGTTGAAGCTCATTACAATCTCGGAGTCGCATATCACGAGTCCTCCAGATACCTTGACGCAGTGCATGAATATGAGGCTGTATTGAAGGCCGAACCCGAACACCTGAATGCTCTCAACAATCTGGGCCTAGTTTTTTCACTGATCGGAGAAAAAGACCGGGCGGTAGATTTGTTCAATCGGGTTCTGAAAATTGATGCTAACAACGTTAAGGCCCGCATAAATCTTGGAAACGTTTATCTGAACACAAGAGACCTTATTGAAGCCGAAAAAATATACCGTTCGGCCATTTCGCTCGATGCCAAGGATATTAGTCCACGCCTGAATCTCGGCGTTGTATATTTTGAGCGCGGAGAATTCGACAAGGCTCGCACTGAATGGGAAACCCTACTCGCCAGCGATCCTAAGAATATGAAAGTTCTTTCCGTAATGGCGTCGGCATATCTGGAGAAAAAACAGTTCGACGAAGCCATTCGCATTTTCAAGCAACTCGTTGAGCTGATGCCTGAGAACGGCAGCATCGCCAATACTCTCGGCTATCTGCTCGCCGACCGGAACAAAGAACTGGATCTTGCTCAAAAACTGATTGAAAAAGCCATAGAGATTGAGCCAATGAATCGAGCCACATATCTTGATTCTCTAGCCTGGGTTTATTATCGACGCGGAAATTATTCCGAAGCCAGACAGCAGCAGGAAAAAGCAATCAAGATATTCAGACTCGGACATGAAGCTATTTCAAGCGAGGTTCATTTGCATCTGGGTCGAATATGCGAGAAAATGAATGAAAAAGAACTGGCGATAAAGTCCTATCAGGCCGCCGTGAAGAGCAATTCCGACCCGGAAATAGTAAAATGCGCATCAGAAAGCCTTGAACTTCTTGCCAAGTGAGTTAACAGACGTCATCGACAAGGGAACGTCTTCAATCGATGGCGTAGGACAAATTTCAGATGAGCGTGGCAGCAAGCGCCCGCTTTTAATCGCAGCTTTGATCTGGTGTGGCGGTTTTGGACTCGCCTGGGCCTTCGGAGCGTGGCTTCCTGATCTTGGCCGCAATGTTTCCCTGTTCCTGACCGCCGGAATTCTTGTCACTATTACTGCCGGTCTCATGGTCGGTTTTTCCCGACTGTATCTACATCGCACCGCCTATCTGGTAATTGGCGCCCTTGCATTCGTGCCACTCATGACCGTGGCTAAGCCGCTGGCCAACAGGGCGGCAGTGATAAACCATTTATCCGGAGCGCCCGGCGGCACTATTTTTCTTTCACTCGCACAAACCGGTATCCCGGGGACGGCAGGAACATGGGCTATGCATGCGCGTAATCGTCTGTATACAGACACAAGCGATTTTCTGGGAAGTATCTGGCCGGAATCTTCCTTCCGGATCCTCATGCTTGCTCTGGCTCAGCTTACGTTGGCTCTGGGAATCGGCCTCTGGATAGGCAACGGCATAGATGAGATCAGCCATCTGATTCCTATAGCTCTGGTGGCCACCTTCGCCGATGCATGGAGTGTTTCCGCCGGCGCAACCGCAATGATCGTCCAATCTTCGCAGATCCATTATTTCCTTCTGCGATTTCCACTGCTTGCCGGTGGAACCGCTGAAATGCCGTTTTTGATAGGCCTGTCTGATTTTCTTTTCCTGGCACTTTTTCATCGCGCAGCTGTACGATTTCATCTCGGTGAACTGCGCAATCTGATATTTCTATCATCATCTTTTTTCGTCGCCACGGCTGGAGCTATCTTTTTACAAAAAGGCCTTCCGGTGCTACCATTCATGGCGGGGATCTTCGTGGCGGCAAACTGGGGAAAACTTCAGGTCAAACGAGATGAAATCAAGCAAATTGCGCTTTTTTTTATGGCCATCGTAATCATGGCGTTTATCACCACGCTGATATTTCATCCCGAATGAGTGAAATTTCTTTTTTTCACGCGCATCCGGTGCAGTTTTGCAAAATGCATCATCTCGGAAACCATTTTGTTTTCTTTGACGAGCTCGCCGAAAAAGATCCTTCCCGGGCCAATACTATGTTCGCACCGCTGAAACATCCGGAAGCTGTTCGCCTGCTATGTGATCCTGCCCGAGGAGTCGGCGCGGACGGGGTCGTATTTCTCAGACACCCTCTCACTGCGTCTTCCCAGGCGCGCATGCAGATATTCAATCGCGACGGGAGCGAAGCTGAAATATGTGGCAATGCGTTGTTATGCATGGGGCATTTGTACCGGTTACGCCACGGAGTTAAAGTATTTCCGATCAGTATCGAAGCCGGCGGAAGGAATCGCCAACTGTTTCTGGATGATTCCCGGGATGAATTCCCCCGCTATCGCCTGGACCTTGGAACCGCCTCTTTCGGCATGACAGCCTCAGGCGAATGCGACAGCGCCGGAGCAAATTCGGATAAGACTGTCGGAGAAGCCGGGCAACCGACGGCGGGCCCGGCGGTCCCGCCCTACCATGAACACCAGACCCTCATATGGAAGGACATTGTCTTATCACCCATATATGTGAATATCGGCAACCCGCATGCAGTTCTTTTTTTTGAGCGGCCGCTTTCCCAAGCCGATATGGAAGACATTGGTCCCTGGCTGGAGAACCATCCACGACACCCCGGCGGCATCAATGTCGAATTCGTTACGACTGATGGGCCGCAGTCAGCGAGAGTCCACGTATGGGAGCGGGGCTGCGGTATGACCAATGCGTGCGGTACCGGCGCGGCTGCCGTTTGCGCGGCGGGCGTTCGCGAAGGTCGTCTTAAGTTACCAGTCACCATCCATATGCCCGGAGGTCAGCTTCAGGTCGACATCGATTCGGATAGCCACATTTCCCTGACCGGAACAGTCCAGGAAATAGCCAATGGTGAGCTTTCTCCATTCTTTTTGCGCCAGCTTTTCGAAGTTGGTCAGTAAACACGAAACAAAAATAAAAAGAGAGGATGACAAGCATATGCAGATTAACCTGTCGTTACTGACTGTCCTTTTCATCGTTTTGCTCGGCTCCTGCACCTTTGCATCCGGGCAGGACACAAGCTCGCCAGTCACTGGAATTGCCAATATTGCCATCAACCCATCCGCAGATATACGCGCCCCCGCCGTTGCTGGCCAGTTTTATCCGGCAGATGCGAAAGAATTGTCGACCATCGTCGATACATATCTTACAGCCGCGAAACCAGCACGAACGGCTGCAAGTGAAGCGCGTCTCGTGGGTCTTATCACCCCGCATGCCGGATATCAATTTTCCGGACCTACAGCCGCCACCGCTTTCAAAAGCCTGATGAACCAGAAATTCGATCATGTCTTTCTGCTGGGTGTCGATCATCATTCGGGCCTTCCAACAATGTCTGTCTGGCCGCGCGGCGCCTTTGATACGCCTCTCGGAATGGTTCCGGTCGATGCAACGCTTTCCGCCAGCCTTCTCGCGAGCGGAGCCGCAGCCTTCACTGATGACCCGGCGGGACACATTCGTGAACACTCGCTAGAAGTTGAGCTTCCCTTTTATTTGAAAACCATCGGAAGCGTACCGGCGGTATTCGTATCGGTCGGCGGTCCGCTGGAAAACGGTTTCAAGCTTGGGAGACGGCTCATTGAGATGCTTCCGTCGCTCCCCGGACGCACGCTTATAATCGCTTCATCCGACTGGTCGCATTATCATGACATTCAGACAGCGCGGGAGCTTGACGAGCGCGGTCTGGTCAGCATTCGCGCTCTGGACGCCGAAGACCTCGCCGCCGCCTGCCGCCTCGGGAAATCCGAACTATGTGGAATCAACGGCGTGCTCGCGCTGCTGACAGTCATGAAGAACGCTAATGCGCAGGTCACTCTGCTTGAGCGAACTGACTCTTCAGCGGGAAGCGGCGATCGCGAGCGTGTTGTCGGATACGCCGCCGTCTTGTTTGAAGCAAACATTCCATCCGTATCACCAAAAACACAAATTACCCCGGCAACGTCAGCACAGGAGGTCGTTCCCATGGAATTGAAACAGGAAGCCCTGACCGTCATCAGACAGACTTTGGAAAGCGTGCTTTCCGGGGGAAAAGTGCCCGCAGTCACGTTCAAACACCCCCGCTTCAAGGATAACTGCGGTGTCTTCGTGACCCTGAAAAAGGCCGGAGAGCTTCGCGGCTGCATAGGTCTGATCGAAGGCATCCGCCCCCTGGGTGAAGGAATCCAGGACATGGCCGTCGCCGCCGCGACCGAAGACTCACGATTTTCTCCAATGACCGCCAGCGAACTAAAGGAAGTTTCGATAGAGGTTTCCATACTCTCGCCCATGATTCCAGTAAAAGATCTTTCCGAAATTCAGGTCGGGCGTGACGGAGTACTTCTTCGCGCCCACGGAAGATCGGGAGTATTTTTACCCCAAGTGGCTACGGAACAAGGCTGGGACCGCGATACGTTTCTGACGAACCTCTGCTACAAGGCCGGATTACCACCCGGAAGCCATAAGCAGCCAGATGCAAAATTGTACCGGTTCACAGCCGACGTCTTCGGTGAAAAAGAGTAAATTACGGCAGGGCAGCGTTTGACGGACCTGTGACCGTGTGCTAGACTTGGATGTAATAATCGTTCGAACATCTGACCAATTCAGGAAAAGAGGCTGCAGTGAATCGCAAGGGGTTCGCATACATCGTGGCCGTTCTGATTCTGGGCTTGCTGGCCTTCATGGGATTGTTCCTGATGCAGAGCAGCGGCGCGGAATACTCGCAGGCGGCTATCTCGTGTTACGCCACGATGGCACAGCAACTCGCCGAAGCGGCTGCCGATGAAGCCTTCATACTACTCGAAGATCAGTTCCGTGACGGCACCAATGCCGGCAAAAAGGGGCCGCTTCTCAGACAAGCTTCCACCTCAGATTATCCCCCGGCAGGAAGCACCGGCCTGAATCCGAAACTGCTCGATATTCTTCCGGATTTTCGAAGCTACGTGACGCAAACCAACTGGCTTATTTCAAACCACATTTCCAGAGCAGGTTTTGAGATTGAATCAGTTGTTCCGCAAATCACCGACTGCCGTCCGATTGATCACCGGCCATTCACGCTTCCCCAATGCGTATACCAGCCCAAAGATCGTCGCGAGCCATTCGACACGAAACTCTCCCGCGGCTACTATCTCAGCCTTACTTTCAATGTGACGATTGCCCTCCGGGTAGGCCCGCAAAAGCATAAGTTTCTTCTGTCAACGACGCGCGATATGAAAGTCGTGAATGTCGGCCCAGTTGGCCGAAATTATACCTTGTTCAGTTGTCTCGGTGTCGAATTCAGTTCCGGTAACGCCGCCCAAAGCGACCAGGAGATCCGAAACGACATGTCCCTCGGAAAAGGACGACTGGTACTCTGGAATCACCCTTTCCAGTCGCGCGTATATATTCACGGCCCGGCGATCATCGGCGTAGAGAATCCGGACATGAATACTCAGGCCGACCTGGATGGCCAGTATCTCGGCGCCTTTCTCACAAGCAGTACCGACGGTAAGCCGGGCCCTTCCAACCAGGCATTTCAGTATTCCGATACTTATGCGGGTCTTTCCTATCTTCCCTACCCCGCCCGCGCCTTCTGGGAACCACCCGACCTCACCTGGTGGAACAACCAGGACAACCACAAGCACGACATGGCTGAAATGACCCAGGCGGAAAAAGACAAGTATCGCGCAGACACATATATAAAGGGCAAGCTTCCGCGGCTTTCGAATCTCGCCTGGAGCGAAATGCAAGACTGGCTGCAACTGGGCGAAGATTACGTCCGGGGAACAGTCCGACGTCAGGCCTTTTTACCGGCGGGTCCATTCTGCCGCTTTCCGTGGCGGTTCGTGGACGACCGGCCAGCAAGTTCTTTCGCTCCTAATCAGAAACCCAGCGAATGGCCGACGACGACATCAGATCTGAAACTGGAACACCGTTGGGTGGATGGCGATGATTCGTTCGATAAGGCGACGAAGCTGTATTCATCTCTTCGGGAGTTCAAAGTCTTTAAAATGGGCACTTTGCAGGCGACATATAAAGAGGGTGGATATCCAAAGCTCCTGAATCCGGAATTCGCTCTCACCTACGGCAACCCCCAGGATCCGACCGGACTTTTCAGTGCAATCTGGTCTGGCCTGAAAGCGGCGGCCGGTCTCTGCTGGGGAACGATATCAACCCCGGCCAAGCTTGTTTTTACCGCTGGTGAAGCCATTTTCAGAAAGTTCTTCAAGGCGACCGATCCGAGCTCTCCGCAAGCGATCAATGATCAGGATATCCGGAATTTCTTCCCGACCAACTTCAAGGATTTCCCCAAAGCAGCAATACTGAAGATGAAAGACCAGGATGATATTCCGCGTGACAAGGACGGAATATGGGTGCTCGACGGAATTTATTGGCTCGAATCCTTCCAGGTGCGCCAGGATGTCGTATATCGCGGCAAAGGCATGATTTTCGTTGGAGACTACAACCCTGACAAACCCTTTTTGATTGCGGGCAGTATTTGTGCGAAACGCACAACGGATGGAAAACGCTCAGATGACAATCTGACATTGATATATTATCCATTCGTCATTCGACAGCTTCCCTCCGGCGGCACTACATCAACACCGGCGCCACTCGATCAGTGCCAGATGAAAATCGAGGGAAAAGGTCATATAATCGAGGCATCAGTGTTCTCCCTTGCAGGAATCCGAACTGACACCGGTATTTTAACAGCAGAGGATTATGCCACTCTAAACATGGATCCGATCGATACGACAAGCACATGGGCAAAAAAAGGCATAAATTTCCAGGACTTAAGGCAGAAAATCAATACTATTAACGGGAACTACGTCAATTATTTCATGAAGAAATCCAAACTCGATGGTGATCTATGGGTGTTTCACGACATCAACAATCCTTTCTACTGCACTCAAGATACGCAGCAGATAAAGGAAGTGTATAATGAAACCGATGAAATCATGGCCCACACAGTGCATATGAGTCCACGTGTGCAGCACATGTGTTTCTCCGGCGCTTCCCAATAGGTTGCGCTCATGATCACAGTCAGTTCATTCAGGCGCAGGAGAACTGGTTTTTCCACCCCGGAGCTCCTTATGACGCTTCTCGTTTTTTCCATGGGCTTGCTTCCTCTTATCGTACTGTTTCAAACCAGCCACAAGTCGACCGCAAAGGCGAAAAACCTGATGGTTGCCCAGAGTCTTGGCCGGACAATGATAGATGAAGTCCGCTCTATGGGTTTCGATGGCGTTCGAGCTAATTTCTCGCGTGTAAATCACGGCTGGAAACAGGTCACCGGATCTCTCGTTCCGGGCGATGCAAGTTCGATAAATTATCCCGAATATTATGGCAAGTTTGAGACGATGATGGTCGCTGATGAACTGCGTGATCCGCGAACCGATCGCCCTTACAAATATCTGGTGAAATTGTCGGTTCGCTGGCAGGAGCCGGGAATTCAGCAGGAAATCGGCTTCGGAACAGTGATGGTGAAATATGGCGCAAGATAATAGATTTTCTTCTTTCCGAAGAGCAGGTTTCACGCTGGTCGAAATGATAGTAACCGCTGCGATTCTCACCATGCTTCTGGGTTATGCCTGGAAGATCTATTTCGGCAGCCGCGAAACCATGCGTAACACGCTTTCTCAAAGTCAGATGCAAAGTGAAGCCCGCTGGTTCTTCGATCAACTTGCGCGAGATGTGTCCGCCGCATACAGATTCATTGAGGTCGACCCCGATTTGAAGAAGTTCAGCTTTTACAGTTTTCAGACTTCACGCCGTACGCTTGAGGACATGTTCTACACTGCGTCAGGAAATGCCATCGCCCCTATCGATCAGATCATTGATGTATTGAAGATAGAATATCGTTTTGAAAACGGAGTCGTTAAACGCCAGCAGACCCCGGGGCTGCTGTATTTTCAGAGATCTCCGATGACCTTCTCGCTTGCTCCGGAGAAGCAGTGGAAAGGCACATCGAATGAACCAGGAACGAAAGATGTCCTGCACAGTATTGCGGCATTCGATGTCATCGGATACCAGCAGGATTACAAGCAGAATCCTGCCGCCAATGACGACCCGGTGATAACAAAACGCATGGACGGAAAAAATCCCGTCGAAGCCGCAAAGATCAGCTTTATAGTTCTTCGCGTCCATAACAAGATCGACGAGCGCGCCGACCGGCGCGATGAGGAACTCGATCTTGTCTGCAAGTTCTACAGCCGGGTGCGCCTCGCTGATGCTGCGTATTCGGGGTATTTCTGCAGCACCGACGAGAACGGACGGTTTTAACGAGATAATATGGAAACCCGCCGCTGGCCTATGATTCTGTTCACGATCATGCTGATTGCATTGATTTACAACTTTCTTGCAACTATTTTCAGCTCTGATGTGAAACGGTTTTCAAATGACCGCATCTATGTCGATTACTCGACCTATAAGAAGACTCCAACCGAAATTGAGAAGGCAAACAATTCTCCGATCATTTTCCAACAAATTGCAATCGCACGCAAATCGATGGATACAGGACGCATGGAATCATCAATGCAGGCCTATAATTCATACTTTCAGACGGCCATATCACATAAACCGCCCCCTCCCATGGAGATGCCGGCGCAGAATTCAAAATATGAAGAGATGATGACACTGGCCCGCAAAAACCCCGATGGCTTATCCAGAGCCAGGATTGCCTTCAGCGAAGGACGCCACGCAGAAGCTATGAGCGATTTCAATGCAATTCTGCTTGCACTTCCGGAAGCGGATTTGAAGCACCGCATGGACGTCAGCGACGCTATATCCGAATGCTTTTTCGCGCAAAAGAATAAAGACGGATACATTCAGTTCAAAGTTAAATATGTACAACTCGTCCGGCAAATTCGCGACTTGACACACCAGGCGTATCCGAATCGTCCATTAAGCGCATTCGACGGCTGGATGACTTCACAGGAAGCCACTCAACAGCTACTTAAAGTGCGCACTCTCAGCCAGGATCTCCAGGCACGTGCCGAACCACTTATCCGCCGTGCCGAATATGATCTCGAAGTCGCCCGCCAGCTGAATCAGTGACCGCAGACCACAAAAAACCGGAATTAACCGCAGATATCGGATAAACACAGATATACAGAAACGCAATGAAATTTGTTTATTTATACAGTCATAATTATCGTAGGGGCGGGTTTTAAACCCGCCCGATAAAGCAAAATTCAATACACCTTTGCATAAGACCGGGCAGACCGTTCGGGATTACATTTAATCCGCTGATTTCGCAGATGACCGCAGATTGAAATACTGGGACGAATCCCATCTGCGTTAATCTGTGCCATCTGCGATTATATTTTTCTCATCTGTGTTTATCTGTGTCCATCTGTGGTAAAAATTCTGTGGAAAGCCTGTCTGTTGCCCTTATTTGAGTGGCATTCGGCGCTGCCATTGTACTCAAAAAACGAATGGACACAGATTTTCATCTGTGTCCATTCGTGTGAATCTGTGGATAATTATTGCTACATCAGCCTCAGCTTCGTGGAGGACCGCGATGGCCGCCGCCGCCGAAACCACCGCTCGGGGGACGCCTGGGGCCGCGATCACCGCGATCTCCACGGTCGCCGCCACCGAAACGAGGAGCCTGCTGCTGACTGTCAGAATCAGACTCTGCAGCTTTGGGGGCACCCGCCGGCTCAGGCATTAACGCCTTGCGGGACAGATTTACCCGTCCCTGGCCGTCGACTTCGATTACTTTGACCGTGATTTCATCGCCGATGTTTACGATGTCTTCAACGACGTTCACGCGCGCATGATCGAGCTGGCTGATGTGAACCATGCCTTCGATGCCCGGCAGGATCTCAACGAACGCGCCGAATTTCATGATCCGCTTCACCTTGCCGGTGTAGGTCTTCCCGACTTCGGCGTCTTCGGTCACGCGACGAATCATGGCAATGGCCTTTTCGATCGCATCGGCATCCGGAGACACGATGCAGACCTTGCCGTCGTCTCCGGTTTCGATCGTAACCTTCGATTCTTCCTGGATTTTTCGGATCATCTTTCCACCGGGCCCGATGAGATTTCTGATCTTTTCAGGATCGATTTCGATCGTCGTAATGCGCGGAGCAAACCGGGACAACTCGGTGCGATGCGTCGTCATGGCCGGAGCCATTTTTGACAGAATGTGCATGCGGCCTTCTTTAGCCTGCGAAAGAGCGACTTTCATGATCTCGAGCGTAACGCCTTCGATCTTGATATCCATCTGAAGTGCGGTCACGCCCTGAGTGGTTCCGGCAACCTTGAAGTCCATGTCACCGAAGTGGTCTTCATCGCCCAGAATATCGGACAAGACCTTGAAGTTGTCGCCCTCTTTTATTAGTCCCATAGCAATACCGGCCACTGGCGCCTTTATGGGAACACCAGCATCCATCATTGCCAGGCTGCCGGAACAAACCGATGCCATCGATGAACTTCCGTTCGATGAGAGAATCTCGCTCACTACACGAATCGTATACGGAAAGACATCCTTCGGCGGAACAACAGCGGCAAGAGCACGTTCGGCAAGAGCGCCGTGACCGATTTCCCGTCGACCGGGACCGCGCATGGGTTTTGTTTCTCCGGTGGAGAACGGCGGGAAATTGTAATGAAGAATGAAGTGTTTCTTGTATTCTTCGTCAATGCCATCTATAACCTGCGAGTCACCAGATGCCCCGAGAGTAACGATACCCAGGGATTGTGTCTGACCGCGAGTGAAGAGGGCCGAGCCGTGAGTGCGGGGCAGGAAGCCAACCGCCGCAGTGATAGACCTGATGTCGACAAGGCTGCGTCCGTCGATACGCCGACTGTCCTCGAGTATCATTCGACGCATTTCCGTCTGGGTGATATTCTCGAAGTGAGCATTTGCCGCCTTGGCTTTCGCCGGGGCATGCTCTGCACCGTATTTTGCAAGAATAGCAGCGGCCATCTTCTCTTCAGCGGCATGAAACTTCTGTTTCCTGGCTGATTTCTCGGATGTCGAAAGGGCGTCTTTTATCTGCTCGAATACGGTATCGCGAACAAGTTTCGCCAGATCGACGTCGGGCGGCGGCAAAACGACCTGGGTCTTGGGCTTCCCAATCTTGAGAGCAAGCTCGGTCTGGGCGGCCGCTATCTTCTTTATATTTGCATGGGCGAAGGCCAGGGCTTCGAGAAGAGCTTCTTCTGAAACCTCCTGAGAACCACACTCAACCATGGTTATCGCATCAGCCGTTCCGGCTACTATCATCTCCATGGTTCCTGTGTCGCATTGGAGCGGAGTAGGATTGAGAACCAGCTTCCCATCGATCTTTCCGACCCGAACCGCACCGATAGGTTTGGTGAAAGGAATCTCGGAGATCAATAATGCGCAAGAAGCGGCATTCATCGCCATGATGTCTACCTGGTTCTGCAGGTCATACGACAAAACGTAAGCTGTAATCTGCACGTCATTGAAGTAGCCGTCAGGGAACATCGGACGGAGAGGCCGGTCAATCAAGCGACAGGTCAGGATTTCCTTGCCTGTGGGGCGGCCTTCACGCTTGAAAAATCCGCCTGGGATACGACCAGCGGCGTATGTTTTTTCGAAATAATCAACGGTAAGCGGAAAGAAGTCGCAGCCTTCGCGGGGCTGGCGGGAAGCGGTAACAGCCGAAAGGACGACGGAATCACCGACCCGCGCTACCACTGCGCCGGCAGCCTGACCGGCCATCAGACCGGTCTCGAAGGTAATGTTGCCGGCATCAAGGGTGCAAGCGACGATCGCTATGTTATTCTCCATGGGTTTCTCCGACATTTATCAGCGCCGGATTCCGAGACGCTTGATCAGTGATGAATATCGCTCAAAATCCTTGCTTTTCAGATAGGTGAGATGCCGTTTGCGGGCACCGATCATCTTGAGCAGACCGCGACGGGAATGATGATCCTTCGGATTCGTCGCGAAGTGGGTGGCCAGGTTGTTGATGCGAGTGGTCAGAATGGCCACCTGTACTTCAGGGGAACCGGTGTCTTTTTCGGCGCGGCGAAAATCGGTGATGACCTTGGTTTTTTCTTCTTTTTCGATAGACATGACTGGAAAAACTCCTTCGTTTAATTGAGAACCCAAGAATCGACCTCATGGGTACGACCCTAGATCCACATGTGTTACTGAAGATATCACATTCCAGGCAAATTTTACAGGCTTTTATTTACCGGAATTTCATACTTTTCTTGACATTTTCCGTCAGTCGGGTATCATGGGTGGCATGACTCGGTGCGCCTCAGGCAGATTGTGGCCGGACGGCGAAAGCGCCAGACATTAAATTAACATTCGGTCGAGACCTTTCACAGGCCTCACAATCATTGTAAGACCAAGGAAGAGAGATAAACTATGCCCACCGTGAACCTGGAAAAGATGACTTATGGCATCGATGCGCTCGGACATATTGATGGCAAGGTTGTTTTCGTTCCATACGGCGTCCCCCAGGATCAAGCCGAGATCGAGATTACGGAAACGAAGACTGACTATATGCGCGGCGAAATACGCTCCATCACAGCAAGTTCCCCGTTGCGACAAAAGTCACCCTGTCCGAATTTTCCTGCTTGTGGAGGCTGTCACTGGCTCCATATGAAGAGCGAAACTCAGCGTCGTGAGAAAGAAGGTTATTTACACTATCTGCTCACCCCTCTATCACCCCGGAATGTGTACCCAATTGAACCACTATCCGCTGAGCGTTATCGCAACAAGATGGAATTGAAAATCGCATTAGATGCGAATGGCAAAGTAATTCTTGGAAACTACAAATTTCACAGCCACGATGTTGTGGACATCACCGGATGCATAGTCCAATGTCCTGAAAACATGAAAATGCATGCGGCTTTTTCCAGACTGCTCAACGAAGACGCTCTTCGTGAACATGCGACAAACATCGAATCGATAGGCGTGCGCACTCTTGGTGCACAACAGCATGCGCTGATAAGCGTCAAGACACCTCCTGGCGAGGAAATTGTCAACCATTACCGCGATTTTTTCCAGGCTCAGGAAAGCCTTTCAAGGCTTGAACTTTCAGCCGGTGATACTTCATTTTTGACGCTGATGCGCGACAAACCTCCTTTTGAGTTCATACGCCGCTCATGGACAGTTTCTCCGCGCTCCTTCTTTCAAAACAATCTCGAAGGGGCGGAAGCCATATATTATACGTTACAATCTCTCTATGACGGCCCCCCGCAAAAGGGCAAGTTCATAGACCTTTACTGCGGAGTAGGCATTCAGACGATGATGCTCGAACACATGTTCGAAGAGGCCGTCGGAGTCGAGAGCAATATGGATTCGTGTAATGATGCGATTCGCAATCAACGCGGCAAGCGTCAGCAGCAAATACACTTCTTCGCCCGAAAAGCTGAATCGATCTTCGGAACCCAGATAACGCGGGGAACGCTTTCCGCATTACACATGAACCCGCCGCGCACCGGCGCGTCTCAGCGCGTAATTCGGGGTCTGGCCGGTGTTAAACCACGCATGATCACATACCTTTCATGTAATCCTATGACTTTCCGGCGAGATGCAATGGCAATCTCTAACATGGGATACCATTTGAACGAAGTATATGCCTTCGATCTCTTCCCAGGAACCTTCCATCTCGAAATACTCGCCAGTTTCACACGTTAACTCCATGACAACAACCATACCCACGCCTCTCCCGGAGTCCTCGCTTCCCAAGATCCCGCCTCCGCTCATTCTGATTATCGAGGACGACCCGGACACATTGAGCCTGCTCGATCAGACACTTACCGAAGAGGGCTACCGCGTCGAACAAGCCATGGACGGCCAAACAGGGCTCGAGGCAATTCAGACTCTGCATCCGGAGCTTATTCTCTGCGATATCATGATGCCTCATATCGACGGATTTGAACTTTGTAAAAGAGTTCGAGCCGATGAAAAAAACCACACTCTTCCTATATTGCTGTTGACGGCGAAAGATGAGTTCGGCGACAAAATGCGCGGTTTTCGGGCTGGAGCTGACGATTACATTACCAAGCCGTTCGTAATCGGAGAACTCATGGCGCGCATAGGTGCGCATATGCGCATCCGCAAGCTGCAACGCCGCCTCGCATACTCGGAAGACCGCTACCGTGAACTGATAGAGCATTCCCCCGATGGAATCCTGCTTATATCTCCGGACATGGAACTATTGTTCCATAATACCCGCTTTACGGAAATCATGAAGGGAAAAGTAAATAAAACACTTACCGGATGCACCCTTCAAAGCCTTTTTCCTTTTTCAGATCTCTTCCGTGAAATTTCAAAACTGATCGGACAGATCAAGAGTTCCGGCAGGTCAGAAATCAATGAAACCCGTGTCAATGCCAGCAATCAGCAGACAGTTTATTTCGAAATCATTGGAATGCCAATAAAAAACTATAACGGCGACGTCGAAATGTATCAGGCGATCGTCCGGGACGTCACCCAACGCAGGAATATAGAAGAAGCTCTTCTACAGGCTGAAAAAATGAACTCGCTCGGCATTCTGACTGCGGGGATAGCCCATGAAGTAAACAATCCGCTGACAGGTATTTCGAATGCTGTTCAGATAATTAAAAAAGGAGGAGTGGCTTCCGAGCGCAGCGGCGAATTATGCGACCTCATACTGACAAATATCAATCGCATAACAAAAATTATCAAGGAGCTGCAGATTTTCTCGCGCCCCCAGGGAAGAGCTCCCGAAATTTTCTCCATTGGAGAAGCTGTCGATGGAAGCATTTCTCTGGCTCGTTATCAAACGCGTGGAGACAGAATCGAATTCGTCTGGAACCAATCTCCCGAAAACCTGTATCTGTTTGGCGACCGCAATCAGTTCCAGCAAGTCATGATCAGTCTTTTCGTAAACTCTATGCAGGCTATAGAAAAAGACGGAACCATAACAGTTTCACTTGAACGACAGGGAAATAACGCCTCGCTTGTAGTCGCGGATACCGGCTGCGGAATAGCTCCCGAGCAACTCGGGCAAATCTTCGATCCATTCTTCACTACAAAACGTGACTGGAAAGGAGTGGGCCTGGGCCTGGCCGTGTCCTTCCGCATCATTCAGCTATTCAAAGGGCAATTGAATGTGTCGAGTACGCTGGGCAAGGGAACAAGATTCACTATCCAGGTTCCCCTGTTCCAGCACAAGCCCAAATCCATGGGCTCTGATCCTGCTCTCAGCGTGACCGAAAACCGGAAGGCTTCCGATTCAAAGAAGTAGGCCTGCCAGGCTTTTTTCCCGACGGACGACCGGCACTTCGGCGGATTTCACCTGATGAAGAAGTAGTATCCTGGCGTTTTGCTTTTACTGGCGCATTTCGCGCAGGTGCGATTTCCTCATCCGCTTTGTCATGTCTGTTTATTGGCTTTCCCGGAGACTTTTTATGGGGGCGATTCGTTTTCATCTCTCCACGGCCAGAGGAAGCAGAGGGGCCGTGCTGAGGTGGCTTCGAATCTGAACGGGGAGCGGCAGATGCAGTTCTCGAGGGCGGCTTCGAACCAGGGCGGGGAGCGGCAGATGCAGTTCTCGAAGGCGTGTTCGATCCGGGGCGGGGCGCAGAAGGTGGAGTGGGCTAGGGCGGCTTCGAACCAAGGCTGGGAGCGGCAGATGCGGTTTGCGAAGGTGGCTTCGAAACTGGGCGGGGAGCGGCTGAAAGCATCGCGGCGGCCAGAGTCTTCCAATCGGGGTCTGCCCGCCCTGCACGACTTGCCATTCGTCCTTTTTCCCTGGCATGCTTCGCCTCGGTGAAGGCTTCTCGCATACGCTTTCGCATAGCGGCAATATCAACTTCATCAATCACAGTTGCCGGAGAATTCGCGAACAGTCCGTCCGCCTCGATGGGGGCTTCATGCGTGGGAACGAGATAGCCTGTTTCCTCGTTTAAACCAATCAGATCGGCGAGACAAGCCGGGCCGACAACCGGAAGCCCTGCGGCCATAGCTTCACGCGCGGCCAGTGCTGTATGATAAGCGCGATTGGCAGTCACGAATGCCTGGCATCCTGCCATAAGCCCTGCAAGCTTCGCATCGGACCAGGTTTCCGAATAGACGACTACCGGGGCAAACATTTTATTCAATGCGCCGAGCCGTTTTCCCAGATCGCTGATCTCGTATGCAAAATCCTTTTTGAGTTTCGGCATATGCGTGAGTTTCAAGATCAGTCTTACTGGTTCCCCGGATTTGAACTCCTCGATGTAGGCACGAAGAATCAGATCAATCCCTTTGCGACGAAGCGGATTCACGACCGCCAGAAATCGAAAAGCATTAGGGCCGAGTTCATCGACAGATTCGGCCCGTGGGTGAAAAATCTTTCTGTTAACGGCAGGCGGCAGGATTTCCAATTTCATTGCAGGCATGCCGGACTTCTGCAAGACCCGCCTATGCATGGCCGACGGAACCCAAAGTTTTTCTACGCGCTTCATCGAGGCGATTTCACCTGGCATCGGATGAACTGCATCAAAACCGGAGATGGCCCAGAAAGCTCCGCGTTCAACTGAATCCGGCAACGCGAAAGCAGGCAGGCAAAAAATACGCACATGCCCTGATGGCGGACGCTTTGCCAGCTGTTGCAGAAAAGTGGGAAGCGGCTCATCCAGACGGGGGCCATATGCTTTTCGTTCCCGCAACGACAGCGGCATTTCCAGCCCGCGCGCGGCCAGAACCAGTTCACGCGTAATCCTTCCGGAAGCCGTTGGAGCGCAGTAATCGCCCTCGAAGCAAAAACGGGTCGGACGAGTGTCTTCACCCTGAATCAGATTTGGTTTGGAATCAGACATTGGTTACTCCTGCAGCAACGCGTAGTTCACGAATTTCCCGCGCGGCACGGGCGAGTGAATGATAAGCGTCCTCGGTTAGTCCGGCTCCGCCGAGCCTGTTGACATGCTTTCCGTATTCGCCGTGATAATCGCTTCCGCCAGATATCTGCCAGCCGAGATCCTTGGCAAGAGAACGGAACATCTGAATCTGTTCGGGAGTATGTTCGGAATAATCTGACTCAATGCCATCCCATGACAGCGATGAAATTTTCTCCCATAACTTCGGCCAATCGGTCTTAAGCCCGGGATGTGCAATAATGGCGAGACCGCCGGCCCGATGAATCATGTCGATGCTTTCTTCCGGGAGGACCTGGAGTTTGGGCACGTATGCGGAAGCACCGCGTTTAAGATATTTTTCAAACGCCTCCTGAAAATCGCCGATGGCACCGATTTTCTGCAGATAACGCGCTATATGTGGACGCCCCAGCACCTTTTCGGTTTCAAGTTTGAATTGCGCCCGCAAAGGTGCGACAGGGATGCCCTGTATTTCAAGCAGATCGAGTATTTTCAAAGCCCGCTTATGACGCGCTTTCTGCTGTTCGGCAAGTTTATCTGTCAGACATGAAGCTCTCGGGTTGATGAACAAACCGAGTATATGCAAAGAATAGTCACAATCTACCCATCCGCATGAAACCTCAATTCCATGTATGAGTTCTATTCCGAGATTCACCGCAACCCGCTCAGCTTCGAGCAGCCCGGAAACCGTATCGTGATCGGTGAGTGCGACGGCACCCAGGCCTGCTTCGCGGCAGGCACGGATGAGTTCAGCAGGGGAAAGCACTCCATCGGAAGCGGAACTGTGAGTGTGTAGATCGGCGAAAATGCCGTTTTCGGCTGTCATTAAAAACCTCTTTATAAAATGTGATCCCTGCGAAACAGACAAAAGCAGTGACGAAATTGCCACCTCTCACGCCAGTGCTAATAAATCGTCCATTTTTCCTTCTGAGACTATTGTAGCTGAGCGGCACCGTTGCTACTCATGGCTCCATGACGATTATTCAGGCTGCCTTGGCGTCATGGTTACGCTTTCCACGCACAGTATAGCATCTTACCGTACTCGATCCTCCGCGTCTATCCCCTATTTTCGCGTTCATGATTGAATAACTCATCATTTTTTGACAATCCAGGCAGGATTCGACTATACTTCATTCCATGTCGCAATATTTTCCCCGAAGCTTCACGTTTCTTCATGGTCTTCTTTTCAGGGCCGCGATTTTAGCGGGCACCCTCGTCGCGTTTGGCTGTGTTTCTGCATCGGCCGAGAAAAACCTGCTTCCGCGGCTTCCCGAGTTTGTTATCGAACGAGGTTTTTCCGATGCGTTCCAGGTTGTGGAAAGCTCGGTCCATGCCCATCTGGTCGATCAGACTGCCGAAAGCCACGTTCTCGTGACCCTCAAAAATATAACAGCCACAACCGTTCAAAGTTCGGTTAAGATTCGGATTCTATATCTCGAATCGGAGAATTCCGCTCAATTGTCTGTCAACGGTCATACTACCCGATATGATCGCAAAAATCCGCGCATTCCTTTTTCGCTCGCCCCAGCCGAACAGATTACCTTTGAAGTGCGGGCGAAACAAGGAATAGAGTACAATCTCGATATGATTAAGAAAGAGCAGAGAAATGCGGCCGCGGATGAAGAAGGTGAAAAGGAATCGCATTTTGCACTCAATGACCTTACCAAACTATTCGATCGTGAGAACTACGGCCGACGGTTTCTAATAGGCCCGCTGGTGTCAAAATGGGGTATTTTCCCGGTGGATTTCAAGCATCTGGCCATCGAGATAGTAGTTCCACGTGATTTTGATGGCGTTTTCCCCAAAGACGGACTTTGGCAAAAGAAAGAGCATTCAACATCTGTTTCATATATATTTGAAGGAATGGATGGATATACCGGCGCAGTTTTTCTGCCCCGTCAGGATGTTGAAACCTTCAAAAAACTTCGCGCTGAAGCGGCTCACTCCTTATCCGGAAGCGGCACGGCAAGTATGACAACCGGCATGAGAGCACCCTGACATATAGCAGGATAACCTTACGGTTGCCCGGGTTTGTCGCGGTATCGGGCAAGAATCACCAGGGGGATCTGCAACAGAGACCAGCAAACGACCAGACCCGCGAGTGTAGCGAGCTTCCCTTCTCCGAAAAGAATGGAAATTCTAGGTATTAACGCTATACACGGCGGCGTTAATACTGATGCGGCACAAAAAATTTCAAAAATTGGAACAGCGACTATTTTTCCAATCGCAACCCCTTCATGCTTAATCAACACCATCAGAAAAATGCCCATCTGAAATGATGATGCCACTGCCTGGCCCCACCCGACACCCACTGAACCAAGATGCTGAACGAGAAGAGCATCGAAGACGACTTGCACTAATACTGTCGACAGACCGATAAAAAACGACAGTCGAAACCAACCTTCAGCGAAAAACAACCGATTGAACAACAAGGAAACCGACAGCGGAATCAGAGAAAATGAGTATGCGGCAAGCAATCGCGCGGTCAAACCGGTTTCCAGCGCCCCGAACTGGCCCCGCCTGTATATGAGGTCGGTAACTGCTTCGGACCCCGCATACATCATGACTGTCATCGGCACCAGAAATACAAGAAGATTCCCGAAAGATCGGGCAAGGAGACGTGCCCGGTCGATGCCATGCAGTTCGCTCAGGAAAGGAAAAACAGCGCTGGCCAGACTGACTGAAATAATGCCCAGAGGCAGATATAGAATCTTGTCAGTATAGTTCAACACGGACACCGCTCCGACACCCTGGTGGGAAAGCAGATACCGTTCAAAAAGCGGAACCATTGGAGTCACAAAGATCCAGCAGGCTACCGGAGCGCTTCGTTTCAGGAATTCTCTCCAGACAGGTCCAAGGAAATCGCTCCGTACCGGGAGTGGAAAACCTCCCGAAAGCAAACGATTGGCCTGTATCATCAGCCAGATGGTCTGAATAATGATTGCCACCAGGACTATCGGACCCAACACTTCAACCGGCCGACCACGCAGGTATATGATGCCGATTATGGTTACTATATTAACCAGGAACGGACCAAATGCAGGCCCCGCGAATCGACCGCGGGCATTTAAAAATGCTGTCATCAGGCCACTTTGCATGGAAAACACGACGTAAGGAGCAATGATGCGAAACAGTACGGCCATACGAACGTGCGATTCGTGTAAAAACCCGGGAACCATGAGACTGCATATCTGGCCTGAAGCTATTTCCATCAGAAAAACGACGGGCAGGGAAATAGCGGTCAGGCCCCAAAATAGCGTTCCAAAGGTTCGCCGCTCGGTTTCCCCTCCGGAGGGAGTTTCTACAAACAAGGGAACAGCCGCGCTGCCGACGAGGCCATCGGTCAAAAACCTATACATGAGTTCAGGCAGAATCATGACGGCGAGAAAAATGTCGGCTTCGGCTCCGCCACCGAAAAGTGTGGCGAATACTGCGACACGCACAAAACCGCTGACGCGCGACAACAATGTAAGAGCGGCGATCGAACCGAATGCCCGGCCCAGCGTCATGGCGACTCCGTTTCTGGATAACTACCCCACCCTAGCCCATTTTTCGGGGCTTCGCAACTTCGACAAAAATGTTCCGGTCCATTTCTTTTGACAGGTACAGGAAGCCGGTGATATAATCCGACGTTCTTGCCGCCTTCGATTTTCGGAGATGGGAAGTTTTTTTCAGTTAATAATTTGTATAATTTTAATACCTTCCATTCAAGAGGAGACGGTACAATGGCCAGAGTGGGTTTCATGTCAATGAGGTGGCTCCGGATGCACATCAAGGAAATCATCTGGGCTACGGTCATTCTTTTTGTCCTCTCATGTTTCATAATCGGCTACGGCACGTCGCGTGCTCAGAGATCCGCTGATGATCGTCGCAAAAAGGCCGACATGGCCGACCAGCGACAGCATGATGCAGAAGAGGCAGTTCCTGCGAATATCAAGGCCAAATTCAACATGCCCGCCCTGAGCATCTCCCTGCCAAACGATGCCGGAACGGCGTCAATGACCCGGCCGGTTTATCTGAAATCGGTATATCAGATGCTGGCATCGTCAAATGAATATAAAAAGCTGATGTCGGCTCCAGCCCAGCTTCGCGCAGCTTTCACGGCTCAGTTGAAGGAGAATGCCGTGCAGAACATTATCGCGCACACCCTTCTTGAGTTGTATGCCGAAATCAACAAGATCAAACCTCCTGCAAGCGTTGAAGAGATCGTTCAGCGCACCAGGTCGCAAATATCTCCGGTCGAGTTTGATCGCCAGTTGAAGAAATCCGGCATGACAGCGGACGAGTTCGGACAGCGTCAGGCCGCCCAGGAAGTCCTTAAAATCATATATGAACGAGCCACAAAGGCAATTCCTGTTGCCAGCGCTTCAGAAGATGTGATCATGAAGTATTACGAGGATCATAAGCTGCGCTTCAAGAAGGATGATGATGTCTCAGTCAAAGCATTGCTGATCGCTCCGGGGGATTTCGCGGGCAAAGTCACAATCACGGACGAGGATTTGCGCCGCTATTATGAAGAGCATCGAGCTGATTTCATGAGTTCGTCGCGCGTTTCAGTAAGACATATTCTGGTCGATCCGGCAAATAAAGATTATCTGGCGAAGATCGATGTCCAGGATGCAGATATTCGCAAATATTACAGCGATCACAATGATCAGTTCAAAAAGGGTGAAGAGGTGAAAGCCCGCCACATTCTCATCCGGCCCAAAGACCATTTTGAAAAGACGCTCGACAACTTTTCGATTAAACTATCTGAATTCAAGCTGGCATCCGACTCTGAGAAAGAGCAGTTGTATACGTTCGACATGCATATCGGCGACAAGAAAACGGCTTTTGCACTTGCGGCCAACGATATATCGCTGACCCTTTCAGATGGCAAATCGATTCATCCGACTACGGACAACGCAGACAAGATCAGTAATCCGCTGGTATTTCCAATGGGTGGAACTCCAGCCTCCGGCACCAGTTCCGGCGCAGTCGCCTTCCTGCTTCCCAAGGGTACTACCCCCGCAACATTGACTATAAAAGATGGCAATGCCAACCACACATTTAACGTCTCGGCTGCTCACGATGAAGAGAAAGCCTTTGTTGCCGCTGAAGAAGAAGCGAAGAAGATTGCCGAGCGCATTCAAAACGGCGCAGACTTTTCTAAGCTTGCTGAAGAGACATCCGAAGACCCGGGTTCCAAAATCAAGGGCGGCGATTTAGGCTCATTTGGCAAAGGTCAGATGGTGAAGCCATTCGAGGAAGCCGCCTTTGCCGCTAATATCGGCGAAGTAAAGGGGCCCGTCCGCACGCAGTTCGGATACCATCTGATCAAGGTTGATGGCCGCACTCCTGCACATACGCGCCCAATCGATGAAGTTCATGATGAGATCGTCAAAAAGCTGAAGAAGGAGCGCGCCACCGAACTCGCGCAGCAGGATATTGAATCATATCGTGACATTATCGAAGCAAAGAGTCGGCCTTTCCAGGAAGTTGCACGTGCAAATTCCATGGGAGCATCAAAAAAAGACGACGGTCGCCTGCCAATATTTTACAAAGGCGAATTAGTCGATATGCCTGCCGAACTTAGCAATGATCGCAAAATTCTCGAAGACGAGGTAATGGCTAACGGTCAGCTGATTCCGGAAATCGAAGACGCTGTTTTTGCTCTCAAGCCAGGTGAATTATCCCGTGTAATCAAGACACAGAAGGGCTTCCACCTGTTCCAGCTCGAGTCCCAACTTCCTCCGATCCAGTTCGATTTCGTTGGAAGCATAAAAAGCAAGGTCCGGGATCAGGTCGATGAGAAGAAGCGCAAAGATATGGCTGCAGCAAAGGCGGCTGAAATCGCGAAAGAAATTAATGCGACTAACTTCGTTGAAGTAGCAAAAGAAGCTCACCCGGATGGTCCGGTCACACTCGGACCTCTTCCGTATGGGCCGACGCCGGGGTATTCCAACTATGCTCTTACCGGCGCGCTTGGCCAGTTGTCGATCGACGGACGGACATATCTTCCCGAGATTCATAAAGCCATTGGCGAAGCTTACAAAGCATACAAAGCAAAGGATGACAGCTGGAAGACAAAGGTGTATGGACCTATCACCACTGATCTAGGCAGCCACTTCCTGATGGTAACGAATCTGAACATTGACCAGTACAAGTCTTTTGCCGATGTGAAAGATCGTCTCACCCAAACTCTTACCCAGGAACCCAAAGCTGAAGACATCAATGCGGAGTTCGAAAAGAATGCCAGTAAGTTTGACAAGCCGGCGACTCGCAAAATCCGCCAGATCGTCGTAAATGAAGAGGAGCTCGCGAAGGAGATTCACAAGCGGCTTGTAGACGGTGAAATCTTTTCTCTGCTGGCCCAGAACTATTCGGTCGATGGAACCAAGGCGGCGGGCGGTCTTGTGGGATCCGTTAAGCATAAGCAGCTTCCAGCCAACCTGGAAGAGGCCGTCTGGAAGCTGAAGAAGGGTGAGTTCACCGCGCCGATCCAGACCAGCTACGGCTATACAATCGTTTATCTCGAGGAAGACGAAGATCCCGGCCAGAAAGCCGCACTTACTAATGACATTCGCGATTCCATCAAGAAGCAGATGAAACAGAATCTCCAGGAGGAGCTGTTCGAAGGCTTTATAGATGAAATAAAAAATCGCGCGTCAATCATACGAAACAGCGATGTTCTCGCGGAATTGTGACCACGAAGCTGATTAGGGTTTGATGAACCCGACCCAGAGTATTTAACACAATGGGCGAGACTTCGAGTCTCGCCCATTGTTATTTCAAGCGAGAAACGGAACGATGTGATGCGACTGGATAAATTTCTGCAGATTACAGGTTTGATCAAACGACGCGTGTTGGCCAATGAAGCCTGCAAGCGCGGACTGGTAAAGGTTAACGGCATTCCGGCGAAACCGACTCGCGAGATTGTGATGGGAGATATTGTCGAGCTTGATCTGCCGCGTCGTGATATAGCCGTCCGTATCCTGAAAGATGTGACCGGTCACTCGCTGCCGCGAAGCAGGCGGGCCGAAGCCATCGAAATAATTCGCGATATCGCAAAAATAGTTAACGATGATCTTGATTTTCCCTGGAACGATGAATAGCCGATGAATGGCCAAAGTAATTATTTTTTTCGTTACCCTTAGGCGCTCTGCAATATAAATTACTACGTCTTTTGTTGATATCTGATCAACAAAAACTGCTAGGCATTATTCTCAACAAATGTGATGTCGACGGCATACTGAATCATTTTAATGATTTCACTTATATATTATATTTTTCACAATAGTCTTTACTTCCTGACGGCATTATTCTCAACAAATGTGATATTGACGTCATACTGAATCATTTTAATGATTTCACTTACATATTATTTTTTTCACAATACTCTTTACTTCCTGAAAAATATATGTAGAATACATTACCTCGGTAATATACCTATATCAGCAGGAGGGAAAGTCGTGAGAAAAGTTTCAGCTCTTCTTGTTCACGCCGTAATGGCAGGTTTGTTCTTAGTTGGTAACATGAATGTGCTTCTGGCCGCCGATCCTACGGTCGAAGAACTTCAAAAGGAGTCCGAAGCCCGTTGCACTGAAACCGCCAAGGATAAACCCACGCCAGTCATCATCATGGAAAAGGTGGATAAGGCCTGTGAGTTGCTCGCAAAGGATGGAGCAGCAGCGTTTTCGAAATTCAAGGGTAAGGACAGCGACTTTATTTTCTGTGGAACCTACATCTGGATTCAGAGCGGCGAAGGCAAGATGCTTATGCACCCTAT
Organism: Candidatus Rifleibacteriota bacterium; assembly: GCA_015233155.1. GTDB lineage: Bacteria > Muiribacteriota > Ozemobacteria > Ozemobacterales > Ozemobacteraceae > JADFYG01. The sequence continues at coordinate 53,052 of JADFYG010000009.1, forward strand.
CAAGCCCAAGATGGATGGAATGGACCTTTTCAGCATGAAGGACCCCAAAGGTAAATTCCTGTTTTTGGAATTTGACAAAGTCGCCAAGGCCAAGGGATCCGGTTGGGTCGATTATCAGTGGCCGAAACCAGGTCAGAAAGAGCCTTCTCCCAAGGTTTCCTTTGTAAAACTCGTTAAGGCCGGAGATAAAGATATGGTGGTCGGCTGTGGCGTGTATGATATGACGATGGAAGAAATCGAAAAAGCAAAGACGAAGTGAAAAATCCGAGTCCGGAAAAGCTTTTTTCATCTTTTCCGGACTTATTTTTACACGACTTCTTCGAATAACAGATCACTGTCTTATACAAAGGTGTATTCAATTTTGTTTTATTGGGCGGGTTTTAAACCCGCCCCTGCAATGATTATGACCAAATATATAAGCAAATTTAATTCCACTTCCGTATAATTTAAGAGCGCATTGAATAGACTTGTTTCCAGGCTAGATGGGAGTATCATAATGGAAGTCAAAAGAAATCACGGTAGCAGTTGGAGCATCACAAGCAGAATTTATGGATTGAGTTTTTTCTGCATCATTTTCATTTTATTGTTGATTGGCATGGGCAGGAATACATGGTTGACCATCAAAGATAACAATGCCCAAAAAGAAATGAGCAATGCTACCAAAGATGATTTAGTCGCAAAGAGAGAGATCATTTTCTCAGATAGAGAGAAAGTCCTGCGCCTGGAGAAAGAGATTTTTGCTGTTCTGGATGATTTTCAGAAAGCCAGACTGGCCGCTGAGAACTATCAACAGTTATACGAGGAGAGTTATAAGACCGCTTTTGAAGACTCTGTGAACAAAGCTGATGAAAAGCGCCAGGGGCTGGCAAAGTATCCGCAAGTGCATTGTTCTGATGAATTAGGGACGTTACTAAAACTGTACAGAGATACCTTCCTGCAGGTTGTCTCCCTTCACCAGTCCAATATTCCGCATTTCAAAGCGATTGATGAAAATACGATAAAATGCGAGAAAAGCGTCGTAGATACAGTGAAAGCGTTGGGAGAAAAACTGTCGCTTCTCATGATGGAAGGCGAAAAGCTATCGGATGGAGAAAACGGAATATTAGCGGCAGGACGCGATTGTTGGCTCCTCTCACTCCAAATCAAGTGCCGATATCAACAATTTCTTATCACTCGCGAGGAAAAGCCGTTAACTGAAATACAGGAAATCATGAAAAAAGATGGAGAAGGCTCATTGTCCGCGTATGACCACTTCGTCACTATGCTCAAGAATCCCGATTTACAAAAAGGGTTTGATGTCACCAATGCGTCCATCCGTGACACCCTTAAAAGGGTCGAAGCAGTCAAAGTTGCAATAATCAAGCAAACAGAAACATCGAAAGAGATGGATGATGCCGATTTAAAAATCATGACTTTACTTAATAATCTTCTTGTAGAGATAAGGGCAAATGCTTCACAAGCTCTTGATGAATCCGCAAAGGCTTGTCAGGCTGCAAAAGAGGCTTATCTCGTAGCCATAAGTGAAGCCGAAAAAGCAGAGGAGCAATCGATCCGGAGCCTGCTTTTCATAGTAATGACAGGTGTCATCGTTTTCCTGGTCTTCACATGGCTCACGACCCGGTCAATTTCAAAATCCATGCAGGTAGTCGTCGACGATCTGAAATCAAATTCGTCTTCTCTTTCAAAAGCTTCGAATCAAATCGCATCGTCAAGTCAGTCGCTTGCATCCGGAGCAAGTGAGCAAGCCGCCTCTCTTGAAGAGATATCCTCCACGCTCACGGAAATATGCAGCATGGCCAAAACAGGTACCGACAACTCGAACATGACCAATCAGATGGTAAGTGAAGCAAAGAATGAGGCTGAAAAAGGCCAGGATTCTATGCGTAAGATGGCCGAAGCTGTCCAGGAAATAAAAAAATCGGCTGATGAAACGGCGCGAATAATCAAGACCATCGATGAAATTGCATTCCAGACGAACCTGCTGGCTCTCAATGCCGCGGTAGAAGCGGCAAGAGCGGGTGAAAGCGGAAAAGGTTTTGCAGTGGTCGCTGATGAAGTGCGAAATCTGGCAAAACGATCCGCGGATGCCGCCAGGAGTACTTCCGCATTGATCGAAGAGTCCAAAAAGAGTGCCGATCGCGGCGTAGTTTCAACAAACGAGGTCGGGCAGATCCTGAAGATTTTCGCCGAAAAAATCGTGAATATTTCACAACTTTCTACTGCAATGACCAGTATGAGCGAAAAACAGCAGGATGGAATTACTCAAATTAATATTGCTGTATCCGAGTTGAACAAGGTGACTCAGGTAAATGCAGCCAGTTCAGAAGAGACGGCCTCAGCAAGCAAGGAGCTTGCGGCTAACGGGCAAGACCTTGGAAATCTCGTTGACACTCTTCAGGAGCTTGTCTGGGGAAAATCAAAAACTGCCGGCACACCCAGGTAAAATCTTGACAGGGCGCACCCGGCGGTCGCGCCCTGTCACGGAACTCTTACTGCTTCGGCCCCGTGTATCTGCATTCGCAGATCTGAGCGAATCAGTGCAACGTCAAAACATCGGTATATACGCTGCCGCCATCCTCTGGAATGATTATCGGGCCAAGTTTGCCGGTAAAATTTCCGTGGTCGGTATTCACAGCAAAAAAAGACAAAGGCCAGCCCGTCGGGATACCCGTTAACATAGCTTCAGCCCACCCGTTGTTTGAGACGACGTCGACGCTTTGCCCGACCTCACTGGCGTAAACGCGCGCACGCGCCCCGCCGGGAAAAGAAGCGTCGCTGCCAGGTCCATCGGACTTAACTATCAGGCGGACATCTCGTTGAATGGGTTGCAACATCGAAAAATCGACATCAATTCCCGCGATGACACCTGCCGGTTGAGAAGGGTTCAATACAACCGCGGGATGAAGCGTAGCAAGATCGTAACCCCGGATCTTCGCCTTTATCGTCACACTCCCGGCAGTCACCGGAATTCCGCTCAACCGGTATAAAGTAGTCCCGATCAATTGAGTCTCTGTAGCGACAACCCGCCCATTCGCCTCCGCCCAAATAGTGAATCGCGACAGGAAATCGGGCGTCCCGAGAATATACCCGGGCAGGTTACGCAAAACTCCCTGAATAGCTATTCCATCGGTTCGAAGCGGATCACCCCGAGGTCTGGAAGTGATGAAGTCCCTGCGAACTATTTTTCGCGATGACGCATCAAACTGATAGAGTGCGAATAGACGTCCCTCAGAGATACTGGATGCCGGACGAGCAAACAATCCTATCGTCAAAATCCCGGGCAAGTCATCCGTATGTCCCAAAAAAGGCGTGCATAAATCATTTGTTTGCAGGATATCTCCGGCAAACAATCTCCAGTCTGATGGCAATCCGCTCCAGTAGCGCGCATCTGCAACAGCAATATCGGCGGCCCGTTCTATGGTCAGCGGAGCCGATAACGTTGTGAAACCGCTCATCCCAAACCATACAACAAACATAAAACAAATAACCCGTACGTACGAGCGCAGTCGAATGCCGGACAAAATTTCAGAAATCGATAAAAGCTTTAATAAACCAGAACGTCCGATCATCTTAATGACATCCTTCAGCGCGAATATACGGAAGAAGTCTGAGAAGCAAGAACATGTCGCAACAATCTGGCCAAGCCAGCCCGATCTACACCGCCCGTAATACGAAGTTCGCTACGCTCGCTACCATCAGGATTCAACACCAATAGCGTCGGAAGACCCACAATGCCGAAGCGTTTCATCAAATCGGCAGCTTCGCCTTCGTTTCTGGTGCAGTCAACTTTGAGAAGGGACAATTTGCGCAACATTCCCTCGATATCGGGCGCAGTAAAGACGCGCTCCTCCATGTCGCGACAAATATCACACCAATCGGCGCGAAAATCCACCAGGACCGGTCGATGATTTCTGGAGACCTTCGCAGTGACTTCGGCGAAGCTTTCACTCCATGCGGGTTTTTCCGACGAAACTCGGGAAAACGAACGTTCGGAAACAGCTGCACTCGCCTCTCGCACAGTTTCAGGCAAAGTAAGCCAGCCCCAATGGGCCGTTGCGCTTATACAGAAGGCACATGCTATAGCCAGAGCCATTACTCCCCAGCACCGCATGACACGCTCGCCAAGAGTTGCTCTTTCCGATGGCGTTGAGGCAAAAAGTCCAAGAAATGCGGAAAATGAGGCCAGCAACAGTGCAATTCCCAGATCTCCCCAAGGGGCTCCGATTACCGGTCGGGCGAAGTAAAGCGCCCCACCTGCGAGAAGAAAGCCATAGAATTCCTTGATTCGGTTCATCCATTCGCCTGCACGAGGCAATGCATTCAGACTGCCGGAAAAAATGCCGACGATGATCAGCAATAAACCCATGCCCCAGGCAAACGACAATAACATGAAAAATCCCATGGCCAGGCTGCCTGTGGCGGCAATGAAGGCAAGAATGCCACCGAGCGGTGCCGCTACGCACGGCGAAGCCATCAATCCGGAAATCATGCCCAGCACGAACACACCACCGAACCCCGCTCCACGTACGAAATTCAACCTCCGGCGCAAAAACTCCGGCACCTGAAGCAGAATGACATCAAACATGGAAAGCGCCAGAAACCCGAAAATTACCGCCATCAGCAGTTGAAATCCCGGGCCCTGCAATACTCCGCGCAGATGAGCGCCGAAGCTTGCGACCAAAACCCCGAATAAGGCATAGGTCAGCGAAAGGCCGGCGACATATATTAGTGACAGGACGAAACCGCGTCCAATAGAGGTGTTCTCATCGCGCCCTCCGATGATCGAGAGCGTAATAGGAATCATCGGATATACGCAGGGGGTGAAACTCACCAGAAGTCCGCCGAGAAACGCAATGAATAACGTCCAGAAGCTTCCATTCTCGCTGAGAATGCGGGCAAAATCAGTCGACCCAGCCGGAGTCTGAAACTGGCCAGCCATTGCCGCTGAAGCAACAGCCGGGAACGCCACCACCGCCTTATCGCGGCCTGCAGGCGAGGAAGTTTCGCTGGCAATGCCAGAACTCTTCTTATGCTGGTTCACACCAGAAGCCGGGCGCTTTGTCTGTTTATTCTCGACAGCAGTCGGAATCACCGACACATACGTATTCGTTGCCGGCAAAAAGCACGTCCTGCTGGAACAGCCCTGATACGAAAATGTTATGGTAGCAATATCAACACCAACATTCGCATGCTGTCGAAGTAAAACGGTATGTGTACCGGCATCATAAATTTCCTCGGTTTTCCCTTCGACAGGGTCCTGTTTATTTTGAGTCGGCGGCCAGATCGGATCGACACTTGCTCCTTCGGCTGCAAACGATGTTTGCGACCGGTACAAAAGATGTCCATCCGGAATATACATGGTAAATGTCGCAAGACCGTTCTCATCTGTTTTTGAAAGAGCAAAACGAAACGGCCCCTCTTCAGAAGCCGACGCAACAGGTTTTACCAGGCATGTGAAAACCAGGACGCACAGCAGAAACGGCAACCATTTTCGAAACACTCTTTTCATTGCTGCTTTCACTCGATCGCTCAGCGAACGTCCGGTGGGAAAGATGCCCTAACCAGGGCCTTCTTTGCAAGATCAGCAGAAGCCTGGTCATCGGCTTTGAACGTTACCGTCTTCTCCGTCAGATCGACAACTACATCATGTATGCCGTCCACGATGAGCAAAGCCTCAGCAATAGCTTGAACGCAGCCATCACACTTTATTTTTCCTATTGTCCAGGTTATGTTCATGGCCATTATATCTCCTTGAATATTTTATCAGCGCTTTGAATTATATTTCGCACAAGACACGCGCTCTTGCACCAAACCACACAACTTCACGAATATATATTATTTCATATTTATGCCGTTTCCACGATAACAAAGAAGCCTAAATATTCACGAAGCTTTACGTCAAGAGATATTCCTCACATTCGTTCGGAATGACAAACAATGCTGTCATTTCGACCGAAGGGAGAAATATAAAACAACCGGTTAGCATTCTTTGTTAATCATGGCCGTTTCTATTTGATTCCGAACAAGAATATTCCAACATCTTACGGATATATTCCAGGAAGCCGAACCCAGGAGCATTATTTTTATGATTACTGTGAGAAAGAAAACCCGATCCGGTGGGATTGAGATGGAATTCGCGAAAACAGTCACACCATACAGGATATTGAAAACTGCATCTTTCCTGTGATGCCATGAAAAAAAAGCAAAAAGCGTGGAATCGTTTTCATTATCCAGAGCGTCCAGATACTGGAATATTACCCTTTTTCCGATGACGAGTGGAAGCAAAAAGAGAACCATTTCATCCACGGGAGGCAAAGACTGAACTTCCACAGCGCTGGAAAACGGAAAAATCAGAAACTCAAGGTTACTAAATACTATCCGCCAAAGAAAAAAGCATAGGGAAAAAGCCAATAGAGATTCATGAGCTTTGATCTTATCCGACTTGAGATGCATACAACCCAGAGCCAAAAGCCACAGGAATATATCCCAGACAAAAATTTTTACTATCCTTGCGAACAAGGGATTATCAGCAATAAATGTCAGACGAGTGACTCCTGATTCCATGCGCCACTGAAACCCGATGAGTCCGCTGATGAGATATAAAAGCGAAACAGAAAGGAAAATATACAAAGAACATTTGGCAACTTCAATTAAACTAGTTTCAAGCAGTGTCAGACGAAGAGAATATGCGGAAACTTCAAGAGATTGATTTGACTTTACCGAACCCGAAATTTTGTCTGTCATTTTGCTATAGTATCTAAAAAACTGATAAAAACATTTATCTCCGTATTCTTCGGCAGGGTCATATATTTCTCCGTCGCTGAATAGCTTGAATAGCACGGTTTCACTTTGAGGTCGGGCGTGACCGCCGGGCCCGCCGAAAAAGCTCGTGGCAAAAAATGCGGCGCGCCCGGCGGTCGCGGCCCTACCGGTCGAGAGTTAAAATGACTCTGATTCTTCGGTGTCTCAGCAGCATCTACTGTTACAATATTACTTTCCTTGCTCTCAGAAATACCATAACAATAGCGGAAGTAAATAGAAAGCCAACACTGAATATTTTCGCACTGGAATCGAATGGAATCAACCAAAGCGTCGTAATAAACTCGATAAGAATCAAACTTATCAGAAAAATAACGACGTGACCGCGCTTCTGCCAACTGCAGAAATTTGCTCCGAGAGGTCCGCCAAAAGCAACGATTGGGATGGCACAAATCCACATGGGCAGGACTCCCGAAGAAAGCTTTCCAGAGATCATCAAATACGAAAATGCAACCATGGAGACAGCCGCCTGAAGAGGAATCGTGGTGCGAGTGCCAATCTTTTCATCAACATCGTATCGAAGGCAAAGTACAACAAAAAGCACTACATCGGCACCGACACCAATCAGACACGTAATAAGCCCGCCTATTATCCCGACAAGGAAAAATTCAGATTTTCTCTGCCATGTATCGCAGCTGAGATCTGTCCTGATTGTTCGGACCCCACGGTTCATCCAAAGCAGAAATCCTCCAAAACTAAGGGTAAACAGGGAAAAGAGTATCTTGGGATAAGGTGGAAAAACGAAAGGAGCGAGGAAATTCAGTCCCAGGATTGTGGAAACTGCCGCTCCGAAAAATGTCCAGATAAAAATATCCGGCAAAAATTTGTATCCGGCGCGACAAATGAGAATTGAACCACAGGTCATTCCAACCGATTGGATAGCGAATGCAAAATCACGAGCCACGGTCGACTGTATATGAAGAACCTTGGTAAATACGGGAAAGGCAACAGCCCCCCCTCCCTCTGCGGTCGCACCTCCGATGAATGATCCGAAAACCATGGTCAATGACACTGGCCAATGAGTTTCAAAAAGAAAGAACCAGTTTTTTAAACTCATGACTAATATCCAGACTATTAGAACCATGAAAGAAATGAGATAGCGATTCATAAAATTACTTGCCCCACTTCATTTTCTCTCGCAGGACCTCGAAAAAACTTCTTTTGTGAAGTACAACGATGCGCGCGAAATCCGGCGCCCGTGTAACTTCTATGACGTCTCCGTCCTGGATTCGAAATCCTTCCTGGCCATCGGTAACAAGATCAACCTGGGAGTGCGTGCAGTGTAAGATCGCGTTAATAACTTCCTGGTCTGAGGTGATTACCGGGCGAGCGCTCAGAGTGTGTGAAGCAATGGGACACAGAAGCATCGCATTGACCCACGGTGGCACGATTGGGCCGCCGGCTGAAAGCGAATAGGCCGTGGAGCCGGTTGGAGTTGCGAAAATGACGCCATCACCCCGAAACGAGGTTACATATGTGCCGGAGATAGAAAGTTCAACCTCGATTACACGTGAAATCGGTTCTTTTACTATCGCAAAATCATTCAAAGCTATATTTGTGTAGACTTCTTCTCCCTGACGTTTGACAACGACCTGGATCATTCCACGATCTTCAACCTCGTAATTTCCTTCCAGAAGCCGCTCGAGAATCATTATGGTGTCACCGTTGGAACCAAGGGTCAAAAAGCCGAGATGTCCAAGGTTGATTCCGGCCACAGGTATGTTACTCTTGGCAAAGGCGCGCACCGTTTCAAGAATTGAACCATCGCCTCCGAGCACAAGCGCCAGGTCTACTTTGTCGAGCATATCCCTTCTGGCGAAACTGAGTTCCTCGCAGCCAATCTGACGTGCCATTGCTGGTTCCATGCGGATTTCCACACAGTGTTCACGCGCCCATTCAAGTATCAGCCGCACAAGTCCCGGGGCGTTTTCACGCGTCGGGTGGCAGATCAGTGCAAGACGTTTAACTGGATTATGCATCGTCGTGAATCAGTTGGGCGGGAATATCTGATAGTAGTTCCGTCCGGAGCGGATCGCCGAAGCGATGCTGCGCGATGAAAGACCATAAACACTGCCGCTATGACTCTTCGAGATTCCATCGAGAAGTTCGAGTGAGGCTTCCTTGTGGCCGATCTTGAAAAGCAGATTTGCGAGAAGCAGTTTCGCATCGAGATGATTTTCATCAAGCTTCAGACATGCGCGAATCTCGTCGATTGCCTTGCGATCATCTCCAAGCCGAAACAACGTATCGCCAAGCTGAAAATGCGCTTCGGCCCACCGCGGATACATCACCACAACCTGTCCGAACGCATTTAGTGCATCGGGAAAATTGCGACGAAACTTCGCAGTCATTCCGCGATTGAAATCGGCAAAAACCGTGTTCACCTCTGCCTCGATCTGAGGATAAGCTCCGTGTTTCGAGCAAACCGGAAAAGTGCCCTCCCAGGAGTATTGTCCGCCATCCGGGCAGGTGGGGGCAGCCGTCAGCATCTTTGCATCAATCAGAGCTTTTAAGTCGAGCTTCCCCTTGGCATCAGGCTTAGTCTTCACAAAAGCTTCCTGAGCGCTCTTGATGGCGGACTGCGCCTGAAAACATTGCTGTTTGAGCTTAATGCCATCAAAATAAGACGCTTCAAGAATCTTGCGGGGGGAAGCTTCTGCTGTGCCACTGGCGGCTGCGGATGATTTCACTCCCTTTTCCGCGATGATGCCTTCTTTGTTTCCGAGCGGTGATGCCGGCGCATCGGGCGAAACCCCGATCTTCGGAGGACCCATTGGACGCTCGACCGGTGTCTTCTTTACTGGAGGAAGCAGTGCCCGCAAGGACTCTTTGGCATAAGTGTCGTCAGGGGCTATCTGCAATATTTTATTGAAAGCGGCAATGGCCTCCCGGATACGACCTGTTCGTGCCAGCAATGCTCCGCGCAAATTGAGCAATCCAAGATGCCGCGCCTCAATGCGTAAACCATGTTCAATGGTGCCCATTGCCTGCTCAGTTTCGCCTTTTCTGGCTTGCGACATCGCGATAAGGTAATAAGTATCGGCACGCGGTCGGTTATCAGGCCCGCTGAGGATATCCTTTACGCTTTGCTTCAATCGTAACTGCTCGGGAATACTCTCCTGGGCCAGGCAAACACATGTCATCCACAACACGCTCACAGCCACGATCAGAAAAGCTGCTTTATAATGGTGAAAAGTAGTTCGTTCAGCCATATACATGCACAAAAGTCATCAAATTGCCTTGGTAAGTCGGCGCCGCAGAATTTCGGCCCAGCTCACCATATCCGAATCCGTGGCGTGACTTGCAACAAAAGTGAACTCTTTCAATGCACGCGGAGTCAGGCCTTTCGCAAAATAAATCTTGCCCAGCAGAAAATGGGTTTCCGGGTCTTCCGGGACAATTTTCTGAACTGCAACGGCATGACGCAAGGCCTCATTTACGAAACCCAGATTCAGATTCGCCTTTACGAGTTGCAAACGCGCCGGTACATGATCATTTTTAATTTTCAGAATCTCGCGATAGCAGCGCATGGCCATCTTCAACTTACCGCGAAGCCTGAGCAGTTTTGCATAAGACAATAATCCGTCAATTGAGTCCGGCTTTATGGAAAGCAGCTTTTGATAGGCCATCATGGCGTCTTCCGGGCGATCGAGCAATTCATAGGCGTAACCCATATCGAGATATGCCTCGAGCATATTCGGATCCGTACTCAACTTTTCGCCCGCTGATTCGATTATACGCCGACACTCAGACTCGACCTTCTTCTGCATGGAACGCAGGTTCGCCTGAATCTGTCCATCGGAATAATCGAAACTTACAGCCTTCTTGAAAGCTCTGAGCGCTTCTTCATACCTCTTGAGATTGGAAAGCAGTATGCCAATAGTGTTCCAGATTCCGGCCTGATCGTTCGCGTTGGGCGAAGCCTTGACATATGCAGCAAGCGCTTCCTCCATCTTATCCAGAGATTGCAGCAGCCGGCCCGTTTCCAGCCAGGCATCCCAGCGCTCCGGTTGGGTGGAGGTAAGACGCCCAAGCAGACCGAGCGCCCCTTCGATATTCTTTTCCGCTGATAAAGACTGGGCCATCAGATACAATGCATCCGGGTGGTTCGGCGACATACGCATCACATCTTCAAGCAGCGGCTTCATCTCCGTGATCTTGCCAAGTTTGAACAGCACTCGCGCAAAAGCGATCATCGTGCGAGGGTCCGGATGGAATTGATTGGCCAGTGCCTCCTGATACAAATCACAGACACGGCCCAACTCGCCCTTCTCGACCATGACCTCGGCGAGTTTTTCCAGAACGAAGGCGTCATTCGGTTTTATAGCAAGGGCTTGCGAATACTCATGAACGGCAAGTTCCCATTTGCGGGCTTGCTGATATATCTGGCCGAGCCGACTGTGCCCGTAGGAATCATTTGGATTTAACAAACATGCACGCTTGATCTCCATTTGCGCAGTCTCGAGATCACCCATCTCATGATATGTCATGCCGAGTTGATAATGAGCGTATGGATCGTCCGGGGAAAGCTGAATGCAACGCTGGAAGATGTCGCGCGCCGCTTCCAGTCGATGGCTTGCCCGCTCAAGAGAACCAAGCTGATAGAATGCTTTTGACATATATTTATTGACTGAAAGAGCTTTTTCGAACGCTTTTCTGGCACGATCGAGCTCGCCGGAACGACGGAGTAAAATGCCATGATAAAGGAAAATCTCGGCATCCTGCGGGTGGAAAGACAGGCAGTCGTCCATGGCGGAAAGCGCTTTCGAAACTTCGCCGCGTTCCTCATACAACTGCGCGATGCGCACGAGAAGAGAAAAATTACGCGGAGCTTTGAGCAGCTTCCGCTCGACGACAGCAATCTCATGATTAACGCCCTGATCGAGAAATTCAGCCAGGGTATGAGCTTTGCGGGCGTCTGCAGCAGCCTCGGCCCCATCGTCTATATCGTTCAGTAAAGCATCATTCGCCGCATCTGAGCCGGATTCGGAAGGACCTTCGGGGCGAGATGGCACCACGATATCCAGTTCAGCATCGAGAGCATCCGCCGGAGCAACCATTGATGGCTCAAGATCGAATGGAACTTTTTTCGAACGGCTTTTGTTACGCGATTTTTCCACTGTGTCAGAAGCCTCGCCGAATGAAGAGGTGGCTGATGATATTACGGAGTCTCCCGGAAATGTCCCGGCCGCTTCTGCATCGACATCCGCAAAAGAGCCATCATCACCGGAAATTCCCTTGCGCACCTTGTCCGGGAAGAGGTCATCGGCCTCTTTCACTCTTCGGGAAACAGCTCCACTACTCTCTGCCTGTTGAATAAACCACCAGACAATTTCGACTATTCCCCATAAGGCAACAGCACCGCTTACGAGTCCGGCCAGTATACCGAAAACCGGAGATCCGCTCAGGGCCTGAGTAATAAACAACAGAACAAATACAAAACTACCGATGACCGCTTTCAGAAACGGGCCTATTGGGGGAACCGTGGAAGGAGAACGCCAACTCAGCGGTTTAGACAGGCCCCCCGAAGCAATTTCCCCGTCTGAATCAGACGATGGGATTTTCTCGTCAGTTTCCGAGAGAGAGGCTTCTGAGGTGACGGCGAATGAACGTCCACAACCATCACAGAATCGAGCCGCCGTCGGATTCTTTTTTCCGCACTGTCCGCACGTAATCGAAAGAACGCGGCCGCAGGCGCCGCAGCTCGTGGTATCAGAATCGTTGACCGCTCCACATCCTTGACAATATGCCATCGGAGATTCAAGGCTCCTCGAAAAAATGATCGATCACGTGCCAGTCAGGCCCGAGATGATATGGAACCGGCGATTTGTCCTGGACAGTGCACTGCCCGTTGTGCGGACTGGCGAACCCGGACACGCCAAGAGGCTGGAATTCCTGGAAACTTTCAATGCAGCTGTGTTCCCAACTGATAACAAACAAACCATCGCCTATACCTTCAAGAAGAGGCGAAGGATCCTGGTTTGCGTGAAAATGCTCTTCAAGCCCCGGATCGAACTTTTTTACAAAACGCCAGATATCGGAGTTGTCACGCGCACCTTCCGCCACAGCCAGCAGTATCGTCGCTATCGAACTGGAAGGAATAAGGCCGGACTGAGATACTTTTCGATCGAGCATGACGAATCTGACAACGCTCACGCGATTTCCTCTTCGTCATGCCCGGACACTTCGCCGGCCGATTCCTTCCAGAAGTAGGCGAATGGTTCACCAAGAAATGCACCCAGAAGTGAACAGACGAATACGACCATATAGGCGGTTTCGAAATCCAGAACGAGATAGACAAACATTCCTATGCAGATCCCGATAAGCATTCCGACAATACTACCCACGATCGTAGATTCTTGCAGCGCGAGAAAAACACCGAGAACTGAACCGAGAAGAAGGCCAACCAGCGCGAACTCAGGCGCAATATAAATGCCAATAAACGCGCCGATGCTTCCGAAACAAACCACCAGGGTGCTGATCATACCGTAGATCAGCAGCCGGTTGGATATTCGAACGGAAGCGGCCAGATTCATTCGGCAAGGTTCATGGATGGCGCAGAGGTCCGCTTCCACTCATCAGGGGTTCAGCACGGCTTTTTCGTAATAATATTTGTTGCGGGGATCTTCGGTTACGAACGAGGTCAGTTCGCACAGAAAGCACATTCCGTCGACAGTTCCGGCGGTAATGCAAAGCTGCTTGATTTCTCCGAGATTGTTCTGTATCTCGTTATAGGCATTTTTCGTTTTGAGGGGGCGCGTTACACGCACGACTCCACGAACACGCGGAGTTCCAAGGTTTGGCGGAGCATCTATCAGATCGAGTTGTCTGATATCGTAACCGGCGCCAACAAGAGCTTTGTTGATGCAATCTTTCAGATATTTTTTAAACTCAGGCGCCAGCATTCTCGAATCGACACTGGAACGGGAAGCGATGTCACCCCAATAATTGCCAAGGCGAGTTTTCACATCGGCGGAGGTATCCGGAGTGGCCGGAGTCATGTTGCGACTGCGTCCCAGCTCGGCAAGCTGCTCAGTAACGGCGGTAGATTCGTCGATGTCCGCGGAAGCCGGAGCTGGAGGCGTCGGTTCGGTCGGCTGCACCTTGTGGGTTCCTCCGAGCCTGTCAACGGCGTAACTGGCCAGTTCATCCGAATATCCGAGATACTTCATCTCGGCCGTCACTTCGGCGAAAGCGGATGTTGAGCCTGTTACCAAAAGCCCAACCAGCAGGGCCAGGGAAATTCCGGCCCAGGACGTGCCTATGGATAGTGCATGCGCAGTTCTCATTGTGTATGCTCCCGTGTCAGATTGGTGGTGAAACCGAGGTCAGTATAGCACACCCGTTTTCTGAAATTCATCCGTATTATCTCTTAACATTTTTTTCCGCGAAAGCCTCGCGTAAACGAGTCATAGTCACGCTTGGATCCTCGATAATTATTTTCGTTCCGGAAATAATGTCGACGATACCAAGTTCCTTCGGGTAACGCGGCACCACATGCTGATGCAAATGATCTATACTGGCACCTGAGGCATCCCCGATGTTGAAGCCGATATTGTAACCGGCGGGTGTGTAAAGACGATCCAGCAGATCGAGACACTGGCGCGTCATTGCCATGAACGCCTTATCTTCGGCTTCTGTCAACTCACGAAGATCGTAAATGTGGCGAGTCGGAAAAATAAGCACGTGCCCGGCATTGTAGGGATAGAGATTGGCGGAAACCGCTACAAGCTCATCATGCGTGATCAGCAAACTTTCGACGGCCGGATCTCCGCGCAGAATCGCGCAGAGAATACAGTCGACCTTGGGGCGACGCTTTCCGCGAATATAATCGGATTTATTCAGAACGAACAGATGTTTTTTAAAGGTCATGGTTTCCGTGTATTGGTAAATAATTATCAGCCGGGCCAGGCCGTTGAAGAAAGCGTCCGTTTATTTATCAGACGGATCGCGAGCGAAAAGAGTCGCGCAACATTTCAGGATAAAATTCACGACACAGGAAAATAGGAAGACTTCCTTCACACAAAATCAGATCGTGAAAATGTTTTTCAGAAAAATCCGAACCAAACGAGTGCTTAAGTTCATCCTTGAGTTTCATAAGCAGATGCTTGCCGGTCAAATAACTGAGCGGATAGCCTGGAGCTTGTGAATACCATTTCATTTCCGCCTCGGCCGCGGAACGGTTCATTTCAGTATTTTTCAGAAGGCATTCGACTCCCTGTTCGAAGTTCCAGGTGCCGGACTGTATGTTCACATCTATCAGTACGCGTGCGGCACGCCATGCTTCGTCAACGGACTGTATAAAAAGGTTTTCGTCAGATGCTTCAAAACCGAGTCTTTTGGTTTCTTCTTCACAGTAATGCGCCCAACCCTCGATAAACTCTATCGAATCAGCGAAAATACGCATCTTCCCCGGATGCATGTTTTGCGTGGCGAACTGCAGATGATGGCCGGGATATCCCTCGTGGATAGAAGTATTCGTAATATCGGCATAGTTATGCCGACCAAGACCTTCATCGACGGGAGGACGGGTAACCATATAACACCCCTTCTGCGGTCTTGCAACACGCTCCGGCGGGGCATACGCGGCAAAGGGAATCAAATGAGTAAGATATTCCGGCGTCTCGATGACATCCAGCATTTCGTCATCCGGCAGTGTGGCGAAATCCGTACGCTCGACGAATAGGCGGCTACGGACAACTGCGTCACGATAGGCATCGAGAACCTGGGGAAACGTGTTCGGAGTTTTCTCACGAATTTTTGCATGAGCCTCGGAACGCGACCGGCTCGGGGCCAGTTTTGCGGCAAGGGAATCAATTCGTTCATGCGCCTTATGAAGTGCGCGTTCTCCGAGTTCAAGCAGTTCGCCGCCGGAAAGACCGAGTTCGCGCAACGCAAGCAGCGCCTGAAACGAACCGGCGCCCATGGCCCAGTTTCCCTGCGCCCTGGGTGCGATTGCATGCCTGAACCAGTGCATATGTTCTTCGACAGCTTCGCGTGCGAGTTTCGCCGCCTTTATGTAGTTTTCCATGAGGAAAACAGGCACACGATTTTCTATACTTGTCTGAATGACATCGAGCAATGCCGGAAATCGCTCGGCCGACTCGATGAAAATATCACACCATAGGGGGGGCACCTGCTGAAACAGCGTGCGACCGGCATGCAGGTAGATTGGCGCAGCCTTGAGACGTGCGATGATAGACTCTACGCGAATCGCGAGAGGAGCAAAATCACGAATGAAGAGGACAAAGATCGCATCTCCAAGCGAGCGCGCAAGATCGGCTCCCAGTTTCCAGCGTTGCATGTCTTCCTGCATAAAAAGCTGGTTCCTGGTGAGCTGCATGACTACACGTCGGTCGAGACGCTCATCTATCGAGAGTTCGCGCTCCGGAAGCGCGGAAAAAACGTCACGCATTTCGCGAAAGAATGCGATTTCCCGTTCCTGGGCTTCGGCGCCCGCGTCAGGAAGCAGACAGTCATACTCGTGCTCGCCAAGCCAACTGGCGCCGATCGGATTCAAACGCAACAAATCGGCATAATAACGGTCGGTGATATTGATAAAACCAGGATGACAATAGGTGTGAGTGCGCATAATCTTTTGCTTTCCCCCTTCTCGGGACGAATAATGGCATGTGGCAGTCTGGTATCAATTCTGATTCACGGAGATTATACACGGAGATTCCTTGATGTTGCAATTTGTCCATTGCCCGTGCGAAGATATGCCCGCGCGGAAAGTGTCCCAGGTATGTAATAGCATGACGAATTTATCCGCTAAATTTTTGTTCCTGTTGGGGCGGGTTTCAAACCCGCCCTTACGGGCGCCCTGAAGAACTGATAAAGGAGAGCGACTCGAATGGCAAAAGTCCTGGTCACCGGCGGAGCCGGATTCATCGGATCTCATCTCGTTGAAGAACTGATTCGGCGAGGAGACCAAGTGCGCGTTCTTGACGATTTTTCCAGCGGAAACCGCGACAATATCAGTCAGTGGCGGAATGAGATCGAATTGGTGGAAGGCGACGTGCGCGATGCACAAGCATGTGAGCGCGCCATGGCCGGCATTGAAATAGTTTTTCACGAAGCGGCGGTGGCGTCTGTACCAAGATCGGTAAGCGATCCATGGATGACTAATGCCGTGAATCTCGATGGAACGCTCCGATTGCTTATTTCAGCTCGTGACGCAGGCGTGCGGCGATTTCTCTTCGCGAGCAGCTCGGCGATATATGGCGATGCACCTGAATTGCCCAAGACAGAAGACCATATGCCGAAGCCCATTTCCCCATATGCTTTGCACAAGCTTGCGAGTGAGCATTATTTGCAGCTTTTTAAAAATCTTTACGGTCTCGAAACTGTTTCATTCCGTTATTTCAACGTGTTCGGTCCGCGCCAGGACCCGAAGTCGGAATACGCAGCAGTCATTCCCAAATTCATCACGCGAATGCTGGCCGGGAAAGCCCCGATAATCTATGGGGATGGCCTACAGACGCGTGACTTCATCTTCGTAAAAGACGTCGTCGCCGCCAATATCATGGCATCACATGAATCCGCTGCGCCGGGGCATGTGTTCAATCTCGCTCGCGGCAACTCGATAACCCTGCGCGAACTCGTCGCCATGCTCAATGAAGTAATTGAAACGTCTTTCGTTCCCGAGTTCGCCCCTCCTGCGGCAGGTGACGTGCGAGATTCCCAAGCCTCTGTCGACCTGGCCCGAAAATTACTTAAATTTGAGCCCAAAGTATCGATGACTGATGGATTACGACAAACAGTAGAATGGTACAGAAAATGTGAGGCCCGGAGCAAAGCCTGAACTGTCGCATGACCAGCACTGCAACCACGAAACGCCCGGTTCGCATTCTCCGGCTATTGAGCCGCATGAATGTTGGTGGTCCGTCGCTTCATGTATTGCATCTGACACGCGAGATGTCCGTGCATGGTTTCGAAACCTGTCTCGCAGTTGGAGAACCACGCGCCGTCGAAGGCAGTATGATCGGTCTTGCGCACGCGGTGGGAGTAAAACCGATAATCATTCCCGGACTTGATCGTCCCATTAACCCTGTGAAAGATTTTCGCGCTTTCGTGGAAATCCTTCGCCTCATCCACGACTTTAAACCTGATATAGTTCATTCCCACACGGCAAAAGCAGGCATTCTCGGGCGACTCGCAGCCGTACTTTGCAGGGTTCCCGTCATTGTTCACACATTTCACGGCCACGTATTCGAAGGATACTTCAGCGCTGGAGCATCGCGGGGAATTATGGCACTGGAGCGCTTGCTGGCGCGATTATCCGATATCGTGATCACCCTATCCCCCCATCTTTGTGACGATCTTCTCAGGCACCTGCGCATTCCACGCTCACAAAAAGTCCGCGTTGTTCCGCTTGGCCTGGATTTATCCCCATTTCTGGCGATAACACGCAGACCGGTTATCCGTGACATTCGTAATCATCAATTGAAGAAAGAACGGTGGCGTGATACCTTGTCGCTGTCACCGGATGCGGTTCTCCTTGGAGTCGTGGCACGGCTTGTCCCAGTCAAGAATCACCTGGGGCTTATCGACGCATTTGCGCAGCTCGCCTCGGAAGATCCGCGCCTTCACCTGGCGATTGTTGGCGGAGGCGAAATGGAAATGGAGCTTCGAGCGACTGTCGAAAAACATAAGTTAAGCGAACACATACATTTCATGGGCATTCAGAGCGACATAGCACGGGTGTATTCTGATCTTGATCTTCTCGTCCTTTCATCACTCAACGAGGGAACACCGGTTGTGCTTATAGAAGCGCTTGCAGCAGGCTGTCCGGTCGCCGCCACAAATGTCGGCGGAGTTTCTGAAATACTTGATTATGGTCGTTTGGGCGTCATTTTACGCTCACATCCGCAAGCATTCGTCGAGGATTTACGCAGTGCCATTTCCCGGCTTCCGGAACTGGAAGCCGCTGCAGGAACAGGAAGACGAGCCATCCAGGAGCGATTTCGTATCGACCGTCTTGTGGAAAGAATTTCTGATTTGTATGATGAAGTGCTGAGTCGCAGAAATCCAGCAATGATAAAGAATCGGGTGATGATATGACTGCATTACAACCGGCAGATACATTAAGAAACCGGTGGGAACTGGCTCATTACTGGGGAATGCTTGGATACGCAATTGCGAGTGGATTTTCAATTACTCTGTCTCAAACTGCTCTGGTTGTATCGCTGATTGGTTTAATCGGCATGCGCGGCCATGAAAACGCTGATAAGGTCAAAGCCCCATTTCTACCGGCTTATTATGCCTTCACGCTGGCAGGGATTCTTTCTCTTTTCAATGCAGTGGATCTCGGCAGAGGCATCATTGAGATGAAAAAATTTCTCATGATTCTGGTCATGTTGATCCCATTGTGGAGCCCGCTTTCAATTATAAAAAAGCGCAATGTCCTGGGAACTTGTGTTGTTATCGGCGCTTTATCCGGGTTATCAGCGATACTCTCGACTATTTATTTTATGCTGATTAAAAAAGGTGATTTCAGGGGTGAAGGTTTTTTTTCGCTTCCACTGACGATGGGAGAAACCCAGCTTCTTTTTTTAATACTTTCACTTGCATGGCTGGAAGCTGAGGAATCGAATCCAAGAATACGCTGGGGAGTTTTTTTCGCCGGAATTTTACAATTCTTTGGAATGGTGTTTGCATACACACGCGGAGCCTTTATAGGCTTCTTGGCAGGAGTGATAATTCTATTTAGACAGAATATTATAAAGATACTGGGAATTCTCGGAATTTCTCTGCTCATAATTGCCGCATCCGGAGATTATTTCCGTCCCGGACAGCAAACTCTTGTTTTCAGTGAATCTGTTGCAGAGGGCAGTTTTAAGGGAAATTTGCGATGGGGTATCTGGAAAAACGGAATCGAGTTGCTTACTAAGTGTCCGATATTCGGAGTCGGAATGAATAATATCAAACCTCTTTACAAAAAACTCCTGGAAGAAAAACCGGAATATCCGGATCGGGAAATTTATGGACATCTTCACAATAATTATCTGCAATATCTCGTAATGACCGGAATCGTCGGATTTTTCACTTTTTGCTGGTTTTTGTGGGAAGTGCTTCGGTTCGGAATAAGTATCGAGCGATCCGCCACTCCGGGATCCTGGGAACAAAAAATGGCAAGGGCTATCCCGGCATTATGGATAGCCTTTTTGGGAACAGGTTTAACTGAGTATAGCTACGGGGACGAAGAGGTTGCGATGCTCGCTTTCTTTTTAGTAGGACTTATCGCATCAATAGTCCTGCAAAAAAAGCCGGCAGTCGATCTGCCCATCCCTGAGATTGTGAAATAATCATTCGAAGTAGTCGAAGGTCCTGAAACCGCCCTGTTTAAGATATTCATCACGCTGGCTGTCTTTCATATCCTGAGTGATCATATCTTTTACAAGTGACGCGAGATTATACTTAGGCTTCCAACCGAGCTTTGTCTGCGCCTTGGTTGGATCTCCCAGAAGCAGTTCGACCTCTGTTGGCCGGAAATAGCGGGGATCCACCTCAATAAGTGTAGCTCCGGTCTTTGCGTTTACGCCTTTTTCGTCCACGCCGGTCCCTTTCCAGATTATCTCGATGTCAACCTCGCGGAAAGCCATTTCGACGAAATCACGCACCGTAGTCGTAACACCCGTTGCAATTACATAGTCTTCCGGGGTCGGCTGTTGAAGCATGAGATACATGGCTTCGACATAATCCTTGGCGTGTCCCCAATCGCGCTTGGCGGAAAGATTTCCGAGAAACAGATTTTTTTGTATGCCCTGCCTGATACGGCAAACGGCGCGCGTGATCTTGCGTGTAACGAATGTCTCGCCGCGCAGAGGGCTCTCATGATTGAAAAGAATGCCGTTACATGCATACATCCCGTATGCCTCGCGATAATTCACAGTAATCCAGTAGGCATAAAGCTTTGCGGCGGCATAAGGGCTTCGCGGATAAAAAGGTGTTGTCTCCTTTTGGGGAGTTTCCTGGACGAGTCCGTATAGTTCGCTTGTGGAAGCCTGATAAAATCTGGTTTTCTTTTCCATATGTAAAATCCGGATGGCTTCCAGAAGCCGCAACACACCTATTCCATCAGCGTTGGCGGTATATTCGGGGGTTTCGAAACTGACTTTCACGTGACTTTGAGCGGCGAGATTGTAGATCTCATCAGGTTGCACATCCTGAATGATGCGGATGAGATTTGTAGAATCAGTCATGTCTCCGTAATGAAGATTGAAATCGTATCCCTTTTCGTGAGGATCCCTGTAAAGGTGATCTATGCGATCGGTATTGAAAAGCGAGGAGCGGCGCTTAATTCCATGGACTGCGTATCCCTTCTTTAGGAGAAGTTCCCCAAGATACGCGCCATCCTGGCCCGTGATACCGGTTATTAAGGCTACTTTTTTCTTCATATTTAATTAACTCCTTTTATCTAATCAGGTTCCTGCAATATTCATAATTATCACGTCAATTCATCTTTACATAATTTTCATATCGCTTCAGGAAATCATCATATGCAATACGAATGCCGTCTTCAAGCGCAACTCTGGGCGCCCACCCCAGGGCGCTCAGGCGAGTGACATCGAGACATTTCTTCGGCGTCCCGTCGGGCTTCGAGCTATTCCAGGCAAGGTCACCGGTATAACCGATCACCCGTGCCGTAAGCTCGGCCAGTTCCCTGATCGTATGATCGGCTCCAGACCCGATATTCACGAGCGTATTTCCCTGTTCAAAGATCATCGCATCAGACATATTCATTAAAAACACACACGCGGCGGCCATATCATCGCTGAATAAAAAATCGCGTCGCGGAGAGCCGGATCCCCAAACCTCTACGGCAGTTTTGCGTTCGCGTTTTCCCTCGTGGAACTTTCTTATCAACGCCGGCAACACATGTGAGTTTTCGAGATCATAATTGTCTCCGGGACCATACAGGTTGGTCGGCATGACACTGAAAAATTTAGCTCCATGCTGGCGATGGTAAGCTTCGCACAATTTTATTCCGGCGATCTTCGCAATCGCGTAGGCATCATTGGTCTTTTCGAGCGGCCCCGACAACAGATACTCCTCTTTGATCGGTTGCCGACAATCTCTCGGATACACGCACGATGAACCAAGAAAAACAAGTCGCTTCACCCCATGAGTCCATGCCTGGTGAACGACATTCAATTCTATAGCCAGATTGTCATGGATAAAAGTTGCAGGATAGGTGTTGTTGGCATGAATACCGCCGACTTTGGCGGCAGCCAGAAAAACATATTCCGGGCGCTCACGATCGAAGAATGCGGCGGTTGCCGTCCCATCGCGCAAGTCCAGTTCGACCGAGTTTTTTGTCAGAATGTTTTCGTGCCCCGCGCCTCTTAATGCGCGACATAAGGCGCTTCCAGCAAGGCCGCGATGCCCGGCGACGTAGATCTTTGCATTTTTTTCCATACTGTTATTTCCACTTCTCCGAAATTAACGATGAAAGACAATACCGCAAACACTTCATTTCAGACAACTGTTTATATTCCTGCAAATTTGAGTTACAGAAAGGTTTGCGATATAATAGAAGCCGTTTTTGAGCACTACTTTCAGGAGTTTACGATGATCCACCGTATTCTGCATCTAGGCGAAGAAGCTCTGCGTCGCGATTCTGAACCCATCACCGCAATCGACGACAAACTTCGGGTTCTTGTCGTGGATATGTTTGAAACCATGCACAAGGCAAGGGGCGTCGGTCTCGCGGCACCCCAGATAGGAATAAACAAGCGACTCATGATCATTGACGTCGATGAACATCCACTTGTTTTTATAAACCCTGAAATTATCAGGAAGAGCGGCAAAGAAACCTGTGAAGAAGGTTGTCTATCCTTGCCCGGCCTGCGGGAGAACGTCTCGCGTGCCACAAAGGTTCTAGCCAACGCGATAGACCTGGATGGCAAGAGCTTTGAAATCGAGGCGGAAGGCCTGCTCGCCCGTGCGATTCAGCATGAAATAGATCATCTCGATGGCGTATTGTTCATCGATCGCATATCGAAAGCCCGTCGAATCCAGATCAAACGCGATCTGGAACGGCTGGAGGCAGGAGAAACACTCGAATCGCCAGATGCAGAAGATGATCCCGATGAAGCCGCATCCGATAACGAGGCAAATACCTCCGGTCAACACACTGGGGCTTCTACTCCGGCTCTTATCTGATGATACTTTCCTCCGAAAGCGCAGGCCGCCCCCTTAGTATCATCTTCATGGGGTGTCCTGATTTTGCCGTTCCCTGTCTCGATGCTCTGTATGCCAGTCCCGCCTTTTCCATATCAGCCGTGTATTCGATGCCGGACCGTCCCAAAGGGCGCGGGAAGTCACCAGGTATGACGCCGGTGAAAGAACGGGCGCTCGCACTGGGGCTTCCGGTATTCACTCCCCCTTCTTTTCGTCGCGACCCGGCTGAGGTCGAACGTCTGGCGAGTTTCGCTCCGGATTTTCTCGTGGTTGTCGCGTATGGGCTTATTCTACCTGAATCGGTACTGACTATTCCGCGCATTGCACCCGTAAATTTGCACGCTTCTGTTTTGCCGAAATACCGCGGGCCGTCTCCAATACATGCCGCAGTTCTTGCAGGCGACAAAGAGACAGGAGCCAGCGTCATGCTCATGAACGCCCACATGGATGAGGGTGATATACTGGCCATCGAAACGCTTCCCATAGGCACAGATGAGACACTGTCTTCGCTGCATGACCGTTTAAGTGTAGCAGGCGCTCCCCTTCTAACCAGAACATTACTCGATTTTGCAAATGGAAAAATAACGCCGCACGCGCAAAACCACTCCGCTGCGACATATACAACCAAAATTACAACCGAAACCGCGCGCATCGACTGGCGACGTCCGGCACCAGAACTTGTCCGACTGGTACGTGCAATGACACCTTGTCCCGGCGCCTGGTTTGAACTTGCCGGAGAGCGACTTAAAGTCGGTCAGGCATTAAGCGGCCCCGCTGCATCCGCAAATATGACTCCAGGGACAATAATACATGCTTCTCCTGAGCAAGGATTTCGCATTGTCTGCGGCAACGGAACCACCCTCGATCTGCTGGCTCTTCAGCGCCCCGGAAAGAGCATGACGCCCATCGGCCCATACTTGCGAGGCAACTCCCTGTCTCCGCATACAATGCAGGCGCTGCAATATCATGCAAAAGAAGATTTAATTTGAGGATCACTTAACCTTTTTTTGGTTGGCCAGTACGCGCGCTATCTCGGCAAACAATTGTTCGCTTTTCATGGGTTTTCCGACAAAACCATCTATGCCAACGCGCTTACAGAGTTCTTCTGTTCCATCAACGACGCAAGCGGTCAGCGCAATAATGGGAATATGCTGCCCTGTTCCTGACTCAGCTTCCAGTTTTCGTATCGACATAGTGGCTGAATAACCATCCATGACCGGCATCAGGAGATCCATCAGGATCACGTCGAATTCTCCAGACTGCCATGCCTTCACACCCTTTTCTCCATTTTCGACCGCAATGACCGTGTGGCCACGTTTCTCAAGCAGGCTGAGACAAAGTTGTCGATTGCCCGCATTATCTTCCACAACCAATATTCTGTGGGGAGTCAGAGCAACAGGCGTTTTATCGGTATCGAATTCCTGCTTCTTTCCTTTTCTGTCGAGAGGTATGGTGAAATGGAATGTGCTCCCCACTGATTCACGGCTCTCAACCCAGATACGTCCATCCATTTTTTCGACGAGATGCGCAGCTATGGTCAAGCCAAGACCGGTTCCTCCGAAACGACGGCATAGCGAGCTATCGACTTGCATAAAAGCATCGAAAATAGTTGTCTGCTTGTCTTCGGGAATACCTATTCCAGTGTCTGCAATCGAAAAATGAAACAAGACATCTTCAGGCGTTTGGCTCTCCGCCTGCACCTGGATTGAAATTCGCCCCTTTTCAGTGAACTTCATCGCATTTCCGACCAGATTGACGAGAACCTGGCGAAGCCGGGCCTGATCTCCCCAAAATGTCCATGATGTCTCGGGACAAAGTGTCAGGGTTAATTCCAATTTTTTCTGGCGAGCCTGCAGAGAAAACGTGGACATGACTCTGGAGAGCAACTGGGTCAGTGTAAAAGGTTCATATACAAGTTCCAGTTTTCCCGACTCGATCTTGGTAAAGCTTAAGATGTCATTGATAATACTCAACAGAGCCTCTGATGATTCATGAATGATATTCAGATATTCGCGATGCTCACCCTCTATATCTGACTCGAGGAGCAGCTCGTTCATACCCATGATGCCGTTTAGCGGAGTTCGTATCTCGTGACTCATATTCATCAGAAACTCTGATTTCGCCTTATTTGCAACCTCCGCGGCTTTTTTTGCAATAGCCAGTTCACTTGTTCTTATGGCAACGAGTTCTTCGAGATGGTCGCGATGCTTTTTTATCTCGCCTTCAAGTTGCTCCTGAACCCGACGTCTCTCGATCGCCGTGGAAATTACCAATGGCAATAGACGCAGATACTCCTGCTTTATGTCCTTGACGATAAAATCCACGGCTCCGTGTTTCATGGCCTCAACGGCCCCGGCAACGCTTCCTGCTCCAGTGATAACTATGCAGGGAACATTTTTGGCTTGTCGCAGTATTTCCAGGCCGGAACCATCCGGGAGTGTGTAATCGATCAGTGCGAGATCTATATCGCCTTTCTCGATTTGCCGAAGAGCTTCGGCGACAGTTTCAGCCGGTACCAGTTCGTATGTGAGATTCTCCTTTTTAAAGAATCTTTGAACCGCGAGACGATCGATCAGTTCGTCATCAAGCAACAAAATGCGCAGGGATTGCCGAAGCGAGTCCGAACTCATTTATTCAACCTTTCGTTCCTTTGGCAAGGTATATCTGAAAACTGTCCCCTTGCCGGGAACTCCTTCAGTTTCGACACGAATTTCCACCCCATTTTCTACCACGATTTTCTGTACAAGCGCCATACCTATTTCGATGCTTTCGACATCGTGGCGGACATTGATCTACCAGTTTTTCTGAAAATTTGTACTTTGATCAAGGGGGAACTCTATCGCCCCGGAAAACAGGCGGAAATCTGCTTTTCCGGTAAGCCGGAGAAGATTTCCGCGATTTGTGGATGAGGCGGATGTGGCCGTGCGCTTTCC
Organism: Candidatus Rifleibacteriota bacterium; assembly: GCA_015233155.1. GTDB lineage: Bacteria > Muiribacteriota > Ozemobacteria > Ozemobacterales > Ozemobacteraceae > JADFYG01. The sequence goes on from JADFYG010000009.1 coordinate 78,989, forward strand.
TTTCAGGCGTTCGAGAACGGCACCAGCCGTTTCGAGCACAAAATCGGGAGCGGTTTTCGCCAGAGCAGCCGGAAACGCCACCGAATCAACCGCAAATGAAAGATCAACAGATGTTGTAGCCAGAGCCGCGATGGACTTTCCCGTTACAAGCGAGCCGTCGCCGACTCGAATACCATTCACCTCGACGATATAATTCATTTCCTTCAACAGAATTCCCACCGGGAGACGATTCCCGATGTCGAGCGTCAAAAAGCCACGGCACCTCTTCAGAAGAAGCCCTCCGAGATCGAAATGCACCTTTCCAGGTTTCACGGCGATCATATTTGCGGAAAAACGAAGAAGCACATTTCGCTGTGACCAGACGACACCACCGATAACCGCGACAAGAAAAATGCCTGGGAATGCCCACTTGATGAGTGCTCCCAGACATCCTGACTTTACGCCTTTTCTGGCCATTTATGTCATATGCAAAATATTGATGAGGTTGTAGTGATCATAAATCGCACGTTTGCAGGCACAGCGGTCCAGCCCTATCATTCGCTGAATTTATGCAATTCAAGCCATTAGCCGCCGGAAAATAAATTGCCGGCACCTCATCCACATACGAATCACTATTTTTCAGCAATTGCGGATTTCCCCAGCTTAGGCGCGGCACCATACAGCCGCTCACAAAAAGCCCGATAGTTCGGATCATTCAGCTTTATTTTCCGCCACCAATCCGTGTTGGCTTTGTACCATGAAATGGTGTCCTTCAATCCCTGTTCAAAGTCAAAGGAAGGAAGCCAGCCGATCTGGGACCGGATCTTAGCGCTATCGATTGCATAACGACGGTCGTGTCCGGGGCGATCTTTCACGTAGCGCATCAATGACTCATCCTTTCCGCAATCTTTCAGGATCATGCGAGTCAGCTCGATGTTAGTCCGTTCATTGTCTGCACCGACATTGTATACTTCGCCCGCCTTGCCGTTTTTCCAGACCATTTCGATTGCACGACAGTGGTCGATGACATGAATCCAGTCGCGTATGTTCATTCCGTCGCCGTATACCGGAACCTGCTGATCTTCAAATGCGTTCGTGATGAATAACGGGATCATCTTTTCGGGAAACTGGTATGGTCCATAGTTGTTACTGCAGCGCGTTATCATCACATTCATACCCCAGGTATGATTGAATGCAAGCGCTATCAGATCAGCGGAGGCCTTCGAGGCCGAGTACGGACTGCTGGGATCTATCGGTGAATTTTCAGTGAAACGGCCTTCTGCGCCGAGCGAACCATAAACCTCGTCGGTAGAGATCTGGACAAAGGTTTTCACGTCATTGCGGCGAGCCAGATCCAGCAGGACGTAACTGCCTTCAACGTTGGTACGAATAAACGCACCGCCATCGTCGATGCTGCGATCGACATGCGATTCGGCCGCCAGGTGTAAAACCGTGTCGATACCTTCACGCATGATAGGTTCAACCACCTTGGTATCTTCGATCCGACCATGCACAAACCGATAATTGGGCAACCTTTCCAGGCCGGAAAGATTTTCACGTCGCCCCGCATAGGTTAGAGCGTCGAGATTGATAAACTGATAGTCAGGATGATTCTCGATAAGATATCGAACCAGGTTCGACCCGATAAATCCACAACCGCCTGTAATCAATACTTTTTTCATAATTCAAATTCACTTTCCCTTTCCGGTGGCCTTTTCCTTGTCGGCCCCATGGGTTTGCGAGTGGGCGGCCGTCGACGTCTTTCCATCAGACTCGGGAGCTGCTTTTATCAGGCCGAGCTTCGTTTTAACCTTCATGACGATTTCGGATAAAATGTCCGGGTTTTGTGTCAGAAATTCCTTCGTATTCTCGCGTCCCTGGCCGATTCTGGTGTCGCCATATGAATACCATGAACCTGACTTTTGAATTATCTTTGATTCTTCTGCAAGATCCAGGACTTCTCCCTCCTTGGAGATGCCCTTACCGAACATCATATCGAATCTTCCCTTCTTGAACGGCGGAGCGACCTTATTCTTCACGACCTTGACTTCGGTCGTATAGCCGATCGGCTGATCGCCGTCCTTGAGCTGGTCCTTGCGTCGTATATCAATGCGTATCGAGGAGAAAAACTTGAGGGCGCGTCCACCGGGGGTAGTTTCCGGGTTTCCGAACATGACGCCGATCTTCTCACGAATCTGGTTGATGAAGATACAAACGCAGCCGGCACGGGCAACTATAGGCGTCAGCTTGCGCATAGCCTGGGACATCAATCGCGCCTGCATGCCAACCGATGCGTCGCCCATCTCACCATCGATCTCGGCCTTAGTCGAAAGTGCTGCGACCGAATCGACGACGATGATGTCGATCGCGTTCGAGCTTACAAGTTTCTCGCAGATTTCGAGAGCTTCCTCGCCACCGCTGGGCTGAGATATCAGCAGATTATCGATATCGACACCCAGAACCTTGGAATAGACTGGATCGAGAGCATGCTCAACATCAATGAATGCGGCCTGGCCGCCAGCCTTCTGAGCCTCAGCGATGGCCGTAAGACAGATGGTCGTTTTGCCGGAAGATTCGGGACCAAACACCTCGATGATGCGTCCGCGCGGGAAGCCGCCGACTCCGAGTGCGATGTCCAGGGACATCGATCCGGTTGGAATCGCTTCGACGTTCATATGCTTCGATTCGCCCAGACGCATGATCGCGCCTTTTCCAAACTGGCGCTCGATGAGCGTCATTGCCGTTTCAAGAGATTTCTGCCGTTCCGCCTGCCGATCGCTGGAATTCTTTGCCGTATTCTGAGTCTTAACGTCCGCCATATCCGTGCCTCCTGATATTTTTGAGATGTGCGAGCATATCATATTTCAAACATCACCGGAAGGCGGGACTCGGGGAAATTATTTCTTTCGGGTGAAGAAGACAAAAACGCCGTGACTGCTGAGAACGCACGTGACAAAGAAGCGGCGCGCCCGGCGGTAGCGGCCCTACCTGTCGAGAATTATGACTCTGTCGGGAACAACAATTTCTTGACATTTAGTTCGAATAGACGCACTTTTAAGTTATAGGTAATGAAAACCACTTCCTATAACGTCAGGCGGTGGAAAAACTGATGACCACTTTATCAGGACAACTTGGAAAGGATCTCCAGCGAGGCGGGTATCGCCTTACGGCGTCTCGCAAAATAATCCTGGATATTTTCCGCTACGGTTCCAGACCATTGAGCGCTGAAGATATTTATCTGGCAATAAGGGCTGAAAATAAAAATGTCGGTCTTACAACAATTTACCGGGCCCTGGATAGTCTCGTAAAAGCAAACATAGTGAGAAAATTTGCAGTAAACACGGAGCGGGCACTGTATGAACTGGCAGGGAAACAGGCCTGCGAACATCATCACCATCTGGTCTGCCGAAAGTGTGATTTATTGATAGATTACAAGGATTTCTGTGAGGAAGAAGTCCGATTGATCAAACGAATAGAGGAATTGGTTGCAAAAAGACATTCTTTTGAAATTCATGATCATCAGCTGAGCTTTGTGGGAATCTGCAACCGGTGTCAGAAGGAAAAAAAGTGAGAGGGGGGTGAGTATATGTGCTATCTGTATCCAGTTCGCATCCTGACCGGAATAATGTGCTGGCCCGGCGGTCCTGCCCATTTGTTGAGTTCAGGCATTTCAATCCATTAACCGGTGGAAAATTAAATGACCCTGTATGAACACCATCGAATTTGAATACCTGCACAAAGAGTGTTAGATTGTGGGAAATAATGTGAAGAGACGCTTATGCTTTACTTCGATGTTTTTCAACGTTTTTTTAGCGATGAATAAAGGTTTTTCTTATACTCTTGAAGATGATAAAATTCTCGCTTTCATGAAATTGAGTGATGAAGAAAAACTCAAGTGGCTTGAGGAGATCAACGAGTTTAATGCCCTTGCCCTTGGAAAAAAAGAGAAGGAAATTCGCGAGAAACTTCGAAGAGCCGAAATCTGAGCGAGTCGTGATACACTCTTCCCATATGAGCGATATGCAAAATTACCATAATATGTCAGATATTTTTCCGGTTATTTCCACACCTGTTTCCGTGCTGGGTTTAATGAGCGGAACCTCAGGTGACGGTATAGACGCCGCACTTGTAAGATTCGAGCCGGACGGAGCCTTCCGTCTTTTGCGATACGAAGCGTATCCATTCGATTTCCGTGTGCGCACCCGTCTGCAAGGACTTATGCAGCGCGCATCCGCCGACGAGGTCGCGCTTGCGGCAGGCTATGTAGCTGAACTCTATGCGCGGGCCGTCGAAGCTTTTCGAGCTCACGGTCCTGGCGACGAGCGCATTGACCTGCTCGCCGCGCACGGACAAACACTCGCTCATCGTCCCGCCCCCGAAAACTGGGAAGGAATACCGGTTCGTGGTACGCTTCAGGCACTGAATTCCGGATGGCTGGCACATAAGACCGGGATTCCTGTCGCGTATGATTTTCGTTCACGCGATCTGGCAGCAGACGGGGAAGGCGCTCCGTTGGTTCCGTATGGTGACCGCCGCTTCTTTGGCGGCCTTCCCGGAGACTCCGTTTGTCTCAACATCGGCGGCATCGCCAATATCACCGTCTTACGCCGGACTCCGCTTCCGACAGTAGTTGCCGCTTTCGACACCGGTCCCGGAAACATGCTTATGGACGCTCTCGCTATCGAGTTGAGCGGCGGGCAAAATTCCTATGACGCCGAAGGCCTTTTTGCCGCCCGGGGGACAACGCATCCTGATTGGCTGAAGACACTCATGAGCGATGTGTATCTGCATCGCCCTCCGCCTAAATCGACAGGCCGCGACCGTTTCGGACGTGACCGTCTGGCTGAATTTCGCGCATCAATCGGAAAAGATGTCAATTTATTCGATCTGATGTCCACGCTTCTTGATTTTACCGTTTGCTCCATCGTCGATGCCCTTGAGCGCTTTGTTTTCTCGGAAAACCCCATTCAGAGGGTCATTCTGGCGGGCGGCGGCGCAGAGAACTCTGAGCTTGTAAGACGGCTTCGCATAGGACTTCCCGCATCGACACAGCTTTCACGCTCGGATGTTTTCGGCGTTCCGGCTGGTGCGCGTGAAGCCATGGCATTCGCCGCTCTCGGAGAAGCTCTTTTACGAGGCATTCCGGGGAATGTCCCGGCGGCGACTGGCGCTACCAGTGAAGTTATTCTAGGCTCACTGACCCCGCCATAATACGCATGTCAGTCCATGACATCCACGTTTTCTATCGTGAATGCGATTGATTGAGCTCCACGAACCGTCATACCTTCAGGTGGCGGAATCTGAAGAACCACCTCGCCACCTGCCTGAAGGGTACCTTCACGAAACAGAGTCTGCCTGAAGCTGCGTTCGAAATCAGCCCCGATCAGCGTTATTTTCAACTCGATATTCTTCAGTGCAAATCGACCTGTGTTCTTAAATGTCGCCATTACCAGATTCTGCTGCAAATGCGGATCCATGTCTATTTTAAGAATTGATTTAAGCGTATTTTCCAGAATCTCGTTCCAATGCCGTTTCAACTGCTCGTCATTGCGTAATGCATTCGAAAACATGCGCTGAAACTCAATAGTTTCACGTATAAAGCCACCATTAGCCAGTTCCATTGCCAGAGGCAGCGCCCAACTCGCGTTTCCAGTCTCAAAGTATTGATTAAGCGCTACCTCCATCACTTCCCAGGGTGCGGAAGTCGGTCTGTTCGCCTTTTCAAGAGTTTCCGCCAAAGATATCCGCCCCGGCTGCGGTTGCCACAGTCTGGGATCACGACTGTCCGCAATACTTAAATCCATCGCGAGGTTCACCCATTGCCGAAGCGTGACAGGCAAAACTTCATCGTAATACGAAAACTCGACGTAAATACCTGTGTCCTTGCAAAAAATACGGCCGGTATAACCGCTATTCCCGGCTGTCGGAAAAATGAAACCGGGATGCTTGCCATCCCAGGTGGCCGCAAAAATCGGCGCGCTGATTCCCTGACTGCTCAGCAATGTAGCCTTGCACATCAATGTCACTGGATTCCATGTCGCATATAGCGCAGTTTGCATGTAGCCAAGGGTATCTGATGGCATAAATAACCATCCAAGACTCATAGAATCGAGCTCAATGGCGGGTGGCTGCTTCAAAACCTGAATGTAAATGGTTCGGCAGACACGCCGCGGAGACTGTCTAAACAATACTGAATTCGGCGTCAATTGGATCGGCGTCATCGACTGCGGAATCTGAAACGAGACTCCGTGCATGGCCACACACATCGTCGGCGGCGTTTCTCCCGTTTTCACGAGATTGATCGTCTCAGGAGTTTGCACAAGAAGTTCTTCCGAAAGTTTCATCGTGGAAACTATATGATTCTTGGTCAACAATGGCAGCATTACGAAAAAGAAAAACGGAATGAAAGCTACAAAGCCCCCTATCAGCCCCTTCTGCCACCAAGGCATGACAGTTGGGACTATCGGTTGCCACTCCTTTTTTTCTTTCTCTTTCTCTTTATCTTTGTCTCTGTCTTTTTTTGCCATCGGCTCTTTCGCTCACCCGCAGACTGCCCTCATCTGTCCAGGGTTTCGTCTCCATGGTCTTCATCGGGCTTCCCCTGGAGATCCTGGAGAGTGGCTTCGACACGATCACGCAGTATTGAGGCTGGAAATCGTTTGCGAAACCCCTGAAGAAATTTCACTGCATCTTCTATTCGACCGAGCGCGATTAAAATTTCACCTCTTAAGAATGCGAGATGATCGCTCAGAGGGCCATCAGTTGCGATAGCTTTGCTCTTATCGAGAAGCTCAAGAGCCGCCGCAGATTGTCCGAGTCGATTTAACTGGGACACATCGATATACAGCGAAAGAGTCTGACTTGCAGCAAGATTGGCTTTCAAAAAAACGCTTTCCCGTTTGGCTTCCAGCTGTTGTGGCGCCTCGGGAAACTCGTCCACTACTTTCTGGTACAATGCCGCAGCTCCCACAAAATCCTTCATGATTTTACGACACTCAGCCTGCGCAAAAAAAGCCTCAGCTCGTGCCGCGGCCGGCATACGCGCTCCATCGGACGCAATAACCGCCTCGTATTCCTTCAATGCTTCCAGATAATTGTTTTTGCTGAAGGCATATCCGGCCATATTGAGCTTCTGGTTGAAATGCGTTCCTTCCTGGAGTTTTTCTCCGACTTTTTCAAGTTTTTCGCCGTGCAGCCGGTAATATTCCAGATTGTATAAATCCGGTGGGCCAAAGTCGTGAAAATTGACCGGCACCTTAATCACAAGAGACAGGCCCTGAGGCCCGGGCGCAAGACTGATTTCTTTTCCGATCAGCGGATTTCCTTCGTCTCCGGGTGGAAATATCTGCTTCAAATCGCCACTGCCGCCGAAAATATACGGCATCAGTTCATCACCGCCGCGATTGCGCGCGATAGCAATGACTTCAGGATTTTGATCGCCGTCCAGATCGCCTTTTAATAGAGTGACGAAATCAAGTGCTTCCAGAGATGCCAGAACATGCCTGCTTCCGCCTGGTTTCTCCAGCAGGAGCTGCGATAAACCTTCATCCTCTGCGCCTGAAACCGGACGAACTATTATATTTCCAACTCCAGGCACCTCCAGCCGGAGCGAATGGGCGCCGGGAAGTTGTTGCCCATAGGCTGTTTTTGCCCCGAAAATGCCAGGCATTCCACCCGACAAAACCAGCGCCAATGATAAAGCGCTGATGATCGACCTCACCGTCAGAGTATGTGCATGCATCATCTGACACCGATACCGTGAGCAACCTTCGGAACACTTTCTTTCAGGAGCTTCTCACGAATCAGGCGGCATGCTTCCATTACTACATCGTCAAGTGGGGCAGACCTGCTGCAGCCTGACGCCGCAAGATGTCCGCCACCACCCATTGCCACTGCGATACTCTTGACATCGAATCCGCCGCGTGACCGGAATTCGCAAAATATCTTTCCATCAATATCTTCTACTGCGACCAGGCTGACTATCACGCCCTTGATAGTGGTCAGCTGATTGAATAGACCGCTTGCCCAGACATTCTCACGCACAGCTCCGCATGCAGCAAGATCATTGTGTGTCAACACTGAGAAGGCAAATCGACCATCGCAATCCATTTCAACTTTTTCCAGTCCTTTCCCGAGTGTCTTCATCTCCTGGAGAGTGCGTCCCCCATTGAGGATCGACAATATCGGGGCGGTGTCCAGACCTGTACCCAGCAACGCGGCTGCGCTCAAGTGGGCACTCGCACGCAAATTTTCGTTCTGAAAAAAACGGCTGTCAGTGGCCAGACCAAGATACAGCCCCTCGGCAACGTCTGAATCAAGCGGAAAATCTGCGGTTTGAATCAACGACGTAATCATCTCACAAGTTGAACTCGCACCGAAATCCAGAAAATTTATCTCGCCGAAACAAGTATTGCTGGCATGATGATCGATATCTATCAGCACAGCCCTTGTCGAGTCAAAGTCCTGCTCAAATCCCGTGCGGGAGGCATCACCCGCGTCCAGACAGATTATAACGTCATAATCACTGTTAACACGTCCGGGTTTTACAAGTACTTCCTCTTCGAGAAGAAACGCAAATCGCTCCGGAGGCTGATCAGCAAGACCGATATCGACCCACTTTCCCGCCTTCCGAAGGGACCTGGCCAGACCCGCGAGACAGCCAACCGCATCCCCGTCGGGGCGCAGATGCGAAACAACCAGAAAACGGCTTCCGGCACGAATTGCAGAGACAACGGCGCTAAGACCGCTTTCAGTGTTATCTAAATCTGTCAGAAAAGACTCAATCGGCTGCGTGGCGTAGGATACCATCGATTTCACGGCTCATTTGTTCGAGATATTTTGAAGGAGGCCCCATTTCGAGGGTGGCTCGTTCGAGATGGTCGGCCATGAGGTCACGAATTTCGAACCAACAGGCCAGACGGGGTTCGTAACGGCAGTAATCCATCTGGACATAGGGAGCGCGCAGGTTTGCATCTTTGTCCATGGCGCTCTTCAGGATAGGCGAATGCAGAGACGATATACGAACCGGCATATATGTAGTGCGGGCACTCCATTCTGCGCCGATGTCGGTACTCGTAAAAAATTTTATGAACTCCCATGCACCCTTTATTTTCTCCGGATCGCCGTTATCGAAAATGTTGATATTGGAGCCGGAAAGGATAACGGCATCGGTCGCCCCGGAGGGCAGCGGCGCGACGCCATAATCGAAGCGAATACCGGATCCGGCTTCCATGTGTACCTTGCTCACAATACTATTGTCAATCATGGCAACGCGCTGCGCCTTGAAATCATTCTGATGGTCGAATCCCTGGGCTTCATTTGCAACGCCTTCCTTTACAAGATCCTGGATGTAAGCAAGCGCTTTTACCCCGGCCGCCTCATGGAAGTGGGAAGTGTCGCTTCCCGTCTCATCGACAAGCCGGCCGCCGAATTGAATGAAGCGGCACAGAAACATCCAGACGTTAGCCTTGTTCGTCGAGTAGCCGTATATTTTCACCTGCCCCTTCTCATCGCGAACCGTTAACGTGCGGGCATATGAAGCCATTTCCTCCATGGTCCGCGGAGGGCGTTCCGGGTCAATACCTGCCTTGCGAAACATCTCCTTATTGTAATAGAGAACCGGCACGCTCTTGTTAAATGGAAACGACCATATTTTGCCGTCGAACGTATTGTTCGCCAGAAGAACCGGTACAATATCCTTCTTTATATCTTCCGGTTCCGATGCGATGAGCGCATCCAGGCATACGATTTTTTTATGATGTATGAATTTCTTTGTGAGCGTTTCATAATTCTGGGCGATGTCCGGGCCGCTTTTGGCGACAAGAGAAGCCAGTATTTTCTTCGCAAGAGTGTCGTATGAACCCATCGAAATACTTTTCACGAAGTATTTTTTCTGGCCGTTATTGAAACGATCGATAAGCTCTTCCATGACCTTGCCGAGCGGACCGCCCATGGCATGCCAGAAAACCACTTCGACACGACCTGACATTGCCGCATTTCCGCGATCACGCGTGGTGCCGGCATTGTCATACGCAATCAGTCCGACGATGAGGAACCAGGAAATAAATGTAGCAATAAGAAAAGTTCGCATGAGCGCCGCGTTCCCCTACTCTTTCATGCCTGTCATGGCCTGTGATTCGACAAACTGTCGCTGTGCCATGAAATACATGACGACAAGCGGAAGAATTGTCATGGTCGAAGCGGCCATGAGAGGGCCCCAGCGGGTTCCGGCCTCATTGGAAAAGTAACTCAAACCAACCTGTATGACGCGAAGTCCCGTATCATTCGTCACTATCAGAGGCCACACGAAAGAGTTCCAGCTTGCAAGAAAAGAAAAAATTCCGAGCGTGACCATGGGCGGTTTTGAGAGAGGAAGTACAATCTTGTAATAAAATTGCAGACGCGTGCATCCGTCTATGACGGCCGCGTCAAAAAGATCTTTCGGCAGCTGCAGGAAAAACTGGCGCAGAAAAAAGATGGAATAGGCGGAGGCCAGCCACGGCACGATCAGAGCCATGTAAGTGTTTATCCAGCCGATACGCGACAGAATTATATAATCAGGAATCAGCAACGCCTGCTGCGGCAGCATCATGGTGCCAAGCATCAAAAAAAACAGTTTATCCTTGAACGGAAAATTGAAGAATGCAAATGCGTAAGCCGCGAGAGAAGCGAAAATCAGCGAGCCTGCCGTTATCGAAATAGAAACCAGAAGCGTATTCAGAAGATATCGATAAAATGGCTGTGCCGCTCCGGCTTCGCGATAATTGTCCCACATGTAAAACGGTTTTTCCGTCTTCCCCGAAACCGTGCCACTTGCGACCGCCTGAGCATATGAGGTGATTGATTTTTCGCGGGCCTGTATTCTGGCACGATCAGCATCGTTGTTCAAAATGGAGGGTCTCACAAGATCAGGCATCAACACGATTGTATTGCCGGTCTTGAGAATTTCATCCTCGCTTTTGAACGAAGTCGAGACCATCCAGATGAAGGGAAAAAGCATGAAAATGGAGCCCGCGATAAGACAAGCGTGAATGACGATGTGGAAGGGCTGTTTCGGTCGCGGAAACTTCATGAGTAGTGAACCTTCTTCTCCAGATACAGCTTGTTGAACAACGTGACGCCGAAAATCATGATGAACAGAACGAATGCAATAGCCAGAGCGTATCCGAATTCAAATTTCTCAAAAGCCTTCTGGTACAAGTAATAAACAATAACCATAGTGCTCTTGAGAGGTCCGCCGCGCGGGGTCATCATGTAAACCTGAGAAAAGACCTGAAAACTCCCGATGACCGACATTACGAAAACAAAGAAGGTCGTCGGCGAAAGCAGCGGCCACGTAATATGTCGAAACTGCTGTAACCGCGTGGCCCCGTCGATGCGCGCCGCTTCATAAAGATGCTTCGGAATATTCTGCAAACCAGCCAGAAAAATGATCACGTTGTATCCCAGGCCTTTCCAGACACTCATCAGAATGATGCATGGCATGGCCCAGAATGGATCCTGGAGCCACTTTTGCGGCGGAATGCTCATTATCACCAGAAGCTTGTTCAAAAGACCGTAGTCCGGATGGTAGATGAAGTTCCAGACTATGGCGACCGCATTTATCGATGTGATGACCGGAATGAAGTAGATCGTACGATAGATGCCTATACCGGAAATGGGATTATTCAGCAGCAATGCGACGGACAATGCGGCGCCGATCGATAGAGGCACCGTGACCATCGCATAATACAGAGTGTTCCATAATGACTTGTAAAACATCGGATCATCGAACAGGCGGCTGAAATTTTCAACACCCACCCATTCCGGGCTGCCGATCAGATCCCAGCGATAGAAGCTTATCGCGAGTGAATAAAAGATCGGTGCGACCTGAAAGCAGAACATTATCACGAATACCGGTACAAAATACCAGTATGCGCTCCAATCTGATCTCTTATTCATGATTCCCTGTTAAATACAGATTTCAACGTTATTCACACACCGAACAATGTATTCTAAAAATATTTGATGTTCAATGTAGGGGCGGGTTTCAAACCCGCCCCTACGCCCCATTATTCAATGCGCAGTCAGAGCAGGCACGCCACCAGCGGTCTTCCCAAGGAGCCATGTTACCAGGTTGTCGTAGAAAAGAGGAGTCTCATGTGTAAACGGCGCCGGACCCGGCTTCGCCATGTTGATGTCGCTGTCCGGATACTGATAGTCCGTAAAATTTGAACAACCCGACACGACTAATATGCCGTTCGCGAGCTTTTCAGTTGCGATGATGGGAATGCGGGGCAACGCGCCCTGCTTGTATAAGACAGACTTGTTCGGATTGTTCTTGTCCCCGGATTTGTTCAATGTATCGTCATCGCCCTGTACTAGCACGTCGACACCTGACTTCTCGTCAATCAAACCCTTGTCGCGGGTGATGAGCGAACAAGTGCCCCATGTGATGACGGTTTTCACGCCGGCAGTGACAGGATGGCCGGCTTTGAGTTCGTGAGCAAGCACACCCCACGGCTTATTGGTCTTGTTGGTTTGATCCCAGACCTGATCATCGTTAAGACGCATGACCGAACCACATTTGGCAAGAAGAGCATTCACGACCTCACGGCCCTGAAGGTCGGCTGAATCCCAGTCGCCGGAAAGGAACAGGCGGCCGCCGGCCAGCATCCAGTCACTGATAGCTGTCATCTCGTTGTCCAGCAGAGGCATGGATGGATCGGGCAGCATAACCACCGTAAAACGAGCAAGGGTTTCCGGCGTAATGAGGTTCATGTTGTAAAAAAGCTTGATACCGAGCTTGTCCATGTGACGCTCGAATGTCTTCATCTTGTCGGAAGCGGCGTTCCCGTGGGCGGCGTCAATCAACACATTCACGGATTTATCTTCAGCTTTCGCCTCGGCGGCCATTCTGACGACGCGTGATGGAATGCGTATCGTCGGAGTTCCGCCTACAACCCAGGTCATGGCATTATAGGCAAGCTGAGGATGAGAATATGCAAAACTGTCATAAGAATCGTGAAGCATCCCACCGCTTCCAGTGCCATCATCGAACGGAGAACTGTCCCCTATCGCTACTACACGGCCTTTTCCGGCTTCGGACGCAACTACAAACGGTCCCTTGTTGCGGCGGCTGTCGATAAGACTGACTGCTTTCGCTTCGGTGCTCTGCAAAATCGTTATTGTAGATGCAGCCCAGGCACCAATGGCACGAATTCCGAACATAACCGGATGGTCGCGATTGGATGCCCCTGAGAGCGGAGCTTCGTAAAAAAAGTCACCCTTGAACTCAAAGCCGAAATGCGGACAAAATGTATTGAAGGCTTTAACGGCATCCCAACCATCACCGTCGCGATCAGCGCCACCGTGGTCGGCGATCAGAAACGCGCCGCCGCCGTTCTGCACCCAGGCAACGATGGCCGTCTGTTCTTCAGGGGTGTATGGGTTATTCGGCTCCGCGAGGATGATCCCGCGGTATTTCGAGAGCAATTCAGGAGTCAAACGGCCATTCGCGGAGACGGCCTTAAGAGAATCGAGCGCGAATCCATGCGCCTTTAACATATCGGCGACATCTGAATACGCACCTGTCATTATCCAGTCGGCATTTCCGGCAGTCTGCCCGTGAGTGTCATCATATAGAACCGAGATCGCGGCGTTACCTGCAGGACCCGCCGAACTCACATCGCGGGCTGCAAAAACAGTTCCTGATGTAACAACCAGAATAAACGCCAAAAACAGTACATAGGTGCGTCGCATCGTCATCATTCTATTTCTTCCTCCTGCCAGGTTACCCGGAATAACATGAAGTAAGTAGTATACGTGAAACCCCACCGCCATTCAACCGCGGATTTCGTTTCCAATGCTTTCTGTTAAAGGCGTGTGGCGCATTCTGCAGGCGGTTCACACACATAACTATTCGACGGCCCCGGCAAACTGGTTAAATCGATGACACACGACCAGTTTTCCGGATGGAGATTCCCATCAAATCAGTCGTGCGTCCCCTGCTTGATTACGCGGCGCGCTCAGTTGCAACCGCACTACCAGACAAGAATTAAACGGTCCGGCAGTGCGAAAGGCTGATCAGTGAGAGCGCAGTTGTACCAGTTTGCGAGCCATCAGGGCTCTGGCCATTTCCACTCGCGCCACATCGCTCGGGAATTCAGGTGGTCGCACCAGAACTTTCTTTGCACGCTCGAAGGCCGCAACATCTTCTGCTATATCAGCAGGTCCGACCAGGTGATCGGCGAGAATAGTGGCATGGTCACCCATCATTTCGAAAAAACCACCTGTCACCGCAAACCATCGATGTTCGTCAAACTCATCAATAATATGCAGTAACCCAACTGTGAGTGTCGTCAAAAGAGGCACGTGACCGGCCATAACGCCCAGCGAACCGGTCTCTCCCGGAACGCTCAACATTCTGGCACGACACGTATATAAAGTGTGACCCACAGCAATCACGCACAAATCGAATGTTTTCTTCTCAGACACTGCTTTAGAAGAAAGTCCGCCTTGTTTCGGATGCTCGTGAGCGTGCGGAGTCTCACTCATTACGCTTCACCTTTCGCCCTCATCTGCTCGGCGCGTGCTTCAACTTCATGAATATTTCCAACCATCGAAAATGCGCGCTCCGGGTAAGAATCATATTTGCCGTCTACAATATCCTTGAAGGACTGGATATTTTCTGACAGCGGCACATACTTGCCCTTGATGCCGGTGAATTGCTCGGCCACGAAAAACGGCTGCGACAGGAACTGCTGAATGCGGCGGGCACGACCGACAACGATGCGATCCTCCTCAGAAAGCTCTTCCATGCCGAGAATTGCAATGATATCGTACAAGTCTTTATACCGTTGCAGGATTTCCTGGACTGAACGAGCTGTTCGATAATGCTCTTCTCCGACAACATCCGCGGCAAGTAGACGCGATGTCGATGTGAGCGGATCAACTGCGGGATAGATTCCCAGCTCAGCGATCTGCCGTGAAAGAACCGTCGTCGCATCAAGGTGGGAAAAGGTCGTGGCAGGCGCTGGATCGGTGATGTCATCAGCTGGAACATAAATGGCTTGCACAGAAGTGATCGACCCTTTGGTGGTCGTAGTGATTCGTTCCTGGAGGGCTCCCATTTCAGTGCCGAGGGTGGGCTGGTAACCGACGGCGCTGGGCATGCGTCCGAGCAGGGCGGAAACTTCTGATCCTGCCTGGACGAAACGGAAGATATTGTCGATGAACAGCAACACATCCTGACCTTCGCGGTCACGGAAATACTCGGCCATTGTCAAGGCGGACAGCGCAACGCGAAGACGCGCGCCGGGCGGCTCATTCATCTGGCCAAACACGAGAGCGGTCTTGTCCAGGACGCCGGAAGCCTTCATATCGAGATACAGGTCATTCCCTTCGCGGGTCCGCTCGCCGACTCCGCCGAACACGGACACACCGCCGTGCTGCTTGGCGACATTGTTGATCAATTCCATGATCAAAACCGTCTTGCCGACTCCGGCGCCGCCGAACAGACCAATTTTACCGCCGCGGGCATACGGAATCAGAAGATCAATGACCTTGAGCCCCGTTTCAAACACTTCCGTGCTCTTTCCCTGTTGCGCCATTGATGGAGGAGCACGATGGATGGGCCAGCGTTCAACGGCATCAAGTGATTCTCGGCCGTCAAGTGTTTCACCGAGAAGATTGAACAGACGCCCCAATGTTCGTGGGCCGACGGGAACTGAAACCGGATTTTCGGTATCAGTAACAGTCAGACCTCGAACAAGGCCTTCAGTGGGTCCGAGGGAGATGGCGCGAACCACGTCGTTCCCGACATGGAGAGCAGTTTCGAGAACCAGCTTGGTCTTCGTGCTGGGGTTTTCCACTTCCAGGGCGTTGTTGATAAACGGAAGTTTTCCCGTCGCAAACTTAACGTCAATAGCTGGTCCGATGATCTGAATGATGGTTCCTTGATTCATGTGTCGTTACCTCGATGCGGGATCGGTCATCTGCCGGCTCAGCCGGCGAGAGCTTCGGCTCCGGCGATTACCTCGGAAAGTTCCTTGGTGATGATCGCCTGGCGCGTACGATTATATGACAGGGTGAGCTGGCTGATGATCTCGTCGGCCCGATCGGTGGCGGCGCCCATGGCAACCATGCGCGCCCCGTGCTCGGATGCGGCTGACTCGAGTAAAGCCCTCAGAAACAAGCCTTCCACATACCGTGGAATCAGGGAACCCAGAATCTTTTCCGGTGACGGATCGAACAGGATTCCACAAGATCGGCGTACCGATTTCACGGACACGAGAGTATGGTCTTCGAGCGGCAACAGTCGTCTGGAAGTAATGTGTCGCTCAAGCGCCGACACATACCCCGTGTAGACGATGTGCAACTCATCGATCAGGCCTGTAGTATAAAACTTGATTGCATTGCGTGCGGCAAGACGAACGCCATCCTGGTCCGCGGGTCCACTGAGATCGGAATGATATCCAAGGATCGGAATGTTTTTACGCCGAAAAAATTCATGCCCCTTGCGACCTATGAGGATGAGATGGCGCCCATTTTCAGGCAATTTATCCATGAACTTTACGGTGTATTTGAAGAGATCGTGATTAAAAGAGCCGCACAGACCACGATCTCCGGTAACAAGCACCACAGCGGTATTTTTTACAGGTCTGGAATCGAACAGCGGATGAATTTTGCTGTCTGCACCGGCAGCCAGACGAAGATCAGCCACAAGGTCTTCGAGTTTTTCGAGGTAGAACTTGGTTGCATTTAACCGCTCTATCGCTCTTCGCAGCTTCGCGGTGGCCACCATTTTCATGGCGCGAGTTATCTGCTGAGTACCTTTTACTCCGCCAATCTTTTTCTTGACATCGCGAATATTTGCCATGCGATCATTACGCCTTTTTCTCGGCTGCTTTTTCAGTTTTTCCGCTGGCCTGTATCTCCGCGCTCGCCACGGCTGCCAAAGTCGGGAAGTTAATATCCATAAATTCAACAATCAGCTTGTCAAGCGCTTCTTCCAGGGGTTTATCCAGAACCTTGTTCTTCTGAAGCTTGAATCCGACTTCCGGATGCTTCTCGCGAACGTGCGCGCACAGCTCGCGCTTTAACCGGCCGACATCCTTAACCTGAATGCGGTCGGTGTACCCGCGGGTGGCAGCGTAAATTGAAATTACCTGGTCTTCTACAGTCAAAGGCTGATACTGGGCCTGCTTCAGAATTTCAACAAGGCGTTCACCACGGGCAAGCTGAGCTTGCGTGGCTTTATCCAGATCTTTGGAAAACTGTGCGAAGGCGGCCAGAGCACGAAATTGCGCCAGTTCCAGTCGCATCGGACCGGCAACCTGCTTCATGGCCTTTATCTGCGCATTTCCGCCGACGCGGGAAACGGAGAGACCCGCATTGATAGCAGGACGAACGCCGCTGTTAAAAAGGTTTGAATCGAGAATGATCTGACCATCCGTGATCGAAATGACGTTGGTCGGAATATACGCCGACACATCACCGGCCTGCGTCTCAATAACCGGAAGAGCAGTCAGAGATCCGCCGCCGAGCTGCTCACTCAGTTTCGCCGCCCGCTCCAGAAGACGCGCATGCAGGAAAAAGATATCCGATGGATAGGCTTCGCGCCCCGGTGGGCGTCGCAGCAAAAGTGATACCTGACGATAGGCGGTCGCATGCTTGGAAAGATCGTCATAAATGCAAAGTGCATGCTTTCCACGATCGCGGAAAAACTCGCCCATCGTGCAACCGGAATACGGAGCAATAAACTGGAGCGGCGCCGGATCAGAAGCCGAAGCGGCTACAACGATAGAGTATTTCATCGCATCGTGGCGACGCAGCATCTCAACAAGCGTCGAAACTGTCGAAGCTTTCTGTCCGATGGCTACATATATGCAGATCATATCGCCGTCGCGCTGGTTAATGATAGTATCTACAGCCAGAGCCGTTTTTCCGGTCTGGCGATCGCCGATAATCAATTCACGTTGTCCGCGACCGATGGGAACCAAAGCATCAATAGCTTGAATCCCGGTTTGGAGCGGCTCTTTAACCGGCTGACGTGATACCACGTTCGGCGCAGGCGTTTCGATCGGGCGGAACGTGTCGCACACGATGGGACCTTTTCCGTCTATGGGTTCCCCGAGCGCGTTAACAACGCGACCGAGCAACGCATCACCAACCGGGACAGACACCACTCGTCCGGTGCTCTTGACGAGATCGCCTTCTTTTATGCCCGAGTCGGAACCAAGCAGAATACAGCCGACGTTATCTTCCTCGAGGTTCAGAACATAACCTTTAACCCCGTTTGAAAAATCGACGAGCTCGCCGATCATGACCTTGGGCAGTCCGTGGACGCGCGCAATACCGTCGCCAACCTGCAAGACGACGCCGGCTTCGTCCACCTTCATCTCGGTGGAAAAGTTCTCGATTTCCTTTTTCAGGACTGACAAAATTTCTTCTGGTTTCATGGACATGGCGTCACCTCGGACGGAGTAAGCATTTTCGCATTCAGTCGAATAATACTAATCATGAGATTCTGAACCTGATCGGGCTCAGAGATTTGCCGGAAATCACAACTGCTAAATAGACATTTCACAAACGCTTACCCGGAGCCGGTTCTTTACTTTCCGCGACAGGGGAATCAGGACTTTGCGGATACCCGGCTATCAGAGAGGATTCATCGGCAGCGGCGGCAAGCATTTCGCTGGTCAGATTGGACATACGCTCTTTCAGAAGCTTCAATCGGGTCTCTACAGTGGCATCGAACACCTTGCCCTCATAACACAACTGCAAACCGCCGCGCAGTGACGGATTCACATGTTCATCCATTTCGATAGTACCGGATAATCGTTTGGACAGTTTACCGATGAGGGAGCTGCGTTCCTGGGCATTAAGGGGAACTGCAGTCTGAACTTGTACAAGAACGATGTTCTTCCATTTTCGGAAAAGAACGGTTAATTCCCGGCCTATCTCATCAAGGAGATCAAACCGAAACCTCTTGATCAACAGACTGATGAAGTCGGGCACAACGCGATCTGATGCTCCCGCAAGAACCTTTTGAGCAAAAGCGATCTTCTTTTCCTTGCTGATCAATGGATGTTTGAAAACTCCGGCAAGCTGCGCGTTCTTCCCGACGGTGTCGACGAAGACCATAAAATCGTCGTATGCCTGTTCACAGGCGGCCGCTCCGGAAGGCTGACCGGCGGGTTTGCCGATAGCGGCACCCGCGGAAGCAGAATCCTTGAGGATCACCTTGAAAAAGGCCTCGGCATACCGCCGGGCAAGAACACTTGTCTTCACTGAGATTTCTCCAGGCCTTCGATGGCTTTATGAATCATCTCATGATGCGCCTCGTCATCAAGCGACTTTTCGATCACTCGCTCGGCGACGGCCAGTGACAATCGCACCACCTCTTCGCGCATTTCGGCCCAGGCCTTCTTGCGCTCAATGATGATGTCCTTGTGTGCTTTTTCGAGAAGCTCCGCTGAACGGGACTTCGCCACTGTGAGGATCTCCTCGCGCGCATTCTGAGCCTCACTGATTGCCTTTTGCTTCAACTGATATGACTCCTGTTCGACCGCCGCTATCTTGTTCTGATATTCGGCTTTGAACTCACTTCCCTTGGCGTTTTCCGCTTCAGCAGCGGCAAGCGTATCGGCAATCTTGCGTCGCCGGTCTTCGAGGATAGTTCTTACCGGTACATACAGGAATTTCTGAAGCAGAAACAACAATACAAAGAAGTTGATCAGCTGAGATAGAATAATGAACTTGTCGAAATCGAACATGCCGGCATGAGGCTCGTGCGCGTCTCCATGTGCAGATTCCGCGGCCACTTGCGGGGCATCCGCACCGCCAGCGGCAGACACCGGCGCAACAAATAAGACGACTACCGACAGAACAAGGCACAGCAGAATCAGTCGAACATTCCGCATGGGCGCTCCTTGTGATGAAACCACGGAGCGATTAAGCCCCGGGGCGTTCCCGTTTACCATTTGACGAACAGCAGAATCAGCGAAACGAGCAGGCAATAGATGCCCAGCGACTCGATCATGGCCAAACCAATGATCATCGTCATTCGCAACTCACCGAGCAGTTCAGGCTGCCGGGCCATGCTTTCGCAGGCCGAACCGACGGCTCGTCCCTGGGCGAGAGCTGCACCCGCACTGCCAATGGCGATACATATCGCCGCGGAAAAAGCCATTACCATGTGTATAAGTGTTGCAGAATCGGGCATGTAAAATTCCTCCTTGCGGATCTAATCAGTGTTCGTCGGAACCGACCGCACCCTTGATGTAAATACAAGAGAGCGTCGTAAAAACCAAAGCCTGGATTAAACCTGTAAAAATCTGAAGACACAGCATTGGAACCGGCACCAGTAACGGGAAAATCGCAACCGAGAGAACTATCACAACGACATCTTCACCAAAGATATTGCCAAAGAGACGGAATGTTAAACTCATTGGCCGGGCTAATTCGCCAATGATGTGTATGGGAAGCATCAGCGGTCCCATCCAGAATGGTTCACCCCAGAAATGCTTCAGGTAACCAATTCCGTGGTGTTTGAAACCTATATAATGTGTCAGGAAAAAAATGATCAACGCCAGAGTAAGGCAGTTCGGAAATAAGCTGGTGGGCGATTTCAGACCAGGTATGACACCGGCCAGGTTAGCGCACAGAATATACAGAAAAATAGTCGTGAAAAAAGGAGTGAACTCATCCGCGTGCTTTTCGCCAATGATGCCACCGATGAACGTAGCAAGCGATTCGTAAACCCACTCAAGTACGTTCTGAAGCGGCGATGGAACCAGCGAAAGATTGCGCGTGCCAAGCCAGACAATTGCCACGAAAACACCTGTCAGGAACCATGGCACCACAATTCCCGGTGATACATGAATGAAACTGAAAAAGTAGAAAAACTTGGCTTCAAGTTCTTCCATGTGGCCCTCCGGAGTTCTTCCTTACCATCGATTTCATGATAGCTGCCGCAATCCCTACCTGGCTGAGCAGGAGACCAACAAGTACCTGCACAATGTCAACCAGCTTGAAAAAATGTATTCCAAGAACAATAAGAAACAAAACCAACATCTTTAAAGTCGACAACAGCATCGCTGCTCCACCCGCCAGTCCGCTGCCAACGCCAATATTGGAAACCGTCACCGCCAGCAGGTGGAAGCTTCCGAGGCCGAGCAGGAGGCCCACCAATCCGCCCCACCAGAGGTCACGCCAGCCAACAATTCCAACAATCAGAACGAGACCACCCAAAACGCCCGTCACAATCAATACATGGCGTTCAAGCTCATGAATCTGGCTATTTATCGCCTCCGCTGGTGTCATGCAGGCGACGCTCACAGGCTCTGATTACTCGCACCGCCTGCACTACAGCGGCCGCGATTCCCCAGAAGATGCCGAGCAGGACTCCCCATGGAGCGGTTCCAAGCCATTTATCAATTCCCCAACCGGCCGCCAAACCAAAAGCTATACACAAACCGATCGTCAGCCCCAAAGCAAGCAAATCGCCTACGTCGGCAAGCTTGGCGGTCCATCCTTTTTTTTCAGTACCGGGCAAAAAGCTCATCGTGTATACCACGCAATCCTTTTCAAGTCAACTTTTTCTTACAGTATAAAGGTCGGTCGTTGTCCTTTAATGTCTTCAACGTAACAGCGAAGAAGTTCGGCCACACTCCAGGCTTGAGCGACACATCCACCGCTTCGATGCGGTGGTTCCCCATCGAAAACCTCAGAAACACTTCCTATGCACGCCTCTCCTTCCAGATGCGCGCGCAGCGCTTCTACCATTTCGGCGGCACGAATATGCGCATCCATGGAACCGTGATTCACTTTCAGGTATGCAGTAATAAATGGTCCGATGAGATAGGACCACACTGTCCCCTGGTGGTATGCTTCATCGCGATGGAGCCGATCTCCTTCGTATAAACCAATGTAGGAATCATCCATAGGAGCCAGACTACGCAACCCCATTGATGTATAAAGTTTGCGAAATACCGCCTCGATAACTGATTTTTCGTGAGGCGGGTCTATCAGGGAAAATGGCAGATACACTGCAAACACCTGATTGGGGCGAAAGGCTGCGTCTGTGGAGCTATCCGGGCGGATAACATCCGCCAGATATCCTCCCTCATTGTTCCAAAACGCACGCCTGAACGAGGCTCGCACCTTTCGTGCAAGCAATGCGGTTTCGCGGGAGATTCCCCGCAAATCCGTGCCATTCGGGAAAATCCTGCCTTCCTGGCTCTCTCCTGGTATTAATCCCCCGGAGGAATGACCGCTGACGAACATATCCAGCAGCATTTCATATATCTTTAGGGCGTTGTACCAAAGGGCGTTAATCTCGACCGCTTTGCCCTCGCGAGGCGTAACGACCCAGTCGTCCACTTTTGCATCCATCCAGGTGAGTTGTATGCCGGCTTCTCCGGCTGATATCAACCCGTCATCCGGGTCCATGCGAATCGAGAAATGTGTTCCGTTCTGATATGCCTCGATGATTTCCTTCATCGCCTGAAACAGGTGCTCATAAACGAATGCGTAATCGTCGGTGTATTCGATATACTTGTACACCGCAAAGAAAAACCAGAGTGACGCATCGACGCTGTTATACAGGGCATCGCTGCCGCGATCGGCAAAACAGTTCGGTACGAGGCCGTTTCTTGTGGTCGCGGCAAATGTTCTTAGAATGGAGCGGGCGTCGTCGAACCGCCCCGTCACGAGAGTCAGGCCAGGCAAAGAAATCAGACTGTCTCTTCCCCAGTCAGAAAACCATGGATATCCCGCAATAATACTCTTTCCATGGGTGCTGTGACGCCCTACAATGAATTGATCGGCCGCGAGCAGCAATCGCCTTATGAGCGGATCTTCGGTGCCCAACCCACCTGCGATTCCGGATAGTCTCTGCTCTTCCTGCTTTCTGGCTTCGAGAACATTGAATGGCAAAACAGGCGAGTCGGAAAAAACAATAGAAATGTTCCGGCACGATGCGGCATCAGATATGTGTAAACTTCCGTTGGAATAATCGTCCTCGGCAGCATTCAGTCCGCGATGCGACTCTTCCTGAAGAAAGATGTCACGGTACCAGTATCCATCACATCTGAATTCCCCGTGATCCCATTTCATATAAATCGTGGGTGCATTTGCGAAGGGTTGAAACGATAGCCCGTTATCGGCAATCTCAGTATTGTTTATGAATCCCGGGTTTTCATACACGTTGCCGTGAAAATCGCGAAACAGAAAATGCGGACGAACCCGTAGCTCAATGACTCGTCGGGCCGGAGCGGACACTTTGTATTGAACAACGGTAGCGTTCTTTCCATGAATCATGAAAAGACTTTTTTTGATCAGAATGTCCTCGATCTGCCATGTCCAGGTGGGGAATGGATCGCGCTCGAACAACTCAAGATGACGATACCCGGCAGGATACAACAGCTTTGCATAACGGTTGGTAGAAAGCTGGATCTCGTTTCCTTCGACCAATAAACTTTCTTCCAGTCTGGAAACGAGGTTCAGACGCTCAACCGGAGGCCGCATGGAAGCCACGAGGACGCCATGATACCTGCGTGTATTCATTCCGGTAATGCTGGAAGACGCGAAGCCGCCGATTCCGTTCGTTACCAGCCACTCCAGTCGTGAAGCCTCTACGACATCTCCAAGTATTTCTCTGCCGAATGCCATGTGATTATAAAAGGTTCAGTTGCCAGATCTCTTTCAATTGTCGAATGAAGCGCATTTCATCCGGAGAATACTCGCCGTCTCGCTTCATGATCGTTTTTACGGCATTCTTAATCGCTGTCAATCCTTTTGTAGACAAACGCTCAGCCAGCTCCTGCATGGAGCCGACGATCAGCGCATCGTTATCTTTCACTTCCATGTCAGCGATCTCATCTAGCAGTGCTTGTAGAAAATCGATGCTTCCACGGTCGGTCTCCTCGCGCTCGTATCCTTCGGCTTCGAAAATTTCCTGCAGGAATTTGGCTATCGGCCGCAGTTTGTCCTCGGTGGCTTCGTAGGTGATGCCAGCGGCGGTCAGAAGAATAACGCCTACGCCGGTCTCGATACCACATTCATCTTCGTCGTCATCGTCGTCGTCGTCATCATTGTCGCCATCTTCATCTTCTTCATCATCATCTTCGTATTCAAATTCATCTTCTTTGTTATCGCGGTCTTCATCGAGATCATCGACTTCCTCAATATCTTCATCTTTTTTCTTTGTCATGATGCGTCGTCACCCTTCGTTTTGTTTTCGTATCAGAGATGATATCCGTGGCTTCACTAGTTCACGGTCTTTCTCAGGTAGTAATCGTAATCGCCTTCGTAAACCTTCAATGCCCCGTGATCGACTTCGAAGACCCGATTGACAAGATGATGCAGAAAGTAACGATCATGGCTGACGATTATGACCGTCCCCTGGAAGTCTTTCAGCGCCTCCAGAAGAACTTCACGGCTTGCGATATCGAGATGGTTCGTCGGCTCATCCAGAATAAGAAAATTGATCGGCTGAGTCAAAAGACATGCCAGCATTACGCGCGTTTTTTCTCCGCCGGAAAGAATTGAAACCTTCTTGTCGGAATCGTCACCGGAAAACTGGAAGGCTCCCAGGAGATTCTTGATGAAACCAACCGTAGCCATGGGCAAGCGTTCCTGGATTTCTTCGAAGACTGTTCGATCCGGTTTCAGGACATCGCATGAATACTGGCTGAAATAACCCATCTGAACGCTGGCTCCGAGGCTGCAAGTACCGCCGGTCGCTTCGGTCTGCTGGCTGATGACCTTGAGTAAGGTGGACTTTCCCGCGCCATTGACGCCGGTGAGAGCAATCTTATTACCCCTTACCACTGTTCCGGTGACACCGGAGAATACAGGCAGCAGCTTTCCGTCAGGCAGCGTCCAGGACTTTGCCAGATTCTTGAAGTCAACAACTACGTCTCCACTGCGCCTGATGGGATTGAATTTGAATTTTATTATCTTTGGATCTGGAGGTATGACGATGCGCTCTATTTTCTCGATGGTTTTGACCCTGGACTGCACCTGGGCGGCGTGAGAAGCCCGGGCGGCAAAACGTGCGATGAACTCCTCTTCCTTGGCAAGCATGGCCTGTTGGCGCTTTTGGGATGAAAGCAGCTGCTCCCGACGCAGAATTCTTTCCCGCAGGTAAAAATCATAGTCACCGCTGTAAGTTGTTATTGTCTCGCCCGCCACTTCTATGGTCCGTGTGCAGATCCTGGTCATGAATTCACGGTCGTGACTCGTCATGACAAGGGCGCCTTTGAAACTCTTCAACCAGCTTTCCAGCCAGATGATGGATTCGATGTCCAGATGGTTGGTTGGCTCGTCTATGAGCAGTACATCAGGATTCAGCAGGAGAATTCGTGCAAGAGCAATCCGCATTCTCCAGCCACCCGAAAAGCTTTCAACCGCTTGTTCCCAGCGTTCAGGGCCTATGCCCAATCCGGTGAGGATGGTTTGAGCGTGAGTTTCCTTTTCGTAGCCATCCAGGTGGAGGAATTCCTCCTGCAATTTGCCATACCGCTCCATGTCAGAATCGGAAAAATTGCCGGATGGATCAGCCATACGATGTTCAAGCTCATGTAGTTTTTTCCCGAGCTCGTAGACTTTGCCTGCGCCTGCCAGGACTTCCTGGAGGGCCGAATGACCCGACATTTCGCCAACACTCTGTGAGAAATACCCAATAACGATGCCTGGATTTACAAGTATTTCCCCTTCATCGGGGTGTTCTTCTCCGGTGATGAGCCGGAACACCGTCGTCTTGCCCGCTCCGTTGGGGCCGACCAGTCCGATTTTATCCGCGGGACGAACGAGAAAATTGGCATTCTGAAAGAGTATACGTTTGCCGTAGACGACTTTAACATTGGACAGATTGATCATAGCTAGTGAATCTAGCCTGATTGAGAGAGATCGTCAATAGCTTATGCTATTATTTTTTACGACGAATATAGCCGGGCGTCCTATCTTGCATGGGATGCGGCAAGCAACATAAGCCCCAGGATAACGTGCTCGGCAGATTTGTGACGGTGGGAAGATCGCGACGAATGCGAGGTGTCGGTCAGCCCTTCGCCGTTAGATGCTGCTGCAATTGAGGCGTTTGCAGAAATATGAATATATTTCGAACGTTTAGCAGCGGGTGAAAGCGTCGGATCATCAGACGAAATCCATGGTCCACGTGAAACGGGCGTCCCATCGGTCTCGATGGAACAAACACGTCGATCGGCGCACTCGATAACCGCCTGAGAGTCACGCAATGCCCCCTCCGCCGCAGCAATTTCATCTTTTTGCGCATCCTGAGCCTGAGCAGACAAAGCAGTCTGCTCATTTTTAGGCGACTCTGCAGCAGGTGCGATTTTTTTTGCGGAAGCAATTTCAATCGGCTTCGAAGTCGCTACAACTTCTTTTTTCTTTTCGGTCGTGCTCACAGTCGAACTCACATCCGGCTTTTTCACGATCTGCAAAGATCCGGAATCAGCAGCCCATTCGATGGGTGTTCGCCCATCGGCATCCGGAGCCGAAGAATTGGCACCGCGAGCCAGCAGCACACGTGAAGCAACCGCTGAATTGTTTCCGGCAGCCGCATGCAACGGGGTTATTCCGGATGAATCACAGGCGTTGAGGTCAGCTCCCTGGCGAAGCAGCGTTTCGATGACATCACGGTGATTGCCGGCAGCAGCATAATGCAGCGGAGTCCAGCCAAAATCATCACGCTGATTCACCATCGACCCGGATTTCAACAGATCGGTGACTATGGTTTCTTTTCCCAGGAAAGAAGCTACGTGAAGTGGCGTAGCTCCGGTCGAGTCACGCAAATTAAGTGTCCTGGGATCAGCGACACACAAGGCACGCACAGTTTCGAAGTCACCAGAACGAATCGCCGAAAAAACAGTGTTGCTTATTGCGGATTCCTGACTTTCAACTTCTTCAACGGCAACCGAATTAGCCAGGGCTTCATCTTCCGCGTTTGCCACAACTTCTTTTTCGTCAGAAATTTGATTTTGAGCGGCTGGCGGCGTGGCAACAACAGATGCAGTTGCGACCTTCGATGGAACCCTGTTCGAGGCCGGCGTATCAAGAGCGATGGTGTCGTTGGCAAGAGATGCCGATGCAAATAGCGCCTCGACATTCTGGTGGCCGGCTTCACGCGCCCAGTCACGGGGTGTTTTGCCGAAGCCATCCCGCATCGTGAAGTCAGCACCGGCGCCGAGAAGCGTCATGACCATTTTCGTGGAGCCGTTTCCGGCTGCTGCATGCAGAGGAGTTATTGCCTGATTGTCGCGACTGTTTACCGAGGCTCCACGGGAAAGAAGCAACTCCGCAGCGGAAATATGATCGGCGGCGACCGCATAATGCAGAGGAGTCCAGCCAGCCCGGTCTGTTACTGAAACGGGAACGCCATGGTCGAGAACCCACGTCATATCGACACAAGCGCCCATGAAGGCCAGAATATGCAGTGCAACGGCACCTGAGGCGTCGCGTGAAAGCAGAAGATCCGGCGCTCGTTCGGCAAGTTGTTTCCAGTTTTCCGAACGACCATCTTTCAGCGCCGAGAAGAGACTATCTGCATCGGCTGTAGAGTGAGCCTGTTTTACACGCAGATCTTCTATCAACACTTTGGATGTAAGTGCGTAACAACCGGGAGCTCCGGCGAAAATTACAGCCACGAGCCAAATCATGATCAATCGACGAAACATAATAAAAATCCTCCGGTATACACATATAGTTTAGGGCCATATATTTACCGAAAGAAATATACATCATTTTCATGCAATCGCAAAAAAATAAAAGAGCAACTTGCAAAATTTTGGACAATACCTGCTATTTGATGGACGAACATTTCGTGCCGATAATCTGAGAAGATATCACCTCCCGGGTGACGACCTTGCCGTCACTCATTTCCCAAAAAGGATTCTATCTGATGGACTGGCTTCGCTCTTTCGTCGATCTTGTTCTGCATCTGGATGTGCATCTTGCACAAATTGTCAGTCAATATGGCGTCTATGTCTACGGTATCCTTTTCACCGTCATTTTTGCGGAGACCGGATTTGTGGCAACGCCCTTCCTGCCAGGAGACTCACTACTTTTTGCAGCCGGAGCGATAGCCGCAACCGGAGGAATGAATCCGCATCTTCTGTTTCTTGTTCTGGCCTTGGCGGCGATACTGGGCGACAACGTCAATTACTGGATCGGACGATGGATCGGCCCCAAAGTATTCGCGCGCGAAAAATCCTGGTTACTGAATCCGGAACACCTGCAACGAACCCACGATTTTTATGAAAAACATGGTGGAAAAACCATAGTAATAGCCAAATTCATGCCCATCATCAGAACTTTTGCTCCATTCGTTGCAGGGATCGGTAAGATGACATATCCGGTGTTTCTCATGTTCAATATATCAGGCGGAATTTTTTGGGTTTCAAGTCTGCTGTATGCGGGATATTTCTTCGGAAATATGCCGATCGTGAAGAATCATTTCAGCTTCGTCATCATGACGATCATATTCGTTTCACTCCTGCCGGCGATTACCGAATTCATAAAACACAGCCGTGCGGCAGGCCAATCCGCTGTAGCAGGTAATGCGGCAAATACATCCGAAAAAAAGGTGTGAACACCCATTCAGTTTTTGGGAGGCTCAGGCTGCCCCTGATTTTGCCCCTGCGATTGCGGGACGAGCCAGATCTGGCGATATAAGATAAACTGCGCCCCCATGGTGGTAATGTGCAGGCCACGAACATTTGCCTGTGGAAGCACATGCGTCGTGTAATGATAGATGAATACCCATGGTGCATCATCGACTATCATTTGTTCAGCGCGCTGATACAGCGGAATGCGATCTTTCGGATCTATTTCGAAACGCGCCCGTTCAACAAGCTCATCTACCTTCGGGTTGGAATATCGTGCAAAATTGCCTTCCCGACCGATGTTTTTTGAATGAAACAATGTATATAAAAAATTGTCCGGATCCGGATAATCTACAGTCCATCCCATTCTGAAGAAGCTCACCTCGCCGTTTTCAACGGACTTGAAATGTTCCGGAAACTCGACTTCCTTCAGAATGCATGTGATGCCTATATCGCGCAGATTGGCCAGAATGAATTCACTGCTGCGTTCATGAGACGGGTCGCGATTGAATTGAAGCGTGATCTCCGGAAAACCTTTTCCATCGGGATACCCGGCCTCAGCAAGAAGCTTTTTTGCCCGCTCAGGATCGTATGAATATCCACGCAATGCCGGGTTGAATGCAGTGATCCCGGGAGGGAGAACCCCCTTGGCGATCCGCGCGCGATCATTCAGAATAAGCTTGACTATGGTTTCACGATCAATGGCAAAGTTTATCGCCTGGCGCACCTTTACGTTGTCGAATGGAGGTTTTGTCACATTCATTCCCAGGTAATAGGTTCCCCAGCGGCTTGTCTCCTGGAAAAGCGGGGCCAGAAGCGGATCTGATTTCACGTTCTTGTATTCCGGATCCGGGACATTTGTCTCCATAAGTTCCCCGCGTTTGAACATGGCAAACGAATCTTTTTCTTCCTTTATGAAGGGAAACTCAAGACGATCGAGATAGGGCCTGCCGCGGAAATAATTCTGATTTGCCTTCAGGATCAATGTATCACCTTGCTTACCCGATGAGATGAAGGGTCCTGTACCAACGGGGTCAGTGCCAAAATTCGGCCGTTCAGCGTCTTCCCGTGGGACGATGAAAGCATTTGGCAAAGCGAGAAGCGAAAGGAAGGGCGCGAACGGTTTTTCGAGAGAGATGGCAATACTATCCGAGGCGAGAACCTGGATTCCGGAGATATTCGGCGCTGATCCGGCGGCATATGCTTCCGAGCCCTTTATGACTAGAAAAAGCTTTCCTCGCGGCATTTTTGTCTTTGGATCAAGAAGACGATGAAACGAATACGAAACATCTTCGGCGGTAAGAAGGCGACCGCCGTTATTCGTGGGACGCCCTTCCGCTCCGAATGTGGCGTGAAAACGGATATCGTTGCGCAGTTTTATAGTATAGGTCAAACGATCGGAACTTACTTTCCAGCTCTCTGCGATGGCCGGAACAACACGAGCTTCAGGGTCGAATTCGACGAGACCGTCGAAAATCTGCCGGGCCACTTCGTGCGAAAACGAGTCTCCTATGGCGCGTGGATCGAGCGTAATGACAGGCGATGGGAAAGCCCGCCGGAATGTTCCGCCATAGACCGGCACCTTGGATTCGGCTGCTGGTGTACCATTGCCACCTGGCACCGGCGGAGCTTCTCCGCATCCAGCCGAGAAGAGGATGGCAAACAAAAGGAATATCGTTCTAAGTAGTAGTCGTATCATATGTAAGACCTCTCCAAGATCGGAGCTTAACACGGTTTCCCCGAATTCGACAAGAGTCGAACGCTTGTCCTCAGGGGCATTTAATTCTCCGTCGCTGAATAGCTTGAATAGCATGGTTTCACTTCAAGGTAGGGCGGGACCGCTGGGCCCGCCGACGTTGGATGCGGCTTGCGCAGCGGCCCCGCCCTACCCAGGGTCAATCATGGGTTGAGTCCTGGATAATCGTTGCCTTTTCGGCGGCCTCATTAAGGGTTACCGTGATCGGGAAACTCATGAATACTTTGACGATCATTCCATACAGAAGCGGCAAAAGAGACATGGAAAGCGCACCCCCAAGGTGAGAGGCATCTTCAAGATTTCCCAGAATCGTGATGAAGCCGCACAACGTGGCTGTCGAGCCACAGGCAAGGCAAAGGTCACCAAAAGCATTCACTATAGTTATATGCTCACGAATCTCTGAAGCGGAGACTTCTTCATTTCGTCGCGACATCACAAGATAACCCAGCGTTTTCAGACAGCGGGAAGGCGATACCGAGAGAGCCAGTAGCAGGCCCGGCATGATCACGGCCAGCACCGCTGTTGATAAACTGAGATAAAATTTCACGTTGACATCCGCAAACATTGCTGCAAAGAGACCTACCCAGGCAATAATCCATGGAATGAGGCGAATCCTGGTTGTCCTCCTTTCGAAGCTGCATTAGTAGCGGTTAGTATGAGCACTATCACACCCCAAGCCACAAGATTGATTAACGGAAGAGCCACAACCAGCATGTTTGACATTAAATTGGATGAGGGAATGGTCAGGCCGTCCGGAATTCTCGACCGAAGCCTCAGCGCAGCACAGTAGCAGAATATTCTGGCTCCAGCCACGGAGAAAAGGCTTCCCGAAAATAAGTGAGCTATGACAGCCCCTAATTTACTCGCGTCATCCGCGACACCTGCCAGCTGAATCAGCGTGGCAATAAGTATGACCACTCCTGAAAGAAGAGATGATGCCTCAAGCTTTCCAAGCGTCCTGATGGCCACCTTGATTTCATCCACACTCCCTATGCCAGTGCGGGCAATTTCCAGATCATGCGCTATCTGACGAAAGCCGGTGGATACGCCCGCAAGACCCAGAGTGGCTGTAATCCAGCAGAACATGGCAAACAGATTCAGATAATGTCTTACCGGACTGAGATCGCTGACCATCGTCAGAATTTGCGCGACTGCCGCTGTTATAAAGTGCAGCAAAAGCCATGATAAGTATGTCTTCAAAATAATTTTCCTACTTTATATGTAGATTGCCTTATGAGTGGCCCGTTTTCCCGGACTAAACGCTCGTATTGTTTCAGGGAAACCCTCGTAAGCATTTCCCAGCCGCGCGATTCTGAGGATGAAACCGGATCAATGGTTCTGATATAAGGAAGGGCGAAGCAGAGTATGAACATCAGCGCTGCGACTGCCAACCGACCCCAGTCGATATCTATTCCGAAAAGAAGATTCCAGAAGTTCTTTTCATTGGAGTCGCTTTGCAGCTCCTTTTTGGGACCCAGTTTCGCCATCAGCGCGGAAACAGGTGGTGGTGCGCGGTCCGGCAGACGAAGATGAATCGAGAGTGCCTTCAACTCAGAAGCCTCGTTCAAAGGCTCGCCATGCGAACCCGGTTTTCCGTTTTCCAAATCAGTCATGAAAAAGCTCCCAGTTTTTTTCGCAAAGTCTCGATAATTCTCGCTGTG